>JALZAQ010000021.1:0-11199 GCA_030948255.1 Gemmatimonadota bacterium
CTCCCGGGCTGACGGGGCCGTGCCAGGTAAACGACTCCGCACCTTTCGGCCACGAGAGCTGAGGAGCGGTGACCAGCCGGATGGTCCCATCGATCCCGCTTCCACCATTCCATGACCATGCTCCTCTTCACAGTACAGCCCACTCTCTACAATGGCGCCTCTATAGCTGACTGGCCCTGGTGGAGCGAAGAGAGGCTCGTTCATCTTTGATCTCGCAAAGTCAGGAGGACCGTGGTGGCAAGCACGCCGATAGCTTATGCAACAACGACCACCAAGGGGAAGACGGGACATGTCCCACCGAAAAGGATGCCAGCTCGGGCTGGTCCCCGTCGCCATCGTCGGCATGATGACACTCATGCTGCCCCCGACCGCTCTACGCGGACAGAAGCCGGTTGCCCTCACCGACAGCCTCGTCTCCGCGGTTCGCGACTATCGCGTGACCCACGAGAGCCAGATCCTGCGCGAGCTCACCCAGCTCCTGTCCATCCCCAACCTCGCCTCGGATCGCGCCAACATTCTCCGCAACGCCGAGCGGATCAGGACGATGCTCACCGAGCGCGGCGTCCGCGCGCGGCTCCTGGAGTCGGACAGTGGGCCGCCGGCCGTGTACGGCGAGCTGAGCACCGAGGGGGCGACGCGCACGATCGTCTTCTACGCACACTTCGATGGTCAGCCGGTGGACCGCAGTCAGTGGCTGACGCCGCCCTGGTCACCCACGCTCCGCGACGCGACGATCGAGGCCGGCGGCCAGGAGGCCAAGCTGCCGGCGCAGGGCGACACGGTCTCCGGTGAAGCGCGGCTCTACTCGCGCTCCGCGAGCGACGACAAGGCGCCGATCGAGGCGATGCTGGCTGCCCTCGACGCCCTCCGCTCGGCGGGCCGACAGCCCGACGTGAATCTCAAGTTCTTCTTCGACGGAGAGGAGGAGGCGGGATCGCCCCACCTTCGGGCGATGCTCGACCGCTACGCCGAGCAGCTCGTCGCGGACGCCTGGATCTTCTGCGATGGGCCGGTGCACCAGTCGCGTCTACAGCAGGTGGTGTTCGGCGTGCGGGGCACGCTCGATCTCGAGATGACCGTCTACGGGCCGCTCCGTGCCCTCCACGACGGGCACTATGGGAACTGGGTGCCGAACCCGAACGCGATGCTCGCGAATCTGTTGGCGAGCATGCGTGACTCGGACGGCCGCATCCGGATCGCGGGCTTCGGCGCCGACGTCCGGCGCGGCACCCCCGCCGAGCGCGCGGCGATCGCCCGCATCCCGGCGGTGGAGCGCGAGCTCAAGCTGTCACTCGGCCTGGCCTGGTCCGAGGGGGCAGGGGAGTCGCTCGTCACGACGCTGATGCGTCCGGCGCTCAACATCCGCGGCGTCGAAGGGGGACACGTAGGAGCGCTGGCGGCCAACGCGATACCGACTCTCGCCCGTGCGTCGGTGGATTTCCGCCTCGTCCCCGACCAGACGCCGGATGGGGTGCGGGCGCTGGTCGAGAAGCACCTGAAAAAGATGGGATACTTCGTGGTGCACGCCGATCCGGATCTCCAGACCCGCACCGATCACGCGCGCATCGTACGACTCGATTGGGGCGCAGGCTACCCCGGAATCCGGACGCCGCTCGAGCTGCCCGTGTCGCGCGCCGTGGTGCGCACCATCGAGGATGCCGTGGAGGGGCAGCTCGTCGTGATGCCGATGCTGGGTGGAAGCCTGCCGATGTACGTCTTCAAGGACATGCTCAACGTCCCGCTCATCGTGGTGCCGATCGTGAACCACGACAACAACCAGCACGCCGCGAACGAGAATCTGCGGCTCCAGAATCTCTGGGACGGGATCGAGGTATACGCGGCGCTCATGGCTGGACTGGGAGCGCGCTGGCGCTGAGAAAGTCGCGCCTGCTATAGTACGACCATCGCGCCCGCCCGAGTACGCCCGGCGCGCCAGCCCACGCATCTCTCCGGACACGCCCATGCCCATGCGCCGATTCGCGTTCGTACTCGGCCCCCCCATCGCGCTCGCCGCGGTCCTCGTTCTCGCGCCGGGAATTCCCGCGCAGTCGACCAGGAGCGACAGCGCACGCCGAGTGGACAGCGTCTTCATGAACTGGACCGGGCCGGGAGCACCGGGCTGTGCGGTGGCCGTCGCACGCGGCGGACGCACGCTCCTGACGCGCGCCTACGGGTCGGCCAATCTCGAGGACGGAGTGCCGAACACGCCGGAGACGATCTTCGAGGCGGGCTCCGTCTCCAAGCAGTTCACGGCCGCCGCCGTGGTGCTCCTCGCGCAGCAGGGAAAGCTCGCCCTCGATGACCCGGTGCGGAAATACATCCCCGAGCTACCGGACTACGGTGCGCCCCTCACCATCCGGCAGATGCTCAACCACACCAGCGGACTCCGCGACTGGGGCGTGGTGGTCGCCGCGGCCGGGTGGCCGCGAGGCACGCGGGTTCACACCCAGGCACACGTCCTGGATGTCGCGAGCCGACAGAAATTCCTCAACTACCCGCCCGGCTCCGAGTACCTCTACAGCAACACGAACTACAACCTCTCGGCGATGATCGTGGAGCGGGTGAGCGGCCTCTCCTTTCCGGAGTTCACCCGGCGCAACCTGTTCGAGCCCCTCGGGATGTCGCACACGCAATGGCGCGACGACTACACGCGGACGGTCAGGGGACGCGCCACGGCGTACGCGCGCCAACAGGACGGCTACCATCTCGACATGCCCTTCGAGAACGTCTTCGGCAACGGCGGCCTGCTCACCACCGTGGGCGACCTCCTCATCTGGAACGAGAACTTCGTGACTCCGCGCGTCGGGGGCCGGGCGCTCGTGGACGAGCTGCAGCGCCAGGGCAAGCTCACGAGCGGCCGCACGATCGACTACGCGGAGGGGGTGGTCGTGACGAAGTATCGCGGCCTGCCGGAGGTGAGCCACAGCGGCTCGACCGCCGGCTACCGGGCCTACCTCGCGCGCTGGCCGCGGCAGAGCCTCTCGCTCGCACTGCTGTGCAATTCGGGTGCGGTGAACCCCGACGATCTGGCACACCGCGTCGCCGAGATCTTCCTCGGGCCAGAGCTGAAGGAGAGCGCCACTTCCGTCAAATCCATCGCTCTCACCGCGAGCGAGCTGTCGGCGCGAGCCGGGCGCTATCGCAACGTCGCGACCAACGAGCCGATGGAGCTGGTCCTGCGCAACGACACGCTGCGGGTCGTGCGCGGCGGCGCGCTCGTGCCGCTCTCGCGAAGCGAGTACGCGTCGCCGAACGGACGGTGGCACGCGCGCTTCGATGACGCCAACGCCGGGCGACCGGCGCGGATGCACCTCGTCACGCCAAGCGGCGACACGCTCGAGCTCGTGGCCACCGCCGAGTTCGCTCCGGGGGCGCCGCAGCTCGCGGAGTACGTGGGGAGCTATCGGAGCGAGGAGGCGGGTGCCTGGCTCACCATCGCAGTGGATGACAAGGGCCAGCTCGTCGTGCGGACGGGAGTGAATGGCACGCAGCCGCTCACGCCGGCGTACTCGGATGCCTTCACCGCACCCCAGGGCGTCGTGCTCTTCCGCCGCGACGCCGCCGGCAAGGTGAACGCACTGAGTCTCGGAATGGGACGTGTGCGAGACCTGCGCTTCGAGCGAGTGGGCACGAGCTGATCGCTCGCGGCGGAGAGCCCTCTTGCTAAAATTTTAGCATGATGCTAGAATATTAGCAGACCGGCTCTTTTGGGAGGGTTTGTGCCCCACGATTCCCACCGCGATCTCAGCCGCCGCGAGCGGCAGATCATGGACATCCTCTACCGTCGCGGCCGAGCGACTGCCCAGGATGTCATGGCCCAGCTCCCCGATCCGCCGAGCTATTCGGCGGTGCGCGCGATGCTCCGGCTGCTCGAGGAGCGCGGACAGGTGAAACACGAGCAGGTCGGCCCACGATACGTCTTCACCCCCACCGTCACCCCTGAGAAGGCGAGGAAGTCGGCACTCCGCAACGTCGTGCGCACCTTCTTCGACGGATCCACGCGCGATGCGGTCGCCGCCCTTCTCGACCTCGACGATGCCAGGCTCACACCCACCGAGATCGACCGGCTCAAGACGCTGATCGACCGCGCAACCAGCGAGGGGAGATAAGATGCCGATCCTCGATCCCGATCGTCTCTCCACGCTGCTGGCCCCGTGGGCCCTCGTGGCGCTGAACGCAGCCATCAAGGGGAGCGCCATTCTGCTCGCCGCCGCCCTCGTCGTCCGCGCTCTCCGGAACTCTTCGGCGGCGGCTCGGCATCTCGTCTGGACACTGGCCGTGACCGGAGTGCTCGCTCTGCCCATCCTGGGCGCGACACTCCCCGCGTGGCGGCTCCCGGTGCTTCCTCCCGAGCCGACTCGCGCGGGAGAACCGGCGGTCGCGCTGGCGGTCTCGACCAACGATGCCGTCTCGCAGGTCGCCCTCGCTCCGCGCGTGATCGCCTCCACCTCGCCACGGATCCGGACGGTCGTACCGGTCGTAGCGGTCGTCAGTGCGGCGCCGTCGATCGCGAGTGAGACCGGGCTCGTCACCGCGCTCACCGTCGACAGCGTCGGGGATTCGCTGCGCCGGTGGCTGCCCCTTCTCTGGGCCGCCGGTGTGCTGGTCGTCCTCTCTCGTCGCATCGCCGCGTCGATCGCGATCCTCGAGCTGCGCCGCAACGCGGTGCGCGTCGATCAGCGGAGATGGATCTCCCTCGCCGAGCAGTCTGCCGGCGAGCTCCGCCTCACCCGTCCCATCACCATCCTGCAGAGCGAGCGTGCGACGATGCCGATGACCTGGGGGATCGTCTCACCGGTCGTCCTGCTCCCGTCCGAAGCCGACGGGTGGACGCGCGCGCGGCTGCGCGCCGTGCTTCTTCACGAGCTTGCACACGTCAAACGGCTCGACGCGCTGACGCAGCTCGTCGCTCAGACCGCCGCGGCGCTGCTCTGGTTCAACCCTTTGATCTGGCTGGCCGCTCGCCGCATGCGAGCCGAGCGTGAGCACGCCTGCGATGACCGCGTGCTATTGGCCGGAACCCATGCGTCCTCTTATGCCAATGACCTCCTTGACATCGTCCGTCGCTTTGGATCGGAGGAGCAGCTCGCCTGGACCACGCTCGCGATGGCGCGTCGCTCGCAGCTCGAGGGAAGGCTGCTCGCGATTCTCGATCCCCAGCCATCGCGTAGCTCGATGAGTGCGCTCGGCGGCTCGCTGTCGGCGATGGCGGCGCTCTGTCTCATTTTGCCGCTCGCCGCGATGCGTCCAGTGCAGACCGTCGAGGCCAGGGTCGTTTCGTGGAGGCCGCCGGTGGCGGAGATGAGGCCCGCGCCGGCGGTCGTATCCAGTGCCACGACCTCGCCGGCGGCGACGCTGCCGATCTCCCACGCGGCGTCGATCTCCCTCGGCGCCTCCAACGCTCCGCCGGAAGCGACCGCACTCGTTCCGGCCGCGCTGGCGAGAATCGCGCGCGCCGCCGACGACATCTGCACATCAGGCAAGGGCTCGCACAACCACAGCAACTGGTCATCCTCGCGGGACGGACACCTCAAGCAATGGACCGTGCACTGGTCGGGCGACGGCTGCAGCTTCGACCTGCAGGCAGAAGGGGAGATCGGATTCAACGACGACTTCAGCGACATCACGAGCGTCTCGAGCGGCGGGTACGTGGACATCTCGCTGCGCAAGGGCGGAGATCTCACCCGGCTGGTCATCCGCCCGGGGGCTGACGGCTCCCTCCAGCGCGTCTACACGGTGAACGGCACTAACCGCGAGTGGAACGCCGAGGGCCGGGCGTGGCTGGCCGAGCTGCTCATCGGGTTGGATCGGGCAACCGCCTTCGCGGTGGACAAGCGCTTTCCGAAGCTCCTGGCCAGGGGCGGCTCGAAGGCCGTGCTCGATGAGGCGGAGCTGATGCAGTCCGACTACGCCCGTGCCATCTACCTCATGCGGCTGGTCGATTCGACGAAGCTGGACGCGGCGACCCTCCGGCGGGTGATCCAGATCGACGGATCGCAGCTCAGCTCCGACTACGAGAAGGCGCGCGTCCTGATGGCGATCGCTCACGTATCGCCGCTCGACGATGAGTCATCGCGCGTCGCGTTCCTCGGCGCCGCGAACGGGCTCAAGTCGGACTACGAGCACGCCCGCGTGCTGATGGTTCTGGCGGGAAAGACGGGACTCTCGCGTGAGGTCGCGAAAGGCCTTCTCGCGTCGGCGTCTACGATGAGCTCGGACTACGAGAAGTCGCGGGTTCTGCTCGCGATGTCGGAGGCGCATCAGGTCGACCCGAGCGACGGCCCGGCGTACCTGCAGGCGGTCAACAGCATCGAATCGGACTACGAGCGGTCGAGATCGCTTCTGGCGCTTCTCTCGAGCGCGAAGCCTGATCGGTCGACGCTCCCGCTCATGTTCTCGGCGGCGCGGAAGTTCCGGTCGGACTACGAGCTCGCTCGGGTGCTGATCGCGATCGCGACGTCCTATCCGCTCACCGAAGCCGAGCGCAACGAGCTGATCAAGGTGGCCGACGGCATGAAGTCGGACTACGAGAAGGGACGCGTGATGACGGCGCTGGTGAAGTCGGGACGGAGCACTCGTGACACCACGGGCAGCGCGATGCGCGGGGACGCTCCAACGGGGCCACAGCTGATCATCAATCAGGCATTGTATGACGCGATGAACAGCACGTTCACGCAGGCGGAGCTGCTGATGCGGAACGGCAGGGCCGGAAAGGTCCTGGACGACAAGACATTGTACAATCGTCTCGCGTGGCTCACCACCAGGCTGGACTCGCTCCTTGATGGAGTTCAGTCTCAAAGAAATGCGCTGGACACAACACTCACCACGCGAATGGCCGCCTTGACGGCGACGACGGATTCGCTTCTCAAGCTGCTGAACACAAACTACCGCTTTGCCGCGACAGCGCTCAACGATCACGAGCTCTACGACCAGCTCAACAAGTCGATCACTGCTCTGAACAAGATCCTGGCGGAAATGACTAAGGGTCCGATGAAGAACAGCAGCCGCGTGCGCTCGGCGCGTCCGCGATGAAGCCGGGCGCGCTACCCGAATGGGAGCGCCGCCTTCACTTCTCCGGAAAGAGTGATCCGCGTACGTACCTTGTGTCGTCGAGATAGCTCCTGGCCGCGTCCCGGATGCGGTCGCCCGTGAGGAGCTTCAGCCGCTCGTCGAAGGCCAGGATGTCGGCGAGCTTCCAGCCGTAACGGTCGTAGTTCTCGATGCTCGTGAGCCAGAAGCCGTTCTCCTTGAGCCCGGTCTCACGCGAGCGGATCTGCTGCTCGCGCACCTTGGAGAGCTCGCGCGCGGTCGGGCCGGTACGCCTGAGGCTGTCGATCTGCGCCAGTACCGCTCTGACCAGCTCATCGACCCGCGCCGGCGACGAGCCGAACTGGATCGAGATCTGATACTCCGGCCGCGGATCCCGCTCGCCGGAGCCACCCACCTGCACATCGTACGTCCCGCCGAGCGACTCGCGCAGCGTCTCCTGCAGGCGTAGCTGGAGCACCTCCACCAGCGACGCCAGGATGTAGCGACTGGCGGGAGAGAACTCGAACGGCCCGTGAAAGATGAGAACGCTCTCGCTCTTCTGCTCCAGGCCACGCTTCACGACGGTCGTCACTACACCGGGCGGTGCCTTGATCCCGACGTCGCGCCAGCGCTCGCGGCGATGCGTGGCCGGAAGAGAGGCGACCCAGCGCTCCACCAGCGGCCGCAGGGTGTCCGGCCGGACGCTGCCGACGATGACAAAGGTGAAACCGCTCGCATCGCCGAACCGATCGCGATAGAACGCGAGCGACTTTCCGAGATCCACCTCGTCGAAGACCGCCGGCGTGATCGGTCGCGCCCGCCAGCTGTGCTGCGTCAGCGTGACCGCGAGGGAATCGGCGAAGGCTGCCTCCGGACTGGCACTGCGGTTGGCCAGCTGCGCATTGACTCGCGCCTTGTAGGCCGCGAACGCGGAGCTGTCCGTTCGCGGCGCCGTGAAGTCGAGATACAGCAGCTGGAAGAGCGACTCGAGATCGCGCGGAGAGGCGCTTCCCGAAATCCCCTGCTCGAGCGATGCGATGTACGGAAAAATGGACACGGCCTGTCCGGCCAGAGCCTTCTGCAGCTCGATCCGGTTGAAGCGGCCAATTCCGCTCTGCTGCACGATCACGGCGCCGTTGCGCGCCGACATGTACTCCCGGTCCTGCAGCAGCGAGGTACCGCCCGGACTCCAGCCCGCGAGGAGAACCTCATCGGCCTTGAAGTCGGTCGGCTTCACCAGCACCCGGGCGCCGTTGGAGAGAGTCCACTCCGTCACGCCGACCGCGGAATCCACCCGCTCGGAGACGATCCGTCCGGGCGGCGGGGCGCGCTCCACCAGAGGGCCGGCGGTCACCTGATCCTTGTAGGCGACGATTGCGCGATGCTTCACCGAGTCGAATACCGCCAGCAGCGCGCGCCGGCTCGGAAGACTGGCGCTGTCCCGTGCCGGCGCCGATGCCAGGATCACGCGATTCCGGTCGGTGAGCCAGCTGGTTGCCAGCCGATTGACCTCCTCGAGCCGGATGCCCGGGAGCAGCCGACGATACAGATCGAAGTCGGTCGAGATGCTGGTGACCGGCTCGCTGTAGAGGTAGGCGTTGACGTACTGGCCCACGTACGCGCCCGATTCGGTCTTGTCTCGCTCAGCGTACGCCTGCTCGACCGAACGAAGGAGATCTCGCTTCTGCCGCTCGAGCTCGGTGGCCGTGAATCCGTAGCGCCCCACCCGCTCGGCCTCGGTGAGAAGGGCATCCAGTCCCCGAACGATCCCGCCGCTCTTCACCGCCGCGTCGAGACTGTAGATCTCCTTCGACCGGATGAAGAGTCCCTGCGACGACGATGCTCCCAGGAAGGGCGCATCAGGCTGCTGCGCCAGCTCATGAAAGCGCTGGTTGAGCATGCTGTTGTACAGATGCTCCACCATCTCCTGCCGGAACGCCCCGAGCGTGCGCTTGTCGCGGAGCGGCTGCTTCCAGGCGATCTCGACGCTTGAGCTGGTCGCCTCCTTGTCGGTGGTGACGGCCACCAGCGCCGTGTCGTTGTCCGGGATGGGAAAGAGGGTGCGGGAGCGCTCCTGTCCCGGCCGAGCGATCGATGAGAAGTGTGCCCGGATGAGCTTCTCCACCGTCTTGGGATCGAAGTCGCCGACGGCCACAACCGCCATCAGGTCCGGGCGGTACCAGTCCCGATAGAAGCGACGCAGCGACGCGGGCGGAAAGCTCTCGAGAGTGCTGCGCTGTCCGATCGGAAGGCGTTCGGCGTAGCGCGATCCGGCGAAGAGCACGGGCAGCTGCTTGTCCAAAATGCGCGACCCCGCTCCCTGCCGCAGGCGCCACTCCTCGATCACCACTCCGCGCTCGTTCCCGATCGCCGAGCTGTCGAGCGCCACGCCGTGGGCCCAATCCTCCAGAATCTGGATTCCCTGCTCGAGGATGCGAGCCGTGTCGGTCGGCAGCTGGAGCTGATAGACGGTCTCGTCGAACCCGGTCTCGGCGTTGAGGTCGGCGCCAAACTGCATGCCGACGGACTCGATGTAGTTCTGCAGCTCCTTTTTCGGGAAATGCTCCGTGCCGTCGAACGCCATGTGCTCGACGAAGTGAGCCAGGCCGCGCTGATCCTCGTCCTCGAGAACCGAGCCGGCGTTCACTACCAGGCGCAGCTCGGCGCGGTGCTCCGGCTTGCGGTTGGCGCGGATGTAGTAGCGCAGCCCATTGGGAAGCGTGTCCGTGATCACCGCGCTGTCCGGTGGGAGCGGTCGCGACAGCTCGGCCGGAGTCTGGGACGCGGCCATCCGCGCCGCGGCGAGGAGGGAGAAGGAGACGAGCGTGATCGAGCGGTGCGACATGGGTCCGGTTCAGGCCGGGTCAGAAGGGAGAGTCCGGCAACGTAATCACGGGCCGTGCGCCGCGCTCGAACGCGTCGAGTCGGAGCAGCCACGCGCCGACGCCGGCCGCACCCTGCATCCAGCCGGTCTGCGCGATCGTCCACTCGGGCCGAACCCTGTGCTCGGCCTGAACCCAGAAAAGTCCGCTCGAGTCGCGAGTGGCGCGATGCATCAGATCCTCGGTCACTCGTCGTGAGAAGGCCAGATACGCCGGTTCGCCGCCAGCGAGGTGCAGATCGAGGAAGAACTGGGCGACCCCGGCGTTTCCACAGCACTGGCTGATGTTGTTCCAGAAGCCGGCCGTGCGATGCTCGGGGATGCCGCTGTCGGAGATTCCGGCCGCGAAGCGGCGCACCCACGCGTCCCACTCCGGATCGCGGGTCGCGCGAGCGAGCTGACTGAAGAGACGGGCGGTTCCGACGGGACCGTGACACCATCCCAGATAGTACAGGCTGCTGCCATCCCCGTCGTGATGCTGCACCGCGCAGCCGTGGGCGTCGCGATGGGCGATCGCCTCGAGATAGCGGGCGCCTCCCACCGCGGCATCCAGAAATTCCCGGTCGCCGCTCTCGTGGCCCAGCGTGGCGAGGAAATAGGCCACACCGGCGGTGCCGTGCGAGAAGTTGGGCATGAGCCGGGGAAAAGTCGGATCCATACGCCAGTAGAGTCCACCGTGGTCGGGCCGTGCCAGCTCGAGGAGGCGGCGGCCGGCACGGATCGCGAGATCGTGCGAACCCTCGTCCTTCCAGCTCCTCGCCGCGCTCAGAAGGAAGAGTCCGATCCCGGCGGAGCCGCTGATGATGTCGGTGCTCTCGCTCCACTCGACGCCCGCGCCGGCGGGCCGCGCCGAGTGATGCACGCCCGCGAGCGCGCGCAGAGCGCCCTCCCGGTAGACCGGCCGCCCGCTCGCCTCGTGAACGCGTTGCAGAACGAACGATGTGCCGGCCAGCCCTTCGTACAATCCACAGGTGGTCCGCTCGGACGCGCCGACTGGTAGTTGAGTGATCAGCCAATCCGCGCCGGCGCATGCCTCCTCAAGGAGCGACGGGTCGCCGGTGGCGGCGTGCAGCTCGAGAAGAAAGAGCAGCACACCGGGGGTTCCGCTATAGAGATCAGTGGAGACCGAGGAGGGGGTACGGGGATCGGCGGGCCACACGATCCCGTGATCGGTGACGATGCGGCTCGCCCGGATCCACCGATCGACCTCGAGCGCAGCATCCAGCCACCGGCGAGGCGATCCCGAAGATGCCTGGTGGTCAGCCAGTGCCAGGAGCTCGCGGGGAATG
>JALZAQ010000021.1:11209-48411 GCA_030948255.1 Gemmatimonadota bacterium
GAATGCTCGCGAGCGCGGCGAGGCCCAGTCCCGACTTGAGCAGTGCACGCCGCGACTCCTCGACGACATCGGGCGAGCTCTCCCCGGGGCGCCACATGCGATGTCTCCTCCCTTTGGCAAGCTCCCGCGTGCGGACAGCACCGGAATCTCCGGATAATAGGACCGCGGCGCGACCCTCACAATCGAGGAGATCAATGTGGGTCGAGGGAACGCTCGCGCGTTGCCGCATACCCGATCGAATCGTACGCTTCGGCATGAACGGGAGTGGGGAGAGTGTGCGCGGAGGGCCACCATGAGCCGGGCGGTTCACCTGCGCTCGGTGACACTCAGGTCGCGGCCGGCCGACGGAGAGGTGGCGTTCCCGTGGAGCGTGCCGGCGATCCGAGCGCTCCCGCGAATCGAGCTCACAGAGCCGGTCAGCTTCTTCGTGGGCGAGAACGGCTCCGGCAAGTCGACGCTGCTCGAAGGGATCGCGGCGGCAGCTGGCTTGCCGGCCGTCGGTGCGGAGAACGTGGAGCATGATCCGTCGCTCTCGGTCCAGCGCGCACTCGCGTCACGGCTCGCGCTCTCCTGGTCGCAGCGAGTGCGGCGAGGATTCTTTCTGCGCGCCGAGGACTTCTTCGGCTTCACGAAGCGACTCGCGCGCCTGCGGTGCGAGATGCTGGAGCGGATCGACGAGCTCGACGCGGAGTACAGCGACCGCTCGGCGTACGCCAAGGGGCTCGCTCAGGGGCCGGCGCGAGCGTCGCTCGCCGACATGGAGCGCCGCTATGGGATCGACCTCGACGCCAACTCCCACGGCCAGAGCTTCCTCAAGCTCTTCCGGAGCCGATTCGTTCCGCACGGCCTCTATCTCCTCGATGAGCCGGAAGCGCCGCTCTCACCCCAGAGCCAGCTCGCCCTGATCGCGATGATCGCCGAGATGGTAGAGCAGGAGGCGCAGTTCATCATCTCGACTCATTCTCCCCTGCTGCTCGCGTATCCGGGCGCTGCCATCTGGAGCTTCGACCGGCCACCCATCGAGCTGGTGAAGTACGCCGAGCTTGAGCACGTGAATCTGACGCGGGACTTTCTCAACGAGCCAGAGAGATTCCTCCATCATCTCATCGACCGCCGCGACTGACTGTGGATCGCGATCGCTCCGCTGGCGCCACGCCGATTGCCGGCTCAACTTGCGCGATGCCCAGCGATCGCCTACCCGCATCGTCCCCGAGGTGATTCCCCGCATGCCCCGCACTTCTCCAATGCGCCCCACACGGTCGCCCCTCGACAAAGGTTTGCGGCAGATGGCGCTTCCCATCATCGTCGCCTCGCTCTGTGTCGCCTGCGCCGCCGCTGCACAGACGCCCTCCGCGGTCGCCTTCGATTCGACCCACTTCACCGGACTCCGCTGGCGCAGCATCGGGCCGAATCGCGGCGGCCGATCCACCGCCGCCGCGGGCAGTGCGAGCCGGCCCTACGAGTACTATTTCGGCGCCGTCGGCGGCGGTCTGTGGAAGACCACAGACGGCGGACTCACCTGGCAACCGGTGACCGATGGGAAGATCCGGAGCTCGTCGGTGGGAGCGGTGGCGGTGTCCGAATCGAACCCCGATGTGGTCTACATCGGGATGGGCGAGACCGAGCTCCGCGGCAACATCATGCAGGGCGACGGCGTGTACAAGTCGACCGACGCCGGGAAGAGCTGGAAGCACATGGGGCTCGCGGAGACGCAGGCGGTCGCCCGCATCCGCGTGGATCGCACGAACGCCGACCTCGTGTTCGTGGCGGCACTCGGCCACCCGTATGCGCCCAATGCCGAGCGGGGAGTCTTTCGCTCGAAGGACGGCGGCGCGAAGTGGGAGAAGGTGCTCTTCCGCAACGATCGAACGGGGGCGGTGGATCTCAGCATCGATCCGAGAAATGGTCAGACGCTGTTCGCCGCGCTCTGGGACGTCGGTAGAACGCCATGGTCGCTGACCAGCGGCGGAGCCGGATCGGGACTGTTCAAGTCCACCGATGGCGGCGATCACTGGACCGAGGTCACGCGCAATCCGGGGATGCCGGCCGGCATCATCGGCAAGATCGGCGTCTCGGTCTCGGGCGCGGACGGCAACCGCGTCTACGCCATCGTCGAGGCCGACTCGGGCGGAGTCTTCCGTTCCGACGATGCCGGGACAAGCTGGAAGCGCACGAACGATGGCCGGAAGATTCGCCAGCGCGCCTTCTACTACAGCCGCATCTACGCCGATCCGGCGGTGAAGGATCGCGTCTACGCGCTCAACACCAGCATGTACCGGTCGGATGATGGCGGAGTGAAGTTCGACACGACCGTTCGCGACCCACACGGCGACAACCACGATCTCTGGATCGCACCCAATGACAGCCGCCGGCTGATCAACAGCAACGACGGCGGAGGCAACGTGTCGGTGAACGCGGGTCAGACGTGGACCACGCAGCGATACCCAACGGCCCAGGCGTATCGCGTCGCCACCACCCGTGACTTCCCCTACCACGTCTGCGGCGCGCAGCAGGACAACAGCACCTTTTGCGTGCCCAGCTCGGACTGGCAGAACTGGGGCGGGCTGATGGGTGGAGGACGCGGTGCGCCGGGCGACTGGTTCTACCACGTGGGCGGCGGAGAGAGCGGCTACATCGCCCCCGACCCCGTGAACCCGGACATCTTCTACGCCGGAAGCCAGGGCGCGCTGCTGACACGCTACGACCGGAGCAACGGGCAGATCCGCGATGTCGAGGTGTATCCGCGCTTCTTCTCCGGCGAGCCGGCGAGTGCTCTCCCCGAGCGCTGGCAGTGGACCTTTCCGATCGTCTTCTCCCCGGTCGACCCACACGTGATCTACGCGTCGTCACAGCACCTCTTTCGCTCCGTCAACAAGGGCCAGAGCTGGTCGCGAATCAGTCCCGATCTCACCCGCGCCGACCCGGCCACGCTCGGCGAGAGCGGAGGTCCGATCACGCACGACATGAACGGCCCCGAGATCTACGGGACGATCTTCACGATTGCGCCCTCGAAGAAGGACGCCCTCACCATCTGGACGGGCTCCGACGACGGCCTCGTCCAGATCACCCGCGATGGGGGGAAGAGCTGGGCCAACGTGACACCGCCCGACCTGCCGAAATTCGCGCGCGTGAGCCTGATCGATGCCTCCTCCCACCACGCCGGCACCGCGTACGTGGCTGCCAAGCGCTATCAGATGGACGATCGCGCTCCCTACATCTACGCGACCAGCGACTTCGGAAAGAGCTGGCGGAAGATCGTGACGGGAATCCGCGCCGACGACTATGTGCACGCCGTGCGCGAGGACCCGAAGCGAGCCGGCCTGCTCTACGCCGGTACCGAGCACGGAGTCTACGTCTCCTTCGATGACGGCGGGCGCTGGCAATCTCTCTCGCTCAATCTCCCCGACGTCCAGGTGCCCGATCTCGTGGTCGAGGAGAAGGATCTCGTCATCGCCACTCACGGCCGATCCATGTACGTGCTCGACGACATCGGACCCATTCGCCAATTGACGGCCGAGATCGCCGCCGAGCCGCTGCACCTGTTCACTCCCCACGACGCGGTGCGCGGCGTCTATCCGGCCACGATCCACTACTATCTCAGCCGGCCAGCCGACTCGGTGACGATCCAGATCCTCGATGCCAGGGGCACGATCATCCGCACGTTTGTGGGAACGAAGAAGGATCGACCCGCGCCAAAGGACTCGACTGCCGCCCGTGCAAAGGCCGGCGCGGCGGACAGCGGCCGCGCGGCTGTCGTCATCGGCGACAGCATCGGCCGCGTGCGCGCCCGCCGCGACAGTCTGTCCCGTGACAGCTCAGCCAGGGACAGCGCCGACGAGTTCCGGCGTCCCGTGCCGAAGGCTCCGACCACCGCTGGCCTGAACCGCTTCGAGTGGGATCTCAGCTACCCCGGCTCGGTCGTCTTCCCCAAGATGATCCTGTGGGGGGCGGACGCCGACGGTGGGCCGACCGCGATCCCGGGCCACTACCAGGTACGAGTCACCGCCGACGGCCGCAGCCAGATACGGAGCTTCGGCATCCGCATCGATCCCCGTCTCAAGGGGGTCACCCAGGCCGATCTTCTGGCTCAATTCGCCCTGGCTGTCAGGATTCGCGATCGGACCAGCGACGCGAACGAGGCGGTCATCCGGATTCGCGATCTCGAGAAGCAGATCGCGAATCGCGTCGCCGGCGCGAGCGACGCCGCCGTGCTGTCGGCTGCCGCCACCGCGCGCAGCCGGCTGGTGGAGCGCGAGGACGCCCTGTACCAGACTCGCAACCGGAGCGGACAGGACCCGCTCAACTTCCCCATCCGCCTCAACAATCGGCTGGCGTCGCTGCGCAGCAAGCTCGAGTTCGGAGATGGACGACCGACCGCCGGGAGCTACGTCGTCTTCCGTGAGCTCTCGGCCGCCCTCGACCGCGAGCTCGCCGCCCTGGACCGCGTTATTCGCGAGGATGTCGGTGCGCTCAACCGCGTCCTGGTCGGCGCCAAGCTGGGTCCGGTTGAGCCCTCGGCGGCCTCCAGGCGGACTTCCGGCCCGGCCACGCCTTGACCGCAGAAAGTCATGCCACCCTTATGTTTATGGCCTGCTAACCGACGGGGGCGACGGGTCGTGATGGCAAGCGGTGTGCTATGGAAAGGAGGGTCGCTTACGCAGCCGGGAGGATATATGTCGGGAGGCTACGCGATCGAGAACAACCTTCTGAAACGAATTCTGACGGACCCCCTGACGGGGCTTCCGAGCGTGATGTATTTCCGACTCATTCGCGAATGGGAAGAGCGCAGGGCGCGCCGCCGTGATTACAACGTGAGCGTCCTGACCGTCGGTGTGCACGGCGGCAACCAGAACATGCGGCGGACGCTCGGGCTCCGCCTGTGCCGGGATTTTCGCACCTCCGATCTGATCGCCTCGGACGGCAACGAGCATTATCGCCTTCTCCTCACCACGCCGGACGCGGAGCAGGCCGAGGTCATCCGGCAGAAGGTCTGCCGGATCGCCGACGGACTCAACGAGGGTGTTCCCGCCGATCAGCATGTGGAGCTCGACGTGAAGGTGGAGGGGAAGCGCGAGGGGCAGCCTGTCGAGCCATGCCAGCCATGCGATCTCAATGCGCTCGAGACGCCGGCCGCGGAGCATCGCGCTTTTCGCGAGAGCCCGCGCCGCGGCGAAACAGACGCGCACGACGAGGGTACCACTTCCGCATGAATTCCATGCGGGCTCACCTCTCCCTCCTGCTGCTGGCGCTCGCGGCAGGAGGGACGGGGTGCAGCTATTTCTCGAGCGGTGCCTATCCTCCGGTTCAACACGCGCTCGGCGACAGCGTCGTCGCTCTCGGAGCCGATTCCCTTCACGCCATTCGCAACGACCGATTCGAGGTATACGGTCCGACCGCCGCTTCGGTGGCGGCCGTGCGGGATGAGCTCGATCATGCGACGCGCGAGTTCCACCGCTACTTCGGAAGCTACGCGCCCCTCTTCGCGGTCGTGCTCTTCGACACGCCGGACAAGTCAGCCAGCTTCGATCCGGCGCCGCTGCGCAATCGCGGACTGCCTGTGCTCCGCGTCTCGCGACCGGCGCGGCCCGAGCAGAGGTCGCGGCGCGAGGAAGTCGCGGAGCGATGGCCGGTCGCCCGGCGTGCCGCCCGGGTGATGCTCGCCGGATGGGCGTCGCAGAAGCGCCCCGCCGATTCGTCCGAGGCCGCGACCCGGCTACCGGTGTGGTTCCGTCAGGCCGTCGCATCTCTCAGCGCGCTGCCCCGGGGGGGGGGTTCGATGGGCGCGGCGGGATCTCCTCGCGTCTCGGGACCCCGATTCCGCTCGCCGAGATCTTCGCAGCGAGGTCGACGCTCGCGGACTCGGTCGATCGGACCGAGATCGAAGGCTCCGACCCGGCCGCGATGCGAGATCGCCCGCGCGCGCTGCTCTACCTGGCGGAGGCGCGATCGATCGCGCAGTTCCTCGCCGAGAAGGAGGGGGCGGAGTATATCGGCCTGATGGGTGAGCGGCTGCTGGCAGGCCAGAGCGTCGAAGCGATCCTGCAGCAGGCGAGGACCGCCCCGAAGGATGTTCCCGCTCTCGAGGCGGCGTGGCGGGCGTGGCTCCGGAGCGAAGAGCGTCGGTAGAGACAGATGGTCGAGAGCGCACCTGGTGAGCCCGCCGGCGAGAACCTTCCCCGCTTTCTCATGCGCCGCGCGCGGCAGGCATCGGATGGGCGCCTCGTGCTGGACATGGTCGTCGGGCTCGCGGCGCTTCTTCTCGCGCTCCTCTGGCAGCCGTCGTGGTGGCTCCCCCTTGTGAGCGGCGCGCTGTGCTTTGTATGCTTCGGGCTCTGGGGGATCACGGACCGCGTGCTTCGCGAGCGCGGCGGGTCCAGTGGTGTGGTGCCCCAGACCCTCCGGTTGGCGCGCGGCGTCGCGACGTTGCTGGGCGCTCTGGCCACGATCGTCTTCCTTCTGAGTCTGGCGGGACTGATGCTCGGCACCTGGATCAGCTAACCGCGCTCCCCGTCGCGGCTATGGAACTCCCCACATCAGTACCGGTTGGAGGCTCACGATGAAGAAGCTCGTACTCCTGGCGCTCGCGGCGTCGACCGTCATTGCCTGTCAGGACACCGCCACTGCGCCTCGCTCCCGCGTCGCGGCCTCTCGAACGGCCGTCGCCTCCACATCGGACGTCGTGCCGGACCGCTACATCGTGGTGTTCCGCGCCGGAGTCGCGGACGCGCCCGCGCTGACGAGGCAGATCATGGACCGGTACGCTGGGGTGCTCTTTCACAGCTACGGAAGCGCCCTCAAGGGCTTCGCGGCGCAGCTGAGCGCATCGGCGGTCGCCACCCTGCGCTTCCATCCGGATATCACGCTCATCGAGCAGGATCGGACGGTCCACCTCTCGGGAACGGAGTCAGGCGCGACGTGGGGGATCGATCGGATCGATCAGCTGGATCTCCCCCTCAACGGCACCTACAACTACGGCCCCACCGGCTCCGGCGTCAGTGCCTACATCATCGACACCGGAATCCGCACCACGCACGTCGAGTTCGGCGGCCGGGCGTCGGGAGTGTATACGGCTATCAACGACGGCAACGGCACTGCCGATTGCAACGGACACGGCACGCACGTGGCGGGCACGGTCGGAGGCGTCACCTACGGAGTGGCCAAGCAGGTGAAGCTCTATGCCGTGCGTGTTCTGGATTGCAGCGGAAGCGGCCTGGTGTCGGGAATCATCGCCGCTGTGGACTGGGTCACGGCGAATCGTCAGGGCCCGTCCGTCGCCAACATGAGTCTCGGAGGCAGCATCTCCAGCTCGCTCGACCAGGCGGTGGAGAACTCGATCGCGTCCGGCGTCACCTACGCGGTGGCGGCGGGGAACAGCAACTCCGACGCATGCGGCGGATCGCCGGCACGGGCGCCGGACGCCCTCACGGTGGCCGCGACCACGAGCATCGATGCCCGGGCGTCTTACTCGAGCTGGGGCAGCTGCGTGGACCTGTTCGCGCCCGGCTCGGCAATCACCTCGGCCTGGAACGGCAGCGACACGCAGACAAACACGATCAGCGGGACGTCCATGGCCACCCCGCATGTGACCGGCGCGGCGGCGCTGTATCTGCAGAACAACCCCACGGCGTCGGCGGCCCAAGTCGCGCAGGCTCTCAAAACGAACGCCACCCCAAACCGCATCTCCGACGTTGTCGGCTCGCCGAACCTCCTGCTCTACACCGGCTTTCTGAACGCCGCCCCGCCGCCGGACCAGCCGCCGGTGGCGCGATTCACCTACAGCTGCACGGGGCTCACCTGCACCTTCGACGGCCGGAGCTCGACCGACGATCGCGGCATCGTGTCGTACGACTGGACCTTCGGCATGTCCCCGAACGGCACCGGGTCCGGCGCGGTGGTGACGGCGACCTACCCGCACACGAGCCAGCGCACGGTCACCCTGACGGTCACCGATGGCGCCGGCCAACGCAACAGCACCACGCAAGTGATCACGGTGAGCGACGTGCCCCCGCCCTCGGACCAGCCGCCGGTGGCGCGATTCACCTACAGCTGCACGGGGCTCACCTGCACCTTCGATGGCCGGAACTCGACCGACGATCGCGGCATCGTGTCGTACGACTGGAACTTCGGCATGTCTCCGAACGGCACCGGCTCCGGGGCGGTGGTGACGGCGACCTACCCGCACACGAGCCAGCGCACGGTCACCCTGACGGTCACCGATGGCGCCGGTCAGAGCAACAGCGCCACGCAGGTGATCACCGTGAGCGACGGTCCGCCGCCACCGCCGCCGCCCACGGACCAGCCGCCGGTCGCGCGCTTCACCGTGACCTGCAACGGGTGGACGTGCACGTTCGATGGGTCATCGTCCTCGGACGACAAGGGAATCGTCTCCTACAGCTGGGATCTCGGGAAGTCTCCGGGCGGAACGGCGACGGGCCAGGTGGTAACGACGTCGTATCCGCACAGCGGTTCCCGGACGGTGACGCTCACGGTCACCGACACCATCGGGCAGACGGCCTCGAGCACGCGGACGTTCATCTTGCCCTGACGACGCGGTGACGCCGCGCGGACATGCGTTCTCCGCGCGGCGCCGCCGTATTGCGCCAGCGCTGTCGCTCGGCGAGAATTCCGGTCCGGCCGCGGATCTCCCACCGGGCCCATTCCTGCCGAGGCGCAGCATGTCGCACGAAATACCTGACTATCACGACGCGGATCTGGTGCTCAAGCTCTACGACCTGCGGCGGGAAGAGGTGATGCGACGCTCGCGCGAGGTCGTCAATCAGAAGTTCTGGCCCAAGGACGCCGACGGGGTGCTCGCGGTGGCACGTCCCGACCACGAGATCAACACCGCGTTCCGCCAGGTTGCCGGCTACTGGGAGATGGTCTACGGCATGGGGCGGCACGGGATCATCAACGCCGATTTCCTGATCGAGAACAATGGCGAGGGATTCTTTCTCTTCGCCAAGGTCCATCCCTGGCTCGCCCAGCTGCGGCAGGCGACCAGCCCGCGGTCATTCGCCAACGCCGAGTGGATGGCGACCCGCACCGAGATGGGACGACAGATCTTCGAGCAGATCCGCGCCCGGGTAGCCAAGACGCTCGAGAGCAAGTGATGGGTCGTCATGTCTGATGGCGCGCAGGAAAAAAAGAAGAAGAAGGTAGGGTTCTCGACCGCGTGGCGTGAGTCGAGAGCTCTGATAGTGACCCACAAGCGGTCGCTGGCCATCGGCATGTCGCTCATGCTGGTGAGCCGCCTCGCCGGCCTGGTCATGCCGGCGAGCACCAAGATCTTCGTGGACTCGGTGATCGGGCAGCGCCGCGCCGACCTCCTGGTGCCGATCGCGCTCGCGATCGGCGTCGCGACACTCCTGCAGGCCGCGACATCGTTCGTGCTGAGCCAGGTCGTGAGCATCACCGCTCAGCTGGCGATCACCGACATGCGGAAGCGCGTGCAGGCCCACGTCACCCGTCTCCCGGTGAGCTACTTCGACTCGACGCAGACCGGGATCCTCATCTCGCGCATCATGACCGACGCCGAGGGAATCCGGAATCTCGTCGGCACGGGACTGGTGCAGCTCGTCGGCGGTCTCGTCACCGCGACGCTGGCGCTGTTCGTTCTCTTCTATCTGAACTGGAAGCTGACATCCGTCACCCTGCTCCTCCTGCTCAGCTTCGGAAGCGTGATGACGATCGCATTCCGGCGGCTGCGCCCCGTGTTCCGCGAGCGGAGCGTGATCAACGCCGAGGTGACGGGACGGCTCGCCGAGTCCATGGGTGGCATCCGCATCGTGAAGACGTACACGGCCGAGCGGCGGGAGAACCTAGTCTTCGCCCGCGGCGCTCACCGGCTGTTCCGGAACGTGGCTCGCACGATCACCGGGATCTCGACCGTCGGCGCCTTCTCCACTCTCATCATCGGCATGGTCGGGATCGTCATGATTCTCGGCGCCGGGCGAGCGGTGCTGGCGGGGCGGATGACGCTCGGTGACGTGGTGACGTACGTGGTCTTCGTGGGGATGCTGGCGATGCCGCTGATCGAGATCTCCTCGATCGGCACGCAGGTGAGCGAGGCGTTCGCCGGACTCGACCGCATTCGAGAGATCCTCTCGATGTCCACCGAGGACCAGGAGGACGCGGGCCGCATGCCGCTCGTGGACATCGACGGCGACGTGCGCTTCGAGGATGTGAGCTTCGAGTACAACGCGGGCGTCCCCGTGCTGAAGAAGATCGACCTCCACGCGCCCGCCGGAACGACCACCGCGCTCGTTGGATCGAGCGGCTCGGGAAAGAGCACACTCATCAGTCTGGTGATGGCGTTCAACCGGCCGCAGGCGGGGCGGGTGCTGGTGGATGGCCACGACCTCGCGCGGGTTCGTCTCAGAGATTTTCGCTCGCATCTGGGCGTGGTGCTGCAGGACAACTTCCTGTTCGACGGGAGCATCGCCGACAACATCCGGTTCTCGAAGCCAGGGGCGTCGATCGACGACGTGCGCGAGGCGGCGCACGTCGCTCACTGCGAGGAGTTCATCGACGGCTTCAAGGATGGCTACGAGACGATCGTCGGCGAGCGCGGCGTGAAGCTATCCGGGGGACAGCGCCAGCGGGTCGCGATTGCCCGGGCGATCCTGGCGGACCCGCGCATCCTCATCCTCGATGAGGCCACGTCGAGTCTCGACAGCGAGAGCGAGGGTCTTATTCGCGACGGGCTCCGATCGCTGCGCCACGGTCGGACCACTTTCGTGATCGCTCACCGCCTCTCGACCATCGCGAGCGCGGACCAGATCCTGGTTCTCGAGCATGGCGAGATCGTTGAGCGCGGACGCCAGGAGGAGCTGCTGGCACTGGGCGGGCGGTATCGCGAGCTGTACGACAAGCAGTACGGGCTGGAGCACGACACGTTCATCAATCCGGGCGAGGACTTCACCCCGGACCTGCCCAAGGTGGCCGCGGCGATCCCAGTGAGGGCCGCACAGACGCTGTAGCCGCCTCCGACGAGCTGGCACTCTCCTGAAGAGGTCGCGCCCTGGCGGTGTGGCACGTCCCCTGCCTTATGAAAGGGTGCCGCCGAAACCGGCGGCACCTCGAAAGGAGAGGCCCCATGCGTAACCGACTGTTCGTGATCCTCCTTCCTGCGGCGCTGCTGGTTGGTGCGTGCAAGGGAGACAATCGCGCGGCCCAGACCGACCCCGCGCTCAACAACGACCTGCAACTCGCCGGGCAGTCAGGCTACCGGCCGCTCGATACCGTGTCGACGCTCGAGCAGAACCGCGCGTTGCAGCAGCAGCAGCTTCGCGCTGGCGCGCAACCGGTGGGCACCGCGCCGCGCGCCCAGCGTCCCGCCGTGCGGCGTTCGACGTCGAGCGGCCAGGCGTCGGGAAGCTCGGCCGGCCGGTCCACCGAAGGCGAGGTGTACACCGAGAAGCACACCCAGCGTGACGCCGCGATCGGCGCGGCTGCCGGAGCGGTGATCGGCGCGACGACCAGCAGCAACAAGGTGCAGGGCGGCCTGATCGGCGCCGCGGTGGGTGGCGTGCTGGGAGGCGTGGTCGGGAACAACGTGGACGTCAAGAAGAAGAGACGGCCCCCGCCGTCCGAGTAATTCTGCGAAGTAAGTCGGGCCGCCCTCGTGCGGCCCGACTTGCATCCACCATTGAGAGCGCGCACGCCAACCGTTTCTCGCGTCGGGGCTCAACGCTATGCCCGGCCCTTGCGTTGGAAGTGGCGGAGGCCCACCGTTGCGGGTCTCCTCCCGGTGGCCGTCCTCGGCCGCTGTGACGCAGCGCTGACGCTCGCCCCCATCCTGACGGGGCTGGACAGGCGCGACAAACCACACGTTGTAGCTGCCGTCCTCTCCCGAACGCGCGAGGAGTCCCACGACCGTGGCGTTGAGCGAACTTCCGACATCTCCCCAGGCGCTGGCCCGCGCCTCCTGGGAGGACATCGCCGGCTACTATGAATCGCTGGCGGCGCATCCGCTCAGCTCTACGAACGCCGCCGAATGGCTGTCTCACTGGTCGCGCCTGGAGGAGATCGTGAGCGAGGCGGCGACGCTCGCGTCGATCGCCTATACCTGCGACACGACCGATCCCGCAAAGGAGGAAGCCCACCTCCGATTCGCCTCCGAGATCGCGCCCCGGATGGAGGAGCAACAAACCCGGCTCGCGCGACGGCTGCTCGACATCGGATATTCCCGGCCGGAGCTCGAGACCATGCTGCTCGAGTTCCGCACCGACGCCGAGATCTTCCGCGAGGAGAACGTCCCCCTCGTCGCGGAGCTCGAGGAGCTGGATGCGAGCTACGAGAAGACGCTCGGTGGCATGACGGTGGACTGGGACGGAGAGCGCAAGACCGTGCAGCAGCTCCAGCCCTTTCTCAAGAGTCCCGGCCGGTCGATCCGCGAGCGCGCTTTCCACGCCAGCGCGGAGCCCTTCCTCGCTCAACGCGACGCTCTCTCGGCGCTGTTCGACCGGATGTATGCCCTGCGCCAATGCATCGCGCAGAACGCCGGCTTCCGGAACTTCCAGGATTTCGCGTTCCGGGCGAAACACCGCTTCTGGTACACTCCCGAGGAGTGCGGCGCCTTCCATCGGGCCGTCGAGGAGACGGTGATGCCGGCGATCGCCCGCCTGCACGAGTATCGCCGCGAGCGACTGGGGCTGACCGTGCTGCGCCCCTGGGATGTCACGGTCGAGCTCGATCGCACGGTGCCGCTCGCCCCCTTCCAGACGGTGAACGAGTTCGTCGAGCGTGCCCAGAACATCTTCGACCGCGTGGACCCGGAGCTCGGCCGGGATTTCCGAACGATGTCCGTGGAGCAGCTGCTCGACCTCGACAACCGCCAGGGCAAGGCTCCCGGCGGCTACTGCACCACGCTCCAGCACCGCGGCCGTCCCTTCATCTTCATGAACGCGGTCGGCGTGCCCGACGATGTCAACACGCTCATCCACGAGGCCGGGCACTGCTTCCATGCCTTCGCGGCGAGCCCCCAGCCGCTCATCTGGCAGCGTGGAACAGGTATGGAGGCCGCGGAGCTGGCGTCGATGAGCATGGAGCTGCTCGCCGCACCGTACCTCGCGCGACCGGACGGGTACTACTCCGAGAGCGACGTGCGGCATGCGTGGCTCGAGCATCTGGAGGACATCCTTCTGACGCTCGCGCACGTCGCCAGCGTGGACGCCTTCCAGAGCTGGATCTACACCAGTGGGCAGGGAGATGACGGAGCGGCGCGCGACCGTGCGTGGCTCGACATCCGCCAGCGCTTCGAGCGGGTCGTCGACTGGAGCGGGCTCGAGCCCGAGCGGATGGCGCGCTGGTATCGCCAGCCCCATATCTTCGTGAGCCCCTTCTACTACATCGAGTACGGGATCGCGCAGCTCGGCGCTCTCCAGATCTGGCGGGACAGCCTCACCGATCAACCGGCCGCCGTCGCGCGCTATCGCCGTGCGCTCGCGCTCGGCGGCACACGCCCCCTTCCCGAGATCTATGCCACTGCGGGAGCGAAGCTGGTGTTCGATTCGGCCACGATGGGGGAGCTGGTTGCGCTCGTCGAGTCGCGCATCGAGGCGCTCCGCGATGACCCCGGACCGGCAGAGAGAGCGGCCTGACGGCAACACCGTCGGGTGACGCTGCGTTGATGAACGGCGGAGAGGAGCGCTCTCCGCCGTCATCACATCCCATCGTAACGTCCCTACCTCTTCGTCACCACCACCCCGCCATTGTGGGTCATCGCGCGCACGGTGGCTCCCCCCGAACCGAGCTGCGTGGAGAGACGGCGATCGAGGCGACCCTGGATGGTGACGGGGAAATCAAAGTCGAGACTGCCATTGGTCGTGCCCGTCTCCAGCATCGCCGAGTAGCTCGCCGGCACGCGCAGGCGGATGCCGCCGTTCGTCGTCTCCGCATCCAGCCCCTTTCCCTCCCAACGGCTGCCGCTGAGGGTGACGTCGAGACCTCCGTTCCGCGTCTCGGCGCGCACGTCGCCGCCGAGCGCTTGGAGATGCAGTCCCCCGTTCTGCGCCGAGAGGTCCATCGTTCCTTCCACCTCGACGACCGAGATGCCGCCGTTCTGGGTGTGGATGGAGAGGTCGGACTTCGTCGGAACCAGCAGGTCGAAGCTCACCGACCAGCCGCCGTCATCACCGGATGGCGATGGTCCTTCGGCTCGAATGGCGCGCCCGTCACTGACGATCCGGATGGTGCCGGCCAAAGTCTTTGCTTCGGTCTCGGAGCGGGCCCACGTCTGGATGCGGGCGACGATCGCCACGCTGTCCCGATCCCACGAGCCCACCGCCACGCCCCCATTTCTCCCCCCATCGGCCGTGACCCTTGCGCCTCCGCCACCGCGCATTCCGCTCTCACGGATCTCGCAGTACTGATATCTGTCGTTCCACCCCCGATCATTGTCGCGGCACTGGTCGAGCCAACGAGCGTTGTCGCGCTGAGCGAGGGCGCTACGGGCGCAGACGGCCAGGGCGACGGGGATGGCGATTCGGAGCCAGCGCGTGAATGTCATACGATCCTCTCGAGACCGGGCGGATGGGACTGCTCTCGGGGGTTGGACAGCGCGCAGGCCCAGATGGTTGGGTGGTGACCCAGACTGGCCAACCCCGCCCGGCGCGCGCTATGATCCGCTTCTCCGTCCCGCGCTCGGCAATGTCCGTCCCGTCTCCCTATCCCACCCGATGACCTGCCTTCGCTCCGCCATCTCGCTCGCCATCGTCCTGGGGCTCCCCCTTTCGCTCGTCGGCCAGCAGTCCGGACGGCGTCCCGAAGGCGACTCCCTGCGCGCACAGCGGCGCGACACCACCAAGACCGACACGACCAAGGGACCCAAGCCGCCACCGGCCGACCCGCTGACACGTTTCCTCGGCGCATTCACCGCCCGCAACCTGGGGCCGGCGGCCTACTCTGGCCGCGTCACGGCGATCGCCGTCCCGAAGCCGTATCACAAGACCATCTACGCTGGCTCGGCCGGGGGAGGTGTGTGGAAGACGGTCAACGCCGGCATCACCTGGCAACCGATCTCCGACAGCCTGGGCGCGCAATCCATCGGGGACATCGCGGTCGCCGCGTCGGACACGAACATCATCTGGGTGGGGACGGGAGAGAAGAACAGCCTGCGATCGGCGTCGTGGGGGAATGGAGTCCACAAGTCGACCGACGGCGGCAAGACGTGGAAGCACATGGGGCTCGCGGACAGTCGCTCCATCGGTCGCGTGGTGATCCATCCGACCGATCCGAACATCGTCTACATCGCGGCGCTCGGACATCTCTGGGGGCCGAATCCCGAGCGGGGGATCTACAAGACCGGCGACGGAGGAAAGACGTGGACGCGGAGCCTGTTCGTCGATGATTCCACGGGGTTCGTGGATCTCGAGATGGATCCCTCGAATCCCGAGCTGCTCTACGCCGCCTCCTGGCATCGCGTGCGCTGGGGCGGACCGCACATGGAAGGAGTGGGGAAGGGGAGTGCGATCTACCGCACCACCGATGGCGGAAAGAGCTGGAAAAAGCTCACCGATCCCTCACTGCGGAACGGGCTGCCGAGCGCGGGGATCGGGCGTACCGGCCTCGACATCTCGGCGAGCAACCCGAAGGTCGTCCTCGCGATGATCCAGGTGGACCGCGGGATGATCGAGGCGTCCCGAACGCCGTTCGGCGGCGTCTTTCGCTCCGAGGATTCCGGAGACTCGTGGAAGCAGCTCAATGATCTGCAACCCATCCCGTCGTACTACTACAACGACATCTGGATCGACCCGACGAGCAGCGAGCACGCCTACATCACCTCGTCGCCCCTCCTCGAGAGCAAGGATGGCGGAAAGACGTGGAAGCAGGACTCGTTGCATCTCGTCCATGTCGACAACCACGCGCTGTTCATCGATCCGGCGGATACGCAGCACATGATTCTCGGGAACGACGGCGGCGTCTACATCACCTGGGATGGCGGCAAGGCGTGGGAGCACCAGGACATCCCGATCGGCCAGTTCTACTCCGTGACCGTCGACAGTGCCCAGACGCCCTACACGGTGTGCGGCGGACTCCAGGACAACGGAGTCTGGTGCGGGCCGAGCGCGTCGCGCGACTCGATCGGGATCACGGACGCCGATTGGTACTCCGTGAACGGGGGCGACGGAATGCACGTGCAGCTCCCTCCGAACGATCCGTTCACCATTTACTCGGAATACCAGTTCGGGAGCATGTCGAAGCTCGACCTGCGCACCTGGAAGCGCGATGCGATCCAGCCGCTGAACGTGGACGCCGGAACCGAGAGCGGCTATCCGCTGCGCTGGGGATGGACGACGCCCATGCTCCAGTCGCAGCACGATACGGCGGTGCTCTACGTGGGCGCCAACCATCTGATCCGGATGCGAAATGGCGGAAAGGATTGGGAGCTGGTGGGGCCCGACATGACGAGGGGGAACCGTCGCTCTCCGGAGCCGGACGCGGGCTACACCTCCTACCAGGCGCTGTACTCGATCGCCGAGAGTCCGCGGAGCGGAGACATCCTCTGGACGGGATCGGACGATGGACTGGTATGGGTGTCGCGCGATGGCGGGAAGACATGGAGCAACGTGACCGGGAATTTCCCGAGGACGGCGCCGACTCGCTGCTTCGTCTCGCGCATCGTGGCGTCGCGCTTCGCGGACGGCACGGCCTATCTGACGTACGATTGCCATCACCGCGATGACGTGCGGCCGCACGTCTGGCGGACGACTGATTTCGGCAAGAGCTGGACGGAGATCGGCGCCGGACTGCCGAAGGATGGCGGCAGCCTCACCATCTTCGAGGGGATGCGGAACCCGAGGCTGCTGTTCGTCGGCACCGAGTTCGGCGCGTTCGCGACAGTGGATGGCGGCAAGCGCTGGTCGCGCTTCCCGAAGGGTCTCCCGCCCGCGGGCGTGCAGATGTTCTCGATGTCCTACGACGCGCGCGATCTGGTGCTCAGCACGCACGGGCGCGGCCTCTGGACGGTGAACGTCGGCGCCCTCGAGGAGCTCTCCGACTCGCTGCTGGACAGGAAGGCGTACCTGTTCGAGGTCCCGCCGGCGCTGCAGTACCGCTACGTGGATACGTACGCGAATTTCGGCGCCCGGCCCTTCATCGCGCAGAATCCGGGTCGCGGTGCGGTGATCTCCTATTGGCTCAAGGATGCACTCGACAAGGGAGTGCAGTTCGTGGTCACGGATGCCAAGGGCGACACGGTGAAGAAGGTGAACGGTCCCGGCTACGCCGGCCTGCAGCGCGCGACGTGGGCGCTGGACCGGGATTCTCCGCGTCCCCGCGAGCTGGGCGGCCCGACGTCACCGCAGGAGCTGCGGCGCGTGGAGCCGGGCGAGTACACGATCAGCGGCAAGGCCGCCGGAGTGACGATGACGCAGAAGATCATCGTGCGGGAGTGGCCGAGAGACAAGCTGGGGAGGGTGAGATGAACGGCATCCATCCGCCGCTCGCCGACATGCCGGCGTGGAAGGCGCTCTCGGCCCACCACGCGACCATTCGCGACACTCATCTGCGTACGCTCTTCGCCAGCGATCCGGCTCGCGCCGAGCGGATGAGCGCCGAGGGAGCCGGACTCTTTCTCGACTACTCGAAGCACCGGGCGACGGCGGAGACGATGCGGCTGCTTCTCGCCCTGGCCGAGGCGCGAGAGCTGCGGTCACGGATCGAGGCGATGTTTCGCGGGGAGCCGATCAACGTCACGGAGAAGCGGCCGGTGCTGCACATCGCGCTGCGAGCGCCGCGCGATGCCACGATCGACGTCGCGGGCGAGAATGTCGTTCCGGCCGTGCATCGGGTTCTGGATCGGATGGCCCGCTTCGCGGACCGCGTCCGCAGCGGCGACTGGCTCGGGCATACGGGCAAGCGCATCCGTCACGTCATCAACATCGGAATCGGCGGCTCGGATCTGGGGCCGGTGATGGCGTACGAGGCGCTGCGGCACTACAGCCAGCGCGACCTCTCGTTCGCCTTCGTGTCCAACGTCGACGGCACGGACCTCGTGGAGGCGACGCGCGGCATCGACCCGGGAGAGACGCTGTTCATCGTCTCCTCCAAGACGTTCACCACCCTCGAGACGATGACCAACGCGCAATCCGCGCGTGGCTGGGCGCTCGGGACGCTGAAGGACGACGCGGCGGTGGCGCGACATTTCGTCGCCGTCTCGACCAATGCGCGCGAGGTCGCGGCATTCGGGATCGATGTCGACAACATGTTCGGCTTCTGGGACTGGGTGGGAGGGCGCTACTCGATGGATTCGGCCATCGGGCTCTCGACCATGATCGCGGTTGGACCGCAGCACTTCCGGGAGATGCTCTCCGGCTTTCACGCCATGGACGAGCACTTTCGCACCGCACCGCTCGAGAAGAATCTCCCGGTGATCATGGCGCTGCTCGGCGTGTGGTACGCCGACTTCTTCGATGCGCAGACGGTGGCGGTGCTTCCCTACGAGCAATACCTCAAGCGCTTTCCGGCCTACCTCCAGCAGCTGACGATGGAGAGCAACGGCAAGCACGTGACGCTGGACGGACGGCGCGTGTCGTACCAGACCGGCGCCATCTACTGGGGAGAGCCGGGCACGAATGGACAGCACTCCTTCTACCAGCTCATCCACCAGGGCACGAGGCTCGTGCCGGCCGATTTCATCGGCTTCACGGAGCCGCTCAACCCGCTCGGCGCCCACCACGACATCCTGATCGCGAATCTGTTCGCGCAGACGGAGGCGCTGGCAATCGGCCGGACGGCAGACGAGGTGAAGGCGGAAGGGATCCCCGACTGGCTCGCACCGCACCGCGTGTTCGAGGGGAACCGCCCGACCAGCACCATCCTCGCCGACCGGCTCACGCCGACGTCGCTCGGCGCTCTGGTCGCGCTGTACGAGCATTCCGTCTTTGTGCAGGGTGTGATCTGGGACGTCGACTCCTTCGACCAGTGGGGCGTGGAGCTGGGAAAGGTGCTGGCGCAGCGGATCATCCCCGAGCTCGCCACCGGCTCGCGTTCCGCGCTCTCCCACGACGCGTCGACCAACCGCCTCATCGAGCGCTACCGTGCGCGCGGGCAGCCGGCGAGCGACCCCGAAGCGGGGGGGGGCCGCGCGTGAGGAAATCGGATCCGGACGCAATGGCGCGGCTCAAGCGCGATGCGGCCGAGCACGCGGTGTCGCTCGTGGAGTCGGGCATGGTCGTCGGGCTGGGCACGGGCTCGACGGCGATCTTCGCGATCCGACGGATCTCGGAGCTGCTCGCGAGCGGCACGCTCCGCGACATCACGGGAGTCCCGACCTCCGCCGCGAGCGCGAGCGCGGCGCAGCGGCTCGGCGTTCCGCTGCTCGATCGGGAGTGGGCCGGGGCGATCGACATCACGATCGATGGCGCCGATGAGGTGGATCCCTCGCTCGACCTGATCAAGGGCGGCGGAGGAGCGCTGCTCCGGGAAAAGATCGTAGCGCAGTCCAGCCGCCGCGAAGTCATCGTCGTGGATGAAACGAAGCTCTCGCCTCGTCTCGGAACGTGGTGGCCGGTGCCGGTCGAGGTGATCCCCTTCGGATGGCGCGCGCAATCGGAGTTCGTCGCGTCGCTCGGGGCCGTGGTCTCTCTGCGTGCGAACGTCGAGGGGCAGCCGGTCGAGACCGACAACGGAAACTACGTGCTCGACTGCGCCTTCGGGCCCATCGCCGACGTGCCGGCCCTCGCCGAGCGCCTCGCGGGGCGCGCCGGAATCGTGGAGCACGGGCTCTTCGTCGGTCTGGCCACCGATCTCATCGTCGCGCGCGAGGGCGGGATTGAGCACCGGGTTCGCTGACGGGCGAAGAGGCACCGGCAAGACGCGCCGGTGAGGCTCTTTTCCCGGAAATGATAGAGGGATGACGGAGCCGGGAGACTCGGATGACGAGGGGCGCGTAAGCTTGCGCCAGATATCGAGCCCTGTAGTGTTGGACAGGCTGGCCGCGGCGGCCTCGAGTGCGGTACGGGGCCGGCCATCACCTTTCACGGGAGTATTCCGATGACACGACGACGCCTGACACTCCTCGCGGCGGTCTCGGCGCTCCTGTCGCTGCTCGCGGCGGCGCCGGTTGCGGCGCAGCCCGCGCCCACCCGCCTCGCGGTGACCGGCACGTCGGCGTCGGCGACGGTGACCTGGCAGCCGGTGGAGGGCGCGGTGAGTTACAGCGTCAAGCGCTGGAAGCAGGACGACCTCAGGTGCTGCAACAACGCGGTGGCGGATCTCACGACCACGACGTGGACCGACAACGGGCCGACGAAGGAGGTCCGCAGCCGGGCGTTTACGTTTTCGAGGTAACCGCGCAGCTCAAGGGGACGGCTGGCGTGGCGGCGGTCAACTGGGAGTTGCCGGCAGTCACGAAGCCGGCAGTGATTGCCGGCGCTCTTCTGCCCACGAGCGGCGCGGCCCTGCCCAGCGCAAAGATCGGGGTGAGGACACCTCCCCGTGCGGCTCCGCCGAGCGGCATTTCAACCGTCATCGTTCCGCTGGCTGGACCGGCACCGCAAAACGTTCGCATGCTGCCCGGCGGGCCGAGGATTCACACCCTCGTGTGGGACAGCGTGGCCGGGAGCTCTGGATACAAGGTGTTCCGCAACAACACCGCGACGGGTGGCACGTGGATGCTGGCGAACGGGACTCCGCTTCCTGGGCCCATCTTCCCCGACACGAACATCCTGCAGCCAGGTGCGAAATATCGGGTGACGGCGCTGTACGCGGATGGTCGGCAGGGAAGCACTGACTTTCTCTACAGTAATCCTCCGCAGCTGCAGGTGCCCACCGGTTTTGCCGCGCAGCAAGTGGCGCCAGGACAGGTACGGCTTTCGTGGCAGCCTGTCACGTTCGTCACGGGCTATCGGGTGATCGGGGAGGGCCAGCCAGCCGACGGTGCTTTGGTGACCGCCACCGAGCTCGTGCTGTCGGGCCTTGCGGACGGAGTGCACAGTTGGAAGCTGTCCGCAGACTACCTTGGCGCTTACGCCACGGCCGGGCTACCGACGGCCAGCATCACGCTGAAGCCAGCGGCCACCCCGTGTACGCCGGCAGAGACGAAGCCGGGACCGGCGCCGGCAAATCTGAGTATTCCCCCAGGACCCGTGGGAGGAGCACAGATCGACTGGGATTTTATGCCGGGAGCGGTCGCCTACGTGATCGTGCGCCAAGAGGCGCTAATGAGCACTGCCAACGCGGCCTTGAGCACTACCTACCCGGCCTATCCCATTGGCGTCGCGGGCGCACCCACAGTTGCTGGCACAAGCTGCAGCACGCCGGGTGCGTTCAAGAAGATTGGGCCGTACCCATTCGGAACTCGCCAATGGATAAGATTTAAGGACATTTCGGGAGGTATTACTCCGGGCGCCACCTATCGCTATGCAGTGACAGCCTTCGGTCCGGCGGGAGAAAGTGGGACTACATCTGGCTACTGGACCGCCCTGCCGCCAAACCCACCGAGCATCTCCGTCACTCGAGTCAGTCCCGCAAATGTGAAGCTCTCCTGGACGAGCGTTCGCGACGCTTCGTTCTACATGCTCTGGGGTGCGGGAATCCCCGACTCCGGCCCCCTGCGCGTGAATCCCACGTCGTGTTTTTATACTTCTGCGGAGATGGCAATACTCAATAAGTTCTCTAATAGCGCGGTCGTAATTCCGCCGCCGCCGTGCTCTGTCATGGTGCAAGTTCCGGCCGGCACGCACAGCTGGACCCTGGCGGCTTTTTTCGAGCCGGGCCCGATCAGCAGCGACAGCAGGGCGTTCACGAAGGTGACAGTCGCGGTTCCCTAGGTCAGCGACGCCGCAGCGCGTCGAGAAGACTCCGTGACCTCGTGCCGGCAATCCCTCATGAGATCACCTGCTCGAGTCGCTCGAGATCCACGTTCCCGCCGCTGAGGATCGCGACCACGCGGTCGGCCGGGCGCACGGGAAGACGCCGCGAGAGTAGCGCAGCGGTGGCCGCCGCGCCGGCGCCCTCGGCGAGGAGCTTGGTGCGCTCGAGCAGAATTCGCATCGCGCCAGCGATCTCCTCGTCGCTGACGAGCACGACGTCGTCCACGTAGCGCCGTACGATCTCGAAGGTGATCTCGCCGGCCATCGGCGCGCCGAGACCGTCGGCGATCGTGGCCACCGAGTCGAGCCTCACGGCGCGTCCCGCGTCGAGGCTTCGTCGCATCGCGGCAGCACCATCCGGCTCGACGCCAACCACACGTATGGCGGGGTACATCTCCTTGGCTGCGATGGCGATGCCGGAGATCAGACCCCCGCCGCCCACCGGCACCACGATCACGTCCGGAGCGTCCGTCTGCTCGAGCAACTCGAGGGCGACTGTCCCGGCACCGGCGATCACCTGCTCGTCGTCGAACGGATGCACGAAGACGAGCCCGCGCTCTTTCGCCAGCTCGCTCGCTTTTGCGAACGCCTCCATGTTGGTGCCATGCTGGATCACCTCGGCGCCATAACCCCGACTCGCCTCCACCTTCGAGCGCGACGCCGCGGCCGGCATCACCACCGTGCAGCGGATTCCCGCTGCCCGCGCTCCCCACGCGAGCGCCTGCGCATGGTTCCCCGCGGACACCGTCACCACGCCCCGGGCGCGCGCTGCCGACTCGAGCTGGCTCAGCTTGTTCAACACGCCGCGCACCTTGAACGAGCCCGTCTTCTGGAAGCTCTCGCACTTGAGATCCAGGCGGGCGACGCCAGCGCGCTCGGCGAGCGTCGATGTCCCGAGCAGCGGCGTCCTGTGCACGCGCCCCTCGATGCGCGAGCGAGCCTCGCGAACGTCATGAAGTGTCGGCATCGGCCCAGGCTATGCCTCGCGCGGGCGCAGCGCAACTCGCCTCCCAGCACGATATCTCCGTGACGCCTGCCGGTCGCCGGGCGGTCTCTCCAACCGCGCAGGTGGTCGCTGCGCTCGCGCTCGGTCTGGTGCTCGGCATCGCGGCCTCCCACACCCAGAGCGCCGCGGTCGTCGCCACCATCGATGCGCTCGCGACGATCGGCGTGCTGTGGGTGAACGCGATCCGGATGACCGTCGTCCCGCTCGTCGTCGCGCTGCTGATCGTCGGTGTGGCGAGGAGCGATACCGCGGTCGTGGGGCGACTCGGACTGCGTGCCGGTCTCTTGTTCGTGGCACTGCTCGCGGCCTCGGCCGCGTACGCGATCGTCGTCGTGCCGCCGGTGATGCGGGGCCTGCGGCTGGATGCAGGCGCGACCGCAGCCCTTCGCGCGAGCGTCGCCGCGGGAACCAGCCAGACAGCCGCGCAGCTCCGAGAGCTGCCCGGATTCGCCACCTGGCTCGTCGGGCTCGTGCCGGCCAATCCGATCCGCGCGGCGGCCGACGGCGCGCTCCTGCCACTGGTGATCTTCACGCTGCTGTTCGCGGTCGCGATCGCACGAATCGACGTGGAGCGCCGGCAATCTGTGCTGCGCCTCTTCGAGGGGTTGGCGGACGCGATGCTCGTGCTCATCCGATGGATCATCGCGCTCGCGCCCATCGGCGTGTTCGCGCTCGTCGTTCCCACGGCCGCTCGGCTCGGTGTGGCCATGGCTGGCGCACTGGGATACTACGCCGTGGCGCTGGTGCTCCTCTGCGTCGGCTTCATGGCGCTTCTCTACCCGCTCACCGCCGTCGCCGCGCGTCTGCCTCTCGGGCGGCTGGCCCGGGCGGCGCTGCCCGCCCAGGCGGTGGCGGTCGCGACCAGCTCCTCGCTCGCGTCGCTGCCGGCGCTCATCGAGGGAGCGGAGCGCGTGCTCGCCGTTCCGCCGGCGGTGAGTGGCTTCGTGCTACCGCTTGCCGTGTCGAGCTTCAAGATCTCCTCGCCGATCGTGAAACTGACTGGCGCTCTCTTTCTCGCGCGGCTGTACGGCGTCGACCTCGGAGTCCCGCAGCTGCTCTCGCTCGTGGCCATCGCGATCCTGCTCAGCTTCAGCACACCCGGTGTGCCGCATGGATGGCTGCTCGTGCTGGCGCCCGCACTGGCCTCCGTCGGCGTGCCGCCGGACGGAGTCGGACTGTTGATCGCCGTTGACACGCTCCCCGATCTGGCGGCGACGACGCTCAACGTCACCGGCGACCTGGCGGTGGCGGCGATACTGGGAAAAGCGCGGCAAGGGGCGGCAGACGTTCCGCCCGCGCTCTCGGCTCAGTGAAAGTCATGTCCTCGTAGCCCCTCGAGCCCCATGTCCGCCGACAGGGGACGGAATGACTCGCCCCGCAGGTTCACCACCGTCTGCTCCACCTGCAGCGTGCCCCGCACGAGGAGGAGCGGCGTGGTCGAGATCATGAGCGCCTGCCGCTCGAAGCGCTTCGGCGTGACGACCACGTTCACCATCCCCGTCTCGTCCTCCAGCGTCAGGAAGACGAATCCCTTCGCCGTGCCGGGCCGCTGCCGGCAGATCACGAGGCCGGCTACCGCGACGTTGCGCTCGCCGCCCGGCAGCTCATGTACCTCGCTTGCCGTTCTCACCCCATTCGGCGCGAGCAGAGCGCGCAGATGCCCCATGGGGTGGCCATTCAGGGAGATGCCGGTCATCCGGTAGTCGGCCGAGGTGATCTCGATCGGCGTCATCGCCGGCACCGAGGCGGGCACATCGAGGCGCGGCACGCTCGGCGCGAGAGGGCCGGCATCTCCGCGCAGCGTCTCGAGCATCCGCCAGATCGCGGCGCGGCGGCGGCGTGCGTTCGGCTCGTCCGGCACGACGGCGTCGAACGCACCGGACTCGGCCAGGAAGCGCAGAGCGCGGCGATCGAGACCCGACCGGGCCACGACATCGCCGATCGACCGGAACTGCCCTTCCTCGGCGAGCGTGCGCTCGAGCCTCTCCTTCGCCTTCGACCCGAGGCCGCGCACCAGGCGAAGGCCGAGCCGCACCGCCGGCGCGCTCTTCCCCTCGCGCCGCTCCAGCGTCGAGTCGAAGGCCGACCGCGTGACGTCCACCGGCCGGACCTCCACGCCGTGGCGGCGCGCGTCCTCGATCAGCGTGCCCGGCGCGTAGAAGCCCATCGGCTGCGCGTTGAGGATCGCGGCCGTGAACTCCGGAGCGTAGTAGTGCTTGAGATACGCGCTCGCGTAGACGAGCAGCGCGAACGATGCCGCGTGCGACTCCGGAAAGCCGTAGTCGGCGAAGGCGTTGATCTGGTTGTAGATCTTCTGCGCCGTCTCCTCGGGAATGCCATTCCGCGCCATCCCGCGCACGAGCTGCTCGCAGATCTCCGCCATCCGCTCGCGGCTCCGCTTGTGCCCCATCGCGCGGCGCAGGTTGTCCGCCTCGCCGGGCGTGAAGCCCGCGGCCGCGATCGCCACCTGCATCCCCTGCTCCTGGAAGAGCGGAACGCCGAGGGTGCGGGCGAGGATCGGCTCGAGCGAGGGATGCGGGTACGTCACCAGCTCCTCCCCCGCCTTGCGACGCAGATAGGGATGCACCATGTCGCCCTGGATCGGACCGGGGCGGATGAGCGCGACCTCGACGACCAGATCGTAGAAACAGCGCGGCTTGAGGCGCGGCAGCGTGTTCATCTGCGCGCGGCTCTCCACCTGGAAGATGCCGATCGTGTCGGCGGCGCAGAGGTCGTCGTAGACGGCCTGGTCGGTCATCTCGAGCTGTGCCAGGTCGATCGTCTCGTTGCGGGTCGCGCGGATGTATTTGAGGCAGTCCTGGATGAGCGTGAGCATGCCGAGCCCGAGCAGATCGATCTTCACCAGACCGATCGCCTCGACGTCATCCTTGTCCCACTGCACGACGGTGCGGTCGGCCATGCTCGCCGGCTCGATCGGCACCACGGTGGCGAGGGGCTCTCGGGTGAGGACGAAGCCGCCGACGTGGATCGAGCGATGCCGTGGAATCTGATGCAGGCCGCGCACGATCTTCGGCAGTGCGCGCACGCGGCTGTCGCTCGGGTCGAGACCGGCATGGGTGAGGAGGCTCTTCTGGTCGGTCGCCGAACGGAGAGCCGAAACGGGGTTGCGCCGCTCGTTGTGGTCGTCGCGTGCATGCGGGTCGAGCCAGCTCTGCTCCCATCCTATCCCCTTCGCCGAGTCCTGCGCACTCGGGCTGCCGTAGGGCTCGTACGCCGCCTTCGGCTTGGGGCGATCAGCGGTCGTCACCGGCCGGTCCTTCCGCGCCTCGGTCATCTCATCGCGCTTCACGCGGCGCGCCTCGGCTTTCTCGGCGTTGCTGCGATTCTTCGCCTCGGTGCCACCCACCATCCCCGAGCCCAGCGCCTCGGCCTGTCGCGCGTCGTCCACCGGCCCGCTCATGGCATCGGCGGTGGCCCGGGCCGAGAAGCGGTCGCTCAGAGTGGCGAGGGTATTCGCCTGCTCCACCGAGAAGCCGAGCACGCGGGCGGCGTCGCGCACCGCCGCGCGGCCGCGGTAGGTGATCTGCTCGCAGACCATCGCCGCATGCTCGCGACCGTAGCGGCGGTAGACGTACTGCAGAACCTTCTCCCGGTCGCGGTGCGAGAAATCCAGGTCGATGTCGGGAGCCTCCTGGCGCTCGGCGCTCAGGAAGCGCTCGAACAGGAGCTCCATCTTCACCGGATCGATCGCGGTGATGGCGAGGCAGAAGCAGACGGCGGAGTTCGCCGCCGAGCCGCGCCCCTGGCAGAGCACCCCCTCGCGACGCGCGAAGCGAACGATGTCCCAGACGATGAGGAAATAGCCGGCGAGGCCGAGCGTGCGGATGATGGCGAGCTCATGGGCGAGCTGCCGCTCGTGCGCCGGCGTGCGCGAGCTGCCCCACCGCTCGTGCGCCCCCTGCTCGACGAGCTGCTCGAGGTACTCATCGGCGGTCACGCCGGCCGGGAGGGGAAAGGCGGGAAGCGTCGGCTTCAGCTCGCGCATGCGGAAGGCGCAGCGCTCGGCGATGGCGAGGGTGGCGCTGATCCCCTCCGGCTGCGACTGCCAGCGGCGGCGCATCTGGTCGGGGGATTTGAGGTACCACTCGCCATTCGGCCGGAGTCGGGTTCCCATGGCGTCGAGCGAGCGCTGGTGGCGCAAGCCGGAGAGAACGTCGTGGACGATGCGGCCGTCCGGGCTGGCGTAGTGCACGTCGTTGGTGACCACCCAGGGGATGGCGAGCGACGCGGCGATGCGGATGAGCGGCTCGACGATCTCGCGCTCCTCGGGGAGATGATGGTCCCAGCATTCGATGGCGATGCGCCGCTCGAAGATGTCCATGAGCGTGGCCGCCGCCTCACAGGCGCGGTCGGGCGTGCCGCTCGCCACGAGTCGCGGCACCCAGCCGCGCGGGCAGCCGGTGAGTGCGAACAGTCCGCGTGCGTGCTGGGCGAGGAGGTCGAGCGTCACGAAGGGTGACCCGCGGGGATGATCCATCCGCGCGCGGGTGATGAGCGTCGAGAGATTGCCGTACCCCTCGCGCGTTTCGGCGAGCAGCACGAGATGCGTGCGCAGCGGCCGTGCCCGACCGGGCTCCGCAATGCCGACCGTGACTTCCGCCCCCACGATCCCTTCGAGCCCGTTGTTGTGCGCGGCCTGCGCGAAGCTCACGATCCCGCCGAGCTCGTCGTGATCCGTGAGCGCGAGCGCGCCGTACCCGAGCCCCAGCGCCCGCTCCACGATCGCCTCGGGGTGCGAAGCTCCGTCGAGCAGCGAGAAGGCGGAATGGAGGTGCAGCTCGATGTAGGATGCGGGCGCTTTCTCAGTCATACCATCCCTGCAGTCGCCATTCTCCGGCTTCGGAGAAGATCACCAACTCGCCGCTGCCCTCGGATTCACAGCGCCAGTAGTCGCGGCCGTACTCGTCCTTCCACCATTCGCCGGAGAGCCGCTCGGGTCCGGAGGCGCGGGTGATGCCGAGTCGGCGGCCACGCCACCAGATGGCGCAGGGGAGGCCGCCGTCGCGCTCGATCTCGACCGGCTCGGGGTGCTCGAGAAGACGGAGGGCGGTGGCGCTACCGGCGAGGCTCGCCGGAGGAGAAGGGCGAGAATCGTCCACCTCCTCACCCACTCCCACCCAGCCACCGGCGCGCTCGGGGCGGTGCTCGTCGTGCGCGACCGGACGCACGACGCTGTCGGGTCCGAGCTCGGCTCGGAGGCGCGCGAAGGCGGCGTCCGCAGCGGCCGGATCTCGCCACGCCGAAGCCATGAGGTCTCCCTGCTCGCCGGCGGAGGGGGCGGTGGCGACGATGGCGATCGTCACGCCGCAGGCGGGGGCATCGAGGCGCCACGTGTCGAGCAGCATGCGACACTGCTCGAAGAGCGGACCGATCCGGGCGACGGGCCGGGGGAAGCGCACCTCGCGCGTGACCGTATGCGCGGCGGCGCCCGAGGGGAGCGCGCTTCGCGCGCCATCGAGGGTCAGGGTGATGGCGATCGCGGCGGCCGATCGGCCATCGGCGACGAGCCCCTCGATGAGCCGCTCGAGCGCCGCGCGCACGAGAAAGAGCACCGGCTCCATGGTGGCGGTGGGCGCGGGAAGCTCCACTTCCACCGAGCGTGGGGTGTCGGGGCGCGCGAGCACCGGACGGCGCCGGTCTTCGGCACGGGCGAAGCGCCAGGCCGCGAGTCCCACCTCGCCCCAGCGGCGCTCGACATCGCCGGATTCGAGCGAGGCCAGGGCGCCGGCGGTGCGCACCCCGAGCGTCTCGAGGATGGCGCGCATCTCATCATCCATCGGAATGAGCGCGAGCGGCGCGGGGGCGAGATAGGCGCCGTCGCCTCCCGGGGGAACGAGACAAGTCGTCGTCGCCCGATGTCCGGCGCCGGCCCAGGTGGCGGCGCGCGCGGCCACGCAGGAATCGGCGATCGCGACGCGGGGGCGGGGATGCCAGAGTCGTCCGACGTCGGCCAGGGCGCGCAGCAGGCCGCGCTCCCCTCCGACGCTCTCGATGCCCGTGGCCCCGATCCACCAGAGCCCCGGCTCGCCCGCGGCCGGCGTCACCTGTGGGCTGGCGACGAGGAGCGCGGCCGTCGGCTCCGTGACCGCGCGCGCGATCACGATCTCATCCCACGCGAGCACATCGAGATCGGCGCAGAGCGCTTTCGCTTCCGCGACCGTCATCCCGACGCGCACACGTGCGCGCACGGCCCCGGTGGACAGGGCGCGCAGCCGCCGGCCGTCGAGCAGCGCGACCGGCCGCTCATCCCACGCCGCGGCGACCGCGCCGGGCGAGGAGCGTCGAGGCGGGGACGTGCGGCTCCCCCCCGAAGTCGGGCTCGGCACAGCGGCGCTTGCGCGAGAGGACGCGGGCGCCGGGTGGGGGAGGGGGAGGGGCAGAACGAGCTGCATCGGCAGCGACAGCTCTGGCTGGAGCTGTCGCCGAGCGCGATCGCGCCACGCCGCGGCGATCGGGAACCTCGGAATGCGTACACAGGCGACGCGCCATGCTGACGACATAGCTCACCTCGATCGTTCGACGCTGTCCATGACCACTACCACCTCGCTCTATCGCGATGCCGACCGTGGTCCGCCGAGCCGGCCGCGGCGCCGGCTTCACCCGGAGACGCAGCGCGCCGCCGACCAGCGTCGCACTGCCTTCGTCGTCGCCCACCACCACGAGCGCCGCGCCGGTGTCGCTGGCGAGACGCGTGAGCCGCAACGCGACCGCGCGCGAGAGCTGGGGAGCGCCGTCGAGCACCACCAGCCCGAAGGCGGCGCTCCGCAGCAGGATGTCGGCGCACCAGGCCCCCCGGGCCGGATGCTTCGGCCGGACCACCCAGAGTCCCTCTTCATTTTCCTCTGCGAGCGGCACCCAATCCCGCGGCGCCAATGTCCGGGTCGCATCGACGTAGCCCACCCGGAGTCCGGCCGCGATGGTGGTGCGCACGAGCTGGCGAAGCACGGTCGTCTTTCCGCTGCCGCGCGGCCCGACGAACTCGGTGAGCCGACCGCGCGGCACCCCCCGCCCGGGGAGCGCACCGTCCAGCGCATCGAGCCCCGTTGGGAGCCCAGCCACGCTCGGCCGCTGCCCCTCGATGGCCGCGATCTGCTGCTTGAGAGAAGCGAGAGACATTATACCGAATAAAACCCGAAAATCGTGGGCACGCCAAGGGGAGTTCAGGTAGGGTGACATCCGGCATTTTCAGTGCCGAACAAACCCCGAATCGAGGTGGCGAATTATGTCTCGGTTGACGGAGAGGCGCAAGAGCGACGGGAGCCTCTTACCAGCCGTGAGCGGGCCGGCTACACTGATGGCTCCGATCTTTTCTCCTGCGGAGCTCCAGCAATGCGTTTCGTCACACCCGGCGCCGCGGTCGTGGCCGCGCTCGTCGCGACTACCGGCCCCGCGCCTGCCCAGGAAGGCACCTGGGCGCTTACCAACGCCCGGATCGAGACGGTGACGCGCGGCGTCATCGAGCGCGGCACGATCGTGATCCGCGATGGGCTCATTGTCGCCGTCGGTGCGAGTGTCACTGTTCCCTCCGACGCACGGGTCGTGGATCTGACGTCGAAGACCGTCTCTCCCGGCCTCATCGATCTCACCTCCACCATGGGTCTGGCGTCGAGCGCGCCGCCGCCGGCCGGCCGCGTGGCGGCGCCCGCTCCGGGACCGGCGGTGGCGGCAGGTCCCATCGGCCTCGAGCCCGACCGCACGATCGCCGACGAGCTCAAGCTCTCCGGCGCCGAGGTGAAGAGCGCGCGCGATGCGGGGATCACGGCGGTGCTCGTTGCGCCCAGCCGCGGTGCCTTTCGCGGGATGTCGGCGCTCGTGCCGCTGCGCGACAGCGCCGGCACGAGCCGAGTGCTGCGCTCCCCGGTCGCCCTGCACATGGGTTTTCAGGGGATCGGCTCCGGCTTCGGGGGTGACTATCCCGGCACGCTGCTCGGCGTCATCGCCTATGAGCGGCAGGCGTTCTACGACGCGCAGCGGCTCGGGCTGATGCTGGACCGGTATCGGGCCGGCCAGCGCGGCATGGCGCGGCCCGAGTACGACGCGCGCCTCGCCGCGCTCGTGCCGGTGGTGCGCGGAACGATGCCGGTGTTCTTCGACGCGAGCAACGAGAACGAGATCCGCCGCGCCGTGCGCGAGGGCAAGGAGTTCGATCTCAAGCTGGTGATCACCGGCGCGACGGAGGGATTCCGCGCGCTCGACGCCCTCGCCGGCCGCCCGGTGGTCGTATCGGTGAACTTCCCGAAGTCGAACGAGGTCACGGGCTGGACGTACCACTGGATGATGCAGCACGCGCCGAACGACAGCGCCGCCGCCGACCGTGCCGCTCGTCCTCTGATCGAGGGGAATGCAGCAGCGCTCCATCGCGCCGGCATCAAGATCGCGCTCGCGTCGGGAGGCACACGCGCTCCCGACTTTCTCTCCAATGTCCGCAAGGCGATCGCCGCCGGGCTCCCGCGCGACGTCGCGCTCCAGGCGATGACCATCCGGCCGGCTGAGCTGGTCGGGATGGGCGAGGCGCTGGGAAGTATCGAGGCCGGGAAGATCGCAAATCTGGTGGTGAGCGACGGAAGTCTGCTCGGCGACAGCACGCGAGTGCGATGGGTGTTCGTGGATGGCGCGCGGTACGAGGTCACCGCTCCTGCCGCGCGGGCAGCGGTGGTGGGTGGGGCAGCAACCGCGCAAGTGGCGGGCACGTGGGCGCTGACCGTCAACTCGCCTCAAGGGGCGCAGGACGCGACGCTGACGGTCGCGCAGGACGGCAACAACTTCAGTGGCACGATGACGAGCCAGGCCGGCACGGCGCCGATCGCGGACGGACAGGTCGCGGGCAAGACCGTCTCCTGGACGATCAGCCTCACGATGGGGGGACAATCCGTGACGATCAGCTTCACCGGCGAGGTGGACGGAAACCGGATGAGCGGCTCGGCGCAGCTCGGATCTTTCGGCACGGCGACATTCAGTGGAGACAGAAAGCCATGACCACACGCATCCTGGCCGGCGTCGTCGCGCTGCTCGCCGGCACGGCCACCATCGGCGCGCAGACGCCGCGCGGCGACACGATGGCCCTGGCCGCCAAGGTTCCTCCCGCGGCCCGTCTCGTTGCCATCACCAACGCGACCATCCTCACGGCCAGCCATGGCACGATCGAGAAGGGGACCATTCTCATCCGCGACGGCAAGATCGCCGCTGTCGGCTCGAACGTGACCGTTCCGGCGGGGGCGCAGGTGATCGACGGCACGGGCAAGTTCGTGATGCCGGGAATCATCGACGCCCACTCGCACTCCGCCGGCGAGGCGATCAACGAGGGTACCCACTCGGTGACGGCGGAAGTGCGCATGTCCGATGTCATCCGGCAGGATGGCGCCGGACTCTATCGCGAGCTGGCGGGCGGGGTGACGGCGCTCAACATCCTGCACGGATCCGCCAACACCATCGGCGGCCAGAACGTCGTGGTGAAGACGCGCTGGGGTCTGCCCGTGGACAGCATGATCTTCAAGGGCGCGCCTCCGGGCATCAAGTTCGCCCTCGGCGAGAACGTCCGTCAGACGAACGGCTCACCTCCTCCCGGTCGACCACGGCGATATCCATTCACACGTATGGGTGTGGAGCAGCTTCTCCGCGAGCGCTTCACCGCGGCGCAGGCGTACCGTGCCCAGTGGCAGGGCTACGAGAAGTCCAAGCGGGATGCGAAGAAGGGAGAGGCGCCCGTGCCACCGCGCCGCGACCTCCAGCTCGACGCGCTCGTGGAAGTCCTGGAGGGAAAGCGCCTCGTACATGCGCACTCCTACCGGGAGGATGAGATCCTGATGCTGCTTCAGGTCGCGAAGGATTTCGGCTTCAAGGTCGCGAGCTTCCAACATGTGCTGGAAGGCTACAAGGTGGCTGATGAGCTGGCGGCCTCCGGCAGCGGCGCCTCCACCTTCGCCGACAACTGGGCCTACAAGCTCGAGGCCTGGGACGCCATTCCCTACAACGCCACTCTCATGGCCGACCGCGGAGTGGTCGTCACCGTCAACTCCGACTCCGACGAGCGGGCACGCCGGCTCTACCAGGAGGCGGCGAAGGCGATGCACTACGGAGGCGCGTCCGAGGAGACCGCCTTGCGCATGATCACCCTCAATGCCGCGATCCAGCTCGGCGTGGACAGGATGACGGGGTCGATCGATGTTGGAAAGGATGCCGACCTGGCGATCTTCAGTGGCCACCCCTTCGCGCCAGCATCGCGGGTGGAGATGACGCTAATCGACGGCCGCACCTTCTTCGATCGCCGCACCGCGCCGACGCTCGAGAGCCAGATGCAGCAGCAGCGTCGCGTGCGCGGAGTGACGACGTCCGGTGGAGGTGCCCAGTGAGCCGGTCGACGATCCTCATGTTGCCTCGCTGGATACTGGCTCCGATGCTGGCCGCGGGCGCCCTCGCCGCGCAGGCACCGAAGCCCGCGGTCGCAGCATCATCTGCGGTCGCGCCAGCGGCCTACGCGATCCGCAACGCGACGATCGTTCCGGTGGTCGGTCCGCGGATCACGGGCGGCACGGTGGTCATCCGCAACGGCCGGATCGAATCGGTCGGTGCCGCGGTCGCCGTACCGGCCGACGCCACCGCGATCGACGCGACGGGGATGTTCGTCTACCCGGGGCTGATCGACTCGGGGACGCAGCTCGGTCTGGTGGAGATCGAGTCCGTGCCGGGGGGCATCGATACACAGGAGCTCGGGGAGCTGAACCCGAACGACGTCACGCTCACAGCGATCAACGTCAACTCGGAGATCATCCCGACCGTTCGCGTGAACGGGATCACGACGGTGATCTCGGCTGCGGGCGGTAGTCTCGTGAGCGGTCAGGCGGCGCTCATCGACCTGGTTGGCTGGAGTCCGCAGGAGGCGGCGGTGGACGGTCACGCCGCGATGGTGGTCGTGTACCCGCGCGTGGCGGGCGGGCGGGGCGCCCGGTTCCGCGCGCCCTCGGCGGAAGATCCGGCCGACGTCATGAACCGGCAGGTCCGGCAGCTGCGCGACTATTTCGCCGAGGCGAAGGCGTATGCCGACCTCAAGGGAAGGACGGGTGCGACCCCCGATGGGACGTGGAAGCCGAATCTTCAGATGGAGGCAATGCTGCCGGTGATCCGCGGCGAGATGCCGGTGCTCTTTGACGTGCAGACCGCGGGTCAGATTCGTGGCGCGCTCGCCCTCGCCGACTCCTTCCACATCAAGACCATCCTGCGCGGCGCGCGCGAAGGGTGGATGCTCGCCGACACGCTCGCCGCGCGAAAGATCCCGGTGATCGTCGGCCCCACCACGGAGTCACCGGACGTCGATTCACCCTACGACGAGATCTACGCGAATCCCGGCGTGCTGGCGAAGGCGGGAGTCAAGATCGCATTCCAGACCGCCTCCGCCTCCGATTCCCGTAATCTCCCGTACAACGCTGCACTCGCGGTTGCGTACGGTCTCGACCCCGACGAAGCCCTGCGTGCACTCACCATCAACCCGGCGCAGATCTGGGGAGTGGCCGATCGCTACGGCAGCATCGAGGCGGGAAAGGTGGCCAACATCATCGTCACCACCGGCGACCCTCTCGACGTCCGGAACACCGTGCAGCACCTCTTCATCCGCGGCCAGGAGATTTCCCTGCTCGACCGGCACCGGAAGCTGTACGAACAGTTTCGGGCGAGGCCGAAGAAGTAGGAGGGGCGGCGCGGAACGCTCCTCACAGCTCCAGCGTCAGCTGCGGTGATTCGGTGACTTGTTCCGCGGCTTCGGCGTCGTCGGCGGCGCGTGAGCCGTCGCGCACACCGTACTTTCGGCAGAGACGGGAGAAGTAGGCCGCGAGGCCGGAGCGGTAGCGGTCGCTGACGTGGGGACTCCGGGCGTACGCACTGCGGTAGCGTTCGGCCAGATGGGGAAACTCCTGCTCGATGAAGGGGAGGTAGCGTTGTCGGGCGGCGCTCTGAAGACGGAGAGCGCATGCTCCGACGTAGGTGGCGCCGGCCGCGGCGGCACGGCGTACCAGCGCCTCGAGAGCCCGCGGATCGTCGGTGATGCCGGGAAGAACGGGCATGCAGTTGATGCCCGCGTCGATCCCCGCTTGCCGAAGACGATCCAGCGCGCGGAGTCGCGACTCCGGCGTCGGTGAGCGCGGCTCCAGCCGGCGTGCGAGCTCCCGGTCGAGGGTGATGAGCGACAGATGAACGGACACTCGCGAGTATCGCCTGATCCGCGTCAACACGTCGATGTCGCGCGTGATCAGTGGACTCTTGGTGATGACGATGACCTCGAGACCGGGGTGCTCAGCGAGCGTCTCCAGGATACCGCGGGTGATGCGGAAGCGCCGCTCGGCCGGTTGATAGGGATCGGTGGCGGTCCCGATCACCACCGCCTCGCCGCGAAGGAGACTCAGATGACGCTCGCTTCCCTGTCGCAGCGCCCGGGCGAGCTTCTGCGGAGCGTTCTCCTTGACGAAGATGTGGCGCTCGAACGCAAGCCAGGGCGGCATCCCGGCGAAGTCGCGCCGCAGCCCGTCGTCGAGTCGCTCCGATGCCGCAGCGCGCTCCATCACGTAACGATGCGCGTAGCGTGCGTAACAGTAGGAACAACCGAATGCGCATCCGATGTAAGGGTTCACCGACCAGAAGCCCATCCCGGTGACTTCCGGCCCGTTCAGGATGCTCTTCGCGTATGTTCCGTGGTAGGTGATGTCCTTCTGCGCACCCAGCACCGGCAACTCACGCGACGCGGCGCCGGGAAAGAGTGTAGACTGGGTAAAGGGCATGGCTCACCATACCGAATAGATACCGAAGTAGCAAGGCGATGGACCAAGGCGATGCGTGGAACAGCCTTTGCTCCTCGTCGGCAGTTGGCAGTTTTCACTCATCAGGAGACATCGATGCGGATAGTTCATGTCATGAGCGGAGCGTTGCTGCTGGCCGGCTGCGCGTCGGCCGGTGGAAGTGGAATCTTCCCGGAAGCCGGCGAGCCGACCGCGGCAATCGCCAATGCCCAGCGTCTCATCAGCGAGGCGCAGCAAGCGGGTGCCGACTCACTGGCGTCAGCGGCGATGGCGTCGGCGCGTCAGAATCTCGCGACCGCCCAGGCCGAGCTCGGCACCAACCACAACAACAACAAGGCGGCGCTCAAGGCGCGCGAGGCAGCGGCGGATGCGTCGTATGCCCGGGCGCAGTCCGAGCGGACGATGGCCGAGCGCCAGGAAGCTCAGGCCCGACGGGCACTCTCGACGCTGCCGCCGACCGGAGGTGCCCGATGATTCGTCGTCTCCTCACCATCAGTGCACTGGCGGTACTCTCCGCCTGCGGCAGCACGCAAGCACCGGCCTCGCTCAGCCAGGCGAAGGCGATCTACAACCAACTCTCTGCGAGTGGTGCCGAACGCCGGGCCGGCGCGAGCTTCATCAAGGCGCAGGAAGCGATTAACCAGGCGGACGTCGCGGTCGCGCAGCGGCAGAACAGCGAGTTCGTGGCCGGAATTTCCGAGGTGGCGCTCAAGCTCGCCCAGACCGCCGAGGCTGAGAACGCGACAGCGCTGGCCAAGGATTCGACCGTCGCGCTCCGGACTGCGCGACTCAACAGGCTCGTGTCGCTCAGCCAGGCGCAACGAGACCAGCTGGCCGCCCAGAATCTTCTCTCCCAGGCGGAGATCGAGGCACTGCGGCAGCGCAACCTCCTCGTGAGCCAGCAGGCTGAGTCGCTCAAGGTGAAGGTCACTACCACCTCGCAACAGGCGGACTCGCTCCGTGGCGCGGCCACCACCGCGACCCAGCAGGCTGACTCCCTCCGTAAGGTCGCCGAGCAGGCGAACGCGGCGCTCAATGCCGCTCTCGGCCAGCTCCGCATCCTCGTGGTGGAGATCACCAACCTCAGACAGACATCGCGCGGCCTGGTGGTGAGCCTCAGCGACGTGCTCTTCGATGTGGACCAGGCGACGCTCAAGCCCGGCGCCGCGAACAACATCCAGAAAGTGGCAGCGGTGCTCAAGCAGTATCCCGATCACCAGATCGCGGTGGAAGGGCACACCGACGCCACCGGTACCCACGAGCACAACCAGAGGCTCTCTGAAGATCGCGCGGCGGCGGTGAAGGCAGCGCTGATCTCCGGAGGGGTGGATGCATCCAAGATCACCTCGGGCGGCCTCGCGGAGACGCAGCCGGTCGCGACGAACAGCACCGCCGCGGGCCGCCAGCAGAACCGGCGCGTCGAGGTCGTAGTGCTCGGCGCCGGCACGCTCGCCAATCCGGGCTCGGCGATGATCTCGGACACGACGAGGACTCGCGTCACCATCAGGGATACGGTTCGGACCAAGCCACCGCGCTAGCATTAGGTGGTGCGCACGGTCGAGGGGGGCTGGCGGGCAG
>JALZAQ010000022.1 GCA_030948255.1 Gemmatimonadota bacterium
GCCGATCACCCTCGCGAGATTGAAGCCGCCCGAGTTGAGCGCGATCGCGTCGCCGAGGTCGTCGCGGGTCACGAGCTCGATGATGAAGGCCTGGCGTGTCGGGATCTCGAACGCACCGATCGTTCCGCCGAGCAGGGTCAATCCGAGCAGCCAGCCGATCGTGACGTGGCCCGACCAGACGATCCACCAGAGCACGGCGGCCTCCACGAGCAGGAGAGCCTGGGCGACCGTCACCAGTCGCAGCTTGTCGGTCCTGTCCGCGACCACTCCGCCATAGAGCGAGAGGAGCACGACCGGAAAAGCGGACGCCGTGGCAATGAGACCCACCATGAAAGCGCTATTGGTGATCTCGAGAGTGAGCCACCCGAGGGCCACCGACTGCATCCAGGTGCCGATCAGCGACGCGGTCTGGCCGATCCAGAAGATGCGGAAGTTCCGGTGCTGGACGAGCACGCGGAACGGATTGAGAGGTCGAGCGGCGATCGACGGCATCTCCGGTGAACGCTACCGCAGAGGTGGTCGTTCGCAAGCGCAATCTCGGAGGTGAGCGCAGATGCGAGACGAACGGCCGTTGTCCCTTCCCCCATGTCATGCTCCTCGCCCGGCGCTTGGCAGCCAGCCCCCATCACGGAGCGATCCGCGTCGCCCTTCGCCGCGAACATCCGCGGCCGCTTTCCGCCGCTTGCGCATCCGCGGTTCCCCGATCAAGGTGAGAGAATGCGGTTCCACACCTACACGAAGTTCAGCCCGGAGATGGCCGACGCGGTCGATCTCCAGTCGCTTCTCGACAAGCTCGCCGACTTCCTGCTCCAGTCCGGCTTTGCCGGTGGTCAGTCCTTTCATCCGTACTGGGGCGAGTTCGGGGGCGATGAGGACCACTCGCTGGATGCCCTCCGCGAGGCGATCCTCAAGGCGCTCATGGAGAGCGGCCAGTTCACCCCCGAGATGCTGGAAGCGATGCGCGGGGACGGAGACGAGGAGTCCGTGGACCAGCTCGCGAAGCTGCTCGACGACCTCATTCAGCGCCTCGTCAACGAGGGCTTCCTCAATGTCGAGGCGCCGCCGCAGATGCCGGCCGGCTATCAGTCCGTGACCGGACCCGGCGGGCTGGCTCAGGCGGCGTCGCGCGACGTTCAGTTCAATCTCACCGAGAAAGGGATCGATTTCCTGGGCTTCAAGACCCTCAGGAACCTCCTGGGCTCGCTCGGAAAATCCAGCTTCGGCAGTCACGACACACCCTACCTGGCCACCGGGGTCGAGGCGGATGGCTCGAGCAAGTGCTACGAGTACGGCGACACGCTCAACCTCGACGTCAACGCCACCCTCCAGAACGCGCTGATCCGGAACGGCAACATCGACGTGCCGATCGAGCTCGAGTACAGCGACATCATGGTGCGCCAGGCCGAGTACCGCTCCTCCTGCGCGACCGTCCTCCTGCTCGATACCTCGCACTCGATGATCCTGTACGGGGAGGATCGCTTCACGCCGGCGAAGAAGGTGGCGCTCGCGCTCACCCATCTCATCCGGACCCAGTTCCCGGGCGACTCGCTGCGCGTCGTGCTCTTTCACGACTCGGCCGAAGAGATTCCCCTGTCCGCGCTGGCGCAGGCGCAGGTGGGCCCGTACCACACCAACACCGCCGAAGGTCTCAAGCTCGCCCGCCGGATCCTCCTCGCCCAGAAGAAGGACATGCGGCAGATCGTGATGATCACCGATGGCAAGCCCAGCGCGTTGACCATGCCGAACGGCCAGATCTACAAGAACTCGATGGGATTGGACGCGATGGTGATCGCCAACACCTTCCGCGAGGTCGCGAACTGCAAGCGCGCCGGCATCATGATCAACACCTTCATGCTTGCCCGCGACCGCGCCCTGGTCGAGTTCGTCAAGCGCGTCTCCTCGATCTGTCGCGGCAAGGCCTATTTCACGAATACGATGACCCTGGGCCAATTCATTCTGATGGACTTCCTGAAGGGGAAGACGAGAAGGGTGAGGTGAGGGGCGGCGCCTGACACCGGCACCGGCCGGCGCTCGGGCGGATGGAACCCGCGTTACTCCTCGCCGGTAAAACCAGTCTGAAGCACAGACGGCCACAGCAGCCGTTTCCCCTTCCGAGTCGTGCGTGTCCTCCTCTCCCGTCAAGAACGAAAGCCGCGCCGTTCCGCGCGAGCGGCGCAACTGGCGATCGCGCGCCTTCTTCTCCGCGATCGCTCTCCGCCGCGGACCGGTGCGCCCCTGGTGGCTCGGAGCGTTCGTCGTCGCTCTGGGCGTCGCGATCGCGGGCTGGTGGCATCTCGTTCATCACGCCCGACCAGATTTTCCGGCCGTCTCCTTCTCCGAGATGGCCACGACGATCTCCGCGCGACGGGTTTCCGACCTGACGATCGCAGAGAACGGCGCTTTGCTCATCGCCCGGTTACGGACGCCCCTGTCGGTGGGCGGTCGCCCGGTGCAGACCATCCAATCGGTGCTTCCCGAACACTCGACGTCGATGGCGGATCTGGAGCGGTGGGGCGCGAGTGGGGCCCGCGTGCGGGTGGTCGAGAGCGATGGGGGCAGCTCCGGCGAGATGGTCATGCAGGGGCTCAGCCTGCTCGTGGTGCTCGGGATCTTTGGCTATGTCTTCGTCCGGCAACGTGGCGGGCTCAGCGCCTCCAAGTTCGTCGCCACGCCGCCCTCCCGTCAGCTCACGCTCGCGGATGTGGGTGGTGCGCGCGAGGCGCAGGCCGACCTCCGCGACGTCATCGCCTACCTGCGCAACCCCGGACGCTTCCAGGCCATGGGAGCGCGATGCCCCAAGGGTGTGCTCCTGATCGGACCGCCGGGCACCGGCAAGACGCTGCTCGCCCGCGCCGTGGCCGGTGAAGCCGGCCGCCCGGTGATCACGGCCGCGGGCTCGGACTTCAACGAGATGTACGTCGGCGTCGGCTCGCGCCGCGTTCGCGCGCTCGCCAAGCAGGCGCGCGAGAACGCCCCGTGCATCGTCTTCATCGACGAGTTCGACTCGCTCGGCGGACGCCGCGGGCGGCCGAATCGCTCTGGTGAGGAAGAGGTCACCCTCAACCAGCTCCTCGTCGAGATGGACGGCATGGGCGGCAACGAGGGCGTGGTCTGGATGGCCGCGACCAACCGGGAGGACATGCTGGATCCCGCCGTCCGCCGCCCGGGACGCTTCGACCGGGTGGTCGAGGTTCCGCTGCCGACTGCCACCGACCGGCTCGAGATCCTGAGAATCCATGCGGCTCGCACTCCCCTCGCCCCGGACGTCGATCTCGAGCGGCTCGCGCTGCTCACGGTCGGGCACTCCGGCGCCGAGCTCGCCAACCTCCTGAACGAGGCGGCAATCATCGCCGTCCAGGACGAGCGCGACCAGATCACCGGCGAGCACGTCGAGCAGGCGCGGGACAGGATCCTCCTCGGTCGCGTGCGCGCCGGCGTCATCATCTCCGATGCCGAGCGCCGCCTGATCGCGATCCACGAGTCCGGTCATGCGGTGGTCGGCCTCATCACCTGTCCCGAGGACAGGATTCACAAAGTGACGATCGAGGCGCGCGGCCGCTCCCTCGGCGCCGCCCACTTCGCCCCGGAACAGGACCGCCATCTGCATCCCCGCCGCTACCTGGAAGGCATCATCGCCAAGGCGTTGGGCGGTCGCGCCGCCGAGCTGGTGTTCCTGGGTCGCGACGCGGTGACATCGGGCGCCGGCGGTGATCTGGTGCAGGCGACCGGGATTGCCCGACGCATGGTAGGCGAGTTCGGGATGAGCGACGAGGTCGGGCTGATCAGCGCCGATCCCGGGGCCCAGGGGGGCCAGGTCAGCTCCCAGCTCCAGTCGCAGATCGATCAGGCCGTGCGGAAGCTCACGGCCGAACAGATGGAGCGCGCCGAGGGAATCATCCGCCAGTATCGCGGCGCGGTGGAGGCGCTCTCCGAGGCGCTGCTCGCGCGCGAGGTGCTCGGAGCAGACGATGTCTACGGCATCGCCGCCGCGCACGGTGTGCCGGTGACGGCGAGCGCGCTGGAGCAGCCCGCGGCCTGATCACCCGGCAAAGAGAGTCTCTCGAAATCGAGAGACCTTTCTCCTGGCACGGTGTCGGTTCTCAGGTGGCGCTCGCGAGCTCCTTGGCTCCGGCGCCCTTGAGCACCTTGATCACCCGATCGGCGAACACATCTACCTCGTCGGTTGTCGTGTAGACGTTCGGAGTGATCCGGAGCCCGTTGAATTCCGGGTGGAGGATCGGCGTGGTGATGATGCGCGCACTGGTCCAGAGGTGCTGCTGGAGCTTCGCGGTGTCGATCCCCTCGATGTGCACCAGGGCAATCCCGCAGCTCTGCTTGTCGTCGAGGGGAGTCAGCACCTTGACGCGCGAGTCGGCGTCGAGCAGACGCTTCGCCCACCGATCTCGCAGGTAGCGCAGACGGGCCGCCTTGCGGGGAGCGCCGATCCCGCGGTGGAAGGCCAGCGCTGCCGCGATGGCGTTGTGGTTCGCCGCCGGGTGGGTCCCGATCTCCTCGTACTTCCGGATGTTCTCATCCATGGTCGCCGGCGCGGCCATCATCGGCCAGAGCTGCTTCTGCTTCGACTTGCGCACGTACAGGAACCCCGTGCCGATCGGGGCGAGGAGCCACTTGTGGAGGCTCGTGCCGTAGTAATCGGCGCCGAGCTCATCGCGGGTGAACGGGAAGTGCGCGTAGGCATGCGCCCCATCCACGAACACCTCGATGTTCTTCTCGCGCGCCATCTGCACGATCTCGCGCACCGGCATGATCTGGCCGGTGAGGTTGGTGATGTGGGTGACCTCGATCACCCGGGTGCGCGGCGTGATGGCGGCGCGGAACTGGTCGACCAGATATTGCGCCGAGGGCGGGGGCACCTTGAAGGAGATCGGCTTCACCACGATCCCGTCGCGTCTCACGCGCTGGTCCCAGGTGGTGAGCATGCGGCCATAGTTCTGGTTGGTGACGATGATCTCGTCGCCGCGCTTCAGGTCGAGCCCCAGGATCATGGTCTCGTTCGCCTCGGACGCGTTGCGGACGATCGCCATCTCCTCGGGGTCGCAGCCGAAATCGGCCGCGAGGTCGCGGCGGACGCTCTCGATGCGGGGCTCGAGGACGGCCCACATGTGCTCGACCGGCGCCTCGTTCGAGAATTTGAGGTCGCGGATCATCTGATCCAGCACGTGGCTGGGCGAGGGGCTGCACCCTCCGTTGTTCAGGTTGACCAGCGTGCGGTCGACGTCGAAGGCACGCTGGATCTCGCTCCAGTACTCCTCATCGGCGGAGAGCATGCTGGGGGCGCGCCCGGTGGCGATGGGCTCGGCGTGGAGGAGCGACGCAAACGCGGTCGAGCGAAAGGTTGGTAGCGCGAGAGCCGCGCCGCCGGCGCCCGCGAGACCGGTGAGGAATGCCCGACGAGTGGCCACGAGATCTCCCTGCAGATGGTGTCGCGCCGGAGAGCCTCGCCGATGGGGCGGGCTCACGCGCTGCGCTGTTGCAATCTGGCGAGGCGCCGGGACTTCGACCAGCCCACCGCCGACACCCACGTGCCAGCCACTCACGGCACCCGCTCGACCTGCAGATACAGGATGTAGCTGCCTCCGAGCCTCGGCGCGCTCGGGTCGTCAACGAATGGAATGGTCAGAGAGAGTCTCGAGCTGCCAACCGTGATCAGCGAGCCCTCGACGCCGCGACGTGTCAGCAGGAGGGCTTGATTGAGCAGCCGCGTTCCTTGCGCATTCCACTTCAAGCCGATCGGCCGATCACGGGCGGAGAAGTCGAGGAGCCCGAACGATGCGGCCGCTATCGTACTGGCTATGCTGGAAAAAGCCCTGTCGACAAACGACTGTGACGGACGCGCGGCGGCGCCCTCGACGCCGAGCTCGACGATCTTGTTGGCGCTCAGCGCGTCTTTCACCGCGCTCCACATCGCTGGCGCGTTGGACAGGAGATTGGCGAACCAGTAGTCGTAGCTCGCTTCACTGCCGCTCCATTCCCACAGCGTGGGATAGATGATCGCGAAATCCGTTTCGTCGGTGAGCGACCCCTCCCATACCGAGAATGGAAAGCTCTGGTCGCCGATCGGGCCGACGCGAATGCTCGGATCGGACGGGAAGGCATCTCCCTCACGAAGTCCGCCAGTCATGCTCGCGCTGCCGGCTTGCACTCGGCCGGGGTGTTTGAGCACGTCGCCGTGCACCAGCGTGCGACGCAGGTCCCGGTCGAGCAGTTCGTACTCACTCCCACTTCGGGAGTGGAACATCGCGAATGCTCCGTACACCTCATTGCGCAAGCCGTCGCGGTCGAGTTGGTCGTCGTACGTCTCCTTCACGACTCTGAACCCCGTCGCGACCATGCGGTATCTGCCCGTCGTCGGTACGCTCGGCGGTGGCGCAGGACCCGACACGGTCGGCGAAGTCACGTTCAGCGTGACCCTCGGAAATTCTGCCGCCGGTGTCGAGACCGGACCGGGGTCGTAGTAGCTCGCCACGGCCCACTGCTGGCTTCCGGTGGGAACGGCAGTCGCCGTGAACGTCGTCGCACCAGATACCTTGGTCCCGCCGTTCGGCACCCCGGGCCCGAGCAGGACGTAGTACGATGCCCCACTCACCGGCTGCCACGAAAGCTGGACCTGACCGGGAGCCGTCTGCACGGCGGCGAACCCCGTTGGGTTGATCGGCACCGGCGCCGTCGGAGCGGGCGGTGCCACCGCCCCTCCAGCTGCCCCACGTGCGCCCGCGGTATTTCCACTCGCTCCACTTGCGCCCGCCGCACCTGTAGCCGCCGCACTTGCGGGGACCGCGCCTCCAGCGGCCGGTGCGCCTGGTGCGAGGGTGAGCGGTGGCGAAACCGGTGGCAGCAGGACCGCGGTCGGCGGCGGCTGGGGAGCAGGCGCGGCCGCGCCCGCCGACGAGGCGACGACCGCCGGGCCACCGCATCCAGTCGGATTGGACGTTCCCTTCGGCGCCGAGAGTGCGAAAGTCGCCGTCCTCTGAAACGCGACACCCGGGACTCGCGACGGCGCCGCCAGCGTCTGCGCGGGATACGTCGCGGTGACCGTCGCCACGGTGCCTAGCGGCGCGCCCTGGCAGGCGCACGCCTTCCAGTGGCTCGCGTCGATCTGCTGGGCCACCGCCGAGGTCCGATCGGGCGTGGTCACGGCGATGTCGAAGTCGGCCATCGTCACGCGAAACCCGAGCGGGTCACGGGGCACCTCTTTACCGGACGCATCAAAGACCTTGAGGTGGACGGCGGCGCAGAAGCCGACCGGCAGCGGATTCATGGTCAGGAAGACGGTCACGTTCCATGGCCCCTGCGCGCCAGCGATCGCAGGCACGAGAATGCTCGTTGTGAGCACGAGCCCGATGCAGCGCTGCCGGAGCGACATGTTCGCCTCAGTGACGTGAGAGCGACTGCGCAGCTTGGGGGGGAGGCGCGCAGCGTTTCCGCAGTCTGGCGACCGACGGGCCTCGCAACTAGCCCGCCCCGCTTGACAGCCGGCCGATGTGCAGCAATATGGCGCCATCGTGCGGTCGTTCTCTTCCCTTCAGGAGAGGAACTCGCTCATGGCAACGCAGGCCAGTTCGTTCGGCGCACCAGCGCGCGCCACCGGGGCTACGCAGGCCGACGCCATTTCTAAGATCTGGAGCGTGATCGCGGCCTCGGCTGCGGGCACCGTCATCGAGTGGTACGACTTCTATATCTTCGGCAGCCTGGCCGCCGTCCTCGCCGGGATTTTCTATCCGGAGGCCAATGCCACCGTCTCCCTGTTGAAGTGGCTCGCCACCTACGCGGTCGGCTTCGCGGTGCGGCCCTTCGGCGCGCTCTTCTTCGGGCGCATCGGCGACAAGGTCGGGCGCAAGTACGCGTTCATGCTCACCCTACTCATCATGGGCGGGTCCACTGCGGTGATCGGGCTGCTCCCGGGTTACGGCACGCTCGGCGTGATGGCGCCGGTCATCCTCGTGACCTTGCGACTGCTGCAGGGACTGGCGCTGGGAGGCGAGTACGGCGGCGCGGCGGTGTACGTGGCGGAGCATTCGCCCGACAACAAGCGGGGCTACTACACCTCGTTCATCCAGACGACGGCCACGCTCGGCCTCTTCATGTCGCTCATGGTCATCCTCGTGACGCGCAAAACCTTGGGCGAGGCCGAATTCAAGGCGTGGGGCTGGCGCATCCCGTTCCTCGCGTCGGCGATCCTCGTCATCATCTCCTATTACATCCGCGTCCGGATGGCGGAGTCGCCGCTCTTCGCCAAGCTCAAGAGTGAGGGAAAGACGTCGACCCACCCGATCAAGGAGAGCTTCGGCAACGCCGCCGGCCTCAAGATCTTCTTCACCGTGCTTCTCGGGGCGACGGCCGGACAGGCCGTGGTCTGGTACACCGGACAGTTCTACGCGCTGCTCTTCCTGCAGACGACGCTCAAGGTGCCGATCGCCCAGGCCTACATGATCGTCGCCGTCGGTCTCGCACTGGGGACGCCGTTCTTCCTCGTCTTCGGGGCGCTCTCGGATCGCATCGGTCGCAAGAAGATCATCATGGCGGGATGCCTGATCGCCGCCCTCTCCTACCTCCCGATCTACCACGCGATGACGTCGGCCGCTGGCCCGATCGATCCGGTGAGCAAGACCGCGAACGGTGCCAATGTCACGACCCTGATCGCGCTCATTTTCGTCCAGGTTCTCTTCGTGACGATGGTGTACGGACCGATCGCGGCGTTCCTGGTGGAGAGCTTCCCCGCCCGCATCCGCTACACCTCGATGTCGCTGCCCTATCACTTCGGCAACGGGTGGTTCGGAGGCTTTCTTCCCCTGATCGCAACCTCGCTCACCGCGGCCACGAAGAACATCTATGCGGGGCTGTACTTCCCGATCGGGGTGGCCCTGATGACGTTCATCGTCGGCAGTCTATTTCTGCGCGAGACCCAACAGGAAAGCATCTGGACCGAGGTCGGCTCCTGAGGCTGCACTCGGCGGGGCGTGGCTCCGGAGTCTCGGATCTCGGTCCCGCCACTCGCGATCTGCCGCTGTGTCCATTCTCGCCTTCATGGAGGAGCACGACATGACCGGTCCCACCAGGGCAGCCTGCACGATGGCGGCGGTCGCCCTCGCCGCACTCCTCGCCGCTCCGGCGGCGGCTCAGGGCATGAAGATCAACGATTCCACCACGCTCCGCGTCGGGATCCTCGGCCAGACGTGGGCCGACTGGAGCGAAAACGTCCGTCAGGACACGAGCTACGCCCAGAACATCTTCGAGCGGCGCATCCGTCTCCTCGCCAGCGGGCAGTGGGGCTCACGGGTCTCCTTCTTCTTCGAGACCGACAACCCGAACCTCGGACGCTCGGGGGCCGGCTTCACGAAGGGTCTCGGATCCGGCTTCATCACCCAGGATGCATACGTCGAGGTGAAGCCGACCGGTGATGTCGCGTTCGCTGTGGATGCCGGACTGATGCTCTACCCGCTCTGCCGCAACTGCCTGCAGAGCGCGGCCACACTCCTCCCGATCGACTACGGCGCGTACTCCTTCGTCCAGAGCGGCCCCACCACCTCGAGCGTCGGCCGGGACGTCGGCTTCCAGGCCAAGGGAAACGTCGTCGGGCAGCGCCTCGAGTACAGGGTGGGCATCTTCCAGGGCTTCAAGAACACCGTCGGCACGACCCAGATCGGCTCCAACACGCCCCGATTCGGCGGGCGGCTCCAGTACAACTTCCTCGACGCCGAGGCTCCCGCTTTCTTCTATTCCGGCACGTACTTCGGCAAGAAAAAGATCTTCGCACTGGGCGGCGGCTTCGACACGCAGAGCAAGTATCACGCGTACGCCGTCGACGCGTTCTTCGAGCATCCCGTCGGTCCGGGCGGGATCTCGGCCCAGGCCGACTTCGTCCAGTACGATGGGGACACGTTCTTCACCGCTCTCCCGAAGCAGAACGATTACCTCCTGGAGGCGGGCTACTACATCAACAGCATCAAGATCATGCCCTGGGTGAAGATCGAAGGGCGGAGCTACGACGTCACGAGCGTCGCCGCGTTCCAGAACGAGCATCGCATCCAGGTCGGGGGCACGTACTACATGGCGGGGCACAACCTGAACGTGAAGGCCGCCTACGCCCGCAACAGCTTCGACCGGCTGAACAACTCGACGCTCGACCAGAATCAGTTCACCGTGCAGCTGCAGGGCTTCATCTACTGACATCGAGGCCCCGCCGGGCGGAGGAATGTCTCTCCGCCCGGCGTCAAGGCAGCCGGCGCCGCTGCGCCGCTCCATTGCGCTCGGCGACGACGACCGCCTAATTAGCCGAAAGCCGCGATTCGCAGGTTCGGAGACACTCGCACCTCAGCGCGCAGGAGTGGTCATGTCTCTCTCACGCCGGCAATTTCTCAAGCGCTCCGGGCTGGTGGCAGGAAGCGCGACGCTGGGCGGGCTCATCTCGCTCGGACTGGATCCCGAGCCGCTACGGGCGGCGGTGCCCCTGGGCTGGAAGATCCGGAACACCAAGACCGTGCCGTCGGTCTGCCCCTATTGCGCCGTCGGATGCGGACAACTGCTTCATGTTCGCGATGGCAGGCTGATCAACGTCGAAGGGAATCCGGACTCGCCGATCTCGCGAGGCAACCTGTGCCCGAAGGGCGCGGCGAGCTTCCAGCTGACGGTCAATCCGGATCGGCAGACGAAGGCGCTCTACCGGCGGCCCGGCGCCACCACCTGGGAGTCCATCGATCTGGAGAAGGCGATGGACATGATCGCCGATCGGGTGAAGAAGACCCGCGATGCGACCTTCAAGGCGGTCGCACGTCCGACCGGCATCGACCACGACGTCACCGTCAACAACACCCTCGCGCTCGCCTCGCTCGGCGGCGCGACGCTCGACAACGAGTGGAATTATGCCCAGGCGAAGCTCTTTCGCGGACTGGGTGGCGTCTTCATAGAAAACCAGGCCAGGATATGACACTCTGCCACGGTCCCCGGTCTGGGGGTCTCGTTCGGCAGGGGCGGCGCGACGACGTTCCAGCAGGATCTGCAGAACTCGGATAGCATCCTGATCATGGGCTCGAACTTCGCCGAGTGTCATCCGGTGGGGTTCCGATGGGTGATGAAGGCGAAGGCGCGCGGGGCGAAGATCATGCACGTCGATCCGCGCTTCACCCGCACCAGCGCGATGTGCGACAAGCACGTCGCCATCCGGTCGGGAAGCGACATCGCGTTCCTTGGCGGCATCGTCAACTACATCCTGGCGAACGACCGCTGGTTCAGGGACTACGTGCTCGCCTACACGAACGCGAGCACCATCGTCGGCCCCGATTTCAAGGACTCCGAGGAGCTGGACGGCTTCTTCTCCGGCTTCGACCCGGCCAAGCGGAAGTACGACACCAAGAGCTGGGCGTACGACGGCACCGCGGTCGCCAGCAACCCGCAGCAGCTCCGGCCGAACAAGAACGCCGACGAGCCGCACGCGAAGGAGGGGCAGACCGGCACCGATTTCCGTCGCACCCCGCCGAAGACCGATCCGACGCTCCAGCATCCGCATTGCGTCTTCCAGATCCTCAAGCGCCACTACGCTCGCTACACGCCGGAGATGGTGTCGCAGATCTGCGGCTGCAGCGCCGAGGATTTCGTCACCGTCGCCAAGACGCTGTGCGACAACTCGGGCCGCGACCGCACCTCGGCGTTCGCCTACGCCGTGGGCTGGACCCAGCATACGGTGGGCGTCCAGTACATCCGCACGGCCGGCATCGTCCAGGCGCTCCTCGGCAACATCGGACGCCCCGGGGGCGGGATCCTGGCCCTCCGTGGCCACGCGACGATCCAGGGCTCGACCGATATCGCCACGCTCTTCAACCTGCTTCCCGGCTATCTGCCCGCCCCGAACGCCACAACCCCCGAGCATCAGACCTTCGACGGCTACATCAATCGGGAGATGCCGACCACCGGCTGGTGGGCGAACGGACGCAAGTACGTCGTCTCCTTTCTCAGGGCGTGGTACGGCGACGCGGCGACGAAGGAGAACAGCTGGGGGTACGATTTCCTGCCGAAGAATCTGGGCGACCACTCCCACATCCCCATGTTCACGGCGATGGATGCCGGGGTCGTCAAGGGACTGATGGCGATCGGCCAGAATCCGGCCGTCGGCGGCCAGAACGCGACCTTCCAGCGCCAGGCAATGTCGCGGCTCGACTGGTTGGTCGTGCGCGACATCTTCATGACCGAGACGGCGGAATTCTGGAAGGCGCCAGACGTGTCCGATCCGTCCGCGATCAAGACGGAGATCTTCTTTCTGCCGGCCGCCACCGTCCCGGAGATCGACGGCTCGTTCACCAACACGCAAAGACTGCTACAGTGGCACGAGAAGGCGGTGGACGCGCCGGGTGATGCGCGCGGTGACCTCTGGTTCACCCACCACCTCGCGAAGCGTCTCAAGAAGCTCTACGCCGGCTCGACCAATCCCAACGACGCGCCCTTCCTCGCGCTCACCTGGGACTTCGGAGAGGAGGGGCCGCGCCGCGAGCCCAAGACGATCGAGTTCCTGCGGGAGATCAACGGGTGGACGATCGCCGACAAAACGCTGCTCAAGACGTTCGCCGATCTCAAGGATGACGGAAGCACGGCGTCGGGCGCCTGGATCTACACGGGCGTGACGCCATCGCCGGGGGTCAACCGGGCAGCGGCGCGCAAGTCCGACGATTACGTGTCACTGGGCTGGGGATTCGCCTGGCCGGCGAACCGGCGCATCCTGTACAATCGCGCCAGCGCCGACCCCGCGGGCAATCCCTGGTCGGAGCGCAAGCGCTACGTCTGGTGGGACGCGAGCGTGGTGAACCCGCCCGATCCGAAGACCAAGAAGCCGGTGCCGAACGGGAAGTGGATCGGTTACGACATTCCCGATTTCCCTGTCACCAAGTCGCCGACGTACAAGGGCGTGTGGGCGAAGGGGGGGGTGGACGCGCACGACGGAAGCTGGCCCTTCATCATGAAGCCAGACGGGAAGGCGTGGCTCTATGCGCCCTCGGGCACCGTGGATGGTCCGTTGCCGACGCACTACGAGCCGTGGGAAGGCCCGGTGAAGAACGCGCTCTACGGAGCTGCTCCCCGCAATCCGGTCACCAAGCTCTTCAATGTCGTCGGCAACAAGTACATCGATCCGGGCAGTCCCGACTTCCCGATCGTGATCTCGACCTACCGGCTCACCGAGCACCACCTGAGCGGCGTGATGAGCCGGTGGGTGCCCTGGCTCGCCGAGCTGCAGCCCGAGCTGTTCGTGGAGATCTCGCCCGAGCTGGCGCGCGAGAAAGGAATCGACAACGCGCGATGGGTGACCGTCTCCACTCCCCGCGGCGTGATCGAGTGCAAGGCGCTGGTCACGCGCCGCCTTCGTCCGTTCCAGGTGAGCGGCCGCACGGTGCATCAGGTGGGGATGCCGTGGCACTGGGGCTATCGCGGCATCGTCACCGGCGGCGTCGTCAACTCGATCTCCGCTCTGGTGGGCGACCCGAACGTGACGATTCACGAGGGAAAGGCTTTCATGTGCCAGGTGCAACCGGGCCGCCACGCCAGCGAGGTGCTGGCCAAGCTCACCGATGCGGCGACGCCGTTGCCCCATGTCGGCCGGCGCGAGCGACAGGCGGCGGAAGCCAGCATCGAGCAGGGCATCCAGCTGCTCGCCGACGCCGGCTCGCTCGACGACGTGCTGCAGCGCACCGGGCTCCCGCCCGAAGTGCTCGAGTATCTGCACCCGGAAGCGCCGGAGGGGGTGTACCATGGCTAAGGGCTTCTACACGGACACCACGATCTGCATCGGGTGCAAGGCGTGCCAGGTCGCCTGCCACCAGTGGAACGAGCTGCCGGCCGAGGATCCGGGAACGCGCGAGCTCACCGGCGATTCCTACGACAACACGGGGCGACTGAGCGCGCTCAACTGGCGTCACGTGAAGTTCGTGGAGCAGATCCCCGAGGACCGCCACCAGAGCGGGCATCTGAATGGCTCGCGGTGGCTGATGATGTCGGACACCTGCAAGCACTGCACGCATGCGGCCTGTCTCTCGGCCTGTCCCACCGGCGCGATCATGCGCACCGAGTTCGATTCCGTGTTCATCCAGCAGGATACCTGCAACGGCTGCCGGGCGTGCGTGAGCGCGTGCCCGTTCGGCGTCATCGACATGGGGGATGACGGCAAGGCGCACAAGTGCACGCTCTGCTACGACCGCATGCAGAACGGTCTGGAGCCGGCCTGTGCGCAGGCATGCCCCACCGACTCGATCCGCTTCGGCGAGGTGGCGGAGATGATGCCGCTGGCCGACCAGCGGGTGGCCGACCTCAAGGCGCAGGGACTCGATGCCTACGTCTATGGCAAGGAGGACATCGTCGGCGGTCTCAACTGCTTCTACGTGCTCGTGGACAAGCCCGAGGTGTACGGACTGCCCTCCAAGCCCGAGATCGGCACCGAGCACGTCGCGGCGGGATTCGGCATGAGCGCGCTCGCGGCTGCGGCACTCGCCGTCACGGGGGTGGTAAGTCTTCGCAAGGACCGGATGGACGGCATGGCCGGCGGGGACGGCGGCGCGCGTGAGCCGGCGCCGCCCGCATCTCCGCCGCGGCAGCCACCACCCAACCGACCCGGTGACGCGCCTCGCTCACTCTTCGAGCGCTTTCATTCGGCCAATGAGGCATCGCGGCAGCGACAGCTGCCGATCATCTCCGGTGGCGCGACATGACGCCGCTGGCGCAGCTGGCGGTGAACGCCCAGTCGGGAATGCCCCTTCCCCCACGCTGGGGATGGTGGGTCATCCTGTACTTCTTCCTTGGGGGACTCGCCGCCGGTAGCTACTTCATCGCGACCATGCTCACCGCCGTCGGCGACCGGCGTGATCGCGACGCGGTGCGCCTCGGCTACACGCTCGCCTTTCCGCTCGTGCTCGTCTGCGGCCTTCTCCTGATCATCGATCTCGGCAAACCGCTTCGCTTCTGGCACATGCTCATCCAGTCGAACCACGTGCCCGCGCCGATGTTCAAGCCATGGTCGCCGATCTCGGTCGGATCGTGGGGGCTCGCCATCTTCGGCCTCTTCGCCCTGATCTCGTTTATCGGCGCCCAGGTTGAGGGGGGTCGGATCCAGAACCCCACTTTGGTTCGCCTCGACCGCTGGGCACGGGCCCGGCCTCGTCCGGTCACCCTCCTCTGGGAGGTGCTCGGCGCCTTCTTCGGCTTCTTTCTCGCCGGCTACACCGGCGTGCTGATGACGAGCTCCACGCTTCCCGTGTGGCACAACGCGCGGCTGCTGGGCGCACTCTTCCTGCTCAGCGCGGCTTCCACCTCGTACGCGCTGCTTCTTCTGCTGCTCACCCGTCGCGGCCGCTCCTGGACGGATGCCACCATCGCCAAGCTCGCGCGGGCGGACCGATGGGCGATCGTGATGGAGCTCGTGGTGATCGCCGCGATGATCGTGCTTCTGGGCGGGCTGGCGCGACCGATCATCAGTGGCGGATTCGGCGTCGTGTTCTGGCTCGGAGTCGTGGCGCTCGGTCTGATCGCGCCGCTCGTCCTGCATTGGCGCGAGGGTTCGGATTCGGCTGCCGCCCAACGTCGCGCTGTGCTGGCCGCGCGATTCGTCCTGATCGGAGGCTTTCTACTCCGCTTCGTCATCGTGAGCGCGCCGCAGTGGCCGCGGGTCTCGCTCTGGCATCTGTGAGGGTCGCCGACATGCAACGGCCGTCTCGCTGGCGCGCACTGACATGCCTCGGGCTCGGTGGCGCGCTATTGATCGGAGCCTGCTCTCCCGAGGCTGTCCGGCGTCGCGATGGCGGACCGGGCGGCGACGGAGACAACCATGGCGTGCAGGCCGTGAGCAACGCGAAGCCTCACGCCGCCGATACGACGCTCTGGCCCGGCCGCGCGGCGGCACCGGTGGAGCGTCTGGCGGCGGGAACGATGCCCATGCCTCCCCGGCCGGCACCGCCGCCTGCCGCCGCGCCGGCCCCGAGCAGCCAGTCGTCCACGCCTACGGCGGCCACCCCGACAGACGGAAGGGCCTTCGACAAAGGCAAGGCCGCGAACCCCCGCCGCACCGAGCCGAAGAAGCCCTAGCGTGCCAACGACGCTGGATACCCTCGCCGCACGTCAGCCCGAGCTCGGCGAGGCAGCGGCACTCCTCGGCGCGCTCATCGCGGGAATGGACGCGATCGATGTCTCGCTGCCGGCCGGCGCCCTGCACCCCGAGGCGGTGAGAGACCGCCTCGCGTCCGGCCTCCCCGCTCTGTCGGGCGAGCCCCTGGTGAGTGGAGGTGGGCTGGTCGCAAACCTCCAGTCGCTCGCGAAGACTCTTCCCACGAGTGCCCGAGCGGCCGCGGACGCGCTCGCCGCCCGGCTGGACGGAGCGCGGGACCGGATCGATCTGGACTCGGTTGCCGATGCGGCGGTCGCCGGGGCGTGGGATGTCGCCGCCGAGCTCTCTCCGGCGCTCGACATGGATGAGTTTCTCGTGGTGACACTCCTCGACTACTCGGTGCGCCCGGCGCTTCGCGCCGCGATGGCGCGAGTCGAGCCGCTGATCCGGGCGGCGACATGGGAGCGGCCGAGCTGCCCCGGCTGTGGGGCTGCGCCGCTCCTCGCCGAGCTGCGCGCCGATGGCGAGCGCGTGCTCAGGTGCGGTCGGTGCGCGGCGGAGTGGAGCTTCGCGCGGCTGGCCTGTGTCTGGTGCGGGGAGACCGACCATCACAAGCTCAGCTACCTGCACCGGGATGGGGAGGGCGAGTTTCGCCGCGCCGATGTGTGCGAGAGCTGCCGGCACTACCTCAAGTCCCTCGCGACGCTCGCGCCGCTGGCGCCGGATGCCCTTCTCGCGGAAGACCTTGCGACCGCGGCACTCGACCTCGTGGCGATCGAGCGCGGCTACCAGCGCTCGGGCAGCAGATAGCGGAGTTCAGGGTCAGCCGAGGCAACCGGAAGGCTCGCCGATCGTCCTTCTCGTGACGCGCCGCGGCTCCTATATTTGGGGGCCTGCCGCATTCGCTGTCCGCCTCCCCACCCACGAGAGACCCGTTGCGTTTGACCCTCCCGGCGGTCGGGGTCGGTGCGCTCTGCCTGCTTCTCGCCGGCGCCGCCCGTTCCCAGCCACAGCCTCGTTCAGCGCGGATCGACCCGCGCCTGCGTTCGCTACGAGACCCGGCTGTCGTCCAGCGGATGAAGCAGGCGCCGATCTCGGATGCATCCGAGACCAGCCTGCGGCTGCCTGAGCAGCCACTGCTCCGCGAGCTGACGGTCAAGCGCGAAGGGATCGAGACATACGTAGATGTCTTCGTCTCGCTCACCGATCGCTCACCGGCGGTGATCGAGGCACTCGGCGGGCGGATCCGTTCGCAGGCGGGATCGCTCTTCGGTGCCTGGGTGCCGCTGTCGGCGGTCGTCCGGCTCGAGTCGGACCCGCGCGTGCGCTTCGTGGAGTCTACGACGCGCATCAGGGTGAGCAATGACGCCGCGATGGCGGACCTGCGTGCCGACCAGGTGCGGACACGCACAGGTCAGGCTGCGTTCTCCGGGAGCGCCGGAGCGGGCGCGCTGGTCGGCATCTTCGACACCGGCATCGACTGGAGCCATGCCGATTTCAGGAGGACCGACGGGACGTCGCGCGTGCTCTACCTCTGGGACATGACGGCCACGAGCGGCACCGTCCCGGGCACGATCGGAGGACAGGCGTTCACCCGCGGCAATGAATGCACGGCGGCGAACATCGACGCGGGAAGCTGCAGCGAGCAGGACAGCTTCGGTCACGGCACTCACGTGGCCGGGATCGCCGCCGGCAACGGCGGACCCACCGGCGCGTACGCCGGCGCCGCACCGATGGCCGATCTGATCGTGGTCAAGGGCGGCAACGGCTCCTTCTCGACGGGCGACGTCATCGAGGGGATCGAGTACATCTTCAAGCGCGCAACCGCGCTTGGACGACCGGTGGCGGTGAATCTCAGCCTCGGAACGATCTTCGCGGCGCACGACGGCTCCTCGCCGGAAGAGCACGCCATCGATTCGCTGAGCGGCCCCGGAAAGATCGTCGTGATCGCGGCCGGGAACGACGCGCAGAACCAGAACAACATCGGCACGGCAACGCCCGCGCATCTCGTTCACGCGACCCGCACGCTCGGCACGAGCGACACGGCGCAGGTTGCGCTGACGATCTCGAGCTACTCGCCGGCCGGCGGCACGCAGGGCAATAACGCGCTCTTTCTGCTGTGGTACGACGGCCGCGACTCGCTGAGTATCGCGGTCCAGCGGCCGAATGGCACGATCGTCTCGCGCCGAACGGGAGACGCCGCGGCGGGTGGAGATGATCCGCAGGGGTACATCTTCCTGGACAATGCCTCGAGCGGCCCCTCGCCGCTCAATCAGGACCGTCTCGCCATCGTGCAGCTCTTCGACGGCACGACCGGACAGTTCCCGGCGGCCGGCGCCTGGCGGATCACGATGACCATGAACAAGCGGGGCGGCAACGGCCGCTTCGACCTGTGGCAGTATGGTGCCACCATTCCTGCAACCTTCAGTGGCGGCGGCGACAACGGCTTCCTCGTGGGCTCTCCGGCCACGTCCGCGCGCGGCATCGCCGTGGCGGCGCATACGACACGCACCAGCTGGACCGCAGGCACGGGAAATTTCAGCTTCAACGTGCGCTCGACCGTGGGCGATCTCGCCACCTTCTCATCGGGAGGACCGACCCGACCCTACCGGGATGCGCCGGCGATGCAGAAGCCCGACATCTCCGCTCCCGGCACGGCGATCTTCTCCGCGAAGTCGAGCGCGATCTCTCCGGCGCCGAACCCGGCACTGGTCCACCCGGACGGGGTGCACTTCATCCAGCAGGGCACCTCGATGGCGACGCCGATGGTGACCGGCTCGGTGGCCGTGCTTCTCTCCCGGAGCCCGTCGCTCACCCCCGAGCAGGTGCGGCAGATCCTCACGACGACCGCGCGATCCGACAACTTCTCCCTGCAGTCGTGGACAGGGGCCGGCGGGGGAAGTCCGAATCCGTCCTGGGGGTACGGAAAGGTGAATCTGCAGGCCGCGCTGGCGGCGCTGCCGGCCGATCTGCAGATCGCGGCTGGTCCTCGAAACGGCTCGCTGGGCGGCCCTGTCGTCCTTCCAAAGGCCAACGCGCCCTCGCTTCAGCTCCGCGTGTCGGGCGGCGTCTTGGATGCTATCAAGATCACCGGCCTTCGCCTTCGCTCGTCGGGTAGCGGCAACGACGTGTCGGGGGTGACGAGGGTGAGCCTGTACTCCGACGCCGACAGCAACGGCGTGGTGGGCGCCACGGAAGCGCTTCTCGGCACCACGACCGTGGGAGCCGACAACGGCGAGGCGATTTTCTCCGGGCTCAGCATCGCCATTCCGGCGGGGGGCACGGGATATCTGCTCGCGACGTACACTTTCTCCGGCACGCCGACCCAGGGTCAAAGCTTCCAGCTCGCCCTCGAGAGCGCGCTCAACGTGACCGCCCAGAGGGTGAGCGATCTGTCGGCGGTCACTTTCGTGGGACCGGCGGTGTCCGGTGGGACGCTGACCATCCAGGGAGTGGGGACGCTGGTGGCGACGCAGCAGACGCCGCTCCTCTTGTCGCTGGCGCTGGGTCAACCCAATGCGGTGCTCTTCCGGCTCGACCAGCAGACGAGCGCCATCGAGGGAGTATCCGTTCGACGTCTCGCCACGACCCTCACCGGGACGGCTCAGGCGTCGAGCACTATTCAGAACGTGCGCGCGATCGACGACGCGAATGGAAACGGGGCGGCGGACGTGGGCGAGGCGACGCTCGGCAGCGCCACTCCGTCGGGAACGGCCCTGCTCTTCGACTTCGCGCCCTCGTCCGCTCCGCAGATCGCCGCGAGCTCGTTGCGGCACTGGCTCATCGTGGCCGATGTGCAGATCGGCGCCACGGCGGGCCGTACACTCGGCGTTCGCGTGGACTCGGTGAGAGCGCGAGGCATCGCGAGTGACAGCACGATCGTGGCCACCGGCACGCCGCTCGAGGGCAGCGCACTCAGCGTGATCACGTCGACGTTCGCAATCTCCGGCGCCAGCGCCGACAGCGTGACGATCCTGCGCGATGCCGGAGGGCTGCCGCTGGCTCGCGTTCGCTTCACGGCGCAGGGCGAGCCGATGGTCGTCGACTCGCTGCGGTTCCGCACTACGGGCACGTTGGCCGCGGCGGGTCTCTCGAATCTGCGTGTCGTCGCCGACCTCGATTCCAACGGTGTGGCGGGTGCGGGTGAGCCCGTCGTCGCCTCCGCTCTGGCAATCGGTGCCGGCGGCGTGATCCGCGTGCTGCCTGCCTCGGCCGCCGGAACGATTCCTACCGGTTCACACTGGTGGCTGCTCGTCGGCGATGGCGCGGGGAACGCGACCTTCGGGCAGACGTTTCAGGCTCATCTCGACAGTGCGGACGTCTTCGTCCACCGCTCGAGTAGCGGCACCCCTCCAGTCAAGCTGGGATCGGCATCGGTGGTCGGCCGGCTCTTCCGGATCGGCGGTCAGGTGGCGCTCGCGGTCGGTCCGACCAGCTCGACTCCAGCCGTCCGGCTGTCGATCGGAAGCATCCCCGCCATCCATCTGCACATCGATGCCAGTACGCTCGAGGGGGCGCGCGTCGATGGGTTGACGATCGTCGCGACGAGCAACGGTTCACCCGGCAGCTTCGTGGACGAGATCGACCTGTTCGCGAATGCGTCGGGGTCGGGCGTTCCCACCGGCGCGCCCACCGCGTCGATCGTGAATCCGTTCGCTTCCGGCGCGACGGCGACCTTCTCCAACCTCGGTCAGACGATCGCTGCCGGGGCCAGCGCGACGTATCTGGTTTCCGTCAAGGTGAACAACCACCTGCGCCAGGGTGACACGCTGGGGCTCAGCGTGAGCGCTGTCACCGGGACCGGCATCCTGTCGGCGCTGCCCGCCCTCGTGACGCTCGCCACGAGCGCGAGCGCGCTCGGAGGCGGGATGCTGCTCGACGCCAGCCAGAGCTACATCGTGTCCGAGAATCCGGTGCGGTCGGGGCGCGTGATCTTCAGCTACGAGACCACGCCGCGTGCCATCCGGATCTACAACTTCGCGGGTCTCATGGTACGGGAGTTCACGGGACTGCCGGCGAGCCGCTATGAGTGGGATCTGCGCGGCGAGACTCCCGGCTTGCCGAATGGCATGTACGTCGTCGCGGTTCAGACCGCCACCGGGCTGCACCGGCAGCGGCTGATGCTGCTCAGTCCTTCACGTTGACAGGCGGCCGCCCATGACTCGGCACAGCTCCTGGCTGGTGACTGCTCTGCTCGCCGTCATGACGACCGGAGTGCTCGCACAGGGAAGAACGCAGCAGAACGGCGAGGCGGGCGCGCCGGTGCTGCAGCTCACCGTCGTGCCGCGCACCGCGGCGCTCGGAGGAGCGGGCGCCGCGGCCGAAGGTATCGGTGGGATCTTCACCAACCCGGCGGCAGCAGCGACGATGCGGCATCTCGGCGCGCAGCTGGCAGGGCAGTCCCTCTATGACGGCGCGAAGGCGGGCTCGGTCGCACTCGGTGTGAGAAGCTCGATCGCGGCGTTCGCGGTCGGCGCACAGTACCTCGACATGGGCTCCGTGGACGAGCTCATCTGCGATGCGTGCGGAGGGCAAGGGTCGAGCACGGGTCGCAAGCTGTCGGCGAGCGAGCAGGCCGTGAGCGCAACCGCCGCCATCTCGGTTGCGCGGATCGCGAGTGTCGGCGCGGCGGTGCACTACTACTCGACCAGTCTCGCAGATCAGTCGGGGAGCGGCGTGAGCTTCTCGGGTGGGGTGCGCGCACAGGCGAGCGAGATGCTCTCACTGGGGGCGAGCGTGCAGTACCTCGGCGGAAGCACGACGGTCGCGGGCTACACGAGCGCCTTGCCGCGAACGGCTCGGGTCGGGGCGGAGCTGCACCCGTTGGCCGGCCGCGGCGGCTCGCTCTGGCTTGCCGTCGTCGGCGACTACGTCTCGACCACCGGCTCTCCCGGGCGCGCGGTGGGCGGGCTCGAGGTCGGGATGCTGCAGCCATCGTCTCTGGGACTGGTGGGTCGCGTGGGCTTCGCCTCCGCGGGCGACAGCTATGCCACGCAGGCCGTCAGCTTCGGCGGTGGTCTCCGCTATCACGAGCTGAAGCTCGACTACGCGTATCAGGGGTCGGACGTGTTCGGCAGCATGCATCGGTTGGGAGTGACGCTCGAGCGGTAGGAGAACGGAGCCGTGTCGGGTGCGAGATGCGAGCTGACGGGCGAACGTCACCGATGGTGATGAGCCGAGCATCGGTGGAGTCGCGCGATCCGGCGACCGGCGAGATCTGGCGATCCTATGACGCGCCGACGGCCGGCGATGTCGCCCTCGCCGTAGAGAGAGCGCGCGCCACGCAACCGGCCTGGGCAGCGCTTCCCCTCCGAGAGCGCGCTCTGGTGATCGACCGATTTCGAACAATCCTTTTCCGGCGTCGAGATGAGGTCGCGCAGCTTCTCCACCGGGAAACCGGAAAGCCGGCGGCCGAAGCCATGATGACGGAGATCATGGTCGCCCTCGACCTGGCGCGCTACTACGCGCGCAGCGCACGTCACACGTTGTCGCCGCAGTCGCTCACGCCGTTCAACGTCGCGATGTGGCGCAAGCGTGTGCGCATCACCAACGAGCCCTACGGCATCATCGGCATCATCTCCCCGTGGAACTATCCCTTCATGCTTCCGGCGGGCGTGCTGATTCCGGCGTTGATCGCGGGAAACTCCGTCGTCATCAAGCCGTCCGAGCTCACCCCGACGAGTGGCGTGCTGCTCGGAGAGCTGATGCGGGACGCGGGCGTGCCGGCCGGCGTTCTGGCGGTTCTTCCGGGAGACGGACAGACGGGTGCGGCGCTCGCGTCGAGTGCGATCGACAAGCTCTTCTTCACCGGCAGCGTGGCCACCGGCCGGAGGGTCGCGGTCGCGTGCGCCGAGCGCCTAATTCCGTGCGTGCTCGAGCTCGGCGGCAGCGATCCCGCGATCGTGCTCGAGGACGCCGACATCGAGACCGCGGCCAGCGGGATCCTCTGGGGTCGCTTCAGTAATGCCGGTCAGACGTGCGTGGCGCCGAAGAGGGTGTTCGTCGTGGATGCGGTGTACGACCGCTTCATCGAGCGTCTCGCGGCGGCGGTGCGCGCCCTCCGCGCCGGCGGCGGCTCGGACGGGGACGCGGGCGACATGGGGCCTCTCATCCGACCGAGACAGGCCGAGCAGCTGGCGCAGCAGCTCGCGGACGCGGTCGGCCGCGGCGCGCGGCTGCTGGCCGGCGGAAGCCGGAGCGGAGCCGACGGGGCGCTCCTCGCTCCGAGCCTCATCGACAATGTCACTCCAGCCATGCAGGTGATGCGGGAGGAGACCTTCGGACCCGTGTTGCCGGTTGTTAGAGTGCGCGATTCCGAGGAGGCGGTGCGTCGTGCCAACGAGAGTCCGTTCGGTCTCAGCGCCAGCATCTGGAGCCGCGATCTGACCCGGGCCCGGGCTCTCGCCCGGCAGATCCACGCAGGCACGGTGATGGTGAACGACAGCGTCACGCTGGTGGGCATCGCCGAGGTACCGCATGGGGGGGTGAAGGAAAGTGGAAGCGGGCGCTCCCACGGTCGCGCTGGACTCCTCGAGTGCGTGGGCACGAAGACGATCGTCGTGGACTGGCTTCCCGGCGTGAGGCAGCCGTGGTGGTTCGGCTACGGAGCGGATCGCGAGGGCAATCTCGATGCCTTCGTACGCCTCTGGCACGGCGCGTCGCTCCGCGAGCGAGCTGGCGGAGTGTGGCGTTCGATCCGGATGTTGCTCGTGCATGAGCGCCCGCTCTGATGCGCCCGCGCCGCACCTTGCTCCTCTGGGCCGCGGCTTCCACACTTCAGCCGTGACGACGATCGCTGCCGTTCTCGCCGAGACCATCCTCGTGCTGCGCTCCGCCCTGGGGGCCGTCGCCGTCATCCTGCTGGTACTGTGCTTCGTGGATTGGCTCGTGCGGACACGACGGGTGACGCCCTTCGGGGCCCTGGCGCGCTTCTTCCGTAAGGTCGTTCATCCGGTCGTTGAGCCGGTCGAGAGGCAGGTGCTCCGGGCCGGAGGCAGCTCGGCGAGCGCTCCCTGGTGGACGCTCGCCGTGATCGTGCTCGCTGGTATCCTCTTTCTCGAGCTTCTCGGTTGGGTGCTGGCACAGGTGGAGGCGGCCTCCGAGCTTGGGCGGCACGGCGGCCGGGGCGTGTACGTTCTGCTGGTCTCCTGGACTTTCGGCATCCTGGAGATCGCGCTGCTGGTGCGAGTCATCGCAACGTGGCTTCCGTTCTCACTCACGCGATGGTGGGTTCGCTGGGCCATCGCGGTCACCGAGCCGATGCTGCGGCCGCTCAGAAACATCCTGCCAACGGTCGGCCCGCTCGACATCTCACCGATGGCGGCCTGGATGCTGCTGGTTGTGTTGAGGTGGATCTTCCTGGGTGCCGTGTCGGCGTGAGCCGGGTCACAGTCAATGGCCGGTTGGAACCGGTACGATTGATTGGGCGGCTCCGGGCGGGCGGAGAGCGACGTCCTCGTGACGTCGGAACGGAACGCGACGGACGATAACGACGGATGGGGAAGCGATGGCGAAGATACTACTCGTGGGTACCGAGACGGCCCTCCTCGAGGGATTGATGCAGACACTGGCGGCCGTCGGACACAACACGGAGATCGCCGGCTCCATCACCGACGCGCTCCGGCGCGATTCCCGCGAGCAGCCCCTGGTGACGGTCGTGGATCGGGTGCTGGCGATCGGCGACCCGCTGGCCATGCATCTGCCGGTGGCGCGTGGCGGAGCGCTGGTGCTCTACCACCACGGCACCTCCGGCGCCGAGGGGCCGACACCGTCGGCCCTCCAGCGGAGCGTTCTGGCGGAGCTCGCGCTGCCTCTCGAGCGTCATCGCCTGATCGCGATCATCCAGCACGTCGAGGATCGCGTTCGGAGCACGGGTCGCGATCGCCTGCCGACTCCTCCGGAGCACCCGCGGCACACGTAGAAAAGCGGCCGCGGATGTTCGCGGCGAACGGCGACGCGGATCGCTCCGGCGAAGGGCGACGCGGATCGCTCCGTGACAGGGGCGGGCGCCCGGCGCTTGGGCAGAGGAGCAGGACTTGGGGGGAAGGGCAACCCCTTCATGCAGTCGCTCTGTCCGCGTTCATCCGCGCCATCCGCGGCCGCCGTTGTCGTCGCCGGGCCTCCGCTTGCCACGCCAGCCTGCGCGACATACACTTGAAGGCAGCACAACAACCGATTCGTGGCGATTTACGGCAACTTGCGGCCACGTAAAACATTCGCTAAAGCGCCGGCCCGGTGCCTGTGCGCGCCGGGCCCTTTTCCTGTTGGCCACGCGAGCCCCACGTGATCGATTCTCTGTCCGCCACGCCCGCCCTCTCGTCTCCCTACCTCGCCGCGCTGGCGAGGCACGTTCTCATCTTCGATGGGGCGATGGGGACGAACATCCAGCGTCACCATCTCTCGGCGGATGACTTCGGCGGCAAGGCGCTCGAGGGGTGCAACGACAATCTGGTGCTCACGCGACCGGACGTGATCCAGTCCATCCACGAGTCCTTTCTCGCCGTCGGCTGCGACGCGGTCGAGACGTGCACCTTCCAGAGCACTCCACGCCGCCTGCACGAGTGGGGGCTGGGCGACCGGATGAGGGAGATCAACGTCGAGGCGGCCCGGATCGCGCGCGCGGCCTGCCTCAAGTTCGCCACGCCGGATCAGCCTCGATTCGTCGCCGGATCCATCGGTCCGTCCGGCATGCTGCCCTCGAGCGACGACCCGGCGCTCTCGGCCATCACCTTCGATGAGCTGAGCTGGAACTTTCACGAGCAGGCCGCGGCGCTCGTCGAGGGCGGCGTGGACGTTCTACTGATCGAGACCTCGCAGGACATCCTCGAGGTGAAGGCCGCGGTCGCCGGCATCGAGCGCCTCTTCACCGAGATCGGGCGCCGTGTGCCGGTCCAGGTACAGGTGACGCTCGACACCAGCGGACGCATGCTTCTCGGCACCGACATCGCGAGTGCGATGACGACTCTCGAGGGACTGCGGGTGGACGTGATCGGTCTCAACTGCTCCACCGGCCCGGAGCACATGCGCGAGCCGATCCGCTACCTTGGCGAGAACGCGTCCTTGCCGATCTCCTGCATCCCGAACGCGGGGCTGCCGCTGAACACCGGCGTCGGAGAGGCGGTGTACCCGCTCGAGCCGGCGCCGATGGCGACCGCCCTGGCGGAGTTCGTCCGGGACTTCGGCGTGCGCGTCGTGGGAGGATGCTGCGGTACGACTCCCGAGCATCTCGAGGCGATCGTGAGCGCCGTGCGGCCGCTGTCGGCGGCCGGCGCCCCCGTCGCCCGGCACGACCCGCATGTGCCGCGCGTGAGCTCGGCGATGCGGGCGATCACCCTCCACCAGGACCCGCCCCCCCTGCTCATCGGGGAGCGGGTGAACTCCCAGGGCTCGCGGAAGGTCAAGCGGCTTCTGCTGACCGACGACTACGAGGGCATACTCGCCGTCGCCCGCGACCAGGTGGAATCAGGCGCGCACGTGCTCGACGTCTGTGTGGCGCTCACCGAGCGCGCGGACGAAGCCGAGCAGATGTCGCGTGTGGTGAAGCTGCTGTCGATGAGCGTCGAGACCCCGATCATGATCGACTCGACCGAGGCCGACGTCATCGCGCGCGCTCTGGAGCACATTCCCGGACGCGCGATCGTCAACTCCATCAACATGGAGAGCGGCCGCTCGCGCATCGACGCCGTCCTTCCCCTCGTCCGCAAGCATGGCGCCGCCGTCGTCGCTCTGACCATCGACGAGGTGGGCATGGCGAAGACGGCCGGGAGGAAGCTCGAGATCGCGAAACGCATCCACGACATCGCGGTGACCGAATACGGTCTCGACTCCGGCGACCTGATCTTCGATGCCCTGACCTTCACTCTGGCCACGGGCGAAGCCGAGTGGGTGGATTCGGCCACCGAGACGATCCAGGGAATCCGGCTCATCAAGCAGGAGCTGCCGGGCGTGTTCACGAGTCTCGGCGTGAGCAATGTCAGCTTCGGCCTGGGCACCGATGCGCGCGCCGTTCTCAACTCGGTTTTCCTGCACCATTGCGTTCACGCTGGTCTCGACATGGCGATCGTGAACCCGGCTCACGTGCGACCGTACGCCGAGATCCCGGGTGAGGAGCGCGCGCTCGCGGACGATCTCGTCTTCAATCGCTCCCCCGAGGCCTTACAGAAGTTCATCGAGCACTACGAGCAGCCGGGGCCGGGTGGAGGCCGCTCGGGGTCAGCCGTCCGGGAGAGGGAGGATCCGACCGCGGGGATGACGGCCGAGCAGCGCATTCACTGGCAGATCCTCCACCGCACGCGCGAGGGGATCGAGGCAGCGCTGGACGAGGCGGGGGTACGGGAGCAGCCGGTGCGGCTGCTCAACGAGGTGCTGCTCCCGGCGATGAAGGAGGTCGGGGACAAGTTCGGTGCGGGCGAGCTGATTCTCCCCTTCGTGCTGCAGTCAGCCGAAGTGATGAAGCGCGCGGTCAAGCATCTCGAGCAGTTTCTGGAGCGGACGGAGGGCTACACCAAGGGAAAAGTGGTGCTGGCCACCGTCTACGGAGACGTGCACGACATCGGTAAGTCGCTGGTCAACACCATCCTGTCGAACAACGGGTACACGGTCTACGACCTGGGGAAGCAGGTGCCCGTGAACACGATCATCGACAAGGCAGTGGAGGTCGGCGCGACGGCCATCGGACTCTCGGCCCTGCTCGTGTCGACATCGAAGCAGATGCCGATCTGCGTCCAGGAGCTCGACCGCCGGGGGCTGGATTTTCCGGTGCTCATCGGCGGGGCTGCGATCAACCGGCGCTTCGGCCGCCGGGCCCTGTTCGTGTCTGGCGAGCGTCCCTACGCTCCCGGCGTCTTCTACTGCAAGGATGCCTTCGAGGGGCTCGACACGATGGAGGCGTTGATCGATCCGCCGCGCCGCGCCGCGCTGGTGGAGCAGGCGCTGGAGGCTGCTCGCACCGACGTCTTCCTTCGCACTCAGGTGGGCAAGGATATGTCCGCGGGGTCCGCGGACGGCGCCCGGAGCGATGTGTCATCCTCCAATCCGATTCCGCGACCGCCCTTTCTCGGGACGCGCGTGCTGCGCGACATCCCGCTCGGCGAGATCTTCGAGCTGCTCGACCTGGACGAGCTCTTTCGTTTGCAGTGGGGCGGACGCGGGTCGGGCGAGAGTTACGAGCGCGTGGTGCGAGAGGAATTCCGCCCCGCCCTCGCGCGCCTGTCCGCGAGCGCCGAGCGCGACGGCTGGCTCCGCCCGCAGGCGGTGTACGGATATTTCCCCGTCCAGTCGTCGGGCAACGATCTCGTCGTCTACGATCCGGCCGGCTTCGGAAGTGATGGAGGCGCGCTGCGCGAGATCGCCCGATTCCCTTTCCCGAGACAGGAGGGACGCGAGCGGCTCTGCCTCGCCGACTACTTCCGATCCGTGGAGTCCGGAGACGTGGACGTCATCGCCTTCCAGATCGTGACCGTGGGCGATGCAGCCAATCAGCGCTACGCAGAGCTGCACGCGGCCGGCGAGTACAGCGAGGGACTCTACCTCCACGGGCTCGCGGTCGAGGCCGCGGAGGCGGTTGCGGAGTGGCTTCACCGGCGCATCCGGCGCGAGCTGGGCCTCGGCGAGTCGCAGGGCAAGCGGTACTCGTGGGGATATCCGGCCTGTCCCGATCTCGACGGTCACGCCGCCCTCTTTCGCATCCTCCCGGCAGCGGATGCACTCGGGATGGAGCTGACGGAGTCCTACCAGCTCATCCCGGAGCAGTCCACGGCGGCCATGGTGGTCCACCACCCGGAGGCCAAGTACTACGCCGTGCGCGGCGCCGCGGAGCAGAGCGGAGCAGGAGATCGGGCGCCGGATCCTGGAGTGGCGAGTGGCGCGGAGCGTTCAGCGCCCGTGCCATCCGCTCCGGTCCGACGGTGACGGCCAGAGCGGGATGGTGGCGCGCCGGGTCAGCGCGCGCCGGGCGTTCCGTCCACGCGCAGCGACTTGAGCTGCGCCGCGAGAGCACGGAGGCCGCCGCCGGTGATATAGATCGGCCGCGTCGTGCTGCCGAGGGCGTTGTTCTGCGGCGGCATGTCGGTGCCGGATGTGAAGGTCCCAGGATCCGGGGGTGCGAAGAGCAGCGCCACCGTGATCGAGGTGGATTGTCCGGGAGCCAGCGAGCTGATGGGACCGACCGACCAGCCCGTATACGTGTTGTTGGAGCTCTCGGTGTCGCAGACCAGCGCGACGCTGGAGTTGACGCAGAGGCTGTTGATGGGCTGCGCTCGACCCGCCGAGAGCAGCGCATACGAGGAGTCCTCCCTCGCGCGGCCGACAGCGGGCGAAAGGTCGTACCAGATCGGAGCCGAGACGACGGCGCTGGTCACGATGCCCTTCGCCGTCGTGCCCGGCGGACCATCGATGAGCCGGAGCCCGAAGAGGCCGGGACGCGCCGCGAAGCTGGCACTCATCGTTGTCCCGGTAAACCGCTGATCGTACGTCACCAGCAGGGACTCGGCGGGGAAAAGCGTCGAGTTGTCGTCGATCGACTCGAGGTTGATGATGCCGCCGATGTTCGCGTCCCAGAAGGGAGCCAGATAGATGTCCGTGAGTGTGTGGCCGGCCGCCGGCTCCTCACGGTGCACGAAGCGGAAGCTGTCGGTCGCGCTGATATTCGTCACGTCGAAGCGCACGAGCATCGCGTTCTTCTCCGTGGGCGGGAGGAGCGCGGTGATGCGGACGTCCAGTCCGAAATTCTGCCCGGGACGATCACCGACGGCGAGAGCGGGATTGAGTGCGGGGTAGATCGGAACATGCCGGCCGTCGGTCCACACGTCCTCCTGCCAGCGGGTACTGTCTCCCGGAATGGGGTGCAGTCGGACGTGCGGCAGGTAGTCCCCGGGAATGTAGAGTGCCATGGCGAGGGTGTCGGATCCGCCGCTGCGCGGGCGCAGTGCGGCGATCAGCAGCTTGCCATGATAGACGTACGCGTTGCGCACCGCGAAGCCGGAGTCGGGCCAGGTGGCCCCGAAGGCCCCGGGATCCACCTGGACCGTGCAGACCTCTCCGAAGTCGCTGGTCGGACAGAAGATGAGCGTGTGCTGCTGCCAGTTGATGGCGTTCCTTCCCGAACAGGCCGACCCATCGTACAGGATGATGCGGCAGGACGGCGCCTGGTAGATCGGCACCACGGCCACGTTGCCACTCGGGTTCACGTCGAAGGTGAAGGAGTGCGGCAGATAGTCGATCGAGAGGCGGGCGACGAAGCTGTGTGTGCCCCGAGCGACCGAGAGGATGGAGTCGCCCGGCAGGGTCACCCGCACCGTACCGTCCATCACCACCTCGGCGCGAACGGTGTCGGTTCCGAAAGCGGGGGTCGTGAATTTGACCGTCACCGGCGTGGTGGGTTTGGTGGTCTTGTCGCTGCTGCAGCCCAGCACCAGCATCGTCGAGGCGATCAGCGGACCGAGAAACGCGAGTCGCATGAGAAATGGGAAGAGGTTACCCAAGGGTATCGACGGTGACTGAGCCTCGCAACGTCGCTTCGCTGCTCGAGCCCGATCGCATCGTCGTCTTCGATGGCGCGATGGGAACGATGCTGTACGCCAAGGGCGTCTTCATCAACCAGTGCTACGACGAGCTGAACGTGCGTAGCCCTGACCTCGTGAGCGAGGTCCATCGTGCGTACGTGAAGGCGGGGGCCGAGGTGCTCGAGACGAACAGCTTCGGGGCCAACCGACTCAAGCTCGCACAGTACGGGCTGGAAGCGCAGGTAGGAGAGCTGAACCGCCGGGCCGCGCAGCTCGCGCGGGAGGCCGCGGGAGAGCGGGCGTGGGTGGCCGGCGCGGTCGGACCGCTCGGTGTGCGCATCGAGCCTTTCGGCCCCACGAGCCGGGACGAGGCGCGGCAGATCTTCTTCGAGCAGCTCACCGCGCTGCGCGAAGGAGGTGCCGACATGTTCCTGCTCGAGACCTTCGGCGATGTCGACGAGATCGAGCAGGCGATCCTGGCGTGCCGCGCCGTGGACCCGGCCATCCCCGTCATTGCCCAGATGACGATCGGACCGGATTGCCGGACCCCCTTCGGCGCGTCGCCCGAGGATGTCGCGCGGGCGCTCGACGGATGGGGCGCCAACGTCGTGGGACTCAACTGCTCCGTCGGACCGCAGACCATTCTCGAAGCGCTGGAGCGCATGGCTCCGGTGACCCGCCGCAAGCTCAGCGCGCAACCGAACGCTGGCATGCCGCGCGACGTTGGCGGCCGCACGATGTACATGGCGAGCCCCGAGTATATGGCGAGCTACGGTCGCCATCTGATCCACGCCGGCGTCAAATTCCTCGGCGGTTGCTGTGGGACGACGCCGGCGCACATCAAGGCGCTGGTGGAAGGGATCCGCCCGCTCGTTCCGCGTCATCGATGGCAGGGAAGGCCGGCGAGCGGCCAGCCCTCGACGAGCGACGGCGCGGCGCCGACCCCGGTCGGCCGCGAGCCGGTTCCGTTCCGGAACCGCTCTCGCTGGGCGTCCAAGATCGCCGGCGGAGAGTTCGTGAGCTCGGTGGAGATCGTGCCGCCGCGTGGCGTGGACGCGACGAAGATGCTGGAAGGTGTCGGGGCGCTGCAGCGCGCGGGCGTGGACGCGGTGAACGTCCCCGATGGTCCGCGTGCGCAGAGCCGGATGGGGGCCCTGCTCACCGCGCTTCTCATCGAGCAGCGTGTCGGCATCGAGACGGTCGTGCACTATTGTTGTCGCGACCGCAACCTCCTCGGCATGCTGAGTGACCTCCTGGGCGCGTCCGCCGTGGGTCTGCGGAACCTGCTCATCATCACCGGCGACCCGCCGAAGATGGGTCCCTACCCCGACGCCACCGCCGTCTTCGATATCGACTCGATCGGCCTGACGAACCTCGTGAGCCGGCTCAACCACGGGCTCGACCCGGGCGGAAATGCCATCGGCCAGCCAACGGCCTTCGCGATTGGCGTCGGAGTGAACCCGGCGGCTCTGGATCCTGTGCAGGAGCTCCGTCGCTTCGAGTGGAAGGTGGATGCCGGAGCGGAGTACGCGATCACGCAACCGGTTTTCGACCCGGAACAGCTCGAGAGCTTTCTCGAGCGGATCGCGCACGTCCGCATCCCGATCATCGCCGGCATCTGGCCGCTCGTGTCCTCCCGCAACGCGGAGTTCCTGGCGAACGAGGTGCCGGGAGTGGTGGTTCCGGAGGAGATCATCACCCGGATGAGGCGCGCGAACGAGCGATCCAAGGAGCACGCGGTGGCCGAGGGATGCGCGATCGCTCGCGAGATGCTGGAGCGGGTGCGCGGCGCCGTGCAGGGGGTGCAGGTCTCGGCACCCTTCGGCAAGGTGGAGCTGGCGCTCGATGTCTTCGGGCAGCGCTGATACTCGATCTTCGTTACAATTGCGGCATGACGACCGACTTTCAGGACGCCCATCCTCCGCTCACCATGCTCTCCGAGGAGGAGAGCATGTTCCGGGACGCGGTCGCTCACTTCGCCGAGGAAGAGGTCAGGCCCAGGGTGCGCGCGATGGACGAAGCCCAGCAGCTCGATCCCGCGTTGATCCCCGGTGCATTCGCGCTCGGCCTCATGGGCATCGAGGTGCCGGAGCGCTTCGGCGGCAGCGGCGGCTCGTTCATGATGGTGACGCTGGCTGTCGAGGAGATCAGCAGCGTGGATGCCTCGGCGGCGATCCTCGTGGATGTTCAGAACACTCTGGTGAACTCGCCTCTCGTGCGATACGGCGATGAAGCCCAGAAAGAGCGATACCTCGGCCGACTGGCCCGACAGATGGTCGGCGCCTACGCTCTCTCCGAGCCCGGCTCGGGCTCGGATGCGTTCGGGATGTCCACCCGCGCCGAGCGCCGGGGCGACGGGTGGGTGCTCGATGGCCGCAAGCTCTGGATCACCAACGGCGCCGAGGCGGAGCTGTACGTCGTCTTCGCCAACGCGAATCCCTCGGCCGGTTACAAGGGGATCACCGCCTTTCTGGTGGAGCGGAGCTTTCCGGGCTTCAGCGTCGGAAAGCGCGAGCACAAGCTGGGGATCCGCGCCTCGAGCACCACCGAGCTGATACTCGACGGCTGCGAGCTTCCGGCCGCGAACGTGCTCGGGCCTGTTGGGCAGGGCTACAAGATCGCGATGGAGACCCTGAACGGCGGCCGGATCGGGATTGGTGCGCAGATGATCGGCATCGCGCGCGGTGCGCTCGACGCGACCGTCCGCTACGTGCAGGAGAGAAAGCAGTTCGGCAAGGCGATCGCCGATTTTCAGGCAGTGCAGTTCCAGCTCGCGCAGGCCGCCACCGAGCTCGAAGCCGCGCGGTTGATGGTCTACAATGCCGCACGGCTCAAGGATGCGGGGCGCCCGTTCACGCGCGAAGCCGCGATGGCGAAGCTGTTCTCCTCCCAGATCGCCGAGCGCGTCACCTCGCTCTGCGTCGAGCTCTTCGGGGGGTACGGCTACACGACCGATTTCCCGGTGGAGAAGTTCTATCGCGATGCGAAGATCGGTACCATCTACGAAGGCACCTCAAACATGCAGCTTCAGACGATCGCAAAGCTGCTGCTGAAGTAGCCACGCGCGGAGCTCAGGCCGCGCGCAACGCCATCACCAACGGGTAGAGCCCGCCCACCAGGAAGATGATCACGCCAGCGACGATCGCCTTCCCCCTCGGGACGCGTCCCGTGACGATCAGACCGATGACGAGGAGCGCGGTGAGCCATATCGTGAACAGGTCCACACGTCCGAGAGCGACCAGCGTCGGCATCGCTGTCGTATCCGGATCGACGAAGCGGGCCAGGCTGAGCGAGACGCTGTATTGCGAGTTCAGTCCGGCAGGATCCATCACGGTGGCCTGGATCGTCGCGACGATGAACCCGACCACGCGCACGATGTTGGCGTAAGCGGCAACCACGATGGCGGAGCGAATGGTCTGCTCGGAATCGAACAACTTGCCGACGAGCCAGGTCACAACACCGGTAAGCAGGATGACGACCGGAGTGATGACCAGCAGGAACAGACCGCCGAACGTCTGCGCCATTGCCTTTCCCTTCTCCATCATCTCCGGCGTGATCCGCGCATTCTTCCGCATCGCGGCCTCGGCCCCGCGGCGGTACTCTCCCTCGAAGATCGGCGACATCACGCCCTTGCTGGCGTAGTAGAGAACCACGAGGAGGAGCGTCACGACCGCAATCGGGATGAACGCGGACCCGTTGATGCGCCTCGCGAAAACCTGCGACGGCGCGTAGAAGATATCGATGAAGTCTTCCCACACGGACGTCTTGGCGGGAGGGGTATTACCGGTCGTCGGAACGCCAGTGGACTCGCCCACGGATGGCTCGCTTGATGGTTTAGGGAAGCATTACTCACCCGGTCCGGGCCAACCGGCAAGACTCATCTCGAACATTCATCCTTCGGAGCTTCCGTGACCCGCCCTGTCCTTCGGATGTTTCTCGCGAGCGTTCTCGCGCTTCTTCCCGCCCGCATCCCGGCGCAGATCGCGCAATCCGAGTACGCGGCGCGCCGCGACTCGCTCGCGGCTCGACTCGGCGACGGCGTCATCATCGTGCTCGGAGCGCACGAGCCCGCCGAGGACTTTCTCTCCTTCTTCCAATCGTCGTCCTTCCTCTATCTCACCGGCTTCCGCGAGCCGGAATCGGTGCTCGTGCTGGTTCGTCAGGGCGGTCGGCAGTCCAGCACCCTGTTCGTCCAGCCCAGAGAGCCGGCCAGGGAGGTGTGGACGGGCGCGCGTCTCGGAGCGGCGGGTGTTGCCGGTCTCACGGGAATGCAGGGCCGGTCGATCGACGAGCTCGATGCCGCACTCGATTCACTCGCACGGAGCGCTCAGCCCTTCTTCGTCATCGGCGATCTCGGTGGCGGCACCGCGCCGGCCACGCCGGACGCGCAGTTCGTGCAGCGGCTACGCGAGCGACACCCTGGACTCACGCTCGGGGCCGGCGCCGAGCCAGCCGAGCGCGTGCTGCGCGGAAGCAAGAGCCCGGCCGAGCTGGCACTCATCCGCCGGGCCGTAGACATCACCGTCGGCGCGCAGCGCGATGCCATGCGCGCGATGAAGTCAGTGCGGAACGAGTTCGAGATCCAGGCGCTGGTCGAGTACGACTTCCGACGTAACGGAGCAGAGCGTCCATCCTTCTCCACGATCATCGGCTCCGGGCCGAACTCGACAACGCTGCACTACAATGCCGATGACCGCCCCCTCTCACCCGGCGACGTGGTGGTCATTGACATCGGCGCACAGTATGACGGCTACGCCGCCGACGTGACCCGCACGGTGCCCGTGGGTGGAACGTTCTCGCCCGAGCAGCGGGCCATCTACCAGATCGTTCGGGACGCCCAGGCCGCGGCCGAGCGGCAGGCCACACTCGGGGCGCCGGCGCGCGCGATGAGCGATTCCGCCCGTGCGGTCCTCGCCGAGGGGCTCGCACGGCTCGGCCTCATCGAGTCGCCGTCGGCCACCTATGACGGTGCATCCGGCCAGTGCCGCGAGCCCGGCGGCTGTCCCCAGCTCTCTCTGTATTACATGCACGGGCTGGGTCACGGCATCGGCCTCGACGTGCACGATCCCGATCAATTCAACGTCACGGGGAAGATCGCGCCGGGCAGTGCCTTCACCATCGAGCCCGGCATCTACGTGCGCGCCAACGTTCTCGCCACGCTGACCGATACCCCGAGGAACCGCGCGACGATCGCGAAGTTGAGCGCCGCCGTGCGGAGATACGCGAACATCGGCATCCGGATCGAGGATGACTACATCGCGACGCCAGCTGGCGTGGAATGGATCTCCCGCGCGCCGCGAGAGATGGGCGAGATCGAGGCCGCCATGCGGGAACCGTGGATGGCACCGGGAACTGTCGGTTCGGCGCGGCCGCGCCCTCACCGCGATCAGTGACTGGTGAGCCCGCGAAGAATCCCTGTCCGTATCATGGTCGCCCTGGGCGATGCGGCCGGATCGGCGGTGATAAGCGTGCGCAACCGTGTGATGAGCTTGACGCGCCCCACGAGCGACAGGGGCTGCCCGCTGCGCCGCACCCGGATCGCCAGCGGAGCTCCTTCTTGCGTGGCGAACGCAGCTCTGAACTTCTGAGCGAATCCCGGGTCAGCGATCGCGATTCCCCCGATGCTCAGCAGCTGGTCGCCCGCACGAACGCCCGCCTCCGCGGCGGCGCCGCGCGGATCCACGGAGGCCACGACGGCGGAATCAGCGAGCATCGAGACGCCGAACAGCGGCTCGCGGAGCGTGTCGATCGCAAGGCGCATCCCGGCGAGCGGAAGCAGCTCGGTCCACGGATAGGGCTCTCTCCCTTCGACGTAGCGCGCATTGACTTCGGCGAAGCTCCGCCCGCCGGCTGCCGCGCTGATCGCCCTCCACCATTCGGCCCCATCGAAGCCACGTCCCTGTTTGTAGCTGTCCCGGTAGAGCTGTCGGAGCACGTCGTCCAGGGATTGTCGATTGCCGCTCGCATCGCGAATCAGAACGTCGAGCAGCAGTCCAGCCAGCGAGCCCTTCGGATAATAGATGAGCGCCGTTCCATCCACCGGATGCACCCATGTGGCGAGCGATGCCTCGGTGAGTGCGACTGGTCGCGCGCGGGCGACCTCGGCGATCTTCTCGGCGGTGAGCTCGAAGAAAGCCGATGAGTCGATCGCGCCCCCCCTCACCGCGGCGAGATCGGCGTAGTAATCGGTGATGCCTTCGCTCACCCAGAGCCACGGGGTGGGCTGCTCCCGGGCGTACTGATACGGCCACAGCTCCGCCGGCCGCAAGCGCTTGACGTTCCAGGAGTGGAAGAGCTCGTGGGCGAGAAAGGTCGCGATCTGCGGAGAGTCGAAGAAGAATGGCGGGATCACATCCAGCTGCGAGCTCTGGTGCTCGAGCCCGCTCGCACCGGTCGACGAGGAGTCCGCCACCTCCAACACGGTGTAGCTCTTCCAGGGCGTATCCTGGAAGACGGCGATCTCCGGCGGAATGACTTTCTTCATCCACTCCCACTGGCGTGCGCGATTCTCGCCCGCGAGCACACCGGCGGGATAGGAGGCCAGCCGCACCCAGCGATCCGCGATCCGGACACTGTCCAGATCGAAGCGACCGATGAAGAAGGGCATGTCCACGAGATCGTGATAGCTGCCCGCGGTGAAGCGGCCGGGAGAGGACGCGGGCGTCATCCCGGTGGCGATCCGCCAGCCAGGCGGTGCGTCGATGCGGACGGTGGACGAGTAGTCGAGGCTCCTCCCGGCGGGATAGAGAAAGAGGTTGGTGCCGTTGAAGAAGACGAAATCGCGTCGTGACCAGGCCATCGCATTGTCGAGTGAATCGGCGAGGAAGTCGAAGGAGACAATGACCGGCGCGCTGCCGGCGCTGTCGATGCGCCAACTGTCGTAACCCACCCTGTCCCAGTGAAGCGGCTTACCCCCGCTGGTCGCGGTGAAGTTGGTGACCCAGCGGGAGTAGTACGCGATCTCGTACGCGCCGGGGGTCCAGGCGGGAAGCGACAGAATCACCGGCGTGGCGCCTCCGGCCGAGAATCGCATGGCCACGCGCAGGATGTGCTCGCGGGCATGGGCGCTGTCGACCGTCACGGTGTACTCGACATCCGCGATCGGAGCCGAGAGGGGCCGAGCCCGAGCCGCGTCGGATGCAGGCTGGGACGCGAGCGTGGTACATCCCAGCGCGGCCGCGATCGGAACGGCGAGCAGCAACTCGAGCGAGCGCGGCATGAGAAGGTCCGGAGTATGGTGGCGTCGGCGCGAGCGAAATATCATTGACAAGGGAGTCGGACGGGAGGCCGGGAGCTCGAGGCTGATCGGGGATGTGCAGGGGGGAGCGCTTCATGCGTCCTCTGCACGGCGGCCTCGACGGGACGAGACGGCGCGCCACCACACGCGGAGGAGATATCATGCGCCTTGCAGCTATGACCGGCCTTTTCCTGCTGGCGTGTCCGCTCGCCTCCGCGTGTAAAGGTCCGGACGGCGGCCAGCCGGTTGGGAATGAGAGCGGCTCGAAAGGGATGGCGGTCTCGGTTGGCCGACCGGAGGCGGTCAGCATGGTGCAGGCGCCCGCCGCTCCGCCGTCGGGACGGCTCGCCAAGGATGAAGCGGCTCCGGCCGGCGGGGGGGAGCAGCCGCTCCTGACCCCTGGTGCAGCCGGCGCCGGCGAGACGCTCGCGCCATCGATGATCATTCGCACCGGACAGGCGAGCATCCAGGTGGACTCGCTGGAGCTGGGCGTCGCACGGGTGCGGTTGGTGGCCACCCAGCTGGGCGGCTACATCGCCAACGCCTCGCTGCAGGCTGGTCACGACCAGCTGCGATCGGCGACACTCGAGATCAAGCTCCCCGCGGCCCGATTCGATGAGCTGGTGAATCGCGGTCTGCCCTCCATCGGAAAGGTCGAAACGGTGAACCAGCGCGCCGATGACGTCGGCGAGGAGTTCGTGGACGTCGCGGTGCGAGTAGAAAACAAGAAACGCGAGGAGCAGCGCCTCATCCAGCTGCTCGCCACGCGCACCGGAAAGCTGTCGGATGTCGTCCTGATCGAGGAGAAGCTGGCGGAGGTGCGGGAGGCGATCGAGCGCATGGAAGGACGCATGCGCTATCTCAAGACCCGGTCTGCGATCAGCACTTTCAGCGTTACGGTGCACGAGTCCATCCCGGTCGTCGGCCAGAAGGGCACGACGAGCGTGCTGGCAGCCGCGTTCGTGCAGGCGTGGCGCAACTTCATCGGCTTTCTCGCCAATCTGATCGCGTCGCTCGGCGTGCTGCTTCCGCTCGGCGTTCTGATCGCGTTCGTGCTCTGGCTGGCGATGCGCTACCGGCGCCGCCACATCCCGCCGGATGCTGCCCGGTCATCGCGCGCCGACACCCCGCCGTCCGCTGGCGCCGTCTGACGGCCGTGGGGCATATTGGGGCTTCGCATTCCCGCGGAGTCCCGATGCCCGAAACGCAGATCCCGGCCCAGCCCAGGCTCGATCCGGAGGCGGAGCGCGTTTCGCTCGCCGGCGAGGATCACCTCCACAAGCCCTACATCGCTGACGGCGAGAACATCACCGAGCTGACCGCCGGGGCGATCCTCCTCGGGATGATCCTGGGGCTCGTGTTCGCGGCGTCCAGCGTCTATCTGGCGCTCAAGATCGGTCTCACGGTGAGCGCATCGATTCCGATCGCGGTGCTCTCGATCACCATCTTCCGCTACATCTCGCGCGTCTTCCGCGCGAAGCCGGCGACGATTCTCCAGAACAACATCGTGCAGACGACCGGCTCGGCGGGCGAGTCCATCGCCGCCGGCGTCGTCTTCACCCTTCCGGCCCTTCTCCTGCTCGGCTACTCGCTCCCCTGGAGCACCGTCGTGGCCGTCTCCCTGGTCGGCGGGATTCTCGGCGTGCTGCTCATGATCCCTCTCCGTCGGAGTCTGATCGTCAACGAGCATCGCACCCTCAGGTATCCGGAGGGAACTGCCTGCGCGGAGGTGCTGATCGTCGGCGAGGAGCGGGGGACCCAGGCACAGCTCGTGTTCATGGGCTTCGGCCTCGGCGCGCTGTACAAGTTTCTCAACGGCGGGCTGAAGCTGTGGACGGATGTCGCGGTGCACACCTTCCAGCGATCGATGCCGAACGGCGCGCGCCAGATCTTCGGCGAGATCCAGGCCGAGATCAGCCCGGAGCTGACGGGAGTCGGCTACATCATCGGACCGCGCATCGCGGGATACCTGTTCGCCGGCGGGGTCATCTCCTTCTTCGTGCTCATTCCGGCGATCAAGCTGTTCGGTGCCGGCCTCACCGCGCCGATCTTCCCCGCGACCACGCTCATCTCGCAGATGAGCGCGATGGAGGTCCGCGCGAAGTACGTGTACTACATCGGAGCCGGCGCCGTGACCGCAGCCGGCCTCATCAGCCTGGGCCGTGCGCTTCCGACGATCCTCGCCGCGCTGGTCGGCGGTCTCGGGACGGTGCGAGCGGCCGGCGCTACGGGAGCCGCAAGCAGCGGCGGCCGGCGCACCCAGCGCGATCTCCCGATGCGGCTCGTTCTCATCGGCGTGGTCGTGCTGGGAATCGCGATGGTTGTCGTTCCTCAGATCCGCATCAACGTGCTGGGAGCGGTGCTCGCTCTGTTCTTCGCCTTCCTGTTCGTGACCGTCTCGAGCCGGATCACGGGACAGATCGGCGCGTCCTCGAATCCGATCTCGGGGATGACGGTGGCGACTGTGCTCCTCACCTCCCTGCTCTTTCTGGCTGTCGGCTGGACGGGGATCGAGCACCGGGTGCTCGCCCTCAGCATCGGCGGCGTGGTGTGCATCGCGGCGGCGGTCGCGGGGGCGACGAGCCAGGATCTCAAGACCGGCTACCTCGTCGGCGCCACACCAGCACGCCAGCAGATCGGCCTGCTGTTCGGAGTCGTGACCTCGGCTCTGCTGATCGGAGTCACCATCCAGTTTCTCAACGAGGGGTCCCAGACGATCGTCGCCCGGAGTTTCCCGGGAGTTGCCGTCGCGAACCTCGAATCCTCCCCGATGGTACTGGACGGGAAGTCGTATCGCGTGGGTCATCTCTACGAGCAGAGCGGAGTCGCTCCCGCCGGCAAGTATCTTCTGGCCGCGGACGGATCGATCGCCTATCTGGTGGATCCCGGCATCGGCGGCCGTGAGCTGGTGGACTACAAGGGGCGGAGGGTGCGCAAGCTGGAGTCGCCCAAGTCGCAGATCATGGCGCTGGTCGTGGACGGCATCCTGACGCAGAAGCTTCCGTGGGGGCTGATCCTCATCGGCGCCTTCCTCGCGGTCGCGCTCGAGGTGCTCGGGATTCCATCGCTCCCGGTCGCGGTCGGGGTCTACCTGCCGATCGCCACGTCGGCGACGATGTTCATCGGCGGCTCCATACGGTGGCTGGTCGAGCGCCGCCGGGCGGCGGCCGCTCCGGCGTCGGACGCGGGTGACGACGCCGACTCCGGGCCCGGTGTTCTCTTCTCCTCCGGGCTGATCGCTGGCGGGGCGATCATGGGAGTAGTGCTGGCGGCGCTGGCGGCACGTGAAGGGTTAGGTGATCGCCTGGCCAGGCTGCTTCCGGCCGGCGCCTTCGGTGAGAGCGCGCTCGCCGGCATCATTGTCTATGCGCTGTTGCTGGCGCTGCCCCTCTATCTCATCGCGCGGCGCAGCGTGCCGCCGTCGCTCGAGTAGCAAGCTCCACTTCTCTCATAGAGGTGACACATGCAACGGTATCGGATGTCGATGGTAGCGGCGGTGGCCGGACTGCTCTGCGCTGGCGCGGGGACACTGCAGGCGCAGCGCGTGGTGGCGAACGTGACGATCGATGGCATCGGCGTCCTCAAGGCCTCATCGATCAGTTTCGGGGTCAGCAACTCCGGAGCGAGCCGAGTGGGCGGCGGCGGGGGCATTGGCAAAGCCTCGATGACCGATCTTAAGATCACGCGCGACGCCGGCCAGTACTCGGGCGCAATCTTTCAACATGTCGCCGCAGGCACGCATCTCCGGCGCGTCACCGTGGAGATGCTGAGTCCCGCCGGAACGACGATCACGCTCGGGGACGTCGTGATCACCTCCGACCATTACGCCACCAACAGTGCCGGACAGACGGAGGAAACGGTCGCCTTGGATTACGCAAAGATCGAGTTCGACACGAAGGGTGAAGGCAAGCTAGGGTGGGACGTCAAGGCGAACGCGAAGGCGGCCGGCAGTCCGTGAACCGGTCGCCGAACTTCCGCGCGACGCTGGCTCGCGCCGCACTACTGGCGCTCGTCGCCCGCGGCGGCTCTGCCCAGGGATCACAGGCAACCGTCGCCCGAGCGCCGGTCCAACCGGCTGACGTCATCGTCACGGCCGATCGCATCTACACGGTGGATCGCACCCATCCGTTGGCGGAGGCGCTGGCGACGCGCGATGGCCGCATCGTCTTCGCCGGCTCGCGCCAGGCGGCGCTCGCTCTCAAGGGGACCTCCACGCGGATGCTCGACTACCCGGGGCGAACGATCGTGCCGGGCATCGTCGACGCGCATGCCCACCTTCTCGGTCTCGGCCAGTCGCTCCGAAACGTCGATCTGGTCGGCGCGAAGTCGTACGACGAGGCTATTGCGCGCGTCGTCGCGCGGGCGAAGGAGCTACCGGCCGGAGCGTGGGTGCTGGGGCGCGGCTGGGACCAGAACCAGTGGGGCGACACGCGCTTCCCCACCCACGAGGCGCTCTCCCGCGCGGTGCCCGCCAACCCGGCGGCGCTCACCCGCGTGGATGGACACGCGACGCTGGCGAATGCGAAAGCGATGAGCCTCGCCGGAGTCACGGCCGCGACCAAGGACCCGCCCGGCGGTCGCATCGTGCGGCTCCCTGGCGGTGAGCCGTCGGGCGTCTTCGTGGACAACGCACAGGGGATGATCGGTCGAGTGGTGCCGGCCGGCACCGCAGAGGAAGCGAAACGGGATCTCGTTCGGGCGATTGCCGAGTGCAACCGATGGGGCCTGGTGGGCATCCACGACGCCGGCGCATCCGCTGACGAGATCCGCGTCTACGAGGAGATCGCGAAGGCCGGCGGGCTCAACCTGCGCCTCTACGTGATGCTGGGCGATGATGCGCGCGGCGCCGAGAGCGTCGGCCGGCAGATGGCAGAATGGTTCGCGCGAGGACCGCAGATCGGGCTGTACGACGGCCGGCTCTGGGTGCGCAGCGTCAAGCTCTACATGGATGGAGCGCTCGGCTCGCGCGGCGCGGCGCTGCTCGATCCCTACAGCGACGACCCTGGAAACAGCGGCCTGCTCGTCTCCGATCCCCGACACATCCGCGCCGTGGCAGTGGAGGCGCTGCGACACGGATTCCAGGTGAACGTCCACGCCATCGGGGACCGGGCGAACCGGCTGGTGCTCGACGCGTTCGAGTCCGCGCTCACGGAAGTGCCGGTTGCCGATCACCGCTTTCGCATCGAGCACGCGCAGATCATCGAGCACGGCGACATCCCCCGCTTCGCTCGGCTCGGCGTCATCCCGTCGATGCAGGCGGTGCATCAGACGAGCGACATGTACTGGGCCGGATCGAGGCTCGGGACGGGCCGACTGTACGGTGCGTACGCGTGGCGCTCGCTGATCGACGCTGGAAGCATCATCCCGAACGGCAGCGACTTCCCGGTGGAGGCGGTGAATCCCCTGCTCTCCTTTCACTCCGCCGTCAGCCGGGAGGATGCGCACGACTGGCCTCCCGGTGGCTGGCACCCCGAGCAGCGGATGACACGCGAGGAGGCGCTCGAGTCGATCACGCTCTGGCCCGCCACGGCCGCCTTTCAGGAGGATGTGATGGGATCGATCTCGCCGGGGAAGTACGCCGACTTCGTGGTGCTGGACCAGGACATCATGCGCGTGGCGCCGAGCCAGATCCTCCAGACGCAGGTGGTCGCAACGTGGATCGGGGGTAAGGCCGTCTACGAGCGGCGCTAGCGGCAGCCCACCGGAGATCTCACGGCTCGACGAGCGACGCCGCGACTGTCTTTCTCCTCAGCATCTCCCACGACGCGGCTCCCCGAATCGCCTTCTCCTTGTCACGGAGAAGAGCGGAGAGCACGCTGCGGGTGGCGGGCGAATCGATCTCGCCCAAGGCGTGGACAGCGGCCACGCGCACCGTCGGTGATCGCCGGAAAACCTTGCGCTCTCCGGTGGCGATCGCGACCAGCCGCTCGGCGACCTCGTCGCCGCCGAGCCGTCCGAGAATCGTCACGACGGCGATCTGCACGGCGGGGTCACGCTCCCGCTCGAGCGAGCCGAGAAGCGCCGTCACGGCGGAGGAGCGCCGTCCATCGGTCATCGCGTCCGAGGCGCCATCCCGAGTCTCCCGCGTCGCATCGCGGAGGGCGGTTCGCAGATGCCTGGCCGCACCGGGGGTCCCGATCTTGGCCAGCGCCGCAGATGCCGCGGCTCGCACCCGATGGTCCTCGTGCTCCAGCAGTCTCGCCAGCGCCGATTCCGCTTCGGACGCTCGCAAGAGGCCGAGCAGGTTGGCAGCGTTGCGCGCAACGTACCACCGGTCGTCGCCAACCATGTGGAGGAGAGTCGGCACCGCCGATCGCAGATTGACCAGCGAATCGAAGTAGACGCGCCGATCGGGTATCGAGCCGGCCGCCACGAGTGCCTCGACCAGAGCTTCCGCGCCCGCCTCGTCCGCGCGGGCCACGATCGCCATGCACGGGTCGTAGCTCTCCTTCCGCCGCGGCAGGAGCGCCGCCACGCATCGGAGAAGCACCGGAGTCAGCACCCGGCGCAGAGCGATCGCCAACTGGCGCCGTCCGGCCGGATCTGCCGCGCTGCGCTCACGGAGGATCATGCCATGCACCAGCTCGATGACCAGGTCGGCGCGCTGCTTTCGCGCCGACTCGGTGGCCAGTCGTACGACACTCTCGAGAACCTTGACCAGCTCGGCGGTGGAGCGCGCGGCATCCAGATCGCGGAGATGTTGGGCCGCGAGCGAGCTGGGGTCGTCAGCGACCTGTGACTCCGGCGGTGGCTGCTGCGCCAGGAACCGCTGCAGTGTTGGCACAGGGATCCGCGGGATCGGATCCGGCGCGATCTGCGACTGCTCCACGACGATGCGAATTCCCCGGACCTGCAGCGCGTTCAGCCGAGCGACCGCATCGCGGCCGCCATCGCCTGGCTTGGGCGCGGTGGCGAGCAGCTGAGCAAGAGCCAGGACCTCGCTCAGAGTCGCGGCGGGGTCGATGATCACCTCCGAGAGAGAATGACCGATCAGCTGCGCCGCGAGGTCCTGCCCGGCGCCGATGGGCTCCGCCGGCACGGAGCCGTTCACCGAGAGCCGCCAGTCGCGCGCTCCGAGCGCCACGCTCCCCGACCGCCGGACGCGCATCATCGCGGCAAGCGTCGAGAGCTGCGCCTCGAAATCTCTCGACTCGAACAGGAGGAGCCAGACGAGCCGCGCGAGATGCCGGACAAAGATCAGCGAGTCGGTCATCGATTAGTAGAGACGAGCCGCCCTCCCTCCAGGGTCACTACGCCATCGCAGGTGGCCCGCGCGAAGCGAAGATCGTGCGTGATCACGGCAGCCGCCCCACGGTTGCGCTGCATCTCGAGCGCGCGGGCGATATGCGCTCTTCCCTCGGCATCCTGACCAGCGGTCGGCTCATCGAGGATGAGCAGAGGCGGTCGAGCGGACATCGCGGCCGCGATCGCCAGCCGCCGCTGCGCTTGCGGCGAGAGATCCCCAGGGTGGCAGGAGCCGGCTCGCATCAGGCCCACCGCCTCCAGTGCTTCTCTGGCACCCTCCTTCGACTCGGCCTCGGCGACGCCCAACGCTCGCGGGGCAAAGAGCGCCTCGTCGAGCACGGAGCGACAGAACAGCTGACGCGATGGGTCCTGAAAGACCAATCCCACGTGGCGCGCCCGCTCCTCCACCTTCAGGTGATCCAGCAGAGCGCCATCCACCCGAATGCTGCCCGCAGTGGTCGCCACGAGTCCAAGGATCGCGCGCGCGAGCGTGCTCTTCCCTGCGCCGTTGTGGCCGAGCCAGGCGATCGCTCGGCCGCGCGGGAGGGTCAAGGAGACCGAGCGCAGAACATCCCGCCCCGGATAGCCGGCGCTGAGACCTTCGACGTCCAGGATCGGCCGGCCGCCGTCGGGAAGAGCCGCGCGCCGCGCCGGTACGTGATTCCTCTCCACGCTCGCCGGCGCTCCAAGGCGCGGATCGAGCGGGGGCCAGCCATTCAGAAGCTCGCCCGGCGTGCCCTCGGCGAGCACTCGCCCGTCGGCGAGCACCAGCAGCCGCGTTGCCAGGTCGCGCACGAGCTCCAGATTCTGCTCCGCGATGAGGATCGTCCGACCTTCGGCGGCGAGTGCGCGCACGGCCGCGACGAAGTCACGCGCGGCATCAGGATCGAGCTGCGCCGTGGGCTCATCCAGCACCAGCAGCGGAGAATCGAGCGCGAGAGCGGAGGCCAGCGCCACCCGCTGCAGCTCGCCTCCGGAGAGCTGGCTCGGGAGGCGCTCGCCGAGGGACGCCGCGGCCGCGCGCTCGAGGGCACGCCCGACACGATCGATGATCACGGCAGTCGGGCACGCCTGATTCTCCGGACCCACCGCCACCTCCTCGCGCACCGTCCCCCCGAGCTCGGTGAGCTGCGTCCACGGATTGGAGAAGACCAGAGCGGCCGGCGGGCGGCCTCCCTCCGGGTGATCCACGCGCCCGTCGATCCGTCCCCCCGCTGCCTCCAGCAGACCGGCGGCCGCGAGACAGAGCGTCGTCTTCCCCGCACCGACATGTCCCACGATTCCCACGATCTCGCCGCGCTGAACGTCGAGGGCGACATCCTGCAGAGCGTCGCCGCCCGCTCCATAGCGTGCGCGGACGATGCGCGCCGACAGCACCGTAGGGCGGAAAGACGCCCTCATCGCGACCACCACGCTGCCGGCACGAGGCGCCAGAGAACGAGGGCGAATGACGCGCCCCAGAGAACGAGGCGAAGGGCTCGCTCGGCGCGCGGGTCGGGAAGAGGGGTGAGCGCGGTGCGTCGCCGCCGTGGGTCGAAGGCGCGCGCCTCGAGCGCGAGAGCGCGCTCCTCCGATTCCACCACCAGAGAGACCGCCAGCGGACCAACCAGTGGCAGCAGCGCGCGCAATCGGCCGGCGGCTCCGCGACGAACGCGAAGTCCGCGGCATCGCTGGGCGTCGAGCACCTCTCTGGCGCTTCGACGAGCCTGCGGTACGGCTTCGAGCGATGCGACGACCACGTACGCGCTCCACGCGGGAAGGCCCCGATCGGCCAGCGCGCGGGTGAGCCGTCGAGGATCGATGCCGGCGATGATCCAGCCCAGCGCAGCGACCGAGGCGGCCAGACGAAGTGCGAAGCCGACCGCTTCCCAGAGCGCTTCGGACGCGATGCGGAGCGGTCCAACCCGGAGGAAGTCCTCTCCTCCCCCGGGCGGGGGGGGGGGAGGCGCCACCGCGCTCAGGAGAAGCAGAACGAACAGCGAGGGCAGCGCGACCGCGAGCGCCAGTCGGAACGGTGTGCGGCCCACTCCGCACGCCGCGGCGAGACTGAGCGCCATGAGCACCGCAGCGGGTGCGCTCCACGGCGGAGGTCCCGTGTAGGCGATGACGATGAGAAGCACCGCCGCCGCCAGCGGCGTGAGCGGATTCCAGCGATCGAGCTTCTGGCTCACGCGCCGCCCAGGCGACCGGGAGCTCGTCGGGCGCGCGCGAATCGGCCGGTGATTCGCGAGGGGAGTCGCGTGATGAGAAGCGCGACGAGCGCGAATGAGAGCCCCTTGTCCACCACATCGGTGGAGACGCTCGCGATGCCGGCCGCGAGTGCCAAGGGAAGGTGGAGAGCACGCAGGGCAATCGTCACCAGGCCCGTTCCACTGGCGGTCGCGCCACCGAAGAGTGAGATGACGATCGGAACCGAGGTCGACCCGGCGGCCACCCCGACCAGCATGCCCGCCGGAATGGCCCACGCGAGCGAGCGAAAAGCGCCCAGCCGGGCCGCCACACCGGCAAGAGCGCCGATCACGAGCGTGACCGGGATGAAGGCGAAAAAGGTGGGAGACGAGAGCAGTCCCAGAATGACATTGCCGACAGCCCCGGTGATCATCCCGGCCCACGGTCCAGCGAGCGCGGCGACGAGCACCGTGCCGACCGAATCGAGAAACACTGGAAGCTTGAGCGCTGCCACGACGGCCCCGAGCGCGAGGTTGAGCGCGACCGCCCGCGGGATGAGGGCGAGGGCAAGCATCGACGGATGTCGCGTGGCGGCGGGACGCACAGACGGATAACATACGCGCGACGCGCCTTTCCCCACCACTCGCTCGGGTCCGCATGGCGCTTCACGCCTGGAGCTCGGCCCACTACGGCATCCCGCTCCCCGCGGGTCATCGCTTTCCGATCGAGAAGTACGCGTTGCTGCGCGACCGGGTGCTCGCCGACGGCACGGTCGCGCCATCCCGGATGCACGATCCCGAGCGCGTGCGCGTCGACGAGCTCCACCTGGTACACACAGAGGACTACGTCCGGCGATTCACCCGGGGCGAGCTCACCCCGGCGGAGCTTCGGACGATCGGCTTCCCCTGGTCCCCGCATCTCGTCGAGCGCTCGCTTCGCGCCGCCGGCGGCACGGTCGCGGCGGCGCG
>JALZAQ010000023.1 GCA_030948255.1 Gemmatimonadota bacterium
GGTGCGCGCTGGACGCGCCACGGCCGGCTCGTCGCCCCATTCGCTCACGGCCGCCTCCCGGTGCAGCTCCCGATCGCGGAGCGCTTCGGCGAGCGCCGGCGACGGACCGGTGACCGGAGGGCTCTGCTCGATCGGCCTCGCATCCGCCGGAGTCCGGCTCGACGGCCGGAATTCACCGGACGGGAGCGGAGCGGGAGACGCCGACGGCGGCGCGAATGGCCTCGACGCGGACGACGCCCGGCTCTCCGACTGCGCCGGCTCCGACTGCGGCGGTCGCGATGCGAAGAAGGGGCCGAGCAGGCTGCGTCGACGCGCTGGCGGGGTTGGCGGTGAGGAGTCCGCCGTGGAATCGGATGAGGGTGTCTCCGACCTGTCGTCCATGCTGTCTCCGCGACGCGTCATGCGTCCGTGGAAGCCATCACGCGGGCCACCCGTGCGCGCCTATCAACGGGACGAATCGCGCGGGCCCGATGTCACGGCGGTCGAAGCTCGCGCCCCGCCGCGTGACCACGGTAAGAATCTGCTGCTCCCGGGAGCCCAGGGGAATGAGCAACCGACCGCCATCGGCCAGCTGTTCGCCCAGAGGGACGGGGACGTCCGGCGCGCCGGCCGTGACGAGGATGGCATCGAAGGGGGCGTAGTCGCGCCACCCGAGCGTCCCATCCCCCACCAGGATCGAGATGTTGCGAGCACCCGACAATCGAATGGATTCCCGCGCCGAAAGTAGGAGAGCGCCCACGCGCTCGATGGAAAAAACCTGCCCCGCAAGATGAGAGAGCAACACAGTCTGATAGCCCGAGCCCGTGCCGATCTCGAGCACCCGCTCCCCTCCCGTGAGCCCGAGTAGTTCGAGGTAGCGCGCGTGCGTGGACGGCTGGGAGATCGTCTGGCCGTTTCCGATCGGGAGCGCACTGTCCTCATACGCCCGGTGGCGCATCCCCGTCGGGACGAAGACATGGCGCGGCGTGAGGTCAAATGCCCGGAGCACCGCCTTGTCCCGGATTCCCCCCACCTGAAGCATCTCGACGAGACGCCGCCGAGCTCCGGCGAATCGGGATGGCGCAGCTCCGGTCACGGCTCGGTCCACCAGTCAGCCGATGTATCGAGGAGCCGATGATTGGTCAGGTCGAGATGGAGCGGCGTGACCGAGATATAGCCATCGCGAATCGCGCGAAAGTCCGAATCGTCCTCGCCCGACCAGGACGCGGAGCCGCCGCCGATCCAGTAGATCTCCCGTCCCCACGGGTCCTTCATCGGCTGCAGAGAGTCGGAATAGACGCGTCGGCCCAATCGCGTCAGCCTCACTCCGCGAATCTCCGACCCATGCACCGGAGGAAGGTTCACGTTGAGCAGCGTATCGGGGGGGAATCGGGTGAGCGCGGTGAAGCGATGAAGAAGGGGGATGAGTGCCTCCACCTGCTCGTCGAGCATCGACACGTCGGCCCGCAGGTCGCCGCCGGCGAACGAGAAGGCGATCGATGGGATTCCGAGCGACAGTCCCTCCATCGCGGCGGCGACCGTTCCGGAATACAGCACGTCCTCGCCCATGTTCTGTCCATGATTGATGCCACTCAGGACGAAGTCGGGACGCGCCGGCATGAGCGCTCCCACGGCCAGCATCACGCAGTCCGTCGGCGTGCCGTCCACCTGGAAGCGTCGCTCGCCGCGATTCACCGGGCGCAGGGGATGGTGGAGCGTGAGTGAATGACTGGTGGCGCTCTGCTCGCGATCGGGCGCAACGACGGTCACCTCGCCCAACGCCTCCGCCGCCCGCACCAGACAGGTGAGCCCGTGGGCAAGGATGCCGTCGTCGTTGGTACAGAGAAGGCGCATCAGCGAAAGGCCCCGGCCCGATGGCGCCAGATGGTGCGCACCACTCGCATCGTGTCACTCAATCCACGAAAATGACTCGCCGCTGCGCCGCCGTAGACGGTCGTGACCGGCACCCCGGAGATGCGAAAGCCCGCGCGCGCAGCGCGGAGGAGAAGGTCGGTCTCGTACTCGTAGCGATCCCCGAGCGGGCGGATCTCCTCGAGCACCCGGCGCCGGATGGCCCGAAATCCCGACTGACTGTCCCCGATCGAGGCACCAGCAATGGCGCCGACAGCGGCGCTCGCCAGCGCGTTGGTGATGCGCCGTCGAAGGGGCATCGCCGAGCCGGCGCGCTGGCGCGTGCCGAGGGCGATGTCGGCCGAGTCCAGGGCGGCGACGAGGCGCGGCGCGGCCGCGGGATCGTGTTGTCCATCAGCGTCGATCGTCACCACGACGTCCGCTCCCCGGGACAGCGCGCACGCGATCCCCGCCCGGAGCGCCGCTCCCTTCCCGCGATTGCGATCGAAGGTCAGCACCGCATCGGCCATGGCGCGAGCGATCGCAGGCGTGTCGTCGCTGGATCCATCGTCCACGACCACAACGGTCGCCAGTGGCAGAGCGTCGCGAGCAGCGCGAACGACCGCCTCCAGTGTTCGGGCGGCATCGAGCGCGGGAATCACGACCGCGATGAGCCCGCTCACCCGCCCGCCGTGCCTCCCCCCCCCTCCAACAGCGCGTGGAGCTCGCGCAGCTCCTGCTCGATGGCGTCGATCGTCTCGCGCTCCAGCGCCGAGCGCGCGGCCGGACGCAGCGCGCCACTCTTGCGATGCTGATCCACCTTCTGGCGGGCGCCGTCGATCGTGTACTTCTCCGTGTACAGCAGCTGCTTCACCAGCATGATGAGCTCGATCTCGCGCCGCTGATACACGCGATTCCCTGAGCGATTCTTGGCCGGACTGAGAAAGCGGAACTGGCTCTCCCAGTAGCGCAACACATGTGGCTTGAGCTCCGTCAGGGCGCAGACTTCCCCGATGGAGAAGAATTGCTGGACGGGTTCGGATGGGCTCATGAGTCCTGCTCCGGTCTGAGTTCCCGCGACATGAGCTCGGCGATCGCGCGCCGAGCGGGCTGCTTCTCGAACAGAATCCGGTGCACCGCGGCGACGATCGGCATCTCGACGGCCTCGCGCTCGGCCAGAGCGTGCGCGCTCTCCGTGGTGTTCACCCCCTCGGCCACGGTCTCGCGACTCCCCAGGATGTCGGCGAGCGTCGCCCCCTGCCCGATCTCGATCCCGACCGCCCGGTTCCGGCTGAGGGCACCCGTACAGGTGAGCACCAGATCGCCCACGCCGGCAAGACCCGAGAAGGTCACGGGTGACGCTCCCATCGCGACACCCAGCCTCGTGATCTCGGCCAGTCCGCGAGTGATCAGCGCCGCTCGCGGATTGAAGCCCAGCCCGAGCCCTTCGGCGATACCCGTGGCGACGGCAATCACGTTCTTGAGCGCGCCGCCAAGCTCCACTCCCGTCACGTCGTCATGGGTGTAGACGCGAAAGCTGTCACTGCTCAGCGCCTCCTGAACGATCTCCGCCGCGCGCGGCACGGCGGAAGCGGCGACGACCGCCGTCGGTTGTCGCGCCGCCACCTCGGCGGCGAAGCTGGGGCCCGAGAGCGCGACCACGGATCGGCCCGGCAACACGCTGGCAACCACCTCGGTCATCACCGCGAAGGTTCCGCGCTCGATGCCCTTGCTCGCCACGACGACGACAGCATCCGACCGCACCGCGGCGGCGGCCTCCGACATCACCTGGCGGAGGAGGTGGGATGGCGCGACGCCGAGCACGAGATCGCTTCCCTCCGCCGCCGCCGCGAGGTCACCGGTCGCGCGGAGCGACGGGGCGAGCGACACACCCGCCAGGAATCGCGCGTTCTCCCGCCGGTCGTTCACACCTTCCACGACGTCGCGCTCGTATGCCCAGAGAATCACCTCGTGTGCGTTGCGCGCCAGCAGGTCGGCCAGCGCGGTGCCCCATGCGCCGGCGCCGAGCACGGCGCACCGCATCACGCCGCCGCGCCCCTCTTGCGCCCGAAACGCTGCTCCTCGCCCCGCCGCAGTCGTCCGATGTTGGCGCGATGCGTCCACAACACGAACAGCGCCACCGCGAGCGTCGCGACGAAGACCGGAGCGTGCAGCCCATCCAGCGCACCCACTGCGACGGGGAGCACGAGGGCGGCGCTGATCGAGGCGAGGGAGACGTATCCCCACACCAAGAGGACGACCGCCCACACCGCGACGGCAATGAGCGAAGGGACCGTCGTCAAGGCGAGGAACACTCCAGCCGCGGTCGCCACACCCTTTCCGCCGCCGCGCCAGAGCATCCACGCCGAGCGCACATGTCCGAGGATGGCGGCGAGCCCGAACGCGATCGCCCAGTGACTCGGCGACGACACGGACGTGAGATGGCGAGGGAAGAGCGCCGCCGGGACCGCTCCCTTCGCCAGGTCCATGATCATGACCAGCAGCGCGATCTTCCAACCCAGGGTCCGGAGCACGTTCGTCGCACCGAGGTTGCCGGAGCCGTGCTCGCGCAGATCGATTCCCCTGAACACCCGGCCGGCCAGATACGCCGAGGGAATCGAGCCCAGCAGGTATGAGAGCGCGAGTGCGAGATACGGAGACATGTCACGCCGCCTTGCGCCGGAGCACGATCCGGAGCGGATTCCCGATGAATCCCCACGCGGCGCGAAAGCCGTTGTGCAGATAGCGCACGTAGTGCTCCTCCACCAGCTCCGGATGATTGCCGAAGACGGCGATGGTCGGAGGCGCGATCTCCACCTGGGTCGCGTACAGGAGCCTCACCTCGCGGCCGGCGGCCTGCGGCGGCTGGCGTCGAGCCAGCAGCTGCTCCAGCTGGTCGTTCACCTGTGAGGTGGTGATCCGCTTCTGTCGCTCGCGCTCCACGTCGAGCACGAGCTCGAGCAAGCGCGTCACCCGTTGTCCCGTGAGCGCGGACGTGAAAACGAACGGCACGAACTTCAGGAAGGGGGCCTTCTCTCCCGCTTCCTTCTCGAACTTGGCCGCCGTCTTGTCGTCCTTTTCCTTGAGATCCCACTTGTTCACGACCAGGATGAGGCCGCGTCCGGCATCCCAGGCCGTGTGGGCGATCTTGAGATCCTGGTTGTTGAGGCCATCCACGGCGTCGATCACGAGAACGCAGATGTCCGCCCGGTCGATCGCGCGCTGGGTGCGAAGGGATGAGTAGAACTCGATCCCATCCTCGATGCGCGATTGTCGGCGGAGCCCGGCCGTGTCGATGAACACGAACTCCCGCCCGTGATACATCATCGGCGTATCGATGGCGTCCCGCGTCGTGCCCGGCACCTCGGACACGACGAGCCGGGTCTCCCCCAACAGCCGGTTGACGATCGAGGACTTGCCGACGTTGGGGCGTCCGATCACCGCCAGCTGGAGTGCCGTGCTCTCTTCTGTCTCCCCGGGCGGAAAGCGCGAGACCAGAGCGTCCAGCAGGTCGCCGGACCCCTTGCCGTTCACGGCCGACACGGGCACCGGGTCTCCGGCGCCGAGGTTGTAGAACTCGTAGAAATCCGTCGAGCGCGGATCGTCGACCTTGTTGGCGACGAGAAGCCAGGGCTTTCTCGAGTCACGCAGGATCTCGACTACCCGGTGGTCCTGGGGGTGCAGTCCGATCTTCGAGTCGACGACCAGGAGAAGCAGGTCTGCTTCGGCAATGGCCTGATCCACCTGACGGCGAATCTCGACGTCCATCGGAATGTCCGGATCGTCGGTGAGGCCTCCGGTATCCACCAGCCAGAAGGCCCGTCCGTTCCATTCGACCCGCCCGAAGTGCCGATCGCGCGTGGTTCCGGCCTCGTCGGTGACGATGGCCGTCTCGGATCCAACGATCCGGTTGAAGAGCGCAGACTTTCCCACGTTGGGGCGTCCGATCAGCGCGACGACGGGGATGTTCACGGCATCGCCAACTGCGATTCTGCGCGCGAGAGAATGCCTTCGAATTCTCCCTGCAGCACGTCGATGAAATCATACGAGGGGAGCATCGGAACCGGCAGCTCGACGCGCAACGCGGCGAGTCGCTCATCGTCGAGGAAGAGCCCATCCTCGTTGATACACTCGGCCGGAATCAGGGCCAGATCGAGGTCGGTCCGGGCCGAGAGCGCTCGACGAATGTCCGCACCCACGAGCAGCCCCGCGGTCGTGGTGGTCGGCCCGAAGAGCGAGCTCTCCATCACGATCAGCTCGAAGAGCGCGCCGGTGTGCTGGGCAATGAGGGTGAGAAGCTCCGGCATGAGCTGAGCCATCGAGACGCCGGTCACGACGCCAATGCGGCGGCCGTCGAGGGGTGGCAGCCCGGCGACGCCGGAGACCACGCGCTCGCGAAGCGAGGCGACTGCGCCCACGCCATTCTCGATCTGCGGAAAGTCCTCGTAGTGTCCGACCGGCGGCAGCGCCCTCCCCGCCAACAGATACAGCTCATCGGAGCCGAAGACCCATCGCGTTTCCCGCTCGCGGAGAGCCCGCTCCTCCCAGCGTTCGACACGCTCGAGGATGCGCGAGGCGTGCACCTGGTCCATCGGCGAGCCGGTGTAGAGGTGCGAGAACTGGGTCACGCCGACCGGCACCAGGGCGACGGACAGAACGGACTCTCCGAGCGACCAGAGATCCGCGAGCGACCGCTCCAGCACGGAGTCGTCGTTCACTCCCGGAACAATGACCATCTGGCCGTGAAACTGGATTCCGCCCGCCGCGAGCGCGGTGAGCTGCTCCATGATGTTCGGCACGCGGGGGTTGTTGAGCAGGACCTTGCGGGCGTCCCACGGGGTCGCGTGTACCGACACGTAGAGGGGCGAGAGTCGATACTCGAGGATGCGGGCGATGTCGCGAGGCTTCAGGTTGGAGAGTGTTGCGAAGTTGCCGTACGCGAACGAGAGCCGGTAATCGTCGTCGCGCACGTAGAGCGTCCGGCGGAGTCCCTTGGGCAGCCCCTCGATGAAGCAGAACTCGCAGCGGTTCGCGCAACGCCGGATGGTGGGTGGCTCGAGCACCACTCCCATCGGCTCCCCTTCCGGGCGCTCGATATCGAAGAGAATCTCCTCCCCGCTTGGCGGACGCACGTGAAGGAGGAACGCATCGTCGGCGGTGAGGAACTCCCAGTCGAGGAAGTCCTCCAGCTCGCGCCCGTTCACGGAGAGCAGCTCGCTTCCGGGTGCGATGCCCAGCTGGTCGGCGATGCCGCCCCGGACGATCTCTTGAGCTCGAATCATGACGTCTGCGCTGACCCGGCGAGGACGAGAGTCACCACCACAACAACCCATCCTTCCGCGATCCCGTCGCGCCGCACGGCGCCGCCGTCAGAAGGTGAAGTAATTTAGGAGATCACAAAGCCGAAAGCAAGGCGCATAAGGCACTTCCCTACTCCCACGCAGGTCGCGTGCGACCCAAGCAACGAGGCCCGCCGGACATCCCGGCGGGCCTCGTTGAGCGCCGAGCCAGGCTCCGTCACCCCGCGATCGGGGAGTAACGGAACGCCACGATTCCGGTCTGATTGACCTGCACGGAGAAGTCCTTCTTCCCGTGGGCAGGCAGGGAGAGCGCCTGCTCCTGCTTGGCCACCGCTGCTCCCGATTTGTCGAGAAACTCGAAGTTGACGATCACGTTCTTGGGAGTGGCGCCCCGATTCTCGACGCTCCCCGCCAGCGTGTGAGCCGCCCCGTTGTGCGAGAACTGCGAGATCGAGACCCGCACCGGGAGACTGTCTGCCTTGCCGATGAACTTGAGTGTCTGGTTCTGAAGCGCGACAATCGTGTCCCGCTTCGCTTTCGCGGCGATCTGCTTGTTTGCGAGGCCCTTGTAGATCTCGGCCAGAAGCTTCCAGTTCAGCTCGTTCATCGGATCCACATCGACGGCCCGACGCGCGATTGGAAGCGCCTTCTCGTACTGTCCGCCATCGAGATAGGCGAGCCCGAGGTTGTAGAGGGCGTCGCGATAGTATCCATTGCGATCGTGGACCGACTGAAGAAGCTGCGCCGCCTCGGCGTAGCGCTTGCCCCGGATCGCTCCGACGCCCGCGTCGACGAGCTGGGCATCGGTGTACTTGGCAGGGTCCTTCAGCATGTCGGCGAAGATGTCCGCCACCGCGGCGGTGTCGCCGCTGGAGGCGAGCGCCTGGGCGAGCGCGGTCTGCGCCTGTCCGGCGTTCTCACCCTGCGGGTACTCCTTGAGGTACTGGCGCATCACCTCGACGCTCTGCCGGATCGCTTGCGCCTTCGCATCGCCGGTCAGCGTCCCCGCCTGGTTGAGCATCAGGACGCCCTCATTGAAGAGCGCCTGACGTCGTATCTTCGCGACCGTGCTGTCCGACGTCAGCAGAGCCGGGGTGATGAGCTCGATCGTCTTTCTGAAGTCCGCCAATGCCGCCGGAAGATCATTCTTCTTCTGATGGATGATCGCCTGATAGTACATCGGGAAGGGCGACGTCGGGTCCACGCGCATGGCCATCTTCACGAGCGCCTGAGCAGAGTCCAGATTCTCCTGCTGGATCAGCTCTCCCGCGCCGTTGATGGCGGTCGCGAACGGCTTGCTGCGGAAGCGCCTGATATCCGCGAGGCACTCCGGCTTGGCCGCCGCGACGGCACTGAACGACGTATCCATGGCGGCGTAGATGTCCACCATCCCATTGGGGTCGCTGGCATAGCCGATGGCGCCGCGCTTCACGACGAGCGGCTGGCCCGGCTGATCGGCCCACCAGTAGAGGGCGCGACCGAGCAGCCAGTTGCGCCCCACCTGGTTGCCGATCTTGTCCGGATTCTCGGTGAGGTTTTTCATGGCGTCACGCATGTGGCGCGTCTTCTCATCAGCCTTCGAGCTGCCCGAGCTCGCCTTCTCGATGTACACGTTCGCGCTCGTGAGCTGGTATGCGCCCCCGATGTCCACGTTGCAGCTGCTCGCCGTGCTCGCCGGCGGGTTCTGTGCGATGGCGCCCCCGACGACCGTCGCGCTCAGCGCCAGCGAGGACAGCGCCGTTCTACTCCAAGCGTACATGAGGTGTCTCCCTGAGTGATGGCGAACCCGCGAGCCGTTCCGTCGCGATCTGGAATACCCCTGCCCGCACCACCCGTTCCGCCACTTCAACAAGCGGGCCGGCAAGGCCGGGAGGAGCAGAATGGAAGCACCTGCGAGCGCGTGTGGCGAAGCCAGAGGGTCAGGAGCGGTAGGACGCCCCGCTGCCGGTATTGAACAGCACGATCTCCGAATCCGCGGCGATGCGGCGCTCCGCGATGAGCGCGCGGCAGACCGCCAGGGCGCACCCCCCTTCCGGGGCGGTGTCGACGCCGCTCGCGGACGAGAGGAGCGTCGTGTCGGCACGGATCTGCTCCTCGGAGGCCGCCCCGGCGTCTCCGCCGCTCTCGTAGAGCGCTCGGAGAATGAGGCGGTCGCCGAGGGGCCCCGGAACCCGCAGACCGCTGGCGTGCGTCGATGGGTGCTCCCAAGGCTCTGCCTTCTCGGCCCTTGCCCCAAAAGCGCGCACGATCGGCGCGCAGCCGTCGGCCTGCGCCGTGATCATGCGTGGCATGCGCTCGGCCCGCGGCAGCCAGCCCATCTCGATCAGCTCACCGAACACCTTCCACATCCCGATAAGTCCGGTTCCTCCGCCCGTCGGGTAGACGATGACGTCAGGCAGGCGCCAGCCGAGCTGCTCGGCCAGCTCGAGGCCGAGTGTTTTCTTTCCCTCGATACGATAGGGTTCGCGCAGGGTGGAGACGTCGAAGTAGCCCGATTCGGCGGCGAATGCCCGAGCAGCCTTACCGGCGTCCCCAATGTGGCCCGGCACTGTGACGAGATCCGCGCCCAGCGCCCGGATGGTCGCGAGGATCGCCGCGGGAGTCGTATCGGGAGCGTACACCCTCACCGGAAGCTCCGCGGCGGCCGCGTAGGCGGCGAGTGCCGCGCCGGCGTTGCCCGCAGTCGGCACCACCACCCCGGGGACGCCCGCACCCCGCGCGCGCGTCACCGCTGCGCTCATCCCGCGCGCCTTGAACGACGCGGTCGGATTGAGCCCCTCATCCTTGACCCAGAGGCGCGTGACGCCGAGCTCCCGCGCCAGATGCGGCAGCTCGAGCAGCGGGGTGGCGCCTTCTCCCAGGGAAACGGGCTGCTCGCCGTCGCGCAGAGGCAGGAGCGCGGCGTAACGCCACATGTCCCAGCGTGGGAGAAGGGCGTCGCGCGATCGCGGCAATCCGTCGTAGCGCACAAGAAAAGGTTGGCCGCACCGAGGACACACGCTGGCGAGCACGGACCCGGATTCGCGCTGGGCGCACGACGAGCACTCGAGCGACCAGGAGCTCATCTCACTCCTGTGGCGGAGTGGGAGCGCTCGTCTGCAGCGATTCCTGCAGTCGTCGCGCGCTCTCCTCGGTGAAGCCGGACAGCTTCGCGATGTCGGCCGGGTCCGCATCCCGTACACCTTGCACGCTTCCGAACGCGGTGAGGAGCGCGCGACGCTTGAGTGGTCCGATCCCAGGAATGCGCAGCAGCTCCGAGGTCACGGTGCGCATCGTGCGGCGCTTGCGATTGTAGGTGACGGCGAAGCGGTGCGCCTCGTCGCGCGCCCGTTGAAGCAGCCGGAGTCCGGCCGATCGGCGCGACAATTTCAGCGACTCGGAGCGATCCGCGAAGAACACGTCCTCGTCGCGCTTCGCGAGGCCGATCGTGGGCAGCTCGCCGAGACCGAGCCCCTCGAGCGCCGCGCGTGCGGCGGAAAGCTGGCCCTTCCCGCCATCGATCACCACCAGGTCCGGCAGCGGCTTGTCCTCGTCGCGGCGCCGCTGAAAGTAGCGGGTCACGACCTCCCGGATGGAGGCGAAGTCATCCGTCCCCTCGACCGTCTTCACCTTGAACTTGCGGTACTCGGAGCGTTTCGGCCGACCATTCTCGAACCAGATGCAGGCCCCGACGGTGTCCGTTCCCTGGGTCGTCGAGATGTCGAAGCAGACGAGCGCGCGCGGCAGCCGTTGAAGCCCGAGCTGACGTCCCAGCTCGTAGACCGGATCTGCGGCCCGCTCATCCGTCTCCATCGCGGCGAGCTTGAACTCCTCGAGCAGGTGCCGCGCGTTCTGTTCCGCCAGATCGAGGAGCTCGCGCTTCGATCCGCGCTGCGGCACGTGGACCCGGGTGGTGCCAAGCGCCTCCTCGAGCGGGGCGCGATCCGGGAAGTCGAACGGGGCCAGGAGCTCGGGTGCCCTCTCCGTCGCCGGCAGATAGGAGCGGGACAGATACGCGGCCAGGACCGACGGATCGCTCTCGTCGGCCAGATTCCCAAGGTAGCGATGATCGCGAGCCAGGAGCTTGCCGCCGCGGATGCGCATCATCACCACGCTGGCATCATCGCCATCGCGGGCGTAGCCGATCACATCCCGGTCGCCCCCTTCCACCTCGACGACGACGGTCGGCTCCTCGAGCTGCTCGAGGTGGTGGAGCACGTCTCGCAGCTCCGCGGCGCGCTCGTAATCGAGATGGCGCGCAGCATCGTCCATGCGCTCGCGGACGCGGCGTGTCACCTCATCCGCTCGACCACCCAGGAAGAGGGCGACCTCGTCGATCATTCCCCGGTATTCCTCCATCGTCTGCGCCAGAATGCAGGGTGCCTTGCATCTCTTGATGAAGTAGTCGAGGCACGGCCGCTCCGGGTACACGTTCGGCATGTCGTAGTTACAGGAGCGTACGGTGAAGATACGCTTGACGACGTTGAGGGCCCGTCTCATCGCGCCGACGTCGGTGTAGGGACCGAAGTAGCGTGCGCCATCATCCACCAGCTGACGGGTCACGAACACCCGGGGAAAGGGCTCCTGGACGGTGACCTTGATGTACGGATACGACTTGTCATCGCGCAGAGCGATGTTGAAGCGCGGTCGGTGCTCCTTGATGAGGTTGGCCTCGAGGATCAGCGCGTGCGCTTCCGACGGGACCACGATCGTCTCGATACTCGCCACCTGCCTGACGAGGGCGCGCGTGCGCACACTCTCGAGGTGGTCGCTCGCGAAGTAGCTGCGCACGCGCGAGCGGAGACGTTTCGCCTTGCCCACGTACAGCACGGATCCCCCCGCGTCCTTCCACAGATAGACGCCGGGCGACTCGGGGAGATGCGCGACGGTTCGCGCGATGCCTTCTGGCGCCTCGATCATCGTAGAGATCTTCTCCGGCAAGGAATAGCGGCCTGTGCGGCCCACGAGAAATATAATTCGTGGCCACGCTCCGCCGGACGCTCGTCAACGCCGCCCGCGCAGCCGCCTCAGTCGCGCCACTGCGGCCAGCGACTCCTCGACGCCGAGGGACGCCGTGACGGCGAAGTAGACGACGCCGAAGGCTCCGATCGCGAGCACGGCCAGGATCACCGGGTGGTCGAGGCCGTACGCCAGCTTCACTCCCCAGCCGGCCGCCGCCCCGAGGACCGCGGCGATCCAGAGGCGAGCGAGGAAGGCTGCCGGGACGCCGGTCACACCGATCCGTCGATTCAGCGAGTGGCGCAGAAGCAGGAACTCGAGCCAGCCCGCGATCCCCGCCGACGCGGTGAGACCGGCCGCCCCCCACTTCGGATCGACGCCGAGGATCCGCGGCAGATGCAGCGCGAAGAGATAGCCGAGAGCGGTGGTGAGCAGAACGCGCACGAGTGCGAAGCGGAGAGGCGTGCGAGTATCGCGAAGGGCGTAGTAGGTGGACGCATACAGCCGCCCGAATGTCGATGCCAGCAGCCCGACGGCCGATCCGGCCAGAATGCCCCACACCCAGACCGTGTCCGTTCGGCGAAACGCTCCGGACTGGTAGATCGCGCCTGCGATCACGTCGCCGAGCGCGAGAAAGCCGGCGGCCGAGGGCACGATAAAGAACGCGATCCGCCGTAGACCGGCGCCGAGCCGGTGACGCAGATAGTCGGCAATCTCGGCGTCACTGCCGCTCGCCCGCGACATCGTCGGCAGCTCGGCGGCAGAGACCGACATGCCGAACAGGCTCACGGGAAGCGTGTAGAGCTGCTGCGCGTTGGCGAGTACCGTCACGGCGCCGGTCGACACGAGGCTCGCCAGGACGACATCGATGTAGGCGCTGAGCTGCACGACGCCGCGACCGGTGACCACGGGTAGAAAGTTCCGCACCACCTCACGGACGTTGATGGACGATGTCGAGAGGGAGGGACGCAGGTGACGCACCAATCCCAACACCGACGGCATCTGTACGACGAGCTGCAGGCCGCTACCCACGAGCGACCCCCACGCGGCCATCGTCGCCAGATCGTATCCTTGATCCCGCCCGCCGAACGCGACCAGCGTCGCGATGATCGCCACGTTCCAGGCAACGGGAGCGGCGTAAGACAGAAAGAAGTGCCGGTGGCTGTTGAGAATTCCGAGACACCACGCCGAGAGGACCAGCAGCCCTGCGCCGGGGAAGAGGATCCGTACGAGGCGAACGGTGATGTCTCGCTTTTCCCCGGCGAAGCCAGGGGCAATCAGGCCGATGAGGTGCGGTGTCGCCAGCACGCCGATGAGAACGAGCAGGGCGGTGACGAGGGCGAGCAGGGTCCCGATCGCGCCGGCCAGGCGATCGGCCTCCTCCTTCTCGCCGCGCTCGAGAAGTCCGGCGTACACGGGAATGAAGGAGGCCGACAGCACTCCCTCGCCGAACAGATTCTGGAGGAAATTCGGAATCTTGAATGCGGCGTTGAAGGCATCGGCGGCATCCGATGCCCCGAGCCAGCGCGACAGTTCGTGCTGCCTCACCAGCCCGAACAATCTGCTGATGAGGATCCCGGCCGCGATGAGGATCGCGAACGCTGACCCCTTGGCTCCCTTCTCCTCTCGATCGGGCGACGTCGGCGACGACGGTTCGGTCATCGCTTCGTCGCGAGCCGCCCGGCGATCAGAGCGGTGGCGTGCTCCCCCGCGCGGGCACGCATCGCGTCGAGGAGCACCGGCCCGTGGCGAGCCAGCAGGGGCACGGCGTTCAACACCCTCTCCTGGGGTCTTCCGAGCGGAAAGAGCGCAGCTCGTGCGGTGGCGATGTCCGTCATCAACTCGCTCTCCCGCCGCTTGCCGGCGGCGACTAGTCGTCGCTCGAGACGATCCACGCGGTGAGCGAGTGTGCGACTGGCGCCCTCGATCACAGCCGGCGGCAGCAGGGGGGGCGATGGCGGAGAGGCCAACGCGTCCTCCAGAGAGCCTCGCAGCGCCTCGAGCTGTTCGCGAAAATCGGCGATCCGCTCCAGAGCGCGCTCGGGAAGACGCTGGCGCACGAGGCGACCCTCCGCGGCATGAGGGTCCCGCAGCTCATCGGCGTCGAGCGCGAGTCTGTCCAGGAGGCGGGCGATGTGCGGCTCGATGATCCGCGCCGACCAACGCGGAAGCGCTAGCGGCTGCGCGACCCCGAGCGCTTCGGCAACCGCGCTCACCTGCGCGAAGTAAGCGATCTCCGCCGGACCGGCCAGGTACGCGACCGTCGGGAGGAGCTGGCGCTCGACCACCGGACGGAGCAGGACATTGGGTCCCAGTACTCCGCTCGCTGCCGACGCCCCACCCTCGAGGGGAACGCGGCGCCTCTTCCCCTCCGACGTCTCGAAGACGAGCGACAGCCCGCGAACGGTCGAGACCTGGGGCGGAAAGCCGGACGACCGCATCTCATGCTCCCGGCTCGCGAGGGCCTCGGCGATGGGCGCGCTGCGCTCGAGCGCCCGCTCGAGCACGGGTCGCGCAGCGCGCGCAACGGCGGGGTGTCCGGCATCGAGGACCAGCATCCCGAGCGGCTCGAGCAGCGATCGCAACAGCGCCACGTACGCCCCGCCGACGGTGGCACCCGCCGAGTACGCGGTCGTCACCTGGCTGAGCACGTCGGGGTAGACGGCCGCACCGGTTGCGGCCACCAGCTCGGCCAGCAGCGGCGCGACATCGCCGAGGGGCGTGTCGCGAAGCGGCGCACCGGCCTCAAGGGGAGGCGTCATGGTCAGGGTGCGCAAGCCACCCCGGACGGCGACATAGGTCGTAGCGGCTTCGGCGAAATCCGAGTCGTCGGTGGCGGCCCAGAACACGGGAAGGACAGGCATTCCGGTGGCATCCTGGAGCGCGTCGGCGAAGGCGATCGCGCTCAGCGCCTTGCTCCACGTGTACAGAGGACCACCAAACAGTCCCGGCTGCTGGCCGGTCGTGACCACCACGCCGTTTGCGGCGAGGCATCGATCGAGGCGCTCGGCGGCCGCGCCGGATGGATTCACGGCTTCGCGCAGCGCAGCCGCCCATCCTCCGCCCCCGAAGCCGGTGCGCAGCTGTTCCGCGCGCTGCTTCCAGGCAGCCCGGCCCCGAGGCGCCGGGAGATACCACTCCGCGGGAGCGTCACCATCGATCGCGGCAGCCGCGAGGCGCCCGCCGTTTAGCGGCTCGGTTCGAACCTCGGGTGCGCTCACGAGCCGGCGAGCGACCGGGTGACGCTGCGCTCGCCGCTCACTTGTGGTATGGCTCTCCCCGCACCAGAGTGCCAGCCCGGTAGAGCTGCTCGGCCAGCACGAGCCGCGCGAGCTCGTGTGGCAGCGTCCAGCGGGAGAAGGACAATCGAGTGTGCGCGCGCTCGCGCACGCTGGCCGCGAGCCCGAATGCCCCACCGATAAGAAACACGAGATCGGCCGCGGCGCGCGTGCGGGCGTCCCTCAGCCACGCGGCGAAGGTCTCCGATTCCATCTGCTCTCCATCCACCACGCAGGCGACCAGCTGTGCGGACGCGGACGCGCACGTGAGGAGCCGCTCCGCCTCCCGCGCGCGAACCTGCTCGGCGCCGATCGAGCGCGATGACTCCTCCTTCACCTCGCGTATGCGGAGCGGCCAGTATCGCGCTGCTCGCCTCTCGTATTCCTGAACGGCCGTTGCGATGCCCCGGTCGCGCGGTTTGCCGACGGCGGCAATCACGATCTGCATGCGCCCCCGTCAGCGCTCACGCATAGATGCCGCGAAGCCGGTGGACGGTTGCCACGCGACTGATCGCAAGCATGTATGCGGCGGTGCGCATGTTGACCTTGTGACGCTTGGACAGATCGAGCACATCCGTGAAGCTCCGGGTCATGATCTGGAGTAGGCGGTCGTTGACCGTTTCTTCCGTCCAGAAGTAGCCGCCGCGATCCTGCACCCACTCGAAGTAGGAGACGGTCACTCCGCCGGCGTTCGCGAGTATGTCAGGGATCACGAAAACGCCATTCTCGTCGAGCACGGCATCCGCGGCCGCCGTCGTCGGGCCGTTGGCTCCCTCGCAGATGATCTTCGCCCGGAGCTGCGACACGTTCTTCGTGGTAATCACATTCTCCAGTGCCGCGGGCACGAGAACATCCACCTCCATTGTCAGCAGCTCATCGTTGGTACAGCGGTCGCCGCCGTCGAATCCGGTGAGCGATCCATGCGTCTTGGCCCACGCTATTGCGGCGTCCACATCGATTCCGCCCGCCGCGTGTATGCCTCCCGATCGATCGCCGATCGCCACGATGCGGCATCCCTCGCGCCGCAGCAGCTGGGCGGTGACGGATCCGACGTTTCCGAACCCCTGCACGGCCACCGTCGTGCCGTTCACAGGCATCCCCAGATGATGAAGCGCTTCCTTGGTCACGGTCATGCAACCGCGCCCGGTCGCCTCACGACGTCCGAGGGAGCCCCCCATCTCCACGGGCTTCCCTGTCACCACCGCGGTCACGGTATGGCGCACGTGCATGGAGTAGGTGTCCATGACCCAGGCCATCACGCGCTCGTTGGTATTGACGTCGGGTGCCGGTACATCCGAATCCGGACCGAGCGTATTGATGATCCCGGCGGTGTAGCGCCGCGTGAGGCGCTCGAGCTCGCCCACGCTCAGGCGGAGCGGGTCGCACACGACTCCGCCCTTCGCCCCTCCGAACGGGATGTTGACAACCGCGCACTTCCAGGTCATCCAGGCAGCGAGCGCCTTCACCTCGTCGAGCGTGACCTGCAGGTCGAAGCGGATCCCGCCCTTCCCGGGACCGCGCGAGGTATTGTGGAGCACGCGGTATCCGGTGAACACCTCGATGTCGCCGCTATCCATCGTGACCGGAATCGAGACGATGATCTGCTTCTCGGCATGGCGAAGGATCTTGTACAGGCCCGGCTCCAGATCGAGCAGCTCCGCCGCCTTGTCGAAGCGCGACATCATCCCCTCGAACGGGTTCTCCTCGTTGAGAAAGCGGTCCTTGTCGGGGCGAACGATCTTGTGGGTCGGCAGGCGCAGGTCGGTCGTCATCGAGGATGGTGTCGAGGCGGAGAATCCGGCGTGGCGCCGGATGGGTTCGGGTCGACTCGTCGCGAGCGGAGCGCTGCGTCGAGCACGGCGGTCATCTCGGCCGTCCCGTCCTCCAGGACGACGCGCTGAGAAACATACCATAACGGCGGCGCTTGGCGAGGCCAGAGAGGAGCGAGCTTCACTGCGTCCTTGAGTGTGCACACGGTGATGTCCGCGGCAATGGATCGCGCCACCAGCTGCGAGAGCTCGGCGTTAGCGACGAAGCGGTGATGGTCGGGGAACGGCGCCGCGTCGACCTCCGCGCCAAACTCCCGGAGCTGGCGCATGAAGGCATCGGGATCACCGATGGCCGCGATCGCCAGGACGCGCGCGCCCCCCAGCGAGCGATGGTCGCGGCGCTCGGAGCTCCCGAGCCGGAGCAGATCGCCGATCGCGAGATGCGCCACGGCGACCGGCACGGCGGGAGCGGCGGAGCGGGCCTCGGCCATCGTGGCGGACACGTCGTTCGCCGAAGCCGCCTTGCGCGTCACCAGAACGAGTGACGCTCGGCGGAGAGCGACGAGAGGCTCCCGCCACGGGCCTGCCGGAAGAAGACGTCCGGAATCGCGGCGGTCAGCCGAGAGGAGGGCGATGTGAGCGATCCCGCCGAGTCGCCGCTGCTGGAATGCGTCGTCGAGCAGGGCGATGTCAGCGCCCCCACCAGCAGCCCGTGCGATACCGATGGCGCGATCGGCCGAGACGATCACGGGAACCGCCGGATTGAGCCGGCGGTGCACCTCGGGCTCGTCGCCTCCGTAGCCACGCAGCACGACGGCCGGGTGGGCGCCGCGCGCGACCAGCTCGGCGGCGATCCAGGCGGTCACGGGCGTCTTCCCCGTCCCGCCCACCGTCAGGTTACCGACGCCGATGGCCGGCAAAGGAACCGTGGTGGCGCTCAACCACCCGCTGTCGAGGAGCGCGCCACGAGCTGCGACCGCACCCCGATAGAGAAGCGCAGCGGGTGACAGTGCGGCTCGCGCCGCGGCCGCCAGAGCGCCCCGGTCCCACCAGATCCGCTCGACGAGCCGACTGCCAGTCACGGCTTCCTCTCGATTCCGGCCGCGAGCGCGCGCAGCATCTCCTGGAAACGAGGCGCCTCATCGGCCGCCTCCCGAGACGACGCGGCGCGCACGTAAATCGGATCGCTGTACGCGATCGTGACGCGCGCGAACGGCTTGGGGATTCGAAATCCGTCCCAGCTCCGGAGTCGCCACTCCCGGTCGGCCCCGATGGCGAGGAGGACGATCGGCGCGCCGGTTCGCTGGGCGACAACCAGCGCTCCAGGGGCGAACTCCTCCGCGGGCCCGCGCGGGCCGTCCGGGGTGATGCCGACTGCCTGCCCGCTCTCCACCGCCCGGATCACGCCGAGAAGCGCGCGCTGCGCGCCACGGGTGGTCGAGCCACGCACCGTGGCATAGCCGAGCCCCAGCGCAACCTGCGCGATCATCTCGCCGTCGCCGTGCTCGCTGATCAGGACGCCGATACCGGAGCCCCGGTGTCGCCAGAGAAGAGGGAGCATGTGGCCGTGCCAGAACGCGAAGATCCACGGCTGGCCACCGGTCTGCAGCGCGCGCACCGGCTCCTCGTTGATTACCGTCAGCCGCCAACTGCGGGCGAGCGCGCGAAAGCCCGCCCCACCCACTCGGGCGACCCAGTTGATGCGGCGTGCCCGGCGGCGCGCCCGCACGACCTCATCGGCCATCGAGCAGCTCGAGCGCCATGGTGGCGACGCGACCCGCCGCGCCGGGAGCGCCGAGTCGCGCACGCACATCCGCCAGGGCCTCGAGCATCGCGCGCCGGGCCGCGCTGTCCGAGAGCAACGGTTGAAGGACGCTGGCCACACGCTCGGGGACCAACGCGTCCTGGACGAACTCCGGGGCGACCTCCCGCTCGGCGACGACGTTCACGAGCCCGATGAAGGGAATGGTGACGACTCGACGGGCAATGGCGTATGTCCACCGGCTGGTCCGGTACCCGACGGCCAGCGGACAGCCCGCCACGGCCGCCTCGAGCGTGGACGTCCCACTCTTGCAGAACGCAGCGTCGGCCGCCCGCAACACGTCGAAGGACGCGGAGCGGACGAGCGGGTACGTGCAGGCACCAGGGTCGATCGCGACTCCCGGCGCCACGCTCACGACGACCTGCAGCGACGGCACACGCTGCTGTAGCACACGGGCCGTCGCGACGAAGGGCTCGAGATGCCGGTGAATCTCCTGTGTTCGACTCCCGGGAAAGAGAGCGAGCACCGGTGCGGTCGCGTCGAGGCCGAGTCGGGACCTGGCTTCCTCCCGCGAAGGCAGCGATCGCGCTCGGTCGAGAAGCGGGTGGCCGACGAAGCTCGCATCGACGCCATGCGCTCGGAGAAGCGCCTCCTCGAACGGGAGAATCACAGCCGCTCTCGTGACCGTTCGCGCCAGGGCGGCGAGCCGCTTCGCGCCCCATGCCCAGACTTGTGGGGTGATGTAGTAGAGCACCGGAATGCCGCAGCGCCTCGCCGCGGCGGCCAGCTTCATGTTGAAGCCGGGGTAATCGATGACGATTACCAGCGCCACATCGCCCGCGCGCAGCCGGCGCGTGAGGCGACGGAGGAGGGACCAGTGCCGCGGGACGTGAGTCAGCACTTCGGCGAACCCCATCACCGCCAGACGCTCCGCGTGCTCGAGAAGCGTCACGCCCTCCTGCTGCATCCTCGCTCCGCCGACGCCAGCCAACGGGAGATCGGGACGACGACGACGCAGCTCGGCCGCCACGCCCGCGGCATGGAGGTCGCCGGAGGTCTCCCCGGCGACGAACAGAACCTCACGCACCTGGCGATCCGGCGAGGCTGGGCATCGTGCGCTCGATCTCGCGCACGATCTGGAGCGCCACTTCGAGCGCGTCCCTTCCCGCCTCCCCACTCACGACGAGTGGAGCCGTGCCGCGCACGGCCGCGATGAAGCTCTCGAACTCCAGGCGGAGCGGCTCCCCTTCCGGGGCGTCGAGCGGCACCCGCTCCACGAATGCCTCGAGCGCGAGCGGCGCCCGGGCGAGCTCGCGCAGATCGAGGTCGGGCTTCATCCGAAAATACTCCCCCGAGCCGAGCGCGAGGTCGAGCGAGAGATAGCCGCTGCGCTGGAAGATGCGCAGCTTGCGCATGCGCTCCCGGGAGACGCGGCTCGCCGTGATGTTCGCCACCGCTCCGGTATCGAAGGAGATGCGCGCGTTCGCGATGTCCACCGACGGCGTGAGCACGGGCACACCCACGGCGGCGACGCTGGTCACGCGCCCTCCGACCAGGCTCTGAACCAAGTCGATGTCGTGGATCATGAGGTCGAGCACGACCGCGACCTCCGACCCCCGAGGGTTGAACGGTGCCAGCCGGTCGCTCTCGATGAAGCGGGGGGCGTCGATATGGGGTTGAGCGGCGCGGATCGCCCGATTGAAGCGCTCGACGTGGCCCGTCTGGATGAGCGCGCCGGTGCGCTTGGCGATCGCGAGCAGCTGGTCGGCCTCCTCGATGGTGGACGCCAGCGGCTTCTCGATGAGCAGGTGGCGACCGCGCTCCAGGGCGGGCTTGGCGACTGCGAAATGCTCGGGCGTCGGAACGACGATCGTGAGCGCCTCGCAGGCGCCGATCAGCTCGGCCAGCGTGGAGAAGGCCGGGACGCCGAGCTCACTCCCCACCTGCTCCGCCCTCTCCGTGCGCGTCTCGACGAATCCCACCAGCTCCACATCGGGGAGGTCGCGCAGGATACGGATATGGTGGTATCCGAGGCTCCCGGCGCCGGCCACGCCGACCCTCGTGCGCGCCCTCAGATCACCACTCCGCGACCACTGCTGCCGACGAACTCGATGAAGTGCCTGACCTCGGCGAAAGCTTCCAGCTCCGACTCGGCGCGGGCGAGCGCCTGCGAGACGTTCAGCTCGGACCGGAAGAAGAGGCGGTAGGCACGCTTCAGCTCACGGATGACGGCGGGATCGAACCCGCTGCGCTGGAGTCCGACGCTGTTCAATCCGTAAAGCTTGACCGGATTTCCGACCGCCTTCAGGAATGGCGGGATGTCCTTGGCGACGCGTGAGCAGCCGCCGATGAAGCTGTGCGCGCCGATCTTCACGAATTGATGCACGGCCGTCGCGCCGCCGACGATCGCCCGATCCTCGATCGTGACATGACCGGCGAGCTGGACTCCGTTCGTGAGGATGACGCCGTCGCCGATGTGACAATCGTGAGCGAGATGCACGTAGCTCATGACGAAGCTGTTCTTGCCAACCGACGTCTTGTGCGACTGGGACGTGCCCCGGTTGATCGTCGAATACTCGCGGATGGTCGTGTTCTCACCGATCTCGACGGTCGTCAGCTCGTCCTTGAACTTGAGGTCCTGGGGATCGCCGCCGAGCACCGAGCCCACCCCCACCTTGACGCCCGCCGCCAGGCGGACGTGGCGCTCCAGCACGGCGTGCGCGGCAATCCGGCAGCCGTCGGCGATCTGACAGTCCTCACCGATGATTGCGAACGGACCGATCTCGACATCCGTGCCGATCGTCGCCGTAGCGTCGACGATCGCCGTCGGATGGATGCGCGCGCTCACCGGTCGCGCACCATCGCCGCCATGTCGGCCTCGGCCACGACCTCTCCGTCCACGAAGCCGACGCCGCGCATCTTGCAGATCCGGCCGCGGATCTGCTGGATCTCGCACTCGAAGCGGATCTGGTCGCCTGGCCGCACCGGGCGGCGGAACTTCACGTTATCGAGCGACATGAAGTAGACAACCTTGCTCTCGGGATCGCCGATCGTCCCCAGCAGCAGCATTCCCCCCACCTGAGCCATCGCTTCGATGATCAGGACTCCGGGCATGATCGGATGACCCGGAAAGTGGCCCTGAAAGAACGGCTCGTTGATGGTGACGTTCTTGATGCCGACGATCCGCTTCTTTTCCTCCATCTCGAGAATGCGGTCCACGAGAAGAAAGGGATAGCGGTGCGGCAGCACCTTCATGATCTCTTCGATACCCAGCATCCCCGTCTCCTTCGCGGCGCGCGCCAGCATCTCGCGCACGAGCGTCACCGTCCCCCGGTGACTCGGTTTGGTGGTCATGATCCGGGCGCGTACGCGCTTTCCCGCCAGCGCGAGGTCGCCCACGCAATCCATCATCTTGTGGCGGACGAACTCGTCCGGCCATCGGAGCGTCGTCTCGATCAGGCCGATCTCATCCATCACGACGGCGTTCGCCGTCGAGGCGCCTCTGATCAGTCCCATCCCGCGCAGCACCTCGACCTCGCGCAGGAAACCGAACGTGCGGGCTGGCGCCAGCTCGCGCGCGAACCGCTCCGGGGTGATCGCCGAATCGAATTCCTGCGCCCCGATGAGCGGGTGAGGGAAGTCGATGCGCACGTTCAGGGACAGCGACCGAGCCGGCGCGACCTCGTAGCACGCGTCTCCCACCCGGAGCGACAGGCGCTCCGGCAGATCGAGATACTGTACCTCGCCCGCCCGCTCGGCAATGCCCGCCCGCATGAGCGCCTCGACGAAGGGAAGAGCGCTCCCGTCCAGAATCGGCGGCTCCTGGGCATCGAGCTCGATCAGCAGATCGTCGATCTCCATCCCCGCCACGGCGGCCAGGACGTGCTCGACGGTGTGCAGCGAGCGCTCGCCCTCGCCGAGCTGGGTGCGACGCTCCGTGAGCACGGCCTGATCCGCGTGGGCGGAGATCGGCGGCGCATCGGGCAGGTCGCTCCGCCGGAAGACGATTCCACTTCCCGCCGGCGCCGGTCCAAAGGTGATACGACAGGATTGGCCGAGGTGGAGACCGATTCCCTCGAGGGTGACCGGAGACGCGATCGAGCGACGCCGCCCCGTCATTCGAGTGGCGGCGGCGGGGGGGAGGGATGGACGAGTCGCTCGAGGGCGCGCGCGATCCGCGCCAGGCGGGAGAGCGCGGCCTGCGTGCGGAGCGCTTCGGCATGAGGCCGCGCCGGATAGCCCGACCAGCTCTCGCCCGCCGGGACATCCCCGAACACACCCGACTGCCCCGCCACTCGCGCCCGCGCACCGATGGCGATGTGCCCATTGAGCCCGGCCTGGCCTCCGATGACACAGCCATCCTCCAGCCGCGCCGACCCCGCTATCCCCGCCTGAGCCACGATGAGACAGAGCCGCCCGATCCGAACGTTGTGCGCGATGTGCACCAGATTGTCGATCTTCGTGCCCGCGCCGACGACCGTGTCGTCGACGCTCCCTCGATCGATGCAGCTGTTCGCGCCGATCTCGACATCGTCCCCGATGAGGCAGCGTCCGACGTGCGGGATCTTCTGATGGCTGCCATCCATAAAAACGTACCCGAAGCCGTCGGAGCCGATGCGGGCACCGGCGTGCACGCGTACGCGCAGCCCGATCGTCGTGCCGGGGTAGAGGGTCACGGCGGCATGCAGACGGCTGTCCGCCCCCACGCCCACGCCCGCGCCGACATCGCAGCCGCCGTCGATCCAGACGCGGTCCCCGAGAGCAGCGCCGTCACCGATGGTGACGTGAGGTCCGATAAACACGTCCTGACCGATCGTGACTCCGCGTCCGAGGACGGTCGATGAATGGATTCCGCTGCGCCGGGGCCGTTCCGGATACAGAGCCGGGAGGACGCGGAGCACCGCCTCATACGGCTGCTCCACGACGATCCGGACGGCTGGCCCTCCATCGATCTCCGCCAGCGCCGGTGCGACCAGCGCCGCACCGGCCGCCGACGCGGAGAAGAGTCCGCTGTACCTGGAGCTGGCGAGGAAGCTCAGGTCCTGCTCCCCGGCGCGGTCCAGTGGGGCCACCGAGAAGACGCGCACCCCGCCGTCGCCGATGAGTCGGCCGCCGACGAGGTGCGCGATGTCCGCCGCGGTCAGGGAGGAGCGGGAACGGCTCCCTTCCCCGACTCCGGCGTGGTCGGGCAAACGATGGGGCGGAGGTATCAACGCGTGGGCGGCTTCTTCGACGACGACACTCCGACCGGGTTGGCCACGGGACCCGTCGGTGTCCCCGCGACCGGCGCGCCCTTCGCGATGCCAGCCGCTTTCACCCGAGTGATGATCTTGTCGGTGATGTCGAGATTCTTGTCCGCGGCGACCACCGCTCCGGCCTGCGATTGCGCATCGAAGATCATGGCGTAGCCGTCCTCGTCGCGAACCGACTGGATGATCTGCTGGATCTGGGCCATGATCGGCCGCACCAGCTCCGCCTCGCGCTGCGACGCCTGCTGCTCGAGCTGCTGACGCCGTTGCTGGTACGCGTCTTCGCGCTTGCGGATGTCCGCCTGGCGAGTCTGCTTGGCGGGGAGGCTCAGTGTCACCTCGGCCTTGTTGTAGTCCGCGATCATCGCCTGGAGGGAATCGCCCATGCGCGTGATCTCGGAGCGGTAGCCTGCCAGCTCCTTCTGGAACTGTGCCTCCGCCTCGGCCCGACCCGGCGCGACGGCGAGGACGTCCTGCGAGCGGATGTACGCAATCTTGGGCGCGCTCTGCGCGGTGGCGACCGTGACGCCGCCAGTGACGAGGGCCGCGGTCGAGAGCGCGGCGCGAACGAAGGGACGCATGATCACTCCGATTTAGAAAAGTTGCCCGAACTTGAAGTGCAATACCCACTTCGGAGCCGGCCGCCCCTGGGCGTCGACCCGATCGAATCCATACCCCCAATCCAGCCCCAGCGGTCCGAGCGGGGTCACGAGCGACACCCCGACTCCCGCGCCCCGATAGAGCCGCGTGGGGTCGAACTCCCGCGGCCGATTCCAGATGTTGCCGGCGTCGAAGAAGACGTTGGTGTAGACCATCTGGTTGAACCGAAGCCCCAGCTCGGCAGTCGTCGTGAAGTAGGCGTTGCCGAACGATGCCCGGCGGGCCGACTGCGTGCTCGTGCCCGAGATGTAGCCCTGCGGGGTGATCGAGAACTCATCGTATCCGCGGAGCTGCTCGCCGAACTGGGTGCCCCCGAGCGCGAACGCCTGGGACACGAAGAAAGGACCGACGTTGCCGAATACCGAGCCGGCGCGCGCGGTGAGACCGAGCACGAAGGTCGAAGGCTGAGACCCGGGCTTGGTGCCGCCGAACTCTCCGAGCGGCGCGTAGGTGCGCAGCTCGGTGGTATAGCGCTGAAAGTTCGCGGTCCCGCCGAGGGGCCCGCCATTGAACTGCGCCGAGAAGTTCTGGAAGCTTCCACCCGTGGCGAAGGGGAGGCCGATGCGGGTCTCGCGCTGCGCGCTGACGCCGAATGTCGACCGGAAGCAGTCGCTGCAGGACTGGGCGCTCGTGTCGCGCTGAAAGAGCCCGCCGCTGTAGGTCACCGCCTCGCCACCGTACGAGAGGAAGATCGAAGAGAAGCGCGACCGGGGGATGGGAAAGCCGAACTGGAGCGAGCCGCCGGTTCGAACGCTGCGGCCCAGGTCGGCGACGATGAAGCGCGAGCGCGTGTGATATCCGGTGAGCGTCCCCGAGATGCGCGACTGTTTGATCGCGGGATCCGTATAGCTCACCGAGTAGTCGTTGATGTACTGGCCGAACTGGAAGTTACCGGAGACGCGCTTGCACTGCCCGAAGAGGTTCGGCTGGTCGAGCCCGAGAAAGCCTCCGAGCCCGGTGCCCTGCCCCACCGACGCACCGAAATTGATGTTGCCGGTGCGCTTCTCCTTCACCTTGAAGACGATGTCCACGTCGCCCTGCTCGTTCGCCGGCCGAGTCTCCGGTGGCGACACCGGAGCCTCGAAGAAGCCGAGGTTGCCGAGGTTCTGCCAGCTTCGGATGAGGCGATCCTGGTTGAACACGTCGCCCGGAAGGATGATCACCTGACTCCGGATGCAGCTCTCCGCCGTGTAGTCGTTGCCGACGATCTCGACGCGGTTGATTGTGGCGGGCTTCTGCTCCTCGATCTCCCACCGCAGGTTCACCGTCGGCACGGAGTCAGGCCCGGTCACCCGGTCCACCACCGGACGCACCGAGGCGTAGATATAGCCCTCGTTGCTGTAGGCCGTGCGCACGCTCTGGGTGGCGGCGTCCCACTGGGCTTGGTCGAAGTACCGCTGCCCCCCCGATGAGCCGCGACGCAGAGCGCCGCCGAGGCGCGCGGTGATGGTCGGCGCCTTGAGAGCGAAGGGGTAGAAGCGGGCGATCTCATCGGTGGAGAAGCGGCGGTTGCCGGCCACGTCGAACGAGCCGATGCGGTAGCGGGGACCCTCGGTCACGTCCAGGCGGATGAGAGCCTTGCCGCGCGTCCGATCCACGATCAGCGTATCGCGCGTGACCTGAAAATCCACGAAGCCCTCGTGCGCGTAGAGCTTGGGGATGCGATCGCCGAGATCCTCCCGGAATTTGTCGTCGTCGAACTCCCCGCGCCGGAACCACCAGAATCCCTCGGGCTTCGTCTTCATCGCCTTCACGATGGTCTGCGCCCGGAGGCTGCTGTTGCCGCGGATCTCGATGCCGGAGACCGCGAGCCGGCGTCCTTCGTCGACGCTGAAGGTGAGCTTGGTCTTTCCGTTCGCGACCGTGGTCTCGGCCCGCACCCGGGCGAGGTAGTAGCCGTCGGATTCGTAGACGGAATCGATGCGCTGGATGATCCGCGCGACCTGAGCGGGGTCGATCGGCCGGCCGATGAGGATGTCGACCTTCTCCCGCACCGTGCGAGGCGAGACCGCGCTCGCCCCGGTGACCGTCACGTCCCCGAGGAGCGGACGCTCGACGACCGAGATGACGAGGCTCGCCTTGCCGGCCGATGACGGCTCGCACGACACACGCACGTCGTCGAACTGGCCGGTGGCGAAGAGGGCCTTGAGGGCGCGCTGCTCGGCGCGGTAGTTCAAGGGCACCCCCATCGGAAGCGCGGCGTCACTCCGGATCAGGGATTCGGCGACCCGGGCGTTGCCACGGATGATGACGGAATCCGGCGACGCGCACGCCTCGGTGGATGGTGTCGGCGCCTGGGCATACGCCCGTGCGGTCACCGTCGCCAGCGCGACGAGGACGAGGGTAAAGCGTGACATGGCTGTAATGTACACGGATCGGGGGGGAAAGTCCCTTGCCCGAAAGCGACGCCGACCATGATCCGTCGGGTGACGGATCCACAAGCAAGCGGGCCTCACGATGATCGCGAGGCCCGCTGCGTCTGCTCCTGAACGAGGCGCCGGAGACCCGGCAACCGCCCTCTCAGGCCTTGCTCAACACCTTGAAGTCGAGCTTCTCCTTGTCAGCCGCGACATCGACTTCGACCTCGTCGCCCTTGGCGAACTCGCCGACCAGTATCTTCTCGGAGAGAGGATCCTCGATAAAGCGCTGGATGGAGCGCTTGAGCGGACGGGCGCCGAAGTGCTCGTCGTAGCCGTGCGAGCCGAGGAACTCGTTCGCCGCCTCCGTCATCTTGAGCGTGATCTCCTCGTCGGAGAGGCGCTTCTGGATCTCCTTGAGAAGGATGCCGACGATCTGCCCGATGTGCTCCCGCGACAGCGGGTGGAAGACGATCGTGTCGTCGAGGCGGTTCAGGAACTCCGGATTGAAGACGCGCTGGATCTCCTCTTTGACCTTTTCCTGGATGCGGTCGAAGGTCGCGCGGTCATCCGGCTGGCTGAAGCCGAGCCCGGCGGATTTGGTGATGTCGCGCGCGCCCACGTTCGACGTCATGATGACCACGGTGTTCTTGAAGTCGATCACGCGCCCGTAGTTGTCGGTCAGATGGCCCTCGTCCAGCACCTGGAGCAGGATGTTGAAGATGTCCGGATGGGCCTTCTCGATCTCGTCGAGCAGCACGACGCTGTACGGTTTGCGCCGCACCGCCTTGGTCAGCGTCCCGGAATCTTCGTAGCCGACGTACCCGGGAGGAGCGCCGATGAGGCGCGACACCGAGAACTTCTCCATGTACTCGCTCATGTCGACCCGGATCAGCGCCGTCGGATCGGCGAACAGGAACTTCGCCAGCGCGCGAGCGAGCTCCGTCTTCCCAACGCCGGTGGGGCCGGAGAAGATGAACGAGCCGATCGGCCGCGTCGGGTCCTTGAGACCGGCGCGGCTGCGGCGGATCGAGCGCGAGAGCGCCTTGATGGCGTCATCCTGGCCGACGACTGTCTCGTGCAGCTCGTCTTCCATGCGCATGAGCCGCGAGCTCTCGGCTTCCTGCAGCCGGGTGACCGGAATGCCGGTCCAGCGGCTGACGATGAAGGAGATCTCCTCCTCGCCCAGCACGGGCCGGAAGGACTGGCGGCGCTTCTCCCACTCCTCCTGCTTCTTCCGGATCTCTCCCTGCAGCTCGCGCTCGCTGTCACGGAGGCCGGCCGCGCGCTCGAAGTTCTGGTCTCGGACCGCGGCTTCCTTCTCTCCGTTGACGGCCTCGAGCTTGCCCTTGAGCTCCGCCACCTCGGGCGGCGGTGCCTGAGCCGCAAGGCGCGCCCGCGCGCCCGCCTCATCGATCACATCGATCGCCTTGTCGGGCAGAAAGCGGTCCGTGATGTAGCGCTCCGACAGCTTGGACGCCGACACCAGCGTGGTATCGGGGATCGTCACGTGGTGATGGTCCTCGTACTTCTTGCGCAGACCCTTGAGTATCTCCACGGTCTCGTCGACCGACGGGGGATCCACGATGACGGTCTGGAAACGGCGCTCGAGCGCGCCATCCTTCTCGATGTACTTGCGGTACTCGTTCAGCGTCGAGGCTCCAACGCACTGCAGCTCGCCGCGAGCCAACGCCGGCTTGAGCATGTTGCTGGCGTCGATCGCTCCTTCGGCCGCTCCGGCGCCGACGAGAGTGTGCAACTCGTCGATGAAGAGGATGATGTTCTTGTTCTGCGCGATCTCGTTCATGACCGCCTTGAGGCGCTCCTCGAACTGGCCCCGGTATTTGGTGCCGGCGATCACGGCCGCCATGTCGAGCGCCAGAACCCGGTGCTCCCGGAGCGACTCCGGGCACTCGCCGTTGGCGATGAGCTGCGCCAGGCCCTCGACGATGGCCGTCTTCCCGACGCCGGGCTCGCCGATCAGCACCGGGTTGTTCTTCTTCCGGCGCGTCAGCACTTCCATGACGCGCTGGATCTCCTTGGCCCGCCCGATGGTCGGATCGAGCTGACCCTCGGCGGCGAGCTGCGTGAGATCGCGGCAGAAGTGGTCGAGGGCGGGAGTCTTGGACTTCTTCTCCCCTTTCTGTGTCTGGGGCTGGGGCTGGCTTCCGGCCTGGGCCGTGGTGCCCCCCTGCGGCGCGTCGGTGCCGAGCAGGCGCAAAGTCTCGGTGCGGGCCGCATCGAGATTGACCCCGGTGTCCGTCAGAACCTGCGCGGCGATGCCCTTCTCCTCGCGCAGAAGACCGAGCAACAAATGCTCGGTGCCGACGTAGCTGTGGTTGAGCTCGCGCGCCTCGCTCATGGCGAGCTCGAGCACCTTCTTCGCGCGCGAGGTATACGGAAGGTCGGGGCCAGTGGTCTGCGCCGCTTTCCCCTTCTTGACCGTCTCCTCGATCTTCTGCTGGATGTCGTCGAGGTCGACGCTCAGGTTCTGGAGAACGGCCGCCGCAACTCCCTCACCCTCACGAATGAGGCCGAGCAGAATGTGCTCTGTCCCCACGTACTCGTGGTGGAGACGGGCGGCTTCCTCGCGAGCCATCGCGAGAACCTTGCGCACGCGCTCGGTGAAGTTGTAGCCGTTCATACGCCCCTCAGTGTGGGAGCCCGGTCATCGGGCTACCCGTGTGTCCCAGACTCATCTGCAAGCGCCTGTCGCACGTATCGCGCGCGGACCAGATTGGCCTCGCCCTCGGTGAGAGAGCGGCCTTCGGTATAGGCCAGGTGCGCAGACTGCGAAAAAATCAGGAGCTTGTTGAGAGTATATACACTGAGACCGGAGATCAGTTTCAATCCCACAGCCAACCGCACGCCACTGAGGTAGTTCATCGCCTCTTCGAACGTGAGGCTCCGGGCGTAACGCAGCGTGCCGTACGCGCGCCACAGCTTGTCCTCAATAATATATCCTGCATCACGGAGCAACACCCGTCGGGCGTCCTCTTCCCGACCGATCACCGTGCGCACGACGTAGTTCAAGTGGTCGAGAAGATCCTCTTCCGACCGGCCCAACGTGGTCTGATTCGAGATCTGAAAGAAGTTCCCGACGACCTCGCTCCCTTCCCCATACAGCCCCCGGTACGTCAGACCCACCTGCTGCAATCCCGACAGCGTCTTGCCGATCTCCTTCGTCAGCACGAGCCCCGGTAAGTGTATCAACACCGAAGCGCGCAATCCTGTGCCCGCATTCGTCGGACAGGACGTCAGAAAGCCGAATTCCTCATGCCACGCGTACGGCATCCGGCGTCCCAGCTCCCCATCCACTCGCTCGATCGCGGAGTAGGCCTCTGCGAGATCGAACCCCGACCGGAGGGCCTGGAGCCTCAGATGGTCCTCCTCATTTACCATGACGCTCAAGCCATCTCCGAGAAACACGGCCGCGCCACTGCGCACTGGGTGCTGCGGATCGAGCCCCGCCAGCTCCCGACTCACCAGATGGCGCTCGTGCAGCAGCAGGCGGTCCTCGGAGGGCAGCTCGTCCACGCGGACGAGCATGCTTCCCTGAACGGCCGGGGTGGTCTGCACGGCCTCGCGCACGCTCGCCAGGACCCTCAGGCGCTCGCCGTCCCGGGCCCGGCCGGAGAAGGCAAACCCTTCGAGATTGCGGGCAAGCCGGATCCGCGAGGACAGAACGATCCCGGCCTGATCGCCGGACGCGTCCAGCCAGCTCACGCCTCCATCGGGCAGGAGGGACAGATCGATCGTCATTCGGTTGCCTTGATCTGATCGCGCAGCTGGGCAGCGAGCTCGAACTGCTCCCCCTCGATGGCGCGGCGCAGACGGTCACGCAGCTCGTTGAGCACGCTTCCCCCCTCGAGGAAGACGGGCTCGGGCGCCAGGTAGCGTCGGCCGGCGTGACGGGAGCTGCCGTGAACCCGCCGGAGGAGATCGCGCAGACTCGACTCGAACGTGGTGTAGCAGCGCGCGCAGCCCAACCGGCCAGTCGCCTTGAAGTCTCCGCGCAGCGTCATGCCGCAGAAGGTGCAGCGGCCCGCGTCCGCCGTCATGGGCGGAAGCTGCTTCTGGACCGCGAACAGAAAGTCCGTAATCGCCTGCTTCGGGGTGCTGAGCGTCGTCTCGACCCCTTTCTCGGCCGCGCACTTCTCGCACAGGTGTTGTTCCACGACACCGCTCGGCCCGGTCCGGGTGAGCGTGATGACGGAGTCGTTCTCCTTACAGTTATCGCAGAGCATCAGGCCACCACCTCCCTCACATCGGAATCGCGGAGGCGCCCGTCCTCGAGAAGCAGCACCCGGTCGGCCCGGGCCGCGAGCGATCGATTGTGGGTCACCACCACCATGGCCGTCTCCAGCTCGCGGGCGAGCTGCGCGAACAGATCGTGGAGGCGCTCGGCATTGAGGTGATCGAGGTTGCCGGATGGCTCGTCGGCGAGGACGACGGCCGGATCGACGGCAAGCGCGCGCGCGACAGCCGTGCGCTGCTGCTCTCCGCCCGACAGCTCCGACGGGCGATGCGACATGCGCCCGCTCAGCCCGACCTGGGCCAGAAGCTCCTCGGCCCTCGAGCGCGCTTCTCGCACGTCGCGGCCCAAGATGCGCAAGGGCATCATGACGTTCTCCAGCGCCGAGAACTCGCGAAGCAGGTGATGGAACTGAAAGACGAAGCCGACTTTTTTGTTGCGCACCTCGGCCAGCTCGTCGTCGCCGAGGCCGTGAAGCGACTGGCCGGCCAGCGCAATGCTCCCGCGAGATGGACGATCCAGCGCTCCGAGGAGGTGCAGGAGCGTGCTCTTGCCGGCGCCGCTCGTGCCGACGACAGCCACCATCTCGCCGCGATGCACGTCCAGGCTCACCCCGTCGAGGACGTGGAGGATCCCTCCATCGCCGCCGACGTAGCTCTTGGCCAGATCCCGCGCTTCGATGACCGTCATTCGTGCCGGATCGCCTCGACCGGGTAGAGACGTGCCGCCTGCCAGGACGGGTACCAGGTGGCGAGCGCCGCAATCGCCATGCTCGCCACTACGATGAGCGACACATCGACCACCTGAAGCGTCACGGGCAGATGATCGATGAAGTACACCGACGGCTCGAGCTTGATGATCTTGTAGCGATCGAGGCCGATCGAGAGGGCGATGCCCACGAGCAGTCCCAACGTGGTCCCCACCAAACCGATGACCATGCCCTGGGCGAAGAAGATGCTACGGATCGAGCGCGCGCGCATCCCCATGGCGCGCAGAATTCCGATCTCGCGGGTCTTGTCCTTCACCACCATACTCAGGGTGCTGACGATGTTGAAGGCCGCCACCACCACGATCAGCAGAAGAATCACCCCCATGGCGAACTTCTCGAGCTTGAGCGCGGAGAAGAGCGATGAGTTCTGCTCCTGCCAGTCCACAACACGATAGGGGAAGCCGAGGCTGGTCCCAATGCGCGCCGCTACCTCGCGTGCCCTCCACCGGTTGACGGTGCGCACCTCGAGTCCGGTGACGGCGTCGCCCAGCCCGGCGAGCTGGCGGGCGACGTCGATCGGAAGGTACACGTAGCTGTTGTCGTACTCGTACATGCCGGTCTCGAACACCCCCGTCACTTCGTACGGCTCGAAGTGGGGGACGATCCCCCCGACCGAGCTATTGAGCTGAACGCCGGCGATCGAGATCAGCATCACCTTGTCGCCGGGGAAAACGTTGAGTCGCTCGGCGATGCGCTTCCCGAGCACCACGCCACGCTGCTGTCCATCGGAACTCGCGAAGCGAAAGTCTCCCATGATCGCGTGCTGGCGGATGCTCGTGACGTTGGCGGTCGTCTTCCCCTGAGGCTCGATTCCGACAAGCATGACGCCGTCGCCGTAGGAGTGGCCGGCGGTGATTCCCCCCTGCGCCAGGACAAACGGCGCGGCCGCGATCACACCCGGCTGCTTCTTCACCTTGTCCAGCGTCGCGCGCCAGCTCGTCATCTTGAGGTCGTCCCCGAAGGTCAGCACGCGCACGTCCGGGCTCCCGATCAGGATCTTCTCCCGCAAGTCGTTCTGCAAGCCGTTCATGACGCCGATGATGATGATGAGCGCGCTCACTCCGACGAGCACTCCACCGATGGCGATGACGCTGATGAACGAGAGCAGACGCGACCCGCTGCGCGCCCTCAGATACCGCCAGGCGATGCCCATCTCTAATCGACCCATGCGGTCGCTCATTCGGATCGCAGCAGGGGAAACAGGATGACGTCGCGGATGTTCGAGATGTCAGCGAGATACATGAACAGCCGGTCGATGCCGATGCCGACGCCGCCCATGGGGGGCATGCCGTACTCCATTGCTCGAAGGTAGTCCTCGTCCACGCCGCTCGCCTCCTGGTCGCCAGCCGCGCGCAGGCGCGCCTGGGCCTCGAAGCGGGCGCGCTGATCGAGCGGATCGTTGAGCTCGCTGAACGCGTTGGCCAGCTCCCGCCCCTTCGCGAACAGCTCGAAGCGCTCGGTGAGCCGCGGGTCGCCCCGCTTGGGCTTGGCCAGCGGAGACAGCTCGGCCGGATAGTCCACGACGAAGGTCGGAGTCTCGATCGTCGACTCGACCAGAGCCTGGAAGAGCTCATCCAGCAGCTTCGGACGGCTGAGCGTCGCTGGATGGTCAACACCGGCCCGCCCCGCCGCGTTCCGCAGCGACGCGTCGTCCATCGCCAGGGAGTCGGCCCCGAGGGCGGCGTCGAGCGACGGCAGCCACTCGATTCGCGGGAAGGGCGCGCGGAGCGTCGGGACCCTGTCGGCGAGAGCCGGCACGATTCGCACGCTCTCGGCAGCCCGATCGAGCAGCGACTCCACCACGGTCATCATCTCGCGGTAGTCCGCATACGCCTGGTAGAACTCCAGCATCGTGAACTCCGGATTGTGCGTCCGGTCGACTCCCTCGTTGCGGAAATCGTGCCCGATCTCGTACACCCGCTCGAAGCCGCCCACGATCAGTCGCTTGAGATACAGCTCGTCGGCGATGCGGAGAAAGAGGGGCATGTCGAGAGCGTTGTGGTGCGTGGTGAACGGCCGGGCGGCGGCGCCGCCGTAGAGCGACTGGAGCACCGGCGTCTCCACCTCCAGAAAGTCCCGCTCGTCGAGGAAGGAGCGCATGGCCGACACCATGCGGGAGCGCGCCACGAAGACGGCCCGCACCTCGGGGTGGACCGCGAGATCGGCGTAGCGCTGGCGATAGCGCTGCTCCGGATCGGAGAAGCCCGAGTGCCTGACCACCCGTCCGTCCACCGTCTCCTCTTTCCCGAACGGGAGGGGTCGAAGCGACTTGGCGAGCAGAACGAGCGACGCGCAGCGAACCGTCGCCTCGCCGGTGCGCGTGCGGAAGAGCGGGCCCGCCACTCCGACCACATCGCCGAGATCCAGCAGGTCGAGGAGCGCGGCTCCGTCACTGCCGAGCGCGTCGCGCCGGAAGTAGAGCTGGATGCGCCCCGATTGGTCCGCGAGGTGGGCAAAGGTCGTCTTGCCGTGAGCGCGGAGGGCGATCAACCGGCCGGCAACGCGCACCTCCGGCCCGTCGGCGGCATCTCCCAGAGCCGACCGCGCGGCGGCGGCGCTGTGCGTGCGATCGAAGCCGTAGGCGTACGGCGCCACACCGATCTGCTCGAGCGCCGCCAGCGTCTCCCGGCGGGCGCGGAGAACGAAGTTCAGCTCATCACTCACGCCGCCTCGCTGGTGCCCAACTTCAGCCACGCCTCGATGAACGGGTCGATCGCCCCGTCCATCACTTTCTGCACGTCCGTGATCTTCAGCTCGGTGCGGTGGTCGTTGACCATCGTGTACGGTTGAAAGACGTAACTTCGAATCTGGCTGCCGAAGGATACGTCCTTCTTGTTGGCATCGATCGCCGCCTTCTTCTTTTCCTGCGCTTCCACCTCGCGCTGATAGAGCGCCGCCTTCAGCATCTTCATCGCAGTCGCCTTGTTCTTGAATTGCGAGCGCTCCTGCTGGCAGGAGACCACGATGCCGGACGGGAGATGCGTGATCCGGACCGCCGAGCTCGTCTTGTTGACGTGCTGGCCGCCAGCGCCGGACGCGCGGAACACGTCCAGCCGCAGATCCTCCTCGCGCACCTCGATGTTGATCTCCTCGTTCACCGACGGATAGACGAACACCGACGCGAAGCTGGTGTGCCGGCGGGACTGCGAGTCGAACGGGGAGATCCGCACGAGACGGTGCACGCCGCTCTCGGCCCGAAGAAACCCGTAGGCGTACTGACCCTTGATCTCGAGCATCGCGCCCTTGATACCCGCTTCCTCGCCCTGACTCAGATCGAGGATCTCGACTCCGAAGCCGCGGCGCTCCGCCCACCGCGTGTACATCCGCATGAGCATCTGGGCCCAATCCTGGGCTTCGGTTCCTCCGGCGCCGGAGGAGATCTCCAGCAGGGCGTCGCGGTGGTCGTCCGGGCCCTGGAGGAGCGCCCGGAGCTCGAAGCTCTGCACGTCGCCCTCGAGACTCTCGATCTCGCGCTCCAACTCGGCCCGCAGCGACTCGTCCGGCTCGAGGTCCAACATCTCGGCGAGCTCGCCCGCGTCACGCGTCCTGGTGGAGAGCTTGTCGTACGGCTCGATGAGATCCTTCATCGACCGCACGCTCTGGATCACGGCCTTCGTGCGCTCGTGGTCATCCCAGAAGCCGGGCTCGGCCATCTGCCGCTCGAGATCAGCAACGCGAGAGCGCTTGGCGTCCAGGTCAAAGGTACCTCCTGAGATCGTCGAGCCGCCCGCTCTGGCGGCCGAGCCGCCGTGCCGTCTCCGTCTCTGCCATGCCGTTCTCCGGTCCGCGTATGACACGAGCCGCCCCGCCGAATGTGGCGGACGACGGCTCGCGGCTCTCGGAAGATACAGCGGCACGGGCGGCCCGTGTAGGGCCCCGGCCAAGACGGCTCCGTCAGAACACCCGCTTCCCGCCGGCGAGCACGTCGTTGAGGGCATCCTGGAAGTGCGTGGTGCTCTCGGCGAACTCCTTGCCCATCTGGTCCGCGTACTCCTCGTAGCTCTTCTTGATCTCCTCGCGGAAGTACTCCTTGAGGGTGCCGTTGCGGACGGCCTCTTTGTGCTTCTGCGGGAAATACGCGATGATGTCCGAGACGAGCGCCCGGGCGAGTCTCTTCGCCTTCTGATTCGGATCGTTGGCGAGGAAGGGGTTGATCGGGGCCCGCGCGGGCGGCCGCTCTCCCGCTGGGCTGGGCGCGATCGCTGGCGCTCGGAGCGGCGTCGCGCGCGAGACGGTCGAAGGCGAGGACGGAGCGGCCGAGGGAGGTGGGGCCGGGGCTGGCGGTGGCGACGCAGCGCGAAATGCCGGCGCCGCGGGTGGGTTGACGGACGAGGAGGGTGGGGCTCGCCGGGCCGCCTGGAAAGGCGGGGTTGGCTCGGCCCGGGGTGCCGGGGCGGCCTCCCCCTCCAGCTCCGGCCACTCCAGATCACCCGCCGGCGGAATGGCGATTGGCGACCCGGCGCCGCCGGATCCGGCGATCAGCGCATCCAGCTCATCGGTCGCTGCGCTGTCAGATGGCCTCTGAAAGCCTCCGCTCTGGCGCGGCGGGGCGGCCGACGGAGCGGGCGCCGTCCTGGCCTGGGGGAACGGCGCTGGCGCGGGCTGGACGGGGGTGGGGGCGCGCGTGCCCGTGCTAGTGCTAGTGCTCGACGGCATCGCCGTCCGCCAGGGCGGGACGGCCGCGGGGGCCTGAGCCGTTGCCATGGCGGCAGGGGCGGAGGCGGCACGGGCAGGCCGCACATCGCCGAATGCGGCGAAGTCGTCACCGATCGCGCCGCTTGCGCCGATGCCGATCACGCCCCCGCACACGGAGCATCGGGCGCGGACGCCGGAACGCGGGATCTTCGTCGGATCCACACGGAACACCGAGGAGCACTCGGGGCACGTGACGTTCATGGTCTCTCCATCCCTGGGACGCTAACGCTCGACGGGCGCCGTGGGGAGCCCCGGCGTCGTGTCCTGCCGACGATCCACCACGAACACGGACCCGGGAAGCGTCTTGGCGTAGCTCTTCATCTCCGTCGCGAGCTCGCTCACCTGCGACGCGTGGGAGAAATGCCGGCGCTCGTTCGTCACGATGCCGATGCTCACCGTCATGAGGGGCACCCGGTGAAGCTGGCCGCGACGGTCCTTGCCGAAAAAGTAGCCCGCACGGCGGTCCTGCTCCGAGTACTGATACGGAACGAGAGAGTCGAAGATGGCGACGATCTCCTGGCACATCTCGCTTGCGTCGGGGCCCTGAACGATGAAGATGAAGTCATCGCCCCCGATATGGCCGACGAAGCTTCCCTCGGGTGAGATCCCCTTCACCACGTCGTGCAGGATCTTCGCCAGGATGCGGATGACGCGGTCGCCCTCGTAATAGCCGTAGCGGTCGTTGAATTCCTTGAAGTGGTCGAGATCCGCATAGCAGACGGCGAACAGCTCCCCGGCGGCGAGGCGGCGCCCGATCTCGGCCTCGATCTCCGGAGCGCCGGGAAGGAAGGTGGAGGGGTGGACGTGCACGTCGCGGTCGGCGCGCCGCAGGAGTCCATCCAATCTCACGATCAGCTCGGGATGCGTTCCCGTGCGGTCGAGGCATAACACCTCATCTGCTCCGGCCGCGAAAGCTGCCACCAGCGATTCGACTCCCGGCGCGGAGAAGATCGCAGCCGGAATCACACCGGTATAGGAGTCGCGCTTGAGACGCCGGCAGGCGGCGTGCGCAGAGTCAGGCGCGCTCGCGGCGTCGAAGAGGACGAGCCGCGGACGTCCCCGAAGCGCTATGTCCATCAGCTCGTCGCCCGAGTCGATGATCGAGACCGGCAGGCTTCGCCCATCGAGCCACGCATGCAGCGCGGCCGACGGACGCCGCATCTCCGGCGAGAAGAAGATGGCGTTCGCTTGCCCCACGCTAGGCGGTCCTCGTGTCTGCTGGCGGCAACATAGGGGCCCCGAAAAGCGAAGTCAAAGAGACGCGGCACGGCCGGAGGCTCCTCGGCAGACGATCAGAAAAAGAAGAACGCAACGCCCATCACGCTGTAGACGATCAGCAGGAGGGCCCCTTCCAGCCAGTTCGATTCCGCGTCCAGGACGACGGCGGCGCCGATCTGGACGGCCAGCGCCACGCTCGTCACCTCGATCGTGCGGAAGGCCAGATCCATCGGCTGCCCGACGAGCATGCCAATGAACACGAGAAGGGGTGCGACGAGCAGCGCGACCTGGATGCTCGATCCGATCGCGATCGTGACCGCCAGATCCATCCGGTTCTTGAGCGCCATCATCACCGCCGAGCTGTGCTCGGCCGCGTTGCCGATGATGGGGATGAGAATCAGACCGATGAAGAACTGCGACAGACCGAGGGTCTTCACCGCCGCCTCGGTCGCCCCGACGAGCAGCTCGGACATGACGCCGATCCCCGCTGCCGCCGCGAACAGAACGACAAGGGCACGGCGCAGCGACCAGAGCGCTTCCTCCTCGTCGCCCACCGCGATATCTCCTCCCTCGCCGAGCGCGGCACGGTGGGTTCCCATGGAGTAGAGCAGCGACAGGCCGTACCCGACGATCAGGAGAGCCGCGATGTATTGCGACATCCGCACGGTCGCGATGCGGGCCGGATCGGGGTGCGCCATCCGGAAGATCGCCGGCACGACCAGTCCCACCACGGCCGTGACGAGCAACGAGATGCTCATGCCGGCGAGCTGGGGATTGAATCGCTGGACCTTGTAGCGGAGGCCGCCCGCAAGCTGAGCGGCTCCGAGCACGAGGAGCAGATTACCCAGGATGGAGCCGGTGATCGATGCCTTCACCAGATCGATCAGTCCGGCGCGCAGCGCCAGTGTGGCGATGATCAGCTCGGAGAGATTCCCGAGCGTCGCGCTCAGGAGCCCGCCCACCGTCGGGCCGGTATGACCGGCGAGCTGCTCGGTGGCGCTCCCGAGAAGCGCCGAGAGCGGGATGATGGCGAGCGCGCTGAGGGCGAAGACGGCGATCGGCGACGCATGCCGATGTTGGGCGATGAGGGCCAGCGGCGCGACCAGCAGGAGCGCGTAGATCCATTTCATCGGTGCGCCACGGACGAGGCCGGTGGAGCGCCGAGTCGACTCCAGGGCAGGCGCCCTTCGAAGCCGACGCGATGGTCCGGCCCCGGCGAGCGCCGCAGCCTGAGAGTCACGAATGCATCCACCGCGCTCAACGCATGATTGGCGATGATCAGTCCCAGATACTGGGTCGCCGAGCGGAACGCGTCGTTGCTCTCCTCGATCGTGCGCCGGAAGAGATCCTGCTCGAGCTGCGCGTTTCGCCACGACCACCGGTATTCGGGCCGGACCGCGCGGCGCGCGTAGAACTCGAGGGCGCGCTGATACGGAACGGACTCCGGGGGCGGGGCCGTCGTCGGATCCTCCCAGAACGTGCGGCGGGCGAGAAGCCAGAGGGTGCCGTTGAACGTGCTCTCATCGCTCTCCGGCATCACGACACCTCCAGCACTCTGGCTGAAGACGCCGCTCTCGACGAAGTGCTCCATGCTCTCGTAGTACTCGAAGTCGCCGTTGGGGAGGCTGTCGGAGAAGAGCGACCGTGCCACCGTGCGAGAGAGGTCCTGGTACTGATGCCGTCCGTTGCGCCCGTCACGGCGGAGGGAGAGATACTCCGTCCAGGCGAAGATCTCGACACCGACGTAGGGGAGGACCCGGCTCTGTCCGAGCACTGCCTGACCCGCTCCGGGAACAGCTGCCGACACGAGAGGGGCCCACCACGGATCCGGTCCCAGCCGCGCCGGCGAGAAGGAGTGTCGCGGCTCTGCCCGCGCGGATTGCGCCATCGCAACGCGCAGCGCGGACGCTCGGGGAGGGAGGGAGATCCAGGGCGTCGCGACGTCCGCCGTCTGCGCGGCAAGCCGGGCCGTCGCGATGAGGGCGAGAAAGACGAGCGCTCCGCGCGCCATCAGAACAGATAGCGCAGCGAGATGTAGGCGGGGGGCTGCCCCGTCGCCTCCGAAAAACTCTCGAAGAGTCGTGCGATGTCGATGAAGAGACTTCCGGCGGAGAGCCCGAGACCGATCGACGGTCCCGACGCCTGTGAGCTCTCGAACACGTATCCGCCGCGGAGGTGGAAGATGCGACGGTACCCGATGTCCGCCCCGAGGCGGGCGGCCGGTCCGTCGAAGCGGTCGTTCCCGATGACGTCGCTCTCCAGCCGGATGTCTGTTCCCTTGACGTAGCGCGAGAGAGCGGAGCCGTGATAGAGGACGCCGAGCTGGATGCGCGTCGGCAGAGGGTCGGCCTGCTCGCGGTCGTTCACCTGGAAGCTGGGGCCGACGTTGCGAACCCCCACGCCGATGGTGAGCGGGGCTCCGGGCAGATCGTATTGGGCACCCGCGTCGACGGCGCTGGTGGACGCCGACACGGTGGGGACGCCACAGCTTCCGCTGCAGTCCACGCGGAGCTGCACGATCTTGAAGGTGATTCCCGCGTTGACGCGGGAGCCGATGGTGGTGGAGTAGCTGGCGGCGTAGACGAGGTTGCGGGGGAGCAAGGTGCCGGTCGACAGATTTCCGCGGTCGTTGATCTCCTGGGCGCCGAAGTTGAGGATATAGACCGATCCGGTGAGCACACCCAGTCGCGATGACGGAACGACGAGCGACAACACGTCGCCGGTGCCGACGTAGCTCTGATAATGGTGAACCGCCACCTCGCGCGTTTCCGCGCGTGCCAGGCCGGCAGGGTTCCACCACACGGCTTCGCTCCCGGCCTCGTCGGCGACCACGGCCTGTCCCATGCCAAGCGAGCGTGCGCCGATGGGGATGAGGAGGAACTGTGCCCCCTCCGTGGTCAGCCCGCCCTGGGCGAAGGCCGGGGATGCCATCGCGCCCAGGAGCAGCAATCCAACGAGTCGCTCGCGCCTAAAAGGGTGTGGCCTCATCGATCAGCATGATGGGGATGTCGTCATCACGCACGGTGTAGTCGAGGCGGCACTCGGGACAGCGCAGCGCTTTCTCGCTCTGCCGGTACTCGAGTGGGCCCTTGCATTTGGGGCATGCGAGAATGGAGAGCAGCTGCGGGGAGAGACTCATGCCCGCTCCTCTTTCGGAAGGGTGAAGCCGAATCGTTCCAGGGAGCGCGCGTTGCGACGCCAGTTGGCGAGAACCTTCACCCAGAGATCGAGATAGACCGGGGCGTCCACGAGCTGTTCGATCTTGAGGCGGGCCGAGCGCCCGATCTCGCGAATGCGCGCGCCTCCATCGCCGATCAGAATCCCCTTCTGACTTTCGCGCTCGACATAGATCACGGCACGAATGTACAACGGCCGCCTCTCCTCGCGAAACTCCTCCACCTCGCAGGCGACGCTATAGGGCACTTCCTCGTCGAGCTGCTCGAGGGCGCTCTCGCGCACGAGCTCACTGACGAAGAAGCGGACGGATTGCGTCCCGATCTCCTCCTCCGGGAAGAGAAACGGACTCTCGGGGAGTCGAGCCGCGACGTCGTCGATGAGGCGGGCGACGCCTTCTCCGTTGCGGGCGGAGATCTGATGCGCGAGGGGACAATCGATCGTCAGCTGGTCGCGTCCGGGTGCGGGGATGAGGTCGATCTTGTTGAGCACGGTGACGATCGGGGCGCGCGGCGGGCGATCGAGTCGGGCGGTCTCGGCGAGCGGACGGGGCGCTCCCTCGGCTGCGTCGGAGAGGTAGAGGATGACATCCGCGTCCCGCAGCACCTCGAGCGCGGTCCAGCGCATCGCCTTCTGCAGCGCGTAGCGGGGCTCGAGGAGTCCCGGCGTGTCGGTGAGGATCATCTGGCAGCCGTTGGCGCTGTGGATTCCGACGACCCGAGTGCGCGTCGACTGGGGCTTGGGGCTAGTGATGCTCAGCTTCTGGCCGACGATGCGATTGAGGAGGGTGGATTTCCCGGCATTGGGTTTTCCGACGACGGCAACGGTGCCGGCGCGGGTGACGCTGGGCGGAGCCGGCTGAGTCGGCGGCGACTCTGACATCATCGGAAGCTGAGCCGGGGTGATGGGAATGGGAAGGGCAAGGGGCTCAGACGCACAGAGCCCCGGCATGCGCGTGCATGTCGGGGCTCTGTGATTGGGGTGCCGGCGACGGCCTACTCTCCCGCGTCCTCTCGGACGGAGTACCATCGGCGCTGTAGGGCTTAACGATCGTGTTCGGGATGGGAACGAGTGTGGCCCCTACGCTCCAGTCGCCAGCGGATTCACGCTGACAGACGGTTGTGGTGTAGATCCTGGGTGCGAAGCATCGAAGATCGTACTGCTCTGCTTGCGGTGACTCAGTTGGGAGTAGTCAAGCCGCACGGGCGATTAGGACCGCTGCGCTCGGAATGGGTTGCCCCATGTCCACGGGCGGCCTATCGACGTGATGGTCTCTCACGGCCCTTTAGTGCTCTCTAGGAGCAAGGGAGTGTTCATCTCGGGGGGGGCTTCCCACTTAGATGCGTTCAGCGGTTATCCCCGCCTGCCATCGCTACCCGGCGTTGCACCTGGCGGCACAGCCGGGACACGAGCGGGCAGTCCGACCCGGTCCTCTCGTACTAGGGTCCGCGCCCCTCAACACTCCAACGCCCACGACGGATACAGACCGAACTGTCTCACGACGTTCTGAACCCAGCTCATGTACCACTTTAACCGGCGAACAGCCGGACCCTTGGGACCTTCTCCAGCCCCAGGATGTGATAAGCCGACATCGAGGTGCCAAACCGCGCCGTCGATGTGAACTCTCGGGCGCGATAAGCCTGTTATCCCCAGCGTACCTTTTATCCGTTGCGCGATAGCCGATCCACACCGGGCTACCGGATCACTACGGCCCACTTTCGTGCCGGTTCGAGCTGTCGCTCTCACCGTCAGGCGCCCTTCTGCCGTTACGCTCGCCGTGCGATTACCGACCGCACTGAGGGCACCATGCGCGCGCCTCCGTTACTCTTTCGGAGGCGACCGCCCCAGTCAAACTGCCCACCTGCCACGGTCCCCGACGGGGTTTGCCCGTCTGGGTGAGGGCGTCGCACAACACAGGGTGGTATTTCACTGGCCCCTCCCCCGACGCTAGCGCGCCGGGCTCGCAGGGTCCCACCTATGCTACACAGTGAAGTGCAACGTCCAATGACAAGCTACAGTAAAGGTGCATGGGGTCTTTTTGTCCTGTCGCGGGGACTCGGAATCCTCACCGAGACTGCAATTTCGCCGAGCACGTGGTCGAGACAGTGCCCAAGTCGTTACGCCATTCGTGCAGGTCGGAACTTACCCGACAAGGAATTTCGCTACCTTAGGACCGTTATAGTTACGGCCGCCGTTTACCGGGGCTTCGGCTCAAGGCTTCACCCTTGCGGGCTGACCTCTCCCCTTAACCTTCCGGCACCGGGCAGGCGTCAGTGTGTATACGGCGCCTTGTGCGGCTTGGCACACACCTGTGTTTTTGCTAAACAGTCGCTTGGGCCGATTCACTGCGACCCCGTCGAGCGACCAGGGTAAACCTGGCTACCCCACGGGGCATCCCTTCTTCCGAAGTTACGGGATCAGTATGCCGAGTTCCTTGACCACGTTTCACTCGTTCACCTGAGGCTACTCGCCTCGCCCACCTGTGTCGGTTTACGGTACGGACGTCGCGCGCGACTCCCAGACTGAGCTTTTCTTGCCTGTCGACTCCACAACGCTCGGGTCGGCCCGAAAGCCTTCCCTCGCCATCCCGTCTCGGGCTTGCGCCCTACGCGGTTGGACGGCCGTCCACATGGCCGCCGCTGCTTTGTTCCAGTGTCCCTCAGCTGGTCAAACGTCTCGCGGACGGGGCCGGAATATTCGCCGGCTGTCCATCGGCTACGCCTCTGGGGCCTCGCCTTAGGGTCCGCCTCACCCTGCGCTGATTGCCATGGCGCAGGAATCCTTGGGCTTACGGTGTCGGGGGTTTTCACCCCGATTTGCGCGTACTCATTCCGGCATCCTCACTTCCCACCACTCCAGGCCAACGTTTCCACGGGCCCTTCACTGTTATGGGAACGCTCCCCTACCCCTGACCTTGCGGTCAAGGCCACGCTTCGGCGGGCCGCTTAATCCCGACCATTCTCGGCGCATTCACGCTGGACTGGTGAGCTATTACGCACTCTTTAAAGGAATGGCTGCTTCTAAGCCAACCTCCCAGTTGTCACAGCACGAACACATCCTTCGCTATACTGAGCGGCCACTTTGGGGCCTTAGCGGTGGCTCTGGGTTCTTTCCCTCTCGCCGCTGGACATTATCGCTCAGCGACTGCCTCCCGGGCTTCATCAGTCAGGCATTCGGAGTTTGGTTGGGGTTGGTATGGCTTGTCGCCACCCGCGCCCATCCAGTCGCTCTACCTCCTGCTGACATATTCCCGAGGCTCTACCTCAATAGATTTCGGGGAGAACCAGCTATCTCCAGGCTTGATTGGCCTTTCACCCCTACCCACAAGTCATCCGAGCGGTTTTCAACCCACACCGGTGCGGGCCTCCACTTCGTGTTACCGAAGCTTCACCCTGCTCATGGGTAGATCGCCCTGGCTTCGGGTCTACCCCCAGGAACTCATTGGTCGCCCTCGTTACAGGACTCGCTTTCGCTCTGGCTCCGCTGGATACCAGCTTAGCCTCGCTCCTGAGGAGTAACTCGCCGGATCATAATGCAAAAGGCACGCAGTCAGGCGCGTCAGAACCCGAAGGCCCTGACCACCCTCCTACCGCTTGTAGGCATGTGGTTTCAGGATCTCTTTCACTCCCCGCACTGGGGTGCTTTTCACCTGTCCCTCACGGTACTCGTCCACTATCGGTTACACGGGAGTCTTTAGCCTTGGAGGGTGGTCCCCCCAGATTCACGCCCGATTACTCGAGTCGGGCGTTACTCAGGAACTCCACTACCGGCGCAGAAATCTTCGCGTACCGGGCTCTCACCGTCTCTGGCGCCCCATTCCAGGGGACTTCGGCTGACCTCTTACTCCGGCGTCTGTGGGTCCTACAACCCCGATCCCACAAGGAGATCGGTTTGGGCTGGGGCCCGTTCGCTCGCCGCTACTTGGGCCATCTCGGTTGATTTCTCTTCCTCCGGGTACTGAGATGTTTCAGTTCCCCGGGTTCGCTCACTCCCTTGCGGGAGTGTGACTGGACTCGCGCCCAGCCGGGTTTCCCCATTCGGCCATCCAGGGCTCAATGCGTGTGTGCCGCTCCCCCTGGCTTATCGCAGCTTACCACGGCCTTCGTCGCCTCCGTGTACCCAGGCATCCCCCACATGCCTTCGCTCGCTTGACTACCTGATCAAGTGTCAAGCAGAGCACGCGCGATCTACGCAGCGCCGGAAAGGATTAGAATCCGACAGCTGCTCCGAGTGCAATCTGTACAACAAATTGCAATTCGTGATGATTCGCACGACCACGCTCGCTCAGGCACCCCCCGTTGGAACGGAGAGCCACTCGAGACGCACGCGATCGTATCCCACGATCTACACCACTTCCGTTGTCAAATAGCATGAGGGCGCAACGCACCGAACCGGTGCGCGAATCGCCACAATCGAAAATGAGAGAGAGGTTGTCGAGACGAGCGACAACTGTGAGGACTTTCGATCCGTGTTCCGATCTACTCGTCGCTCCAGAAAGGAGGTGATCCAGCCGCAGGTTCCCCTACGGCTACCTTGTTACGACTTCGCCCCAGTCACGACGCTCGCCTTCGGCCGCTTGCCCCTGGTTGCCCAGGTTGCTGCACGGACTTCGGGCGCTCGCCGCTTCCATGGCGTGACGGGCGGTGTGTACAAGGCCCGGGAACGTATTCACCGTGGCGTAGCTGATCCACGATTACTAGCGATTCCGGCTTCATGCAGTCGAGTTGCAGACTGCAATCCGAACTGAGGACCGCTTTTTGGGATTGGCTTCACCTCGCGGCTTCGCATCCCTTTGTACGGCCCATTGTAGCACGTGTGTAGCCCTGGACGTAAGGGCCATGATGACTTGACGTCGTCCCCACCTTCCTCCGGTTTGGCACCGGCAGTCCTCCCAGAGTCCTCGGCATTACCCGGTAGCAACTGGAAGCAGGGGTTGCGCTCGTTGCGGGACTTAACCCAACATCTCACGACACGAGCTGACGACAGCCATGCAGCACCTGTGCACGGACTCCGAAGAGGGCCCCCGGTTTCTCGAGGGTTTCCCGTGCATGTCAAGCCCAGGTAAGGTTCTTCGCGTTGCGTCGAATTAAACCACATGCTCCACCGCTTGTGCGGGCCCCCGTCAATTCCTTTGAGTTTCAGCCTTGCGGCCGTACTCCCCAGGCGGGGCACTTAATGCGTTAGCGCCGGCACTCAGGGGGTCGCTCCCCCAAGCACCTAGTGCCCATCGTTTACGGCGTGGACTACCAGGGTATCTAATCCTGTTTGCTCCCCACGCTGTCGCGCCTCAGCGTCAGCCACTGCCCAGCAGGCCGCCTTCGCCACGGGTGTTCTTCCGGATCTCTACGCATTCCACCGCTACACCCGGAATTCCACCTGCCTCTACAGTGCTCCAGCCCCGCAGTCGCCACGGCCGATCCGGGGTTGAGCCCCGGACTTTCACCACAGCCTTGCAAGAGCCGCCTACGCGCCCTTTACGCCCAGTGATTCCGGACAACGCTCGCACCCTCCGTATTACCGCGGCTGCTGGCACGGAGTTAGCCGGTGCTTCCTCACCCGGTACCGTCAACAGGAGTGAACTCCTGGATTCGTCCCGGGCAACAGTGGTTTACACCCCGAAGGGCGTCCTCCCACACGCGGCGTCGCTGCGTCAGCCTTTCGGCCATTGCGCAAGATTCCCCACTGCTGCCTCCCGTAGGAGTCTGGGCCGTCTCTCAGTCCCAATGTGGCTGGCCATCCTCTCAGACCAGCTACCCGTCGTCGCCTTGGTGGGCCATTACCCACACCAACTAGCTGATAGGCCGCGAGCCCCTCGATCTGCCCCGGAGGTTTCCTCTCTCAGGGACTCCCCCAAGAGAACGTATGCGGTATTACCCGAGCGTTAGCCCGGCTATCCCCCACAGATCGGCAGGTTGCTCACGTGTTACGCACCCGTTCGCCGGTTGCTCCTTGCGAAGCCCCCGTGACTTGCATGTGTTAAGCACGCCGCCAGCGTTCGTCCTGAGCCAGGATCAAACTCTCCAAGAGATTTTGATTAGCTCTACCGAACGCGACCTTCGGACGGATCCAAAGATCGCGTCCGGAATCAATAATGTTCGTGAATTGATCTCTCGCCGCAGCACACGATCGCCGCGGCTCAAATGAGAGCCATCGCACAACATCACACACTCGATTGTCAATCAGCAGGAACGCTCAGCCCCCGTGGTCCGGGGAAGGCGAAATGTAGTCTGGCCAATGCGAAGATCAAGGGGTGAAACCGAGAGAATGATCCCTCGCCATCACCGCGTCTCTTCCATCAGCAATATAACACCGCGCACCGTACGTTCGGCCGTCATCAGCGACGTGCACACGACATGGCACTGCATCGCGCGACCGCGCCGATTCGTCGCGAGCACGTCCAGCTCCTCGAGCGCGCTCTGACCCGCCAGCACCGCACGGATCGCGCTGGTGAGCTGCTCCACCGGCAGCCCCATATCCAGCGTGAGCAAGCTCGCACCGACGACCTCGGCGGCCCGCAGGCCCCAGAACTCCTCCGATCGCGTGTTCCAGACGAGCACCCGGAGGTCCCGGTCGATCACCACCACCCCCGCCCGGATGCCGGTGAGCATCCCCTCCAGCAGCGCATTCAGGTCGTTGAGCTGAAGTCCCCGATGCCGCAGCTCGTTGTTGATGGCCTGCAGCTCCTCGTTCGTGCTCTGGAGCTCCTCGTTCATCGTTTCGAGCTCTTCGTTGGTGCTCTGGAGCTCTTCGTTCGTCGTCTCCAGCTCCTCCACCGTACTCTGCAACTCCTCGTTCGTCGTCTCCAGCTCCTCGTTGGTGCTCTGGAGCTCCTCGAACGCCGACTCGAGATGCTGGCGCGACACCTCGAGTTCCTGGTGGAGCCGCTTCGCCAATGTGACGTCGTTGAAC
>JALZAQ010000068.1 GCA_030948255.1 Gemmatimonadota bacterium
CCGGCGCCGCTGCGTCCACCACGGGCGCCACCGCCGCTGCGCGCGCTCGCGCCGCCACCGCGTGTGAAGCCCCCGCGGTCGCTGGCTCCCCCTCCCCCACCACTACCGCCTTGCGGCGCCTGGCCGCCCGGCTCCGGATTCTGATTTTCCGTCATCGTTTAGAACTCCAACCCGCCCTCGCGGGCGCCATCGGCCACCGCTTTCACGCGGCCGTGATATCGGTACCCCGCACGGTCAAAGACGACGCGGGAGATTCCCGCCTCTTTCGCCTTGGCCGCGATCCGGCGGCCGACCTCGGCTGACTTTTCCGCCTTCTTCCCCTCCTCGATGATACTCGAGGAGATGGTCATGAGGGTGCGGTTGGTGATGTCATCCACGAGCTGGGCATAGATGTGCTTGATCGAGCGGTACACCACGAGGCGCGGGCGCTCGGTGGATCCCGCGACCTTCTTCCGCACGCGGAGGTGGCGTTGATGACGCTTCTCCGAGCGCGACTTGGGCTTATGAATCGAGCGCATTACTTGCCCCCCGCCTTGCCGGCCTTTCGGCGTATCTGCTCGCCCTGATACTTGATGCCCTTGCCCTTGTACGGCTCGGGCGGGCGCAGGTTGCGGATCTCGGCTGCCACCTGACCCACCATCTCTTTGTCCGCTCCCTCGATCGTCACCGCGGTCGGCGCGGTGGCCGTCAGCTTGATGCCCTTGGGCGCCCGATACTCGATCGGGTGCGAGTAGCCGAGCGCGAGCTGCAGCCCGTACGGCCGCGTCTCGGCCTTGTAGCCGACGCCGATGATCTCGAGCGACTTGGAGAATCCCTTCTCCACGCCCTCGACCATGTTGGCGACGAGCGACCGGGTGAGTCCGTGCAGCGCCTTGTGCTTCTGCTCCTCGGAGGGGCGCGCCACCGTGAGCGTGCCGTTCTCCAACGTGAGCCGCATCTCGGGATGGATCGTCCGCTGCAGCTCCCCGCGCGGCCCCTTCACCTTCACCGTCTGCCCCTCGACCGTGGCTGTGACGTTCTTCGGCAGCGGGATGGGCTTCTTTCCGATTCGCGACATGATGTGGGCTCCCTACCAGACGAGCGCGAGAAGCTCGCCGCCGGTGCGCGCCTTCCGCGCCTGCTGGTCGGTCATGAGTCCCTTGGAGGTGCTCAGGATCGCCATGCCCAGGCCGTTGCGCACGCGAGGGATCGCCGACACTCCGACGTATTTGCGGAGGCCCGGGGTCGAGATGCGCTTGAGCTCGCGGATCACCGGCTGCTCGCCGTGGGCGTAGCGCAGGTAGAGCCGGAGCACGGGACGCTCCCCGTCCACCTCGATCGTCTTGAACTCGCGGATGTAGTTGTTGTCCCGCAGGATCTTGGCGATCTCAATCTTCATCTTCGACACCGGCATGTCCACGCGCTTGTGCTTCGATCCGCAGGCATTGCGGATGCGCGTCAACATGTCGGCGATCGGGTCGGTCATGCTCATAGTTGGGTCCGTGCTCCTATCGTATCCGTCAGGACGTGTAGGAAAGGGAGAAAGCGGGTGGTCGCGCGGGCTACCAGCTGGCCTTGCGGACGCCGGGAATGAAGCCGTTCAGCGCCAGGTCGCGGAAGCAGATGCGGCAGACGCCGAACTTCCGGAGGAAAGCGCGCGAGCGGCCGCAGCGCTGGCAGCGGTTGTGCTGCCGCACCTGGAACTTCGGCTTCCGCTTGCTCTTCTCGATCATGGCTTTCCGAGCCATCGGTACTCTCGTTGCTAGAAGTAGAAACGCGTCCGGGTGCCGGTGTCAGGTGCCGGGACCGTCGTATCCGGCGCCCCGCTCCCGTCACCCAACATCAGGCCTTCACATCTGGGTCAGGATCGGCTTGTCATCCCCACGGAACGGCATGCCGAGCTCGCGCAGCAGCGCGAACGCATAGTCGTCGCGCGGGGTCGTGGTGACGAAGGTGATGTCCATACCGTGGACCTGCTCCACCTGGTCGTAGTTGATCTCGGGAAAGATCACCTGCTCCTTGAGGCCGAGAGAGAAGTTGCCCCTCCCGTCGAACGAGCGCGTGCCGATGCCGCGAAAGTCGCGGATGCGCGGAATGGCGACATTGATGAAGCGATCGATGAACTCCCACATCTTGGCGCCCCGCAGGGTGACGCTGGCGCCGATCTCCTGTCCCTGGCGGAGCCCGAAGTTCGAGATGGATTTCTTCGCCTTGGTGCGAACGGGCTTCTGTCCGGTGATCGTCTCGAGCTCGGTGACGATGCTGTCGAGCAGCTTGGGCTGCTTGAGCGCCTCGCCGAGGCCGACGTTCACGACGACCTTCTCGATCTTCGGGATCTGATGGAGGTTCGGCAGGCCGAACTGCTTCTGCAGTCGCCCGCGCACCGTGTTCTCGTAGTAGAGCCTCATCCGCGGCGGCGGCACCGGAAGCCCAAGGCCGGCGTGATCGGCCTTCGGGCCGTCCCCGCTCTGCCCGCCCCCGCCCTTCCCCTTTTTCTTTTCCTTGGTCGCCATTGTCTCGTCCTCGCTCAGCGGGTGCGGGGAATCGCGTCCCCGCTCTTGGCGCTGATGCGCTCCTTGGTGCCATCGTCGTCGATCCGCGCGCGGACGCGCGTCGGCTGACCACTCTTGGGATCGAGCAGCATGACCTTCGACACCGAGATCGGGGCCGGGAAGTCGATGATTCCGCTCTGCTCCTCGGCGCGACGGGCCTTCCGGTGCCGCTTCACGATGTTGATCCCCTCGACCGTCACGCGACCCCGCTTGGGATAGACGCGGAGCACCTTTCCTTCCTTCCCCTTGTCATCCCCGCGCATCACCCGGACGGTATCGCCCTTGGTGATCCGCATCTTGACGCGCTCGGCGTTTCCCTTGTGGCGCCGGCGATACTTGGTCGTCTCGCTCGCGCGATACGTGAGCACTCGCATGCTACAGAACCTCCGGCGCCAGCGAGACGATCTTCATGAACTTCTTTTCGCGGAGCTCGCGGGCGACGGGTCCGAAGATGCGGGTTGCCCTCGGCTCGCCGGCCTCGTTGATGATCACGACCGCGTTCTCGTCGAAGCGGATATAGCTGCCGTCCTTGCGACGCGTTTCCTTGGCGGTGCGCACGACCACCGCGCGCGCGACGTCGGACTTCTTCACCGTCCCGTTCGGGAGGGCGTTCTTCACCGCCACGATCACCGTGTCGCCGAGCCCGGCGTAGCGACGCCTGGTGCCGCCCAGGACGCGGATCACCAGAGCCGTCTTCGCTCCGGAGTTGTCCGCGACCTTGACCATCGATTCCTGCTGGATCATGAGCTCTCTCCCTTATCGCGCACGTTCGACGATCTCGACCACCCGCCACCGCTTGTCCTTCGACAGCGGCCGGGTCTCCATGATGCGAACGCGATCGCCGGTCTTGGCGGAGTTGTCCTCGCTGTGCGCCTTCACCCGTTTGGTGCGCGTCACCATCTTGCCGTAGAGCGGATGCGCGTAGCGACGCTCGATCGCCACCACGACCGTCTTCTGCATCTTGTCGCTGACCACCAGCCCGATACGCTCCTTGCGGGCGTGCCGCTTCTGCTGGGTCGGGTTCTCGTGGTTCATTGTCTCTGCCATGTGCGCTGTCGCTCCTTAGCGAGCCGCTGTGGTGTTCGCGGCACGCTGCCGCTCGCGCTGGACGGTTTTCAGCCGCGCGATGTCCTTGCGAATCCACCGGAACCGGAGCGGATCATCCACCGCCTCGGTCGCGCTCCGGAACTTCAGGCGGAATCGCTCCTCCTCGAGCTCCGCGATCCGCGACCGGATCTCGTCGTCCGACAGCTCGCGCATCTGCTCAGCTAGCATCGGTGTGCGCCTCCTCTCGGGCCACGAACTTCGTCTTGACTCCGAGCTTGGCGGCCGCGAGCGCCATCGCCTGCTCGGCGGTCGCGCGGTTCACGCCCTCGAGCTCGAACAGCATGCGACCGGGCTTCACCACCGCCACCCATCCTTCCGGCGGCCCCTTGCCCTTCCCCATCCGAGTCTCGGCCGGCTTCTTGGTGATCGGTTTGTCGGGGAAGATGCGGATCCAGACCTTGCCGCCGCGCTTGATGTGACGGGTGAGCGCCACGCGCGCCGCCTCGATCTGGCGGTTCGATACCCAGCCGGGCTCCAGTGCCTGGAGCCCGTAGGCGCCGAAGGACACCTGGGCACCGCGGGTGGCGAGCCCCTTCGTCCGGCCCTTGAACATCTTCCGGAATTTGACGCGCTTCGGACTCAGCATCGGTCAGCTCCCCTCACATGCCGGTCGAGTAGGTCTTGCCACGACGATCCTCCACCTTCTCCCCCTTGAAGATCCACACCTTGACGCCGATGGTGCCGAAGGTGGTCTTGGCGGTGGAGGTGGCGTAGTCGATGTCGGCACGGAGCGTGTGCAGGGGCACGCGCCCTTCGTGGTAGCCTTCGACGCGCGCGATCTCGGCGCCGCCCAGCCGTCCGCCGCACTTGATCTTGATGCCCTGCGCGCCCATCCGCATCGCGCTCTGAACGGCCCGCTTCATCGCCCGCCGGAAGCTGATGCGCTGAGCGAGCTGGTGCGCGATCTGATCGGCCACGAGCTGCGAGTCGAGCTCCGGTCGCTTGATCTCCTCGACGTTGATCCCCACTTCCTTGCCGGTGAGCTGCGCCAGCTCATCACGCAGCTTGTCCACCTCGGCGCCCTTCTTTCCGATGACCACGCCCGGCCGGCCGGTATGCACGGTCACCACCACCTTGCCCGGCTTGCGCTCGATCCGCACATCGGCGATCGCGGCGTGGCCCAGCCGGGCCTTGAGATACTTTCGCATCAGCTCGTCTTCCTTGAGCAGCGCCGGGAAGTCCCGGTTGGCGTACCAGCGCGAGCGCCACTCCCGGCTGATGCCGAGTCGGAAGCCGATCGGATTGACTTTTTGTCCCATTATCTCGCTTTCCTCTCGGCGACCACGATCTCGACGTGGCTCGTCCGTTTGATGATCGGCGTCGCGCGGCCCATGGCGGCCGGCATGAAGCGCTTGAGCTTCGGACCTTCGTTGATCACGGCATGCTTCACGTAGAGGCGATCCGCATCCAGCGACTCGCCTGATTCCCGGGCCTTGTACTCGGCGTTGGCGACCGCCGACTTGAGCACCTTCTCGATCTGTTTGGCGGCGTGCTTCTTCGAGAACATGAGATAGGCCAGGGCGTCGTTCACGTTCTTGCCGCGGATCTCGTCGATTACCAGTCGCATCTTGTACGGCGACTGGCGAGCGGTCCGCTGGATGGCGCGCACATCGGCCATGGTCACTTTGCTCCCCCTCCCCTGCCGGCGGGCGGCGGCGGCGGCGCGGCCGCGGCGGAGGCGGAGGCCTTCTTGTCCACCGCCTTGCCGCTGTGTCCGCGAAACAGGCGCGTCGGAGAGAACTCGCCGAGCTTGTGACCCACCATGTTCTCGGTCACGTACACCGGGATGAACTTGTTCCCGTTGTGCACCGCGAACGTGTGGCCGACGAATTCCGGCGTGACGGTGGTCGCACGCGACCACGTCTTGACCACGCGCTTCTCGCTGCGCTCGTTCATCGCCCGCACCCGCTTCAGGAGCGCCTCCTGGACGAACGGGCCCTTCTTGACGCTTCTCGCCATTAGTCTTGGTCCCGGTCGATGTTACTGGGTGGCCTTGCCGCGCTTCCGGCCGCGCACGATCAATCGCTGCGACGACTTCTTCTTGTTGCGCGTCTTCACGCCTTCCTTCTTGCCCCACGGGCTGACGACGTTCCGTCCGCCGCGCGTGCGCCCGCCGTGCGGATGGTCCACGGGGTTCATGACCTCGCCCCGAACCTTCGGGCGCCGCCCCAGCCAGCGCGTTTTCCCCGCCTTGCCCCACGACTGCAGCTCGTGCTCGGAGTTGCCGACCTCACCGATCGTGGCCAGGCAGTTTCCGTGAATGAGACGCACCTCGGTCGAGCGCAGCTTGAGGGTGACGTACTCCCCCTCCTTGGCCACGACCTGGGCGGACGTGCCGGCGGAGCGACAGATCTGGCCGCCCTTGCCGATCTTGAGCTCGATGTTGTGGACCGAGGTTCCGAGCGGGATCTCGCGGAGCGGCAGCGCGTTGCCGTTCCGGATGTCCGATCCCGGACCGGACACGATCGTGTCGCCGACCGACAGCCCTTTGGGGTGGAGGACGTACCTCTTCTCGCCCCCTTCGTACTCCACCAGCGCGATACGCGCCGAGCGATTCGGATCGTACTCGATCTCGCGAACGGTCGCCGGCACACCGAAGTTGTCACGCTTGAAGTCGATGATGCGGTACTTGCGCTTGTGCCCACCGCCGCGCCGCCGCATCGAGATGTGACCGTGGTTGTCGCGACCGCCCGACTTGGTGAGCGGCTCGGTCAGCGACTTCTCGGGCGTCGTCCGGGTGATGTCGGAGAAATCCGACACCGATCGGAAGCGCGTTCCCTTGGTCACCGGCTTGAACTGACGAATTCCCATGCGTTAACCCTCGAAGATCTCGATCGAATCACCGTCGCGGAGCTTCACGATCGCCTTCTTCCAGTGGGCGCGACGGCCCGCCGTCTTCCCCATCCGCTTCGCCTTCCCGCGCTGCTGCGACGTCCACACGCCGGTGACGTGGACGCCGAAGAGCTGCTCGATCGCCCGTCTGATGTCGGGCTTGGAGGCGTCAGGGTGGACCTGGAAGGTGTACTCGCCGCGATCCTGGTACGCCTCCGAGCTCTTCTCGGTGACGATCGGTCGGATGACGGTCTGATGCAGGGTCGGCATGATTACTTCCCCTTCCTTTTCTTGGGAGGCGCCTTCTTGGCCGCGCTCTTCTTCGCCGCGGGCTTCTTCGCGCTCGCCTTCGTGGACGCCTTGCGCGCGCTCTTCGCGTCCTTGCTCTTCTTATCGTTGACGGTCTTGGCCGCCGACGCGCGCTTCTGTGATGCGCTCTTCGTCGCGCCCCCGCCCTTCCGCACGGGTGCATTGGCCGGCGATTCAGTCTCGGTCACCGGAGGAAGAGGCTCGCCCAGCGCCGGCGCCTCGATCACGACCACGTCCGACCAGAGGATGTGGTAGGCCGAGACATCCTGGTACGGCAGCACCTGCACGCCGGGCAGGTTGCGCGCGCTCAGGTACACGTGCTGGTTCACGCCGGCGGTGAGGATCAGCACCTTCTGCTCGGTGAGATCGAGGCGCCCCAGGAGCGCGGCCATGTGCGAGGTCTTGGGCGCGTCGAACGTGAACCGGTCCACCACCACCACCGCGCCTTCGCGGGCGCGGGCGTTGAACGCGCTCTTCCGCGCCAGGGCGCGCACCTGTCGCGGCACGTACTGCGCATAGCTGCGCGGCGTCGGCCCGAAGACGGTGCCTCCCCCGACCCATTGCGGCGCACGGATGGATCCCTGGCGCGCGCGCCCGGTGCCTTTCTGCTTCCACGGCTTCTGGTTTCCGCCGACGACGTACTTCCGGATCTTGGTGGACGCGTTGCCCTGGCGCTGGTTGGCGAGATACGCCTTCACCGCCTGGTGCAGGACCGCCAGGTTGACCGTGCCGTCGAACAGATCGGCGGGCAGCGGCACGCGGTCACGCGACGTGCCCTTCCCGGTAAATGCCGCGGCATCCATCTGCGTGCTTTCTGGCATGGCCTCTAGCCCTGCTTCCGGACCATGACGATCCCGTTGGTGGGACCGGCCACGGCGCCGCGAACGTAAAGAAGGTTGCGCTCCAGATCGATCTTCTCGACGCGGAGATGACTCTGCGTATGGCGCTCGGCGCCGTAGTGGCCGGGCATCTTCTTGCCCTTGATGACGCGCGACGGATCGGTGCCCGGTCCGATCGATCCGGGGCGGCGGTGCTTCGTGTTGCCGTGCGTGTTCGGTCCGCCGCCGAAGCTCCAGCGCTTCACCACGCCCTGGAAGCCGCGACCCTTGGTGGTGCCGGTGACCTTCACCAGATCGCCGATCGCGAAGATGTCCACCTTGAGCACGTCGCCCACCGAGAACGTCGGGATCTCGGGGTCCTTCCCCATCACGTCATCGAGGCGAAAGCTGCGCAGCACGCGGGGCGCGGCGTCGAGCCCGGCCTTCTTCGCGTGCCCCAGCTCGGCCTTGTTCGCGCGCCGGCCGCGGGGCGTGCGCTCCTTCGGACCCGACTCCCGTCGCGTCTTCTGCTGGCCCGAGCCGAGCTGGACGGCCGCGAAGCCGGCGACCGCCTTGTCCGTCACCTGCACCACGGGATTCGGCTCGGCCTCGATCACCGTGCAGGGGATCTGCTGCCCCTGGTCGTTGAAGATCTGGGTCATGCCCAGCTTCTTTCCAATGATGCCGATCATGTCTATTCGACCTTGATCTCGACGTCCACGCCGGCCGGAAGATCCAGCTTGGTGAGGGCGTCGACGGTTTGTGCGCGGCTGTCGAGGATGTCGATCACGCGCTTGTGGGTCTTCAGCTCGAACTGCTCGCGCGACTTCTTGTCGACGTGCGGCGAGCGGAGCACCGTCCACCGCTGCGTCTTGGTGGGCAGCGGAATCGGCCCCGAGACCTGCGCGCCGGTCTTCTCGGCGGTGCGCACGATGTCGGCCGATGCCTGGTCGATCACGGCGTGATCGAACGCCTTGAGACGGATGCGAATTCTTCCAGTCATTGGAATCCCGGTGCGAGGTGCTAGGTGCGCTACTTGATGATCTTCGTGACGACGCCGGCGCCGACCGTGCGGCCGCCCTCGCGAATCGCGAAGCGCAGCCCCTCATCCATCGCGATCGGCGTGATCAGCTCGATCTCCATCTGCACGTTGTCCCCCGGCATCACCATCTCCGTCCCCTCCGCCAGCTTCACCGACCCCGTCACGTCCGTCGTCCGAAAGTAAAACTGCGGCCGATACCCGTTGAAAAAGGGCGTGTGCCGGCCCCCCTCCTCCTTCGTCAACACGTACACCTCGGCCATGTAGTGCGTGTGCGGCGTGATCGACCCCGGCTTCGCCAGCACCATCCCCCGCTCCACATCCTCCTTCCCGATCCCGCGCAACAGCAACCCCACGTTGTCCCCCGCCTGCCCATCGTCCAACAGCTTCCGGAACATCTCCACCCCGGTCACCACCGTCCGCTTGTCCGAGTTGAACCCCACCAGCGCCACCTCGTCCTGCACCTTCACCAGCCCCCGCTCGATCCGCCCCGTCGCCACCGTCCCCCGCCCCGTGATCGAGAACACATCCTCCACCGGCATCAGGAACGGCTTGTCGATCTCCCGCTTCGGCTGCGGGATGTAGTTGTCCAACGCGTCCATCAGCTCCCCAATCTTCTTCCCGTCCGGCGACGCCGGATCCTTCGACTCCAACGCCTTCAACGCCGACCCCTTGATGATCGGAATCTCGTCCCCCGGATACTCGTACTGGCTCAACAGCTCCCGCACCTCCAGCTCCACCAGCTCCAACAGCTCCGGATCGTCCACCATGTCCACCTTGTTCATGAACACCACGATGAACGGCACGTTCACCTGCCGCGCCAGCAAAATGTGCTCGCGCGTCTGCGGCATCGGCCCGTCCGCCGCACTCACCACCAGGATCGCCCCGTCCATCTGCGCCGCCCCCGTGATCATGTTCTTCACGTAGTCGGCGTGCCCCGGACAATCCACGTGCGCGTAGTGCCGCTTCTCCGACTCGTACTCCACGTGCGCCGTCGCAATCGTGATCCCCCGCTCCCGCTCCTCCGGCGCCTTGTCGATCTGGTCGTACGCCGTGAACTGCGCCATCCCCTTCTTCGCCTGGATCGCCGTGATCGCCGCCGTCAACGTCGTCTTCCCATGATCCACATGCCCAATCGTCCCGACATTCACATGCGGCTTCGTCCGCTCAAACTTTGCCTTGGCCATTTTCTGTAATTCCAGGTCTGAATTGGAGGAACGTGATCCCGACGCGACCTATCTGCCGTTCGGCTTCACCTTGTTGATGATCTCTTCGGCCTTGCTCTTCGGCACTTCCTCGTAGTGGCTGAACTCCATCGAGTACACGGCGCGCCCCTGGGACTGCGAGCGCAGCTTGGTGGAGTACCCGAACATCTCCGACAGGGGCACGCTGGCTGCGATCACCTGCGCCTCTCCGCGCTGGGTCATGCCGCCGATCTTGCCGCGTCGCGCCGAGAGGTCGCCGAGGATGTCGCCCATGTAGGCATCGGGACAGACGACCTCGACGTTCATCATCGGCTCGAGGATCACCGGGTGGGCGCGCTTCGCGGCCTCCTTGAAGGCCATCGAGCCGGCGATCTTGAACGCCATCTCGCTCGAGTCCACGTCGTGGTACGAGCCGTAGATCAGCTCGACCTTGATGTCGACCACCGGATATCCGGCCAGCACGCCATTCTCGAGCGCCTCCTTGATGCCCTGCTCGACCGGGCCGATGTACTCCCGGGGGATCACACCGCCCACGATCTTGTCCTCGAACACGAAGCCCTGCCCCTGCTCGCTCGGCTCCATGTTGATCACCACGTGGCCGTACTGTCCCTTGCCGCCGGATTGCCGCACGAACTTGCCCTCGACCTTCTCGACGCGGCGGCGGATGGTCTCGCGGTAGGCGACCTGGGGCCGCCCGACGTTCGCGTCCACCTTGAACTCGCGCTGCATGCGGTCCACGATGATCTCGAGGTGCAGCTCGCCCATGCCGGAGATGATCGTCTGGGACGTCTCGGAGTCGGTGTGGACCCGGAAGGTGGGATCTTCCTCGGCGAGCTTGGCGAGCGCGATCGCGAGCTTGTCCTGGTCGGCCTTGGTCTTCGGCTCGATCGCGACGTCGATCACCGGCGCGGGGAACTTCATCGCCTCGAGGATGACGGCATCGTCCTCGTCGCACAGCGTGTCGCCGGTGCGGGTGTCACGGAGTCCGATCGCGGCCGCGATGTCGCCGGCCCGCACTTCGTGGATCTCCTCGCGCTTGTTGGCGTGCATCTGGAGGAGGCGGCCCACCCGCTCGCGCTTGTCCTTGGTCGAGTTGTAGACGTAGGAGCCGGCTTTGAGGACACCGGAGTAGATGCGGATGTAGGTGAGCTTTCCGACGAACGGATCGGTGGCGATCTTGAACGCGAGGGCGGCGAACGGCGCATCGTCCTTCACCTCGCGCTCCTCGAACGTCTCGTCGTGGTGCGGGACGTGGCCCTTGATCGCGGGGACGTCCACCGGTGCCGGCAGGTAGTCGATCACCGCGTCCAGGAGTGCCTGAACGCCCTTGTTCTTGAAGGACGCGCCGCAGAGCACCGGCGTGATGAAGCCGCCGATGGTCGCCTTGCGGATCGCCGAGCGGATCTCCTCGACCGACAGCTCTGCGCCATTGAGGTATTTCTCGATCAGCGCCTCATCATGCGTGACCGCGGCCTCGATCACCTCGTGGCGCACCTTCTCGACGGCCTCCTTGAACTCCGGGGGGACCTCGAGGATGCTGAACGTCTTGCCGAGCGACTCCTCGTCGAAGATGTACTGCTTGCGCTCGATGACATCGATGTGGCCGGTGAACAGCTCGCCGGAGCCGACGGGCAGCTGCAGCGGGTAGGCATTCTTGGTCAGGCGATCGCGAATCATGCTGAGGCAGCGATCGAAGTCCGCGCCCACGCGATCCATCTTGTTGGAGAAGATGAGGCGCGGCACGCCATAGCGGTCGGCCTGGCGCCAGACGGTCTCGGTCTGCGGCTCGACTCCGGCGACCGAATCGAGCAGCGTCACCGCACCGTCGAGCACACGGAGCGACCGTTCGACCTCGACCGTGAAGTCGACGTGGCCCGGCGTATCGATGATGTTGATGCGGTACTCGATGCCGCTGCGCTCCCAGAAGCAGGTGGTGGCGGCGGACGTGATGGTGATGCCGCGCTCCTGCTCCTGCTCCATCCAGTCCATGGTGGCGGCGCCATCATGGACCTCACCGATCTTGTAGCTCTTGCCGGTATAGTAGAGAATGCGCTCGGTGGTAGTCGTCTTCCCGGCATCGATGTGCGCCATGATGCCGATGTTGCGATAGCGATCGAGCGGTGTGAAGCGTGACATGTTCCAGCGCGTCTCTCGGTCGAGTCAGTTACGATCGTGCGATCGCCAACGAAAACGCGGGTGGACCGGTCCTCCCTGCATTCAGGGAGCGGTATCCATCCGCTGCCGCCGGGTACACTCGCCACTGTTGCGCGGGTGGGGACCCAAAGGCGCGCCGGGTCACAACGACCCCGACGTCAGATTGTCCTGCGTGACCGGCGGTCCGACTTGCGTCAGGAAGGCGGGTCGCAGACACCCGACCGCCGCCGCTCCGGTCGCACCGCTAATGGCGATGCTCCGTAGCCTGTTAAATGTATCGGATCGGGAGCGACTGTCAATGCCGTGACAGTCGCAGACGCAACGATCAGGGCGCCTGGAAGGGTACCGCCCCGCTCCCGGCGTAAACGCGATTCTCGGCCGCGCGCAGGGGGGCCGGAGCGGTCACCTTCTGCAACAGCTCCGCGTACTGCCGCTTGCCGATCGCCGCACTCCACTGCTGGCCACCCGGCGTGTAGCGGCTACCGGAGTACCAGACGGTGAGCAGATCGGACGCGTCGTCGTAGATGAAGGTGGAGCGGTATACGACGTCGGCGAACTGGGGAATCTCCTGCCGCTGGAGCATCGGCGACGGGTACGCGCGCCAGGACAGGCCATCGATGCTGCGCGCGAAGAAGAGCTCGCTCCTCCCGCAGCTCGACCCCTGGGGATAGGCGGCGTACACCGCCCAGTACTCGTCCTTCGACGCAACGTACTGGATGTCGATGTGCCAAACCACGGAGCCCGGCTGCGCCAGCTCCACCGCCCTCCCCTCGCTCCACGCGAGCCCATCGGCCGACTCTCGCGTCATGACCGCGGTTGCCGCCGCGGTGCACCCGACCGTGCCCGCGTTCACGTACCAGCTGCGCCATCCTCCCGTCGGAGTACGGACGAAGGCGGGGGAGATGTGCGAATAGCCGGCGCTTCCGAACACCGGTACTGATGGGCTCCACGTCACGCCATCCGCGCTTCGGGTCAGCAGAATGTCGTCCCGGCCGCCCGACGTCTGGCGATAGTACAGCCAGAGCTCGTTCGTCTCGGCGTGGAAGAGGAGGTCGGGGTCGGAGAGATATCCCCCGGAGGGTCGCACCACCGGATTCTTGAGCCCCCTGGGCGGATGCCAGGAGACTCCGTTGCGGCTGGAAAACACCGAAGGATTTTCGAACGCGCTGTTGCCTCCCGGATACGGGGTAATGGCCGCCCAGTACGGCCGCCCATTCCATCCCCCGGGAAAGTACACGAGATCGGGGTGCACGACCTGCCGCGAGCGATCGTACGTCTTGAACTTGAGAGGGTAGATCTTGCCCTGCACGATCACCGGGAGCTCGAAGCGCAGGCTCATCGAGCCAGTGACGCCTTCGCTGATGGCGATGATGGTCGCCTCACCTGCCTCGAACACATGCACGTCACCGGAGTCGGTGGCGATCGCCACTGCGCTGTCGGTGCTCTCCCAATCCACCTGGCGTCCGCCCAAGACGTTCCCCTGCTCATCGCGGAGCGTGACGGTGAGCCGGCGGGTCTGCCCCACGAACATCACGTTTGAGTCGGCATTCACCTCCACCGACGCGACGGGCGGAGGGACCACGAGGACGGTCGCGCTCCCGGTCTTCCCGTCCGAGACCGCCTCGATGCGGGTGATGCCCAGTCCGCGCCCCGTCACCATCCCACTCGGCGAAATGGTGGCGATGTAGCCGTTGTCGGTCACCCACCTGATCGCGACGCCGGGGAGTGGACGACCATTGCCATCCAGCGCCGCCGCCGAGAGCTGGTAGCTCTTTCCCACCGGCAACGTATCGACGAGAGGCAGCACGCGGACGAACGCGACAGTGGGAGGGGCAGCGCTCTCGGAGCAGGCGAGGAGCGTGCCCAGGGCCGTCGCGACGAGAGCGGTGGCGACGATCCAGAGTGCGGTTTTCCTCTCGAATGAAGCCATGACACCACGCAACGCGGGAGCGGCCGCCGTCTAGCGCGGCGCGGTTGAGCGTGATCGAGATCCTGTGGGGGCGCACACGTGCAGATCGCGGCGAGCGTCCCTGCTCCAGTCGCGACGAACCGCAAACATGCCGTAGACGGGGGTGAACATCAAGAGCTTATTGGCCCAACACCCGACGCAGAGCCTTACCGGCCTACGGCTTGACGACCTGCTCTCGTCCATCCTCGTTCCTCAATTTCAGTGAGCTGGCCGTGCCCTTCGCCTCCAGTATCACGTATGTGTCCCTGGTATTCGAAGGGCCCGCAAAGCGGACTCCCGCGGCTTCCTCGGAGGCGCTGATCTTCACTGACGGACGGCCGCGCTCGGTGATCAGCCGGAGCAAGACAGTCTCCGGATAGCGGTCACCGTGAGCCGATGTGCCCTCGGGGAGCACGCTGAGACTCGCCCGCACTCGACCCTGCTGATCGACAATTTCGAGCGCGCGGCCGCGAAGCACGGGTGGCAAGTCCTGGGCAACCGCCGGACGTATTGCCACGAGTGTGAACGTGAATATCAGGAGCGCCACGTTCACCAGAGTGAGCGCGATGAGAAGCCGCTGCATCTTCATGGTCGTTCCTCCGTCGTCGTACCTGTTCGCCAACATGCCCGACAACGCCGTGGTAGTCATGGAGCGAATGCGGCGGCGTGAGCCGGATTCCCCGGGACTGCGGTGCTCCAGACGCCGGCCGGGCAGCACCAGTGGATCTACATATATATCACGCTGGGCTGCAGTCCCGTGCTCGACCCCGTGATGACCGAACCGTCGTTCGTCGCCATGCTCGATCGCCAGGGCATCCGCCGCTGCCCGGTGACGACGCCCTGGCCAATCAAGCCGCGCCAGCGATGAGAAACCCAATCATGCGCACCTACTTCAGCTTCCCGCGCAGCTCGGTGAGCCAGTTCACCACGACCTCGACGCGCGCCTGGTCCCTTCCATCGTCGATGACGACAAAGCGCTTCCCATCAGGGTGCACGTCGTAGTATGGATGCGCCGCGCCAAACGAGAACGAGGCGTAGCGGTCGGGGAAAAGGGAATCGCGCCTGGTGATGGTGATCGAACCGCCGGCCGCGACCACCATTGCGGCCACAAATGCTCCGGTGCCGCTCCGGTAGAAAATGCGCCGGCCGTCGGGCGACCATCGCGGCTCGCTGCCGCCGCCCGAGGAGACCTGCGCGCGGCCACTCACCGATGAGAGAGATCGCACGTAGACCTCGTGGCGTCCGGCTTCATCCGATTGATAGACGACCCACCGGCCATCGGGCGAAGCCATGGGTGCGCCGAGCGTCGCTGATCCCGTGACCACAGCTCTCGGCGTGCGGTTCCCTGAGGGGTCGATGCTCCAGAGTCCGTCTGCGCGCTGTTGGTCTGGAGCGGCGGTGTCGACTCCTGCCGCGAAGAGTCGTCCGTCGCGCGCGAAGCTGATGTCGCGGAATCGACCCGGGGCGAGCTGCTCCTCGGGGGCGCTCCCGTCGACCAGAATCCAGTAGATGCCAGGGTTCGCCGACCCCCTTCTCTTGATGTAAGCGATGTGCTTGCCGTCGGGCGTCCACGTGGGCTGAACACCGTCGCCCGCCCCGAGGCGCGAGAAAGCCCTGGACTCGGTATCGAGAATCCAGATGTCGTTGTTGAATCGGCCCGTCGAGAAGCTTCCGACATTGACGGCGATTCGCCTGCCGTCGGGCGACCAAGCCGGGAAATAATAGTTCAGCCGATCGGGCGCGGCGAAGGTGGCCGCACCGCGGTCATCGACAATCCTGAGCTCCTCGCCTGGCAGGCTGCGAATGAACGCGGCCGTTCCTCCCCCCGTTCGCGACACCGCTGCGGCGAGCCCACCGCCAGGCTTGACCTTCACACCGTCCATGAGCTGGATGACATCACTCGTCACTCGGCCCGTGGCGAGGTTCACTTTCGCGGCGCCGATCCGGCCATCCACGCGACCGAAGACGAGCCAACCATCGACGTAGCTGATAGCGTTGGACCCTTCCAGGTCGAGGATCATGTGCTTGCCCCCGGCAATGGAGCCGAGGCCAAGTCGCTGGCCGGCGCGGGTCGTGATGCGAAACGAGACCGTCTTGCCGTCGGGAAGGACGTAGGGGTCTCCGGGGGTGTCCTCGCCGGCTGCGCGGTCGGGGGTCACGATCACCTCCGGCGAGGACCCGCGCACGCTCACTCTCCACAACTTCCCATCGTTGGCGTACACAATGGGCTCGGCATTGCCCCAGCTCACTCCCTGCCACCGGGTGGTGTTCTGGAGGAACGTGACCGGACCGCCGTCGACCGGGACCTTGAAGAGGCCGCGGCGGTTGCGGCGCTCGTCGCTCGCGTAATACAC
>JALZAQ010000069.1 GCA_030948255.1 Gemmatimonadota bacterium
GGGCGCCGGCGCCGACTTCGTCGGCGTGGAGTTCATCCCCCGCATCAAGGAGGGGTGGCTCGACTTCGATGTGATGATCGCGACGCCGGACCAGATGGGACAGATCGGCCAGCTCGGACGAGTGCTCGGGCCGCGCGGGCTGATGCCGAACCCGAAGGCCGGCACGGTGACCTTCGACGTCGCCCGCGCGGTGCGCGAGGTCAAGGCGGGCAAGATCGAGTTCCGCGTCGACAAGGGCGGCAACGTCCACGCGCCCATCGGGAAGGTCTCCTTCACTCCCGAAGCGCTCGAGACGAACTTCGCCGCGTTCATGGATCAGATCGTCCGCTCGAAGCCGCCGGCGGCCAAGGGCGTCTACGTGCGCAACGTGGCCATCTCGAGCACCATGGGCCCGGGCGTATCGATCGACACCACTCCCTACCGGTAACGAGCCATGAAACGGAGTGAGAAAGAGCAGCTCGTCTCCGAGCTGTCCGACAAGATCAAGGGCGCCAAGGCGCTCTACTACACGGATTTCACCGGCCTCAACGTCAAGCGGATGACGGACCTCCGCCGCCGCTTGCGCAAGGTCGGCGTCGAGTACGTGGTCATCAAGAACACGCTGGCGCTGCGGGCCGTGACCGAGAGCGGCCTCCCCGAAGGCATCCCGCTGAAGGGCCCGACGGGGGTGGTCATCGGCCGCGATGCCGTTGCCGCCGCGAAGGTCCTCGCCGACTTCGCGAAGGAGAACGACCAGAAGCCGGGTGTGAAGGGCGGAATGCTCGACGGCCGGCAGATCGACACCGCCCAGGTGAAGAAGCTCGCGACCCTTCCGTCCCGCGAGCAGATGCTCGCGGATCTGGGTGCGGGCATGCAGGCCCCGCTGGCCGCCTTCCTCGGCGCGCTCAGCGGCATGATGACGATGTTTGTGGGGGCGCTCGAGGCGTTGCGGACGCAACGCGAGGGCGCCTGACCCTTCCCAGGTGTATGGCTGATTTCGACACGCCCCAGGGTGCCCTGGGTTTTACTCCGGAGAATTGAACAATGGCTAACGCGACGCTGAGCAAGGACGAGATTCTCGAGGCGATCGGCAACATGTCGGTCTTCGATCTCGCCGAGCTGATCGAGGCTTTCAAGAGCAAGTTCAACGTGACGATCGCCGCTGCCCCGATGGGCGGTGGTGGGGCCGCCGGGGGCGCGGCTGCGGCTGCCCCACCGGTCGAGGAGCAGACCGAGTTCTCGGTGACGCTCAAGGAAGCGGGCGCGAAGAAGATCCAGGTGATCAAGGTCGTGCGCGAGCTCACCGGTCTCGGCCTGAAGGAAGCGAAGGACCTGGTGGACGGCGCGCCGCAAACGGTCAAGTCCGGCATCACCAAGGACGAGGCCAACGCCGTCAAGGCCAAGCTCGAGGATCAGGGCGCCTCGGTCGAGATCAAGTAGAACGCCGCCTGGCAGTCTGGGGAGCATTACGGCTCCCCTCGCCAGTCGGGTCTTCCCTGATCCCGGCGCGATGCTCCAGTCCAACTCGCTGCACCACAATCGACTGTCGGTCAATGCTTCTCCCGCCCCGCGAAAAAACGTTCGCGGATGCGGGGTGGGGCCTTTTTTCGTCTGCGCACGGGTGATCGATGCCTGACACACTGAAGCAAATCTCGTTTTCCAAGCTCGAGCAGGGGATGGACATGCCCCATCTCCTCGACATCCAGACGCGCGCCTTCGAGGCGCTGCTGCAGCTGGATGCGGCGTCCGCCCAGCGGGAGGATGTCGGGCTCGAGCGGGTCTTCAAGGACCTCTTCCCGATCTCCGACGTCCACGAGAATTATTCTCTCGAGTTCGTCCGCTACACGCTCGGCGAGCCGAAGTACACGGTCGAGGAGTGCATCGAGCGCGACATGACGTACTCCGCCCCCCTCAAGGCGACGCTCCAGCTGGTCGTCAACGAGGAGGTCAATGGACAGAAGCGGCCGCGCAACATCATCGAGAAGGAAGTCTATCTCGGCGAGCTGCCGCTGCTCACGGCCCTCGGAACCTTCGTCATCAACGGCGCCGAGCGCGTGATCGTCAGCCAGCTGCACCGCTCACCGGGCGTGGTGTTCGAGGAGTCCACGCACCCGAACGGCCAGCGGCTGATCTCCGCGCGCATCATCCCCTTCCGCGGATCGTGGGTCGAGTTCACCGTGGACATCCACGACGTGGTCTACGTCCACATCGACAAGAAGAAGAAGTTCCCCGCTACGGCGCTCCTGCGCGCCCTCGGCTACGGAAACAACTCGGATATCCTCCGCCTCTTCTTCGCTGTCCGGGAGCTCGACCTCACCAAGAAGCTCGAGACTCGCGGCGATCAGCGCGAGGTGCTCGGTGCGATCATCGCCGAGGACATCGCGCTGCCCGGCGAGGCGACAGCCGATGACGCGCCCAAGGCCCGCACCAAGAAGGCGCGCGCCGAACGCGAGCGCGCCGAGAACGAGCTGTTGGTCAAGGAAGGCGACGAGCTGACGATCGAAGTCTACCACCGCCTGCGTCGCCAGAACATCGACGCCGTGAAGGTCTTTGCCTCGTACATGATGCTCGACCTGCGCGACGAGATGGACGCGCAGGAGCGCGGTGAGCGAACGGAGCGCCGCGAGCTGTCCGACGACGTCGTCGATCCGGAGACGGGCGAGGTGATAGCCGACGCCCGCCAGCGGCTCACCGACACGCTCATGCGGAAGATCCGGAAGAACGGCGTGAACCGGGTGCCGGTGTTCGTCACATCCGGACGCGCCGAGTCCACGCTCATCAAGAACACGCTCGCCAAGGACCCGACGCACAGCGAGAAGGAAGCCCTGTCGCAGATCTACGGGCTCCTCCGTCCGGGCGACGCCCCCAACCTCGAGACCGCCCGCGTGGCGCTCGAGCGGCTCTTCTTCTCGCCCAAGCGCTACGATCTCGGGCGCGTCGGACGCTACAAGATCAACCAGCGGCTCGGCGTGAACCGGCCGGCCAACGAGACCGTGCTCACCAAGGATGACTTCATCGCGATCGTCCGCTACCTCGTCGAGCTGCACGAGGGACGCGGCCACACCGACGACATCGACCATCTCGGCAACCGGCGGATCCGCTCCGTCGGCGAGCTGATCGCGAACCAGTTCTCGGTCGGCCTGTCCCGCATGGCGCGCCTCGTGAAGGAGCGCATGTCGATCAATACCGACCCCGAGAAGATCACCCTCGACGACCTGGTCAACGCCCGGACGGTGAGCGCGGTGATCCAGGCGTTCTTCGGGTCGTCACAGCTGTCGCAGTTCATGGATCAGACGAACCCGCTGGCCGAGCTGACGCACAAGCGGCGGCTCTCGGCCCTCGGACCGGGCGGCCTCACGCGCGAGCGGGCCGGCTTCGAGGTGCGCGACGTCCACTACTCGCAGTACGGACGCATGTGCCCGATCGAGACGCCCGAAGGCCCGAACATCGGCCTCATCACCTCGCTCGCCTGCTTCGCCCGCGTGAACGATCTCGGCTTCGTCGAGACGCCGTATCGCGTGGTGAAGAACGGCAAGGTCACCGGGACCCTCGAGTGGCTGGACGCCAATCGCGAGGAGGACGTCGTCATCGCCCAGGCCAATGCCCGGCTGCGCACCGACGGTACGTTCGTGGATGAGCTGGTGCTCTGCCGCCAGCGCGGCGACGTGCCGCTGGTCTCGCCCGAGCGGATCGACTACATGGACGTGGCGCCGGAGCAGCTCGTCTCCATCGCCGCCGCGCTCATCCCGTTCCTCGAGCACGACGATGCGAATCGCGCGCTCATGGGCTCGAACATGCAGCGGCAGTCGGTGCCGCTCCTCAACCCGCGGACGCCGCTCGTCGGCACCGGACTCGAGGAAAAGGTGGCGATCGACTCCGGCGCGGTGGTGATCGCGAAGCGCGCCGGTGTCGTCACCCGCGTCACCGCCGACGAGATCGTCGTGGACTCCGGTCCGGCCGAGCGCGTCGCGCGGTCGGACGAGAAGGGAGGGCCGGACCGTCCCCTGGCCCGCCTCACCCAGCACGACCGCTACCGGCTCAAGAAGTACTGGCGGACGAACCAGGACACGGCGATCAACCAGCGTCCGCTGGTGAAGCTCGGGCAGCGGGTCAAGACGGGCGAGATCATCGCCGATGGCGCTGCGACCGAGCTCGGTCAGCTCGCACTCGGGTCGAACGTGACGGTCGCGTTCATGCCCTGGTACGGGCACAACTTCGAGGACGCGATCGTCCTCTCCGAGCGGCTGGTGAAGGATGACGTCTACTCGTCCATCCACATCCAGGAGCTCGAGCTGCACGTCCGCGATACGAAGCGGGGCCAGGAGGAGATCACGCGCGAGATCCCGAACGTGGCCGAGGAGTCGCTCCTCGACCTCGACGAGCGCGGCATCATCCGCATCGGCGCCCACGTCAAGCCGGGCGACATCCTGGTCGGTAAGATCACGCCGAAGGGCGAGACCGAGCTCTCGCCCGAAGAGAAGCTGCTGACCGCCATCTTCGGCGAGAAGGCCAAGGACGTGAAGGACTCCTCGCTCAAGGTCCCTCCCGGGATGGAGGGCGTGGTGATCGATGTGAAGATCTTCTCTCGGATCGACGATCAGGTCATCGAGAAGGACCGCGGCGAGCGCATCGGCGAGGTCCGGCGCCTGGAAGGCGAGGAGAAGCTCCGGGTGAACGAGGTCCGCGACCACGAGCTCGCGGACGTGCTTCAGGGCGAGACGGTCGCGCTCGCGCTCAAGGCCGGCACGGTCGAGGAGGCGATTCCGGCCGGAACGAAGCTCGCCGCCGACCGTCTGCGCGACCTCAAGATGGCGACCATCGATCTCAAGACGTTCCGGGTCGAGAACAAGAAGGCGAACGAGCGCGCTCGCGAGATCATCGAGGCCGCGAACTCCGAGAAAGCGCGCATCGAGGAGAAGGCGGAGGAGCGGATCGACAAGATCCTCCAGCCGGATGAGCTGCCACCAGGCGTGATCCAGCTGGTGAAGGTCTATCTGGCGGAGAAGCGGAAGGTTTCGGTCGGCGACAAGATGGCGGGGCGCCACGGCAACAAGGGTATCGTCGCGCGCATCGTGCCCGAGGAGGACATGCCCCTTCTCCCCGATGGCCGGCCGGTGGACATCGTGCTCAATCCGCTCGGCGTGCCGAGCCGGATGAACGTCGGGCAGATCCTGGAGACCCACCTCGGGTGGGCTGCCAAGCTGCTGGGCTTCTACGCCAAGACCCCGGTGTTCCAGGGCGCGAACGAGCGCGAGATCGGGCTTCTGCTCAAGCTCGCGGCGATTGCCTGGGCGCGAAAGGCGCTCGCGCTCCACGCGCCCGCGCCCGTGATCACGGACCGGGACGTCCGGACGATGCTCCAGGACATCCGGCCCGACCGGGCCGAGGGAGAGCTGCACGTCAACCTCGGCGAAGCGACGCTCAACGATCTGGGCGGCCGCGGCGTCTCGCAGGAGACCCGCGACATGTTCCACCGGGTCCGCGATTTCCTCGTCCAGGCGGCCGGCGAGCTGTCGGAGCGCGAGCATCAGGAGGCGCGCTACCAGGTGCAGTTCCACCAGACGATGGTGGACGATGAGGAGCAGACCAAGGAGCGTCGCACCGAATTCCGCTCGGCGCTCAAGCAGCTGGAGAAGGCCGAAGGACGGGAATCCGCCGGGACCCTCGAGGAGCAGGAGCTTCCGGCGCTCGCCGGGATGCTCGGTCCCAAGACCGAGGCCGATGTCGATGCGGCAGCGGTCGAGCTCATGCGGATGGCCGGTCTCACCGCCGGCGGCAAGGTGTGGATGCGCGACGGACGAACGGGCGAGCGCTTCGCGAGCCCGGTGACGGTCGGTGAGATCTACATGCTCAAGCTGAGCCACCTCGTGGACGACAAGATCCACGCCCGGAGCATCGGACCGTACTCGCTCGTCACGCAGCAGCCGCTGGCCGGCAAGGCGCAGTTCGGGGGACAGCGATTCGGAGAGATGGAGGTGTGGGCGCTGGAGGCGTACGGCGCGGCCCACACGCTCCAGGAGATCCTGACCGTCAAGTCGGACGACGTGAACGGCCGGAGCCGGGTGTACGAGGCGATCGTGAAGGGACAGAACCTGCCCGAGCCCGGCATTCCCGAATCGTTCAACGTGCTGGTGAAGGAGCTGCAGGCGCTCGGCATCTGGGTGAAGCTGGGCGCGTCCGCCGAGGGGATGTACGGCAACGGCACCGGGGAGGAGTAGCACATGATTGATTTCCGTAGCGTGCGCGAGCAGCGCAGCTCGAGCTTCGATTTCATCCAGATCCGCATCGCCTCGCCCGAGGAGATCCGCGGCCCCAAGGATCCCAAGGAGCGCGAGCGGCTGGAGATGTCCGGCCTTCGCACCTGGTGGTCGTGGGGCGAGGTCACCAAGCCGGAGACCATCAACTACCGGTCGTTCAAGCCGGAAAAGGATGGGCTCTTCTGCGAGCGTATCTTCGGTCCGGTGAAGGACTGGGAGTGCCATTGCGGCAAGTACAAGCGCATCCGCTATCGCGGCGTCATCTGCGACCGGTGCGGCGTCGAGGTCACCCTGTCGCGCGTTCGTCGCGAGCGCATGGGGCACATCGAGCTCGCCGTTCCCGTCGCCCACATCTGGTTCTTCAAGACGCTGCCCTCGCCGATGGGCAATCTGCTCGACATCACCCTGCGTGATCTCGAGAAGATCATCTACTACTCGAACTACGTCGTCATCGAGCCGGGTCAGCAGGAAGTCTCGGCCAACGAGCTCCTGGACGAGGATCGCTACCTCGAGCTCCGCGACAAGGCGCGCGAGGAGAAGGACGAGGCGTTCAAGGCCGACATCGGCGCGCCGGCGGTGCGCGAGCTGCTGCGCCGGCTCGACGTGGACCGCATCTCGGAGCAGCTCCGCGAGGCGGTGGCGGTCGAGAACTCGCAGCACCGGAAGAAGCAGCAGCTCAAGCGGCTCAAGATCATCGACGCGTTCCGCAATTCGGGCGACGCCGGCGGCACCCGCAACCGCCCCGAGTGGATGATCATGGACGTGATCCCGGTGATCCCGCCGGATCTGCGCCCCCTCGTTCCGCTGGACGGCGGCCGCTTCGCGACCTCCGACCTGAACGACCTGTACCGCCGCGTCATCAACCGCAACAACCGGCTCCAGAAGCTGATCATGCACCGCGCGCCGGAGGTGATTCTCCGGAACGAGAAGCGCATGCTCCAGGAGGCGGTGGACGCGCTGTTCGACAACGGCCGGCGCTCAAAAGCGATTCGCGGTCGGGGCAAGCGTCCGCTCAAGTCGCTCTCCGACATGCTCAAGGGCAAGCAGGGTCGCTTCCGGCAGAACCTGCTCGGCAAGCGCGTGGACTATTCCGGCCGCTCGGTGATCGTGGTCGGACCGGAGCTCCGGCTGCACCAGTGCGGGCTGCCGAAGGCCATGGCGCTCGAGCTGTTCAAGCCCTTCATCATCCACAAGCTGGTGGAGAAGGGGATCGCCGAGACGGTGAAGCGCGCCAAGAAGATCGTCGAGCGCGAGTCGCCCGAGGTCTACGAGATCCTGGAAGAGATCATCCGCGACCACCCGGTGCTGCTGAACCGTGCGCCGACACTACACCGCCTGGGCATCCAGGCGTTCGAGCCGGTGCTGGTGGAAGGGAAGGCCATCCGGATCCATCCGCTCGTCTGCGCGGCGTTCAATGCCGACTTCGACGGCGACCAGATGGCCGTGCACGTGCCACTGTCATTCGAGGCGCAGCTCGAGTCACGGCTGCTCATGCTGTCGTCGAACAACATCCTCAAGCCGTCGGACGGTCGCCCGGTCGCGGAGCCCAGCCAGGACATCGTGCTCGGCTGCTACTTCCTGACCAAGGCGCCGCTCGACTTCGAGACGCAGGTGAAGAACGCGCCGCGGCTCGGCTCGGTGGCCGAGGCGGAGATGGCCCTCGCCCTCGGACGGCTCGGGATGCAGGCGCCGGTCAAGTTCTTCGTGGACGATCTCAACGGCAAGCGGTGGGAGGACACGACCCTCGGGCGCGTAATCTTCAACAGCATCGTCCCGCCGGAGATCGGCTTCCAGAACCGCGACATGAAGAAGAAGGCGCTCTCCGAGCTGGTCTTCCAATGCTACCGGACGACCGGGTTGGCGAACACCGTCCAGCTGCTCGACCGCCTGAAGGAATACGGCTTCCGCTACGCCACTATGGGCGGCGTATCCATCGGCATCGAGGATCTGGAGATCCCCGAGGCCAAGCAGGAGCTGCTCGATGAGGCCGAGGAGCGCGTAGAGCGCTTCCAGCGCGCGTACCAGACCGGCAACATCACGAACGGCGAGCGCTACAACAAGGTGATCGACACCTGGACACACGCGAACAACGACATCGCGGATGCCATGGTCAAGTCAATGGCCAAGTCGAAGAACGGCTTCAATCCCGTGTTCATGATGTTCGACTCCGGCTCACGCGGGAGCCGCGATCAGATCCGCCAGCTGGCGGGCATGCGCGGACTCATGGCAAAGCCGCAGAAGAAGCTCACCGGCGGCATCGGCGAGATCATCGAGAGCCCGATCAAGTCGAACTTCCGCGAGGGGCTGTCGGTGCTCGAGTACTTCATCTCGACCCACGGCGCGCGGAAGGGGTTGGCCGACACGGCGCTCAAGACGGCTGACGCCGGCTACCTCACCCGTCGCCTCGTGGACGTCGCGCAGGATGTGACGATCACCGAGGAGGATTGCGGAACGATTCTCGGCCTCGAGGTTGGCGCCCTGAAGGAGGGCGAGGACATCATCGAGCCGCTGTCGGAGCGCATCGTCGGCAACGTGGCAGCCGAGGACGTGGAGGATCCGCACGAGATCGACGAGTCTGGCCGGCGCACCCTGCTGGTCGAGGCCGGCGAGCTCATCGATGAGGAGCCGGCGCGCGCGATCGAGGACTCGGGAATCGAGACGGTCCGCATCCGCTCGGTGCTTACCTGCGAGGCCAAGAGAGGTCTCTGCCGGATGTGCTACGGCCGGAACCTCGCGACCATGGGCATGGTCGATCTCGGCGAGGCCGTCGGGATTCTGGCGGCGCAGTCGATCGGCGAGCCGGGCACGCAGCTTACCCTGCGCACCTTCCACATCGGCGGCACGGCGGCTCGTATCGCCGAGCAGACGGCGCGGAAGAGCAAGGTACCGGGCGTGGTCGAGCTCGGCGAGCGGCTGGTGTTCGTCACCAGCCCGGAGGGACAGAAGATCGTCACCTCGTACGAGGGCGAGACCATCATCCGCGCCTCGGCCGACCCGACGTCGGCCGTGGTGTCGCGCTTCCAGGTTCCGCTCGGCGCGCTTCTCATGGTGTCGGACGGCGAGGAGGTGAAGAAGGAGCAGGTGATCTTCACCTGGGATCCGTACACGACGCCGATCATCGCCGACGTGGACGGCATCGTGAAGTTCGTCGACCTCGTCGAGGACGAGTCGGTGTCCGAGGAGCTCGATGAGCTCACCGGCCTCCGCCAGCGCGTCGTCATCGAGGATCGCGAGAAGAAGCTGCACCCGCACATCGAGATCGTGCAGGAGAAGAGCGGGAAGGAGAAGCGCGTCCGCGACTTCGTCATCCCGGTGGGTGCTCAGCTCACGGTGGACGACGGGCAGAAGATCTCGGCCGGAACGATCCTCGCCAAGATCAGCCGCGAGGCGTACAAGACGCGCGACATCACGGGCGGCCTGCCGCGCGTGGCCGAGCTGTTCGAGGCCCGGCGGCCGAAGGATCCGGCGACGATCTCGGAGATCGACGGCATCGTGCGCTTCGGCGAGATCAAGCGCGGAAAGCGCGAGATCTTCGTTCAGCCGGTACGCACTCTGGCCGATGGCACGCTGGTGCCCGACGACCAGCAGCCGGCGCAGCTCTACGAGGTCGGGGCCGGCAAGCATCTCCGGGTGCACGAGGGAGACCGCGTGCGCGCCGGCGACCGGCTGTCGGAAGGTCCGGTGAACCCGCACGACATCCTTCGCATCAAGGGTCCGCGCGCCGTTCAGGAGTACCTGCTCAACGAGGTGCAGGAGGTCTATCGCCTTCAGGGCGTGAAGATCAACGACAAGCACATCGGCGTGATCGTGAAGCAGATGCTCCAGAAGGTTCGGATCTTGGAGCCGGGCGACACCGAGTTCCTCGAGGGCGAGCACGCCGACAAGGGCGTCTTTCGGGACGTCAACGAGCGCTCGTCCAAGAAAAGTGAGACCCCGGCGACGTCCGAGCCGCTGCTGCTCGGCATCACCAAGGCGAGCCTCACCACCCAGTCGTTCATCTCGGCGGCTTCCTTCCAAGAGACCACGCGGGTGCTCACCGACGCGGCGATTCGCGGCGCGAGGGACGACCTGCTCGGATTGAAGGAGAACATCATCATCGGCCACCTGATCCCGGCCGGAACCGGCATGTACCGCTACCAGGACGTCGAGATCGAGGGAATGGAGGCGCCTCCGCAGCCGGAGCTGCCATCCACCCTCGCCAGCGGCGCGCCGGACTCGCCGTTCGCTCCGCTGCTCTCCGGCCCATCGGCTGGCGGCGGGCTGCCCTTCCCGAGTGCGGACGACGACGAATAGCTCCTGCTCGTGATGGCAAGGAGGCCCGGCCGACGATGCGTCGGTCGGGCCTCCTTGCATCGGGCTTCACGCGCGCTTGACGCTTCGATCGTCCGGCGGAATGTTCGGGCGTGACCCGAACCGCCTTCGTCCTCGCAGCGGTGGCGCTCCTGGTGCTGCTCCTTCTCGCGCGCCGCATGGCCAGGCGAACGGCGCGCCGCGCCGCGACCCGGGCCGTGCGCCGATTCCACGCCCGCGTGAACCGGTTCAAGCTGACGCGCAAGCCGTACATCCGCGCGACGCTGCTCGGCGACATCGAGATCGCTACCGCGGTCACCCAGCATGCAGCTCAGGAGCGCGTGACGGAGGCCGACGCGTGGCGTCGGGTCGAGCTGTACATCGACGAGATCGTCCCGCACTTCAACATTCTCGCCTACTACAAGTTCGGCTACGGCGTGAGCCGGGCCGTGCTCAACCTCCTGTACAAGGTGTCGCTCGACTACGAGGAGCTCTCGGCGCTCGAGCGGCTCCCCGACGACTCCACCGTCATCTACCTGATCAACCATCGCTCCAACGCCGACTACGTTCTGCTCGCCTACGTTCTGGCGGGCGACGTCTCGATCTCGTATGCGGTCGGAGAATGGGCCCGGGCTTTCCCTCTGGAGTACGTGTTCAAGAGCTTCGGCTCGTACTTCATCCGCCGCCGCTATCGCGAGCCGCTCTATCACACGGTTCTCGAGCGGTATGTCCAGCTCATCACGCGCAACGGAGTCACCCAGGGGATCTTCCCCGAGGGCGGCCTGACGCGCGACGGGCGGCTGCGGCCGGCCAAGATCGGACTGCTGGATTACGCGCTGCAGGTGGCCCGCGATCCGGCGATGGCCGAGCGCATGATTCTCATCCCCGTGGCGTTGAACTATGACCGTGTGCTCGAGGATCGCACTCTGCTGCGCGAGCTCGCCCGAGAGGAGCAGGGGCTTCGCACCCCTCGCCGACAGCAGGCCGCCGAGGTCGCCCGCTACGTTGGATGGAACCTCCTGCGGCTGCTGTCCGGGCGCTGGCAGCGCTACGGCCGGGCGGCCGTGACGGTCGGCGCGCCGATGTCGGTTGCGGACTGGCTCGCGGAGCAGCGAGATGGGCGTGTCGACCTCTTCAATCTGCCGCGACCGGAGCGTCTCGCCCGCGTTCAGACGCTCTGCGACCGAGTCATGTGCCGAATCGGCGAGCTAGTGCCGGTGACGGCGGTCGCTCTCGCCTGCGCGGCGATCCAGAGCTTCGAGTCCGATTTCATCTCCCGGGCGGCGTTGCTCGCGCGCATGGGCGAGATGCGCGACGTTCTGACGGCGCTCAACGCCCGGGTTCTGACGGCAGATCGCGACATCGCCGAGACCTTCGACCGCGCCTGGCGGATGCTTCGCATGCGCCGGATGCTCGTGCTGGAAGGGAGCGGCTTCGCTGTGCTTCCGGGCCAGCGCCCGCTCGTGAGCTACTACGCCAACAGCATCGCACACCTGCTCGGGCCGTTCGAGGCGGGCGTTCGGGAGCGGGACAGTCTGCCCGCGGTGCGCGCGTCGGGAAGCTTCCAGCTCATCCCCTGACGGCGATCGAACATCAGACCGGGAGATACGTTCGTGACGACACGATTGGATAAGCCGCTGAGACGTGAGCTCGAGATCGATGGCGAGCTCTACACGGTGACGCTCGACCCCGCGGGGGTGAAGATCACCGGAAAGGGAAAGAGAAAGGGGCACACGCTCACGTGGCAGGCACTGCTTTCCGGCGAGGCGGAGCTGACTCAGTCGCTCAAGATCTCGCTCGACGCCCTCGGCGGCTAACGTCGTGCTCGGTCAACGAGCTGCAGCCCGCGGAGGCGCTGCCGGCTCGACTTCGTGCAGGGCGCCGACATCGATGCTCAGCACGCCGTCGTCCCGCCGCGGGTTGAACACGTTGCGGAACCGGACATTCCAGCTCACTTCGCTGGCGCGGTACGAGGTGCGGGCGTGAACTCCCTGCGAGAATGTCTCGTCGATCCCGGAGAGAAGGATCAGGAACTCGGCGTCCGTCCGGAGCAGCTCCTCGGGAGTCACGCCGAAGAGCGGACTGTCCTCGGTGATCGGGTGCACGATCGTCCAGGCCAGGGGAAAGAAAACACTGTGGCGCCGCTCGAGCGCCAGCTCGTAGAATTGGCGGGTCGTGCTCTCTCCTCTGATCTCGAGCCGGCTCAGCAGCGCCTTGGCGTCCAGGTCCAGGATCTCATTGCTGCGCTCGTTCGCGATGCGGAACTCGAACGCCGTGATGTCTCGGTAGGGAGCGATGATCGCGCGCTCGCTGAAGCGGATCTTCGCCGTCGGACGCGAGAAGCGGGCGAAGATCACGCCGGTCACGAGCGCGACGCCGAGCAGGCCGACCAGCGACTCGATGGTGACGAGCACGTTGGCCGCCAGCCCGAGCGGCGACACGTGCCCGTAACCGATGGTGGCAAAGGTCTCGACGCTGAAGAAGAATGCCTTGAGGAAGGGGCCGAGCGGTCCGGGGATCCCCGGTCCCTGCAGCGCGGCGGGTCCGCACCAGAGGAAGAGGACTCCGAAGAAGGCGTTGGCCAGCACGTAGGCGCCTGTGAGCACGGCAAGGAACGCCGGCCAGCTCATCGTGAGCAGCGTGTGGTAGGGGCTCACGGATGCGAGCAGCCCCAGCCCGGTGCGGCGCACGTTGAAGGTGCCGTCGCGATTGAGCAGCCGCTTTCGGCTCTCGTTGGCGACTATGGCCCCGAAGCCGAGGTCGCGCTCGTTGACTGACAGCACGGGCTGTGACGGGACGGGAGTCTCGGGGAGCGTGAAGGGCATGCGGGTCTCGACGGGGGACGCTGAAGAGGAGCGTGCCGGGCAAAGTGCCCCTGCGGGGAGAGCGCGTCAACGTCCCCGCGTTCTTGACACAACATCAAGCCTCGCCTAATTTTATCAGTCTGTGCCGCCCATGACAGGGGGCGGATTTTTGTATCCATCGCGAGGTTATGCCGACAATCAATCAGCTCGTCCGGCGCAGCCGCCAGGACGTCGAGAAGAAGATGAAGGCGCCCGCGCTCAAGGCGAATCCGCAGAAGCGCGGCGTCTGCACGCGCGTCTACACCACGACGCCCAAGAAGCCGAACTCAGCGCTCCGCAAAGTCGCGCGCGTTCGGCTCACCAATGGCTTCGAGGTCACGGCGTACATCCCGGGCGAAGGGCACAACCTGCAGGAGCACTCGATCGTGCTCATCCGCGGCGGTCGTGTGAAGGACCTGCCCGGCGTGCGCTACCACATCGTCCGCGGCACCCTCGATGCCTCCGGCGTGAACGGGCGCAATCAGAGCCGCTCCAAGTACGGCACCAAGAAGCCGAAGGCCGGCGGCAAGGCCGGCGCCGCCGGAGGAAAGAAGTGAGCCGACGCAACAAGTCCGTCAAGCGCCCCATACTTCCGGACGCGCGCTACGACAGCCAGACCGTCTCCAAGTTCATCAATGCCCTGATGAACCAGGGCAAGAAGTCGGTCGCCGAGAAGATCTTCTACGGGGCGATGGACCTGGTGGAGAGCCGCACCGGCCAGCCAGGCGTGAACATCTTCAAGCAGGGGCTCCAGAACGTGAAGCCGGTGGTCGAGGTGAAGAGCCGCCGGGTGGGTGGTGCCACCTACCAGGTGCCGGTGGAAGTTCGCCCCGAGCGCCGCACGGCTCTCGGGATGCGGTGGCTCATCTCCTACTCGCGCGAGCGCAACGAGAAGTCGATGGCCGAGAAGCTCGCGGCCGAGATCATCTCGGCGTCCAAGGGCGAGGGAAACTCGATCAAGAAGAAGGAAGACACGCACCGCATGGCGGAAGCGAACAAGGCGTTCGCACATTATCGCTGGTAGTCAACGCGCTTCTTCTTCAAAGTCGCAGCCCCGCTTGGTGTTCACCGACCGAGCGGGGTTTTTCATTTCTGCCTTCCCGACCGCTGGCGACAAGTTCGGTGATCAGCCGGAATGTCCGCCGCCGCGCCAGCAGCTATCGCGAACGGAAGCCCGAGCACTCACCAGAGTTGCTCCTGGCAGAGAGGTGATGCACGTTCCGGCGTACCCGCCCAATGGCGAAAGTCACTGGCGGCACCACGATTCTCAATCTGGTCTTCGAGGAGTCAGGGAGCGCGAACGGCATGGCTGAGCGCATCGAACAGATCCGGCGGGCGTTCACCGGCTACACCGTGGAGCGGAAGCTGGGCAGCGGCGGGATGGCCACTGTGTATCTCGCGCACGACAAGAAACACGACCGACGAGTCGCCATAAAGATTCTGCATGCCGAGCTCGCGGCCGTCCTCGGCGCGGAACGGTTCCTCCAGGAGATCAGGGTCACCGCCAATTTGCATCACCCTCATATCCTGGGCCTGATTGATTCCGGCATGATCGGCGAGGACGCGGGCGAGTTGAAGGGAAGACCGTACTACGTGATGCCGTACCTCGAGGGCGAGTCGCTCCGCCAGCGACTCGACACGGAGCAGCAGCTCCCGGTGGCCGACTCCGTCCGGATTGCAACGGAGGTCGCGAGTGCCCTCGACTACGCGCATCGCCACGGCGTGATCCATCGCGACATCAAGCCGGAGAATATCCTGCTGCACGACGGAAGCGCCATCGTCGCGGACTTTGGAATTGCGCTTGCGGTCACCCAGGCGGGTGGCGCACGCATGACGCAGACCGGTCTCTCGCTCGGAACCCCGAGCTATATGAGCCCGGAGCAGGCGATGGGGGAACGGGCGATCACGGCGCGGAGCGACATCTATTCGCTGGGCGCCGTGACGTACGAGATGCTGTCCGGTGAGCCGCCGTTCACGGGGCCGACGGCGCAGGCCGTTGTGGCGAGAATCATGACCGAGGAGCCGCGCTCGCTGACAATCCAGCGGCGGAGCGTGCCGCCCCATGTCGCGGCCGCGCTGTCGCGCGCGCTCGAAAAGGTCCCGGCAGATCGGTTTGCCTCGGCCCACGAGTTCGCCGAAGCCTTGACCCTGAGCCGCGACTCGGCGCTGCTCGATGTCACGCACGCTCGTGCCGGCTCGCGTCTGTCAGCGCCGCGCTACCGGCGTGCGCTCCTGACGTTGTGCGCCGTTGCCGTGCTGCTCGGGGCAGCGGCGATCGGTGGCTGGTGGAAGGCGACGCATCCACCCCTGAGCGAACCCATTCGCTTTGCCCTGACACTGGAGAAGAACGAGATCCTGATGGATCCGCCCGGTCTATCACTCGCGGTGTCTCCCGACGGGAGAGCGGTTGCGTATCTGGCCAGCAGCGGTGCAGGAAGCCCCATCTTCGTGCGCAACCTCGGCGAGCTGCGCGGACACCTGATCGCGGGCACCGATGGCGCGTCGGACGTGCGCTTCGCGCCCGACGGCAGGTCCATCGTGTAT
>JALZAQ010000070.1 GCA_030948255.1 Gemmatimonadota bacterium
CTCCATCCATCCAAACAACCAGGACCCTCTCGCCGAATGAACGTGTGAAAAGATCGAACAAGCACTCGCACGTCACCTGTGCAGAGCTTCCCTAGTGCGTCGAGCACCGATTGCCGGACATTGCGATAGAGTAACTCCGATTCCTGCACTGCCGACGTCGCTTCGCTGTCCACAGCGGTGAAGGTCGACAGGCGCCTCAAAAAACTGATAGTCGAGGGCGAACAGCCAAGCACTCCGGGAAGACTCAGCAGCTTAGGCGCGAGATCTACAAACAGGGACATCGGCCGGCGATGGTCTTGAGGCTGGCAGCGGAGATGAATAAGGCGCGCTCCCTCCAGGGCTCTGGGGCGCGTGAACTCGGCGACGAGGCGCGACTTCCCGATACCTGGCTCTCCCACAATGATGCAGGTGCTACCGCTACCGTGTTCAGCCGCGCACATGGCCAAATTGAGCGTGTGGAATTCCGTTTCGCGCCCAACGAATGGTGTGATCCTGTGAGGAGAAGCATCGATCGAAGCCCCCAACTCGTTAAGTCGCTCTCGCCAGCGCTTCGCAAGGCGTGCGACATCATTCGCGTCGGAGCCTAAGTCTTTGAGAAAATCGTCAAGAATTCGAGCTGCACGTGACCTGTTCCCGCAAGCTGCCGCCGCCTCGGCCCACGCCAGCGTCGCTTCTTCATTGAGCGGGTCCAGCTGAAGGCACTGAGTTGCGAGCAACTCAACCGCGCGCCAGTCACCATGCGACTTGCGATCTTGAATGGTGGCTATCAGATGCCTTCTGAGTGACGCATGCAGAGAGTCTCGCTGTCCGTCGAGCCATGCACGATAAGCATCGCCCAGCCCAGGCGCATAACCTGGCAAGAACCCGCCGCCGGCACCTTCTACGACCTTCGCGACGCCTTCTGGCGTCCCAATGTCCGTGAAGGTCCCGAAATCAACCTCGACGAGGTTTGGATTCAGCTTGACGAAGAAGCGCGAGCTTTCTATCCCCACCCCCATCCTCTTCACCCGATAGATCAGCTGCCGTAACGAATGGGTCGCGTGTGTCGCGTCCGCGTCCGGCCACAACAGCCGCCGAAGCTCCAACCGGCTCACTTCCTTCCCTCGCTCCACCGCCAGATACAGCAACAGCGCAAAAAGCCGCTCGGCCTCGGGACCGATACGGCTCGTGCCTACCTCGATCCAGCTCTGACCCAGCGTGTGAAGACGAATCGTCATCGGGACCTCGCAACGCGATCGAGACGGCCTCTACTTCTCCGCCACCCGTCATCGCTCCGTCATTCCCCCATCATGCCTCCGAACGTCGGCGCCCGTCTAGCGCGCTTCGGATTAGTCCCCCTTAATCTGCCTCACGCACCCGTACTGCCCACGCCGCCGACACGATCGGTCGTCCTCCCCACCACTCCCGCCCGCCAGGCCACGTCCTCGAAGCGCGCCAGCACTGCCTGCGCGATTCTCTCATCGTGCCGGATCGTCACCGCAACGGCACCATCGTTTTTCACCATCACCATCCACTCGTCCGGGTAGTCGGGGTCGATCGTCCCGGGCGCGTTCGGGATGAGCAGACCGACCCGAAAGGCAACCGAGCTGCGCAGCCGGATCTGAGCCTCGATTCCGTCGGGAAGCGTGGCCTTGAAACCCAGGGGGATCAGCGCTCGCTCCCCCGCCGCCAGCTCGAGCGCGCCGCTCGCCCCCACTTCCCGAGTCTCTTCCCCTGCAGAGCCGCGCACGCGAACGCTCCGGCACCGGAGATGCGCCCGCAGATCGTACCCGGACGATCCAGCGGTGGCGCGCTCCGGAACCCGCGCATCCGGATGCAGCAGCTCGAACACGACGTCTCCCTTGCTCCCTCGCGTCATGACTTCCTCGTCGGCCTCTGGGAACTGCCGAGCACCGCGCCGTCATTCAGTTCAAGCGCTACCGGTGCGGCGTGATCCTCGCCTACCTTTCCCTCGCAATCCGATCGCGCTCGGCCGCGCGCCGTCGCCGAATGAACCTCGCAGCATCGCCGTCATGAATCCAGTCGAAGTCGAAGGACCCAATCGCGTCTCCCGCGAGCTCGCTCCTCACCTCGCGAGCTGGCATCTCCCCCCCGACTGGGCGTGGGGCACGGAGGGTGTGTGGGCCGACTACCGTCACTACCAGGAGCTGATCGACGGACTCGGACGGTCCCTCTCTCTGGTCAGCGCCCCCGACCCCGCGCATGCGCCATGGCTCGCCGCCGAGGCGCGCCACCTCGCGCACCGCAACCATCCCGCGATCCCGACGACCTATCATTACTGGGCCATGCACTCCGATAGCCCCCGAGGGCCAGGCTACCTGCGCCGCTGGATCGCCGGCGAGACGGTCGGCGCGCGCTTCGCGAGGCTCGGCGCCGAAAATCTCACCTACGTGCTCCAGCTCATCCGCACCGTCGGCTCCGCGGTCGCCTATCTCCACAACAGCGGCATGGCGCACGGCGCGGTCGCGCCCGAGACGGTATGGGTCACACCTACCGGGCGACTCTGGCTGCTCGGCTGGGAATGGGCGATGCCGCATGGTGAGATTCCATCAGGGCTTCGACCAAATCCCCGGTGGGTTCCTCCTCCACCCGAAGCGACCGAGCAGTGGATGCCCACCGCGGCCAGCGACCAGTGGCAGCTCGCCGCGACCGCCTTCGCCGCGTTGACCGGCGAGTACCCGCCCACCGTCGGGATTCCGCCCATCGCTCTCGTTCGGCCCGACTGCCCTCATGCGGTCGCCGAGATCATCGATCGCGCGCTTCTCCCCGACCCGGCGGACCGCCTCCACTCCGTCGCCGCGATGCTGCGCTCGCTCGACCGCGCCGTCGGTGGGCGGACGTCGATCTACGTCAGCGGATCCACCACCGCGATGAGACTCGCTGACGAGTCCGAGGAATCGCGACTTCGTTGGGCCACCGGCGAGGACTACGAGGTGCTCGCGCGCCTCGGCGCGGGCACCTTCGGCGCGGTATGGCGCGTTCGCGATCTCACGCTCGAGCGCGAGGTCGCCCTCAAGATGCTGCACCCCGAGGTGGCTAGCGATGACAAGGCGGTGCGACGCTTCCGCCGAGAGGCGCAGCTCGCGGCACAGCTCGCGCATCCCGCCATCGTCCCCATCTACGATTGGGACTCGAATGGCGATGTCTCCTGGTACACGATGGAGCTGGCCGAAGGAGGCTCGCTCGCCGAGCTGATCGCGCGGAGCGGCCCGCGCCCCCTGCACGAGATCGCGCCGCAGATCGAGCACGTGCTGGACGGTCTCGCGGCGGCGCACGCAGCCGGGATCATCCATCGCGATCTCAAGCCCGAGAACATCCTGATCGACCGCTACCGCCGCTGGCGCATCACCGACTTCGGCGTCGCGAAGATCCCGGGCGAGGACCTCCCCGGAACCACGGGCACCCCGGAGTTCGCGGCTCCCGAACAGCTGCTCGGCGAGCCCCAGGGATCGCCGGTGGACTGCTACGCCATGGCCGCGATCACGGTCTTCGTCATCACCGGACAGCCGCCCTTCGGTAGCGGCGACGAGCAGGTCATCCTCGCCCGCGAGCTCGCCGGAAACGTGGACCTGACGCCGTATCCCCCCGAGATCGCCGCGTGGGTGGAGCGTGGCCTCGACCCGCTCCCGGACCATCGGTTCACGGACGCCGCCGAGATGCACGACTACTGGCGCCAGGCCGTCGAAGCGGTGATGGAGCGGGAGCAGCGCTCGCCCTGGTGGCGCCGCTGGTTCGCCGTGGACAGCACCGAGGACGCGTCGTCGTGACCGGACGCGCGAATTTTGGAAGCGGCGCCCCCTGGGAGAACGTCGTCGGCTACTCGCGCGCCGTCCGCATCGGAGATGTGGTGCACGTAGCCGGAACCACGGCGACCGCCGCCGACGGGAGCATCGTCGGTAAGGGGAACGCCTACGCTCAGGCGATGCAGGCGCTCCAGAATATCGAAGCCGCCCTCGAGCGGGCTGGCGCGTCGCTCCATGACGTTGTGCGCACCCGCATCTACGTCACCCGCATCGAGGACTGGGAAGCGGTCGGCCGGGCGCACGGCGAGAAATTCCGCGACATTCGCCCGGCGTCGACGCTCCTGGCAGTCACAGCGCTGGTGAATCCCGACATGCTCGTGGAGATCGAGGCCGAGGCCGTCATCGCATCGCCCCGCACGTAGGACGTCGCCTACCGGCGCTCCGCCAGGCTGATGAGCTGCTCCGGCGCCATCCCCTCCGCTTCGCCCTGGAAGTTGACGACCAGTCGATGCCGCAGCACCGACAATGCCACCGAGCGGACGTCGTCCAGATCGGGGACGGAGCGCCCATCCATCGCCGCCTTCGCCTTGGCGCCCAGTATCAGATACTGCGACGCGCGAGGTCCCGCGCCCCAGCTCACGTACTTTTTCACATCGGCCGTCGCCTCGGCCGCGTTCGGCCGGGTCGAGCGCGCGAGGCGAACGGCGTATCGCACCACGGTCGGAGGTGCCGGCAGCCGGCGAACGAGGTGCTGCAGCTCCGCCAACTGCGCCGCCGTCAGCACCGGCGTCACGCTGGACTCGACATCCCCGGTGGTCGCCGAGACGATGCGCTCCTCCTCCTCCACGCTTGGATAATCGAGTCGGAGCTCGAACATGAAGCGGTCGAGCTGCGCTTCGGGCAGCGGATAGGTTCCCTCCTGCTCGATGGGATTCTGCGTCGCCAGCACGAAGAAAGGCTCGGGGAGCGCATGCGTTTGTCCGGCCGCCGTCACGGCATGCTCCTGCATCGCCTGCAGAAGCGCCGCCTGTGTCTTCGGCGGGGCACGATTGATCTCATCGGCCAGCACGACGTTGGCAAAGATGGGCCCGTGCACGTAGCGGAAGATCCGCCGCCCGGTGGTCTCGTCCTCATCCAGCAGCTCGGTGCCCGTGATGTCGCTCGGCATGAGGTCGGGGGTGAACTGCACGCGGGAGAAGGAGAGGTCCAGCGCTTCCGCGAGAGTCTTTACGAGCAGCGTCTTCGCCAGCCCGGGCACCCCGACGAGGAGAGCGTGGCCGCCGCTCAGCAGGGCGGCCACGAGGTTGTCCACGATCTCCCGCTGCCCGATGATGCGACGGCCGATCTGCTCGACGAGGCGGGAGCGCGCGGCAGCGAGCTGGTCGAGAAGCTCGAGGTCACGCGCATCGCCGATTGTGCTGCGGGCCTGTGTCGCCACGTACCTCCGTCCTGATCGAGTGTGGACGAAAGCTAGCGACGCGCGCTACGGAAGATCGAGAGGGATGCCGATCTCGACCGGATAGTTGCTGCTGGTCAGCTTCCCGATCACCAGCACGTGACCGCGTGCGGTCGCCTTTTCCCACCGCTCGGTGTAGGTGACCGTCTCGCGCGCTCCGATGGTGCGCTCGGTGACCACACCCTGGAACACACGCGTGCCCGAGAACGACCAGAGCGTCGAGCCCCCCAGGCCATCCCTCACGACGAAGTCGATCTGCTCCGATGTCGGGAAGCGCAGCTCGATGGGCGAGTCGGTCGCGTTCGTCACGCGCAAGGTGAAGACGATGTCAGTTCCATCGAGACGCGCGTCGAGCCCGACCTTGAACCGGAAGAGCGGCGGCGGTGGGCCGGGCGGCGGCGGCGGGGGCGGCGGCAGCTGACTGATCCTGAACAGGGCTCCGGCGATCTCCTGCTTGGCCAGCACGAGACGAGGGCTTCCGGTGGCTCCGATGCCCGGTCGCATCAGCGGCACCGGCTCCATTCCGACGTCGAGCTGCCACGAGAAAGTCGCCCTGTTGCACGTGGCCACCGCCAACGGCGCGAGCCGCGGCTGCGGGTCGCACGGCTCACCGACGTTCAGAAGATGGTTCTCGCCTGTTCCGCCCGTGGCCCACCAGAGATCTCCGTCGCGGTCGAAGAGGCTCGCGAATGCGAGTGAGGCAACGGGAACCGGCGGAAGAGCTCCGCCGGGAGGCGGAACGGTCGGCGGACCCGGCGGGAGGGGTCGCACGCCCGCGCCGAAGATGATGCGATCCGGCGGCCCCACCACGAGCAGAGTGCGGTGCTTGCCCTCCTTCTCCCAGGCGACCAGGTTCGGCCGGCCGAGGAGGCGGAAGCAATCCACCGGAATGACCGGAAGAGTGGGGAAGACATCGCCGCTTCCGCTCCCCACGCCGCCCCCTATCACGCCGCCAGGAAGGGGACCCGGCACGGCGCAGACTGTGGGCCTGTCGAAGCGAACCCGTTGCGCGACCGCAAGAAATGGGGTCGGCACGCCGTCGATCGCGATCGTGATGCTGGTGAGGCGGCCGGCATGACGGACCATGTCGGCCGCGTCTCGATACGGCACCGCGGCGATGGTGTCGCCGCTCAGTTGGTAGCTCGTGGCCACGCTGTCGAACTGCCGAGCTGCCTGGCGGATGTCCGACCCGCTGTCCGGCGCCACCGCCCGGTCTCCGCCACAGGCGGAAGCCAGGGCGAGAGAGACGATGAAAGCGCCCATCGTACGAATGCTCATGAGCCACCCGGTATCGTGAGTTCGGCGTCACCAGCTGCGCGACCTATCGGCTCGCTTACTGGAATACCCGTGCCTATGGATTCTCGTCACTCGGGCGGTCTCTCGCAAACCCCTGGGGAGCCGGCTCAGTCGCTGGCGAGCTCCGATCGCTGGGCATAGTCCGCGAGCGCGTTCCGCGACGTGACGCCGAGCTTTTCGAAGACGTGGGTGAGATGCGTGCTCACCGTGCGGGTCGAGATGCCCAGCGCTTTGCCGATCTCCTTGTTCGACTTGTGCGCGGCGACGAGGCGAACGATCTCGGCTTCACGGCCGGTCAGCGCGCCACTGCCGGGAGCGCTGCGGGGCGGCATGCGCGCGCCCAGGCGGCGCAGGTCCTCGCGGGTGATCTCGATCTCCCGAGCCGATCCGAGTCTGGCCATGATGTCGTGTACGAGACGCAGCTCGCGAATGGCGCCATCGCGGTCCCCGGTCTCGGCGAGACAGAAGGCCAGCTCACGCCGCAGTCGCGCGCCATCGTGCACGAACGGCACCGCCTCCAAGCGGTCGATGGCGCCGGGAAGTAGCGCGATCGCCCGTTCGTAATCCCCGCTCACGCGCAGCAGCAGGGCGTCACCGGCGTCGGCCCATGCGATTCCGAGATTGTGCCGGAGGCGCGTCGCCTCCCGGCGGAGGCGCGCGATCAGCGCCGTGGCACGATCGATCATTTCCGCCCGTGGTTGGCCCTTCAGATTGCCAAATCGCAGATATGCCTCGGCGAGGACGGGAAGCAGTCGATGGACCGCCCATACCACGTAGCCGGCGCGATCCGCAATCGCGAGACCGGCCTCGGCGGCCCGGATCGCCTCCGGATAGTCTTCGGTCACGAGCGCATGGTACGCGAGCCCCAGGTGCGCGGGCACGACGCTGTGGATGTCGGGCTCGCGGCCGCCGGAGGGCTCCGCCCTGCTCAACGTCCAGGCCTCGTCGAGGTACCGCTTGCCGCGGTCGAGGTCCCCGCGGTCGATGTAGATCAGAGAGGTCCACACCAGCACGCGAGGCAGGAGCGCCCGCTGGTTGAGCGCGCGCGCGAGCGCGATCGTGCGCTCGCCGAGCGCCAGGGCCTCATCCCATTCCCCCTTGCCAGATCGGTAGAGCAGCTCGAGCTCGGCCGCCCACAGCAGCAACACGGGCGAGCGCAGCTGTTCGGCTAGTCGCTGACTCGCCGTGATCTGAGCCGCCAATTCGGGTCCGTCGGCCGACATCCCGGCGAGCATCGCGAGCGCCCAGTGGGCCGTGCACGCCACGACGGTTTGCCCCGTCTCGACCGCGAGCGCCACCGCTCGCTCGCCGTACTCGCGCGCCCGGTCGGGATCGCCGGTCCAGGTGCTCAGAAGCAACAGCGCCCGATAGACCCGGGCGAGGAGCCCGCGATTCCCGAGCGGCTCCGCCAACGCAAGCGCCCGCTCCACTGCCGCGGTCGCGGCCTCCCGGTCGCCCATGGCCTGCAGGCACATCCCGCGAGCGATCAGCAGACTCACCGTCCCCGCCACATCCCCCTCCGTGGCGGCGGCGAGCCCGGCGTCGTAGTGGGCCAGCGCCTCATGCTGGCGCCCGCTCCAGTAACAGGCGAGGCCCAGCCGTCGCTCGATGATGGCGATGCGTCGGGCATCACCGCCGGCCTCGGTGCGGGCCCGCTCCCACAGCACGATGGCGCGATCGTAGTCACCAAGTCGCTGACAGGCCTGCGCGAGGTGCTCGACGACGAGCCGGTCGGTGTCAGCACCGCACTCCGCGCCGTGGCGGTCCATCAGGTTGAGCGTGGCGCTCAGGTAGCTCGCGGCCTCCCGGTTGGCATATCGGTCGAGCGCGGCCCGCCCAGCGGCGGAGAGATAGCGTGCCGCACGGGGTACGAAGTTGCGGACGTCCGCGCGGGCGAAGTGGTAGGCAAGGGTGCCCGCGTGCTCCTGCGCGCGATCGCCAAACGCCCGCTCCAGCGCCTCGCCGATTGTACCGTGGAGCAGTCTCGCCCGAGCGAGGCCGAGCTCCCCGTACAGCGTGTCGCGGATGATCGGGTGGTTGAAGTCGTACGCCACTCCCTTACTGTCCGCGGTCTCGCTGAGGATGCCTTCGCGGCGCAGCTCGTCGGCGCTTTCTATCAGGGAGCCCAACCCCTCACCGCGGATCGCGCCGAGCGTGTCGAGGTCGATGCGGGTACCCACGACGGCGGCGAGATCGGCCAGCTCGCGTGACGCGGGCGAGAGTCGGTCGAGCCGCGCTTTCACGGCGTCACGAACCGTCGGCGGCAAGCTCAGCTCGTCGATCTCCCACCCGAGCCACACGCCGTTCTGGTTGCGCAAGCGCCCGGAGGCAATGAGAGCCTGGAGCGTTTCCTGGATGAAGAACGGATGCCCGCGCGTCCACCCGAAAAGCAGCCCCGCGAATCCGCGGATCACTGAGTCGTCGGCGGCGAATACCGTTCGGAGAAGCTCGGTGACCTCCCGCGCCGAAAGTGCCTCGATCCGGCACAGAGTAGCGATCCCGTTCGTGACGAGCGACTGCTCGAGGGCGCGCAGCGGCGCGGTCGCGGCCCGCTCGACGTACGAGCCGAGCACGAGCACGCGCTCGCGTGGGATCTGGCGCGCCACGAAGTGCAGGAGCTCGAGAGACGACGGATCGGCCCAGTGCAGATTCTCGATCACGACCAGCAACGGATGCTTTTGCGACAGCCGGATCAGGAACTGCGCGAAGTTCCAGAGGATTCGGGCCTTGAACTCGGCGGCATTGTCCTGTACCGCCGGGCGGCCGGCGTCGCCCCCGCGGAGAGCAGGGAAGAGGTAGGCAAGCTCCGTGTTGCCGCCCCGAGTCAGCACGGCGAGCGCGGCGGGATCGTACGCGCTAAACAGAGGGAGAAATGCGTCCGCAAATGGCGCGTATGGCATGCCCGTCTCGACGGGGTACGCGGAGCCGCTCGCGATGTGCCATCCGCGCCGCGCCGCCATCGTCACGATCTCGCGGGCGACCCGGGTCTTTCCGATCCCTGGCTCGCCGGTGAGTAGCACAGTGCTGCCCTGCCCGGCGTCGGCCTGATCCAGCAGCAGTCGCAATCGATCGAGCTCGGTGCTTCTGCCGACGAGTGGAAGCGTGAGCGGAGCGTCGGGTCGGGCGTGCGCACCGGACCTGCGGGGTGTGGACGGAGTCACCGAAGATGCTCCGGGCAAGGGTGTCGCCGTGCCAGCGGCGCCGCGAGGATACGATCGCGTTAATGCAGAAGCTACAGGTTTTGGGCGATGACGCGAGCGCGCCTCAGACCGTGTACGCGGTGCTGACGAGCACCAGGCGGCCCGTGGTGCGCGGACCCCCCGCCCCTGCCTGCTACGTCAATGCGGTTCCCCGGCTACGACATCTGACGGATACGGGGCGGGGGCCTGTCACGACAGAATGAGGCCGTCACATCGCGGCCGCTCGCTGGCGGTCTCTCCTTCACTCGGAGTTCTCCATGTCCTCCCTGCATCTCGTCGTTGCTCTCGGCCTCGGCGCGGTACTCGCTGTTCCTGTACGGTCTCAAGCCAGGCCGCCGATCGAGGCGGGCACCCGCGTCCGGGTCACGGCGATGGGAGCCCTTCCGAAGGATGTGTATTCGCGTCCGGGCCCGGACGAAGAGCTGATCGGCTCCTTTAGCGAGGTGCGCGCCGACAGTCTCTACCTGATGGTCGCAGGTGCGGTGGAGAAGCGCGGTGTGCCGCTCGCACGGATCCGGAGGCTGGCGGTTAGCAGCGGGGTCGTGACGCACGCGCTGGGCGGCGCTGGACTTGGACTTCTCGCCGGCGCTGCGTTGATGGCCGGCATAGCTGCTGCCACCACAGAGCGGACCGCACCAGTTGCGTCCCCCCTCGGCAAGGACGCCGAAGTTGGTATCGCCGCTGTGGTCGGCGCCGTCGGCGGGCTGGTGGTTGGAGGGGTGATCGGAGCTAGGACCCACACCGAGCGCTGGACTCCGGTATCGGTAGACCGCGCGGGCCCGCGGCTCTCGATCCAGCCCCTGCTTGGCCGCGCAAATGGGTTTGCCGTGCGCCTGCGATTGTGACGTCGTCGAGCCGATCGCAGGAGATTGCGAGCGGCAAGGAACGGGCTCCGATCTCGCTGTCAGGGCAGAACGAAAGTCGTGCGCGCCTCTGTGCGATGGTTGGAGCTCTGCACCACTCCGACCGCCGTGAAATGGCCGTGCGGCGCATCGGCGGGCTCCCACCGCTCGACGAATGTGAGCTTCGAGCCGGCGCCGATCAGGCGATTCTGGATCCCCTGGGTGAACATCCGCGACGTGCTCCAGCGCCAGACTTCCCTGCCCGCCGAATCGGAGACCGCCACATCATGGGTCTGCCCGCTCGGGAAATTCAGCTCGACGTGGCTGCGTCCCGTGTTCACGACGGTGAGCGTCAGTATTGCTCCTCCCCGCGTCGCCTTTGCATCGAGAGTGGTGATCAGGTGGACCTCCGGCGGGGCGGCTTTTCGATGCGTAGTCGCCTTCGTGCGGAGCGCAGGCTTGGCCGCGATGCGCTGCAACGACGGCGCAGCTATCGACGCACTCATCGCCGGTGAGAGCTTGTCGTGTGGGCGACAAGCTAGAACGACCGCTGTCGTGGAAAAGAAAGAAAGAACGACGCGGGAATTCACTGGCAGTGGTGACCGAGCGGAAGTGTGAGGATCGGGCGTCGCGCGCTGGCTTGCACTCGGCGTTCGAAGCTACCGTGTGGAGGACGACGCGTCAAGCATAAAGTAACACGTAACTTGCAGCAGTGGCTTCACTTGTTGGCTTGCAAGCACGCTCGGGCTGGCTCGCCGCGCCGTTCCCGAACGACGCTTGCGAAAAATTTCACAAGCTCCTAGATTTGCCCTCCGGATGACCGATCTCCCAGAGCGCCGCGGGGACCCCTTGCCGGGTCGAGACCGAACCGATCGTGACCCGGCCGCCGGAGCCTTTTCGACCGGAGCATACGCTGGGTTGGGCGTCCAGTTCGTCCTGGCGATTCTCCTCTTTGTCTTCGCCGGCAAGTGGCTGGATCAGAAGCTCGGTAGCTCGCCCTGGCTGCTCATCGTCGGAGCCTTCGTGGGCGCGTCGGCGGGCTTTTACAGCATGTACCGCCGCCTCATGTCGCAGCCCCACGGCGGCCAGAAGAAACCCGGGTGAAGCGGTTCGGGATTTATGCAATGAGCGCGCTCGGCACGGTGCTGATGTCCGGATGGCTGCTCGGTCTCTTGTTCCGCTCTCCGCCCGATCGGCGGGCGATCTGGGTAAGTGCCGCGGTGGCGTACGGCGTCCAGCTCCTGAGCTGGGCGATCCTGCAGATCTCCGCGAGCTACAACCTGTTCGCGGGACGTGGAATCGGGGTGCTGCTCCGGCTGGCCACGCTCGCGGTGTATGCGCTCGCGATCGTGAAGGCGCACGGCCTGCCGGCCACGGCCGCGCTGATCAGTCTGGCGGTGTTCCTGTTTCTGTGTACCCTCGTGGAATCCCTGCTCCTCCCGACATGAAATTCGCTTCCGTTCTGCTCTCACTCTCGCTGATCGCCGTCGTGGCCGGCGCGCAGTCGCCGCCACGCCCCCGACCCGCGCCCGCCGTCGCCCAGCAACCGGTCGGCCAACGGGGCGACCACGCCATGAGCGAGAGCTCGAAGAACGTCGACATCATTATGCCGCACATCACGGACTCTCACCAGATCGAGTATCCGTTCTTGTGCGGCCACCCCATCTGCGAGAGCGAGCTTCCGCGCTGGAAACCGGTGCACATCGGCGGAATGACAGTCGATCTGTCTCCCACCAAGCACGTCGTGATGATGATCATCGCGGCCCTGCTCTGCTGTGTGGCACTTCTCATGGGAGCGCACAGCCAGAGCCGGCACCAGCAGCAGGGGAGAGCACCCCGCGGCTTCTCGGGGATGATGGAAGCGATGGTCCTCTACATCCGCAACGAGGTCATCGTGCCGGGCGTCGGGCCGCACGGAGAGGCGTATCATCCCTTTCTGTTGTCGCTCTTCTTCTTCATTCTCTTCGCCAATCTCCTCGGTCTGCTCCCGTTCGGCTCGACCGCTACCGGCAACGTCGCGGTCACGGCGACCCTCGCGGTGCTCTCCTTCATCGTGATCGAGGCGGCGGGGATGCGGGCGCTCGGCTGGGGCTACGTCAAGACGATCGTCTACTGGCCCGACGACATGCCGATCTACGGGAAGATCATGATGACCACGATCATGACGCCGGTGGAGTTCATCGGAAAGTTCACAAAACCGTTCGCGCTGGCGATCCGTCTGTTCGCCAACATGACGGCCGGCCACGTGATGGTGCTCGCGCTCATCAGCATGGTCTTCGCATTCGGATGGCTGATCGGCCTCGCGCCGGTGGTGATGGCGGTCGCGATCTCGATGCTCGAGCTGTTCGTGGCATTTCTGCAGGCTTACGTGTTCACGCTCCTGTCCGCGTCCTTCATCGGGCAGATCCGGACTGCGCATCACTAGAGTAACGGCTTGGCAGTGAGGACGGCGGCACGCGCTCCGCGCCGCGTCCAGGTACCCGGTCGAGCGACCGGGGATGCTCGTTGAGGCCCGGGCCTCGTTGACGAGTGGCGCCCTCCCGGCGACGGGCCGGATCGGCGCGGGGCAGTGACCAACACGCTTCATGGGATGGAGAACGACATGGCAATTCTTCCGCTTCTGCAGGCCGTCGCGGGTTTCACGCGCGACTACACGGGTGCCTGGGCGATGATGGGCGCCGGGATCGGCGCAGGACTCGCCGCGATCGGCGCCGGCATCGGCATCGGGCGCATCGGCGGTCAGGCCGCCGAGGCCATCGCTCGCCAGCCGGCCGCTTCAGCCGACATCCGCGGCAACTCGATCGTACTCGCCGCGCTGATCGAGGGCGTCGCGCTGTTCGGCGTCGTCGTCACACTGCTGATCCTGCTCAAGTTCTAGCTCGGAGCCAGCGGCGACCCGGGTCGTCCGCCGGTCCACTCTCTCTTCGATCGAGTACTCGACATGCGTCTCAAGCTGCTCCCCGTCCTGATCCTCGCCGCGGCCACTCCCGCTCTTCTCGTCGCGCAGGGGGAGGAATCCCGACCCAATCCCCTGTCGGTGAACACGGGGCTGATGTTCTGGACGCTGGTGATCTTCGGGCTCCTGATGATCGTGCTCGGGAAGTTCGCCTTTCCCAAGCTGCTCGGCGCCGTCGAGGCACGCGAGCGGGCGTTGCAGGAAGCCATCGACGCCGCCAAGCGTGACCGCGAGGAGGCGGCGAAGCTGCTCGAGGAGCAGAAGAGGCAGCTCGAGGCCATGCGGGCGGAGGCGCAGCGCTATATCGCCGAGGGCCGGCAGGCGGGAGAGAATGTCCGCACCGGCATCATCGACCAGGCGCACAAGGAGCAGCAGGACATCCTCGAGCGCGCGCGAGGAGAGATCGCGGCCGAGCGCGACAAGGCGATCGAGGAGCTCCGCCGTCAGGCAGTCGATCTCGCCATCAAGGGCGCCGGCAAGGTTCTCGAGAGGAATCTCGATGATGCCGCGAACCGCCAGCTGGTCGAGCAGTTCCTGGCGACGGTCAACACCACTCCGGCGAAGCGCTGATGCGCGAGCCGACGATCGCCCGCAACTACGCCGAGACCCTGGTCGAGCTCGCCCGTCGCGGCGGCGATCTCAAGGGGTGGGGGGCGATGATCTCGGAGGTCGCGGACGCGATCCGGAACGATGACCGGCTGCTGCGCTTCCTCCAGGCGCCACGCGTGAGCGCGATGCGCAAGAACGAGATCCTCGCGAAGGCGTTCCAGGACCGACTACCGCGGGTGTTCGTGCGCTTTCTCCAGGCCGTCATCTCGCATCGTCGCCAGACACTCATCCCGCAGATCGCCGAACAGTACCATGCACTCGTGGACGAGATCGAGGGCCGCGTCCACGCCTCCGTCATCCTCGCGCGCGAGCCCGATCCTGAGACCCGCAGCCAGGTGGAGCGCCGACTCGCCGAGGTGCTCGGCAAGGAGGTCGTCGCGCACTTCAGCGTGAACGCGAGCATCATCGGGGGAGTGATCATCCGCGTGGGAGACAGCGTCCGCGACGGGTCGGTGCGCCGGAAGCTGCAGATGCTGCGCCGGCAGATGCTGCTGGGGGCCGCGGCCCGCTAACCGGGCCGGCGCCAGCCGCATCGCGATGTTCCTTCTCGCCGCCATCGTGGCGCTGCAGCAGGTCACGCCGTTGCCGTCGGGCACCACTCCACCCAGCGGAGATACCACCGGCTACTGGCAGCAGCACGTGCACTACCGGATCGTCGCGACTCTGGATGAGCGCGCGCAGCGCCTGCACGCGCGGGGTGACCTGAAGTACGTGAATCACTCGCCCGATACGCTGCGCGAGATGTACGTGCATCAGTACCTGAATGCGTTCCGACCCGGATCGAAATGGAGCGCCACTGACGAGCGCGAGGGGCGGGTGCGCTATCAGCGAATGCAGGACCCCGATTACGGCTACGAGCGATTCACCGCCCCGGTGACCGTCGACGGCGCGCCGGTGGTGGTCGACTATCCCGGCGCCCCGGACAGCACGGTGGCGCATTTCGCGCTCGCGCGGCCACTACCGCCGGGCGATTCCGCGCGCGTCCATTTCGAGTGGGATGCCCGGCCATCCACCCTCCCGCGACGGCAGGGACGTCGTGGCCGTCACTACGACTTCGCGCAGTGGTATCCGAAGGTCGCCGTGTACGACCGTGGCGGATGGCAACCCAACGCCCTCATTCCCGCCGGCGAGCTCTACGGTGAGTTCGGTACGTACGACGTCAGCCTGATCGTTCGCGATGACCAGGTGCTCGGCGCGACCGGCGTCGTGATCGGCGGGGATCCGGGCTGGCAGCGCGCGCGGCAAGATGGCTCGGTGAACATGCAGCCGGCCGCGTACGAAGGTCTCGAGGAAGCTCCCATCGTCGTTGTGCCCACCGAGCATCGGGTCGTGCGCTTTCTCGCGCGCGACGTACATCACTTTGCATGGACCGCCGCGCCGGACTACCGCTACGAGGGCGCCCTGTACGATGGTCGGGTCGCGATTCATGTGCTGTATCGGCCCGGCGACGAGCGGGAATGGGGTGCCAGGAAGGCGGTGCAGCGCACGGAGAAGGCACTCCGCTGGCTCGAGTCCATCTACGGCCGCTACCACTACCCGCAGGTGACGAACGTCCATCGCCTCGACGGCGGTGGAACCGAGTTTCCGATGATGATCATGAACGGATCGGCATCCCAGGGGCTCATCTATCACGAGCTGGGGCATATCTACACGTACGGAATGCTGGCGAACAACGAGTGGCGCTCCGGATGGATGGACGAGGGTCTCACCTCCTACCAGTCGAGTTGGGCGGAGCGCACCACTCCGCAAGAGAGAGCCCGGGAGCGAGAGGTGGCCCCTCCGCCCGCCTCCACGGGATATCGGCGGCA
>JALZAQ010000071.1 GCA_030948255.1 Gemmatimonadota bacterium
CCCCCCGCCTCGGCGCGCCTTGCCGCGACAACCGGCTCGACGGCCGATCCGGCGCGGGACGCGGCGATCGACAAGCTGACGGCATTCCTCTCCAAGTATCCGAACAGCCCACTCCGGTCGAACGCGCTCTACCAGCTCGGGGAGCTGCTGGTGCGCAAAGCCGATGAGGACTTCGCGGCCGCGCAGCGCACCGCGGGAGCCAAGGCGTCCAGCGGCGCGCCGGAGAAGCCGGACTACGCTCCGGCCATCGCCCGCCTCGAGGAGCTGGTTCGTCGCTATCCGGACTTCGAGCGGGTCGACGGCGCAGCGTACACGCTCGGCACGTTGTATTTCGCGGCTCAGCGCAATAGCGACGCCGCACGGATGTTCGAGATCGTCGCGTCGAAGGACAGCTCCACCTTCCGTCCCGAAGCGTACTTCCGCCTCGGCGATGCGGAGTTCGAGATGGCGGCCGCGCTGCGCGGCGATGCCCGGAGGGCGATGTTCGCCAAGGCCGCGACGGCCTACGAGAAGGCGACGATGAGCGCTCCCAAGGGCGGAGACATCTACTTCCTGTCGCTCTACAAGCTCGGCTGGTCCTACTACAATCAGGCGACGAAGAACACGCAGGCCGAATACACGCGCGCGGTGGACGTCTTCGGCCGGCTGATCGCGGAGTACGACAAGCTCTCCCCGGAAGCGCAGTCCCGTCTCGGTTTGCGGGGAGAGGCGCTCGAGTACATGGCGGTCGCATTCACGCAGGTCGGCGGCGCCCAGGCGGCGCAGCAGTACTTCGCGTCGAATCAGGGCTCGGAGTTCAAGCTCCCGGTGCTCAAGCGCGTGGCCGCGAGCCTGCGCGAGCAGGGCGAGTTCCCGCGCGCGATCGAGGCGTACCGGGCGGTCATCACGCAGGCACCGACAGATTCCTCGGCTCTCGGCCTGCAGCGTGAGATCGTGGAGACCTTCCGCGACCGGATCATCGCCCCTGACTCCGCGCAGGCCGCCCGTCTCAAGCTGGTGGAGGACTACGGACCCGGGTCGGCGTGGGCGACCGCCAACCCGTCGCTCGTGCCCCAGGCGCAGACGTGGCGCGAGGAGGCGCTTCGTCAGGCGGGCCAGTTCGCCCTCGCCCACGCACAACAGACGAAGGACAAGGCCGCGTACGCCAGCGCCGCGCAGCTCTACGGACGCTACGTCACCGAGTTTGCCTCGAGTGACAGCGCGCAGGCGGTCAACCGCCTCTACGGTGAGGCTCTGTTCGGTCAGGGCGAGTACATGAAGGCAGGCGCCGAGTACAGCCGCGCCGCCTACGGCTACAAGGCGGACGCCAAGGCGGCCCAGGAAGCCGGGCAGAATGCCGTGGTTGCGTTCGACTCGGCGCTGATGCACAACAAGACGGACGCGGCGACCCAGGACTCCCTGTTCGCCGCGGTGGATCGGTTCGTGGCGGCCTTCCCGCAGTCCGATGTCGCCAAGAAGGCGCTCATCCAGAAAGGACGGCGCGCGTCCGAGGTGAATCGCTGGGATGTGATGGCGACGACCTTCCAGACGTACGCGAAGAATTATCCCAGCGACGCCTACACGCCCCAGGCGCAGAAGCTGATCGGGGATGCGCTCTTCAAGCAGGGTCGTTACGTCGAGGCGCAGGCGCAGTGGGACGTGGCGGCGTCGCTCGCCACCAGCAGCGGCAAGCGGGCGCTGGCGGACACGATTGCCCGCCTTCGCACCGCGGCGGCGCGCGGCTACGCGGATACGCTCAAGAAGACCGGTAACTACAAGCAGGCGGCGGAGGAGGTGTACGTCGCCTATGCGGACAAGAATCCGAACAGCGCCGAGGCCCCGAAGGCGCTAGCCGATGCCATCGTGGCCTATCTCGCCGCCGACAGCATCGCTCGGGAACGAAAGGACGATGGGGCGTCGCGTCAGGCGCGCGAGCGGGCGATCGAGCTCACGAGCCGGCTGGTGAAGCAGTATCCGTCGTACAAGGATCGGCTGCAATACCAGCTGCTCGAGGCGCGTCTGCTCGGCGACCTCGGACGGCGCGATGAGTCGATCACCGCATACCAGGCGCTCATCAGAGACAATCCGGGGTGGACCGGCCGGCCGGATGCCATGATTCGCGTGGCCACACAGCTCGATTCCGTCGGCCGCAAGAAGGATGCGGCGGTGGCGTACGAGCAGTTCGCGCAGGCGTATCCCAAGGAAAAGCGCGCGGCCGACGCGCAGTACAATGCGGCGGTCACCTACACGGAGTCCGGCGATACGGCCACTGCCATCCGGGCGTACTCGACCTTCGCCAGCAGATTCCCGGGCGACGCGCGGGCATCGCAGGCACGCGAGCAGCGCGTGGTCCTGTACAAGGCAAAGGGCGATACCGCTCATGCCGCCGCCGAGCTGCGCTCGATCTGCGTCCGGCCGACGGCCGAGAACAAGGCAGCGTGCGCGGCCAGCGTGGGCGAGAGCGAATTCCGACAAGGTGCGGCGCTGTTTCCGCAGTACCAGGCGGCGCGTCTGGTAATCGCGACTCCGAAGCAGCTCACCAAGGCCGGTGTGGATCGGGCGTCGGCCAGGAAGAAGCTGCTGCTGCAGCAGATGGACGCGCACTTCACCCGGGCGATCGCATCGGGCTCGTCGGAATGGCTCGCGGCCGCGACATACTACGTGGGTCTGGGCCAGTGGGAGTACGGCAACTTTCTCGCAAACGCGCAGCTCCCGAACGGTCTGAGCCCCGAAGCAAAGGAAGCAGCTCAGAAGGGAGCGCAGCAGCAGGCGGAGGCGTACTATAACGCGGCCCGCAAGAGCTGGCAGTCGCTGATCGACAAGGCGACGTCCGACAAGATCAGCAACGTCTGGGTGGACAGGACGCAGGAGGCGCTGCAGGGCAAGGTGCCGGCGACGCCTCCGACGAGCCGGCGTGACGCCGGTACGGCGACACGAGTCGGAGGGTTAGAGTGATGCGTGCTCTGAGTCTGGCCTTGGGCGCCGCGCTTCTGCTGGGCGTGCTCGCTCCGTCACGCGCCGAGGGTCAGCGTCCGCAGAAGCCGCGCGGCGGGACGTCGATCACGATCACGGGGCAGGTTCCGACGCCCCAGGTCGTGACGGTGCGCCCACGTGAGGCTCCGGCTTTCACCAAGCTGGTACTGGTTCCGCGCTTCTACAATCGGAGCTTCTGGCCGGCTGTCCTGCCGGGTTACGCAGTGGTACCACAGCGTCAGATCACGGGCGGTGCGGCGCTGGATTCGGCGGGGACGCCGATGACGGCGGGCGTGCCAAGTGGGATCGCGCGCCCGGGCGCGTCGGGGATCGCACGCGAGGCTCCTCCGGGGGCTCCGCCGGACAGCCTCGACGCGGCGAGAACGCGCCAGCAGGAGCTGGAATCGCTGCAGCGTGAGCTGGCACGGCGAAAGGAGCGGCTTGACTCGCTGGCCGCGAGGGTGAGGACCATCGGCATCCCGCCGCCAGCTCGTCAACCGCCGGATACGACGCGTCGGGTCCGGCCCGACACGACGCGCAAGCCGCCACTGGGCTCAAGGGGCTCGAGTCGAGTTCGCTGATCACCGCCGCGGGCTCCGCCCGCGCAACGTTTGTAACTGTCGTTTCACGAATCGCACTTCCCTCGGAGGACTCGCGTTCACATGTCCACGCTGATTGAATACTATCGGAGCGGCGGCCCGATCATGAACTTCATCCTCCTGACGGCGATCATCGGACTCGCCATCTTCATGGAGCGATTGTACACGATCGTGATCCGCTCGAAGATCAACGGGCGCGCGTTCATCGAGCGCGTGATCCAGCTCGTGCGCGCGGGCAAGGTGGACGACGCGATCAAGCTCTGCACGCAGTCCAAGGCGGTGCTGCCGGACATGGGGCTGCTGATCCTGCGCAGCCGCAGCCGGGATGAAGCCGATCTGCAGAACGTGGCCGATGCGGCCGCCTTGTCGGTGCTTCCCCGTCTGACGCGCCGCCTCCATTACCTCCCGATGCTCGCCAATGTGGCGACGCTGCTCGGGTTGCTCGGAACGATCTTTGGTCTTCGCGGCGCATTCGCCGCGGTGAGCGCCGTCTCCGCGGCCGAGCGCTCGGCGCGACTGGCCGCCGGGATCGCGGTGGCGCTGAACGCGACCGGGTTCGGGCTGTTGACCGCGGTGCCGCTGTCGGTCGCCCACGCCTACCTCGTGAGCCAGGCGGAGACGATCATCGAGCAGGTGGATGAGTTCTCGGTCCGGCTCATCAACGCGCTGATCGATCGGCCGGACGTTCGCCTCGGCCATCGGTAGTCGAGCAGGAGGCCGACGGCACCATGAGTCGGCCGAGTGTGCATAACCGCCCGAGTCGGGCGTCTCATCCGGGGGCGAATCATGAAGCCCCAACACCCCCGGTAGCGTTCCTGGAGTGATCAGGCATGACCTCTCGGTTTCATACCAGAAAGCAGCAGCGCACCGAGCGAGCGCCGACCACGGCCCACGGGAACATCAATCTCGTGCCGCTGGTCGACATCCTCACGTCCATCGTCTTCTTCAGCCTGTTGACCTACACCGGCGAGTCGATGGCGGCGTTGACGGCGTTCGACCTGTCGCTGCCGCCGGTCGTGATCACGGCGGAGGAAGCGGCCAAGACGCGCTCGAACAAGGAGCTGCTCAACCTGATCGTCACCGTTCGCGTGGACAACAACAAGCTCACCATCGACCACTCCGAAGGGCTGCATCGCGAGATCGCGGGTGTGGACAGCGCGGCGCTGAATCAGCTCCAGGTGACGGCGACCGAGGTTCGGACGCAGTTCCCCCAGAACTCCGACATCACCGTCATCCCGTCCGATGACGTGAACTACGAGAACGTCGTCCACGTGCTGGAGCGGCTCAAGATGGCCACCTTCAAGGGAATCGCGCTGGGCACAAAGACCCGTCAGGAAGTCGCCCCCGCGGGTGGGGGAGCGCCTTAAATGAGTCGCGCCAAGGAAGCACGCGCTGCCCGTCGCGCGAGCCAGTTCGCGAAGTTCCGCCTCACCCAGCTGAACCTCATCCCGCTGGTGGATACCTTCGTGTCGATCGTGTTCTTCGCGCTCACCACATCGGTTGTCGGGGAGCTGGCTCCGATCATTCCCGGAGTCAACCTTCCTTCTGCGAGCGTCGGGGCGGTCGCTCACAAGCAGCTCACGGTGGGAGTCGCCAAGCAGATGACGCTCGACGGCCATCCGCTCGTGAACACGTCCGAGGCGGCCTCCACGCGCTCGAACATGCCGGGCCAGCCGCTTCTGATTCCCCAGCTTTTCAAGGCGCTCAAGAGCAACGCCGACTCCATCAGGAAGGCCACGGGCGTGGCGGCCGACAAGTCGCTCGACATTCCGCTCGCGATCCAGGCGGACCGGACGATGCGCTACGACCTCCTCGCGCGGGTGCTGCAGACCGCTCGACTCGCCGGCTTTCGCAACCTGTCGCTGCAGATCAATCACAGCTCACCGTCGCCGGCTTCGGCGGCGGCCAGCGGGACATAGAGTCATGGCCACAGCCGCAGCACCGGGACCGTCGCGTGGTCGCGACGAGGCGACCTTCACGCGAGCGCTCAAATTCGAGGCGCTCGGCGAGGAGGGGCGTCCGGTCGTGGTGTCGTATGCCATCTCGATCACACTCGGCATTCTCTGGCTCCTCGCGGTGTGGCTGTTGCCCGCGCCCCCGAACTCGATCGAGCTGATGTCGAAGGCGGAGATGGAGTCGGTGGACCTCACCCTCCAGGATGAGCAGCCCGCCGCGACGCCCGCTCCCAAGCCGGAGCCGGCTCCCGTGCCGGTGCCCAAGAATCTGGGCGGCGGAAACAACCAGAAGACACCCAAGCCCGGTGGAAGCGGCAACACGGCCGCCGCGGCCGGAGCGGCCTTCGGCGGGGGGAATCAGGGTGGGGTCGTCGGTGACGTGACCGGCATCCTGCGCGGAGTCGAAGTGTCGTCGGGCGCCGGCGGAGTCATGGGTGGACGTGGGGGCAAGGCGGTGATCGGCTACGGATCGGGTGCCGGCGCGGGCTCACGGAATCCTGGAGCCGGCGGGTTCGGCTCGGGAATCGGCACCGGCGTCGGGAGTGGAATTGGCGGAGTTGGCGGAGGTGCCGGTGGAGTCGGACGCGTGCAGGTGAGCGTCGCCGCGCCGCGCGCCATCAAGGTCGAGAACGTCGGCGGCCCCGGCCGCGACGTCAACGAGCTGGGGAACTACGTGCGCAGCCACCAGGCAGCGCTGCGATTCTGCTACGAGGAGTACGGCCTCAAGAGAAATCCGAATCTCGCCGGCACGATCGCCGTCGCGATCAGCATGACCGGCGATGGATCAGTCACCGGAGTGGACATCGCGAGTCGCAGCTGGTCAGGGGCGGGCGCATCGGAGGTCGAATCGTGCATCCAGTCGCGCATCGGCGGGTGGCACTTCCCCTCGTCGGCGGCGGGCAAGGGCACCTACAGCTTCCCCTTCAACTTCACGCGGTGACGCGAGGCGGGCTCCCCGGCGTGTCTCTCCAGAAAGCGACGCGGGGCGGAGCGAATCCGCCCCGCGTTTCGTCAGCGGACGGCGGCGGCGGGGAGCCGCAGGCTGTCGCGGCCACGACCGCGCAGGCGCAGCGCCGTGGCCGGCAGAATGAGGGAGCCATCGCGCGTTGCGAGCCCGATCCACCACTCCCCTGGTGGAAGTGCGAGGAGGGCCCAGCCCCTCGTGAGATCTGCGTGGATGAGGGGACGCCCGCTACGGGCGGCTGCCCGCTCGAGCGTTCCGCGCTCGAGGCGCCGCGAGCTGATCACGGAAGTGAGCCCGTGCAGGCGCGCCCGCGCAGCGTCGGCGCGCGCCCGGAGCCGATCTCGGGCTGTCCGCAGGTGCTCGGCGGCGAGCGTCCGACTCTCCAGCGAATCATACGAGAGCGCATAGCTCCGCGTGTGACGATCGCCGTCGCGCATCGCTTGCACGGCGGCATTGAGGGAGATGCGCTCGCGCTGGAAGGCCGCGTTCGCTGCGAGCGCACTGTCGGCGAGAGCGCGGTAGCGCGCCATGCTGTCGGCGCCGGCCCGACTCTGCGGATCGGATGGGCCGGACACGCCGAGCGATGCGGGGTCCAGTGGAGACGCGATCACTTCCCGCGCTTCCGGCACCACGGTAGAATCGACGGTCACGCGCAGCTCGCCCGACCGACTGGACGAGCAGGCTGCGGCCACCGCCAGGAGGGCCGATGACAGAGCGCGAGCGACGGCGCGGACGAGCCAGCGATGTGGCATAGGGCCGTCCAAGCTATCGGCGCCCTGATGGCGCTGCAAGCGCTGCAGATCCCCGCGCCGACCGGATACGTGAACGATTTCGCCGGGGTGATCCCGGCGGAGAGTCAGGCGCGGATCGCGCGCGTGATCGAGGATGTGCGCGCGAAGTCGGGCGGCGAGATCGTGGTCGTGACGCTGCCGGACATCGGCGATCGCGCGGCCAGCGATGTCGGCCTCGAGATCGGCCGCCAATGGAAGGTCGGACGCAACGGCCGTCCGGGCGACCCGGCTCGCAACACGGGCGTGATCATTCTCCTCACGCCCAAGGATCCGACGAGCGGCAAGGCGGGACATTTCGCGATCGCCACCGGTTACGGCGCCGAGGGATTCATCACCGACGGCGACGCCGGTGCGATTCGGGACGAGGCGCGGCCCTTTCTCGCGCGACAGGACTACGGAAGTGGACTCGAGGTCGCGGCTCTGCGCGTGGCGCAGCGCTACGCGCAGGAATATCACTTCGCGCTCGACACGAGCTTCTCCGCGCCGTCCCCGCCCGCGCCGGCGCCGACGGGTGGATTCAATCGGGTAGGTGGGCGAGGATTTCCCCCGCAGCTTCTGCTCTTCGTCTTCCTGCTCATCTTCTTCCTTCTGAGCAGGCTGGGCAGGGGTCGTCGCCGAGGATGCGGGGGATGCATGCCGATCTTCCTCCCCTTCGGTGGAGGCGGCGGTTGGGGCGGGGGCGGCGGAGGGTGGAGCAGCGGTGGCGGCGGGGGCGGGTTCGGCGGGTTCGGGGGTGGCGGTGGATTCGGCGGCGGCGGCGCGAGCGGAGACTTCTGACATGGCAACCATGACGTTGGATGAGCTGGTGCGACAGCTCGAGGCAGCGTTCGGAGCGGAGCTCGTCTCCGTCATCCTCTACGGGTCGGCAGCCGCGGGGGAGCATATCGCCAAGCGATCCGACTACAACGTGCTCGTGCTCGTACGGTCGCTCGACCTGGCGGCGCTGCAGCGAGAGGCCCCGATCGCCCGCGCCTGGGGGGAAGCCGGCAATCCGCCCCCCAAGACGATGACGGTGGACGAGTGGCGCGCCTCCTCGGACATCTTCGCCATGGAGTACGCCGACATTCTCGCCCGCCACCGGGTGCTGCAGGGCACGCCTCCCTTCGACGGAATCACCATCCGGCCGGGAGATCTGCGGTTGCAGCTCGAGCACGAGGCAATGGGGCTGCTGCTGCAGCTGCGACAGCGCATTCTCGCAGCAGGCAATGAGCCCAAGCGAGTGCTCGACGTCCTCGCCGGCATGCTCAGCGCATTCATGGTTCTCTTTCGTGCCACTCTCCGCCTGCACGGGGAGGAGCCGTCCCGCGACTACGAGGTTCTGGCCCGGCAGCTCGCCACTCGCGGCGGCATCGACGCCGCACCCTTCGTGCAGGTCATCCATCACCTGCGCGGCGGCGCCAAGATCGGCGATCAGGACGCCACAGCCGTGCTAGCTGGTTATCTTTCTGGAGCCCAACAGCTCGTTGCCCACATCGATCAGGTACAACCCTCATGAGACGACTCGCGTTGATCCCCATGCTCGCCGTGCTGGCCGCGTGCCCGGGCGACAAGAAACCCCCGCAGCAGCCGACCGTGCAGCTCGACACCGCGCCCGCCAAGCTCGACACGCTGGCGACGGCCATCCCGACCGCCGAGAAGGATCCGCCGCCGCTTCCGAAGCCCATTCGTCGCGCGCAGGACGCCGATATCCCTTCGGCCCCGGCCCCGCTGCAGGAAGCGGTGGAGAGAGAGCAGTCCTTCTCCAAGTTCTGCTACCAGGAATTCGGCCAGAAGACGGATCCGCGACTCTCGGGCGGCGTTGCGATGGTCGTGAGCGTGGGTGCGGGCGGCATCACCGACGCCCACGTCGCGAACGATCGCTGGTCCTCGGGGGCGGGCAAGGGCGTCAATAGCTGCCTGAATGAGAAAGCCAAGATCGCGTGGAAGCTCGCCCCCGGCGCCGTGAAGCCGGGCAAGTACGTCGTCCAGCTCAACTTCCGGGGAAGCTGATCATGATCACCGCCTCACGCTCGAGCCGACTTCGACTGCTCGCGCCCACACTGGTGCTGCTCGCCGGCTGCGGCTACAACACGATCCAGTCGCTCGACGAGCAGACGAACTCGGCGCGCAGCCAGATCGAGGTCCAGCTCCAGCGCCGCGCCGACCTGATCCCCAATCTCGTGCAGACGGTGAAGGGGTACGCCACCCACGAGGAGACGGTGTTCAAGGAAGTGGCCGACGCGCGAGCCCGGCTCGCGGGATCCATCCAGACCCACGATCCGTCGCAGATGGCCTCCGCCGACGCGCAGATGACCGGCGCCCTCGGCCGACTGCTCGCCATCTCGGAAGCGTATCCGCAGCTCAAGGCCAACGAGAACTTCATCCGCCTCCAGGATGAGCTCACCGGCACCGAGAACAGGATCGCGGTGTCGCGCAAGGATTACAACGACGCCGCGCGGCAGTACAACACCTACATCCGCACCTTTCCGCAGGCACTGACGGCGAAGGCGACGGGAGCGAAGGCGAAGTCCTACTTCGAGGTCGCCAACGCCGGCGCGCGCGAAACGCCGACCGTGGACTTCTCGCGACCGGCTACTCCAGCCCCGGCAACTCCCCCGGCAGCCGCCCCTCCGCCGAAGCCGTGAGCGGAAGCGGGACACACGGAAGAACGGCGAGCGCAGGTCGGCTCGCCGTTCTCACAGTCGGGCTGCTGATCGCCTCGCTCCAGATCGGCTGCTCGCCGCTCGCGCGGCAGTCAGAAGGTGGGGGCGGCGTCGCGCCACTCATCGGAATCGTCTTTCCCCTGGCGGCTGATTCGGTGCGCTTCGCCAGCGGCTTCGGCGAGCCGCGAGCAGGCCACGTCCACCGGGGGCAGGATCTCTTCTGCGCACGCTGGACGCCGATCCTCGCGGCCGTCGACGGCACGGTGGACTGGATCGCCACCGGCGTGCCGAAGGCCGGCAAGAGCTACGAGCTCCTGCTTCGTGGCGTGGACGGCAACCTGTACTTCTACGACCACCTGAACAACGATTCGCCCGGCCGGCATGACAACTCCGCGCCGCCCCGCTACGCCTACGCGCGCGGTCTCAGGAATGGGGATCGCGTGGCGGCCGGCGATATCATCGGGTACGTCGGCGATTCGGGGAACGCGGAATCGTCCGGTGCGCATCTGCACTTCGAGATCCATCGCGGCCGATGGGGAAATGCCGTGGATCCGGCCCCCTCGCTGCGAGCGGCGCTGGCGCTTCGCAGAGGGTGAGCTTGCCGACTCACCTCAGCGCGTCCTTCAGGGTCGCCTCATCCCCCAGCATCAACCACTCGACGACCGACAGCGGCAGCGATCCGTATCGAAGAAGGTCGTCGTGGAAGGCACCGAGACGGAAGTCCCTGGGGTGGGCGTCGCGATACTTGCCGAGAAGCCGCATGATCTGCCACTTGCCCACCATGTAGGTGATCTTCTGTGTCGGACTGGAGGCGGCGCCAGCCGCCTCTCCGGCGGAAGCTTCCCGATCGAGGCCCCCGGCGTCCATGAAATACTGAACCGCTCGCTCGAATGGCCAGCGCCCGGTATGGAGGTTCACATCTACCCCCACTCGCGCCGCCCGGTAGCGCGACAGGCGGAGCACCTGTCCCTGCGCGGGGGAATTGTCGGGGTAGTATCCGGTGCGCATGAGCATCTCCTCGGTGTACAGCGCCCACCCCTCGACGAACACGCCATCCCCCTGCTCGCGGCGAATCTCATCGCCGAGATGATTGGAGATCGAGAGCTGCAGGAAATGACCGGGGATACCTTCGTGGCCCAGTATCGGGCGAGGATCCTCGATCGCGGCGCGAATGTAGAAGTTTCTGCTGGCCGGATCGTAGGTCGGGATGAAGTAGAAGCCGCTGCTGTCGGCGTCGTAGAGCCCGGGGGCATTCATGAACCCGCCCGGGCTCGTCGGCTTGAAGGCGTCGGGAAGCTGCCGGATATGAAAGGCGCCCAGGTAGGGCGGAAGGGTGACGATCTGATGCTCTCGCAGGTAGGCGACCATCTCCGCTTCGCGGCTCTCGTAGGCCGAAAGGAACGCCTGCTGATCCCTGGGCACGGACGCACTGCGCGCCGGATCGGGTGATGCGAGCGCGGGATCCTTGAGCAGCGACTCGAGCGCGCGGTATCGCGCCAGCTCGGCCTCGCCGAGCATCTCGACCTGCGCCGCGTCGAGCGGCAGAAGATAGACGTGTCGCAGGAGATAGTTGTAGTTGGTCTCGCCCATCGGCGAGAAGTCAACCATGCCCGGCAGCCGTTGCTCCAGCCAGTCGGCGTAGCGATGCAGCGCCGTGATCGCCGAATCGCGCGCCCCTACCAGCTGCTCGCGTTCGTCCGCCGGGAGGTCGGTCGCGAGGGCCATCATGCTCGTCGTGAAGAGGCCATCGATCGAGCGCGCCGACTCCATGGCAAGACGCGCGTAGAGCCTGACCGGATGAGTCAGGTTGCGCCGAGCCTGTGACAGGAGGGCTGGCATGAGCCGGAGCCGGGCCGTGGCCGAGCGGGCCCGATTCCTCGGGCTGTCGTACTCCTTCTTGAGAAGGGAGAAGATGCCCGTGCTGCACTCGTTCACGTAGAGCTGCGGGTCGCGCTCCTCGGAGCGGTACACACGGTCGCCGAAAGCGACGCCCTCCAGCTGCGACCGGAAGAGCAGCCAATCCACGCGGTCGTCCTTGGTCCAGGACGATGTCCGCATCGCCCGCACGCGCGTCAGGAGCTGCCGGACATGCGCGCGGCGCGCCTCGATGGACCGGGACGAGTAATCCGCGAGCCGGTCGTCCCAGCGGTGCAGTCCCTGATCGCTGCTCCCCACCGGATAGCTCCCATTCCGCCACGTGTAATACCCGTGAGCAACGGTGCGCAGCTGATCTGGCGAGCCGGCGCTGGGCGGCTGCGCGCGCAGGGGAGCGCCCGCGATCAGGACGAACGCGAGCGTGCGGCCGGTGCGTCGCAAGGGACCTCGGGGAAGGGTGTGGGCGTCAGCCGATGTGACAGCTCGAGAGGCCGCGCTTCTCGAGATACCGCTGATGATACTCTTCGGCGGGATAGAAGTCCGTGGCGGGCGTGATCTCGGTCGCGATCGGACGCCGGAAGCGGCCGGCCTCGACCAGCTTCGCTCGCGATCGCTCCGCCGCCTGCCGTTGAGCGGGGCTGTGGACGAAGATGGCGGAGCGATATTGCGTCCCGACATCCGGACCCTGTCGGTTCATCTGGGTCGGGTCGTGGTTCGCCCAGAAGACCGCCAGAAGGTCATCGTACGAGATTCGACGGGGATCGAACTCGACCTGCACGACCTCCGCGTGGCCGGTGCGTCCGGTGCAAACGTCCTCATAGCTCGGGCTTCGCATCGTGCCGCCCAGATAGCCCACCGTGGTGACCGTGACTCCGGCGAGCTGACGGAAGGCAGCCTCGACTCCCCAGAAGCACCCCGCGCCGAATGTCGCTTTCTCCGTGGCCACGTCTGACGCCGTCTCGGTCATGCGCTCGCTCCGGTAATGCGCGAATCGGCGAGTATCGCCGGCTCGCCCTGTTCTTCCGATGAATCCGGCGGGGCGCCCAGCAGTTTCCTGGTGGCCGGCGAGATCAGCGAGGGAGGACGAACTCGAAGCGCTGTTGCACGCACTGCAGCACACGCCGTCCGTTCACTTCCGCGGCCTGAAAATGGGCCTCGGTGAGATACTCGCGAACGCTCTCCAGCTGCTTCGGCGATGCGGGGCTGACGACGTTGACCGTGGCCAGATCCGCCCGGCCGGTCGAGTCCACCACGAACTCCGCCACCACCGTCCCCGGGAAGGGTGTCGACCTCAGGGCAATATTCTCCTTGGGAGGCTGCACCGCGCGCGTGACCGAGCGTGCGTCGTACACCCGAGCCCTCCCCGAGCGCAGATTGCCAGCGGTTACGCACCCCATCGCCGGCGAGACGGCGCCGGCACGCGACACGCGTGGGTGGTGGCAGGCCCCGAACAGCAGGGCAGCGAGGAGAGTAGTGGCGCGGGGACGCATGCCCCCAAGTAGCCGCCTGCGGCGCGAGATGTCAAACCGGAGACGCCGGCGCGCGGCCGGCCGCCGGTCACTCTGGAATGGCGCCTTGGGGCAGCATGTACGTGAGCGGGTTCACGATCCGTCCGTTCACGTGAATCTCGTAGTGCAGGTGCGGGCCGGTGGCGAGGCCGCTGTTTCCCACCGCTGCGATCTCGTCGCCACGCTTGACGTGCTGGCCGACGCGCACGCTCGCGTGGGAGCAGTGAGCGTATTTGGTGACGATGCCGTAGCCGTGGTCGAGCTCGACCACGAGCCCGTACCCCACCTCGGTGCCGACGTGTGTGACGGTGCCCGCCGCGGGTGCCACGATCGGCGCGCCCATCGGCGCGGCGAGATCGATCCCCTCGTGGGGCCGGCTTCTGTGGAGGATGGGGTGAAAACGGCTCAGACTGAAATTGCTCGACAGCCATCCCGCGGTGGGCATGATCGACGGAATGCGAGCCGAGCGCTCCACGTTGCTCGCCAGCACCTCGGACACCCTGGTGAAGCTGGCAGCGAGGCCGTTGGCGCGCGCGATGAGTCGGTCCACATCGGCGGCCGCGCTCGCGGAGAGGCGGCCGATCAGCGACCCGGCGCCGGTGCGGGGAGCGGCGGCCAGGTCGAGCGCGGGCTTGTGCGCTTCGCCCGCGGCGGGAAGGCTGTCGCCCGGCAGACCGGCGAGGACGCGGATCTGATCGTTGCGCTTGCCGATCACCTGGAGAGTGTCGCTCAGGCTGTCCAGGCGCGCCTGCAGGGCGACGAGTCGCTCGCTGACGACCCTTTGCTCGGCACCCTGGCGAGACGAGAAGCGGCCGAGCGCCAGCCCCGATGCCCACAGCGCAGCCACCAGAAAGGCGGACGCCCAGCCGAGGGCCCGGACCCGCAGGTGGGAGACGTTGAAGGTCCGGACGGCATCACTACCGTGCGGGACGACCATCAGAGTCCAGCGGCGTTGACGCATGCAGGGGTCCCCGGGGAGAGCTTGCTTGGGCGCGGGCGGAGGGAGCTGGGCCACGGCACGCCAAGATAGAGACGCGACCCGCTAGGCCGAGGCAACCTCGGTGGGCGGGGCGATCCGCGGAAAGAGAGCCGCCCCTTTACTGACCAGCCAGTCAGTCGGCGCCGGCGCTCGCTCTCCCGGGGCGTCCGGAGTGCCTGGACCACCAATCTGATTCCAGAGCTCGACGGCTCGGCCCGGCATGTACGGCGCAACGAGCCGGGCCTGGAGCGCCAGAAGAGCCACCAGGACGTGCAGAGTTTCTTCCAGAGCCGCACGCTGCCCCGGATCCCGGGCCAACCGCCAGGGAGCCCTCCGGTCCACCCACTCGTTCGCAAAATCCACCGTATCCCAGACCGCTGTGAGCCCCTCGTGCAGTCGGCCCCCTTCCAGGGCCGCGTCGTACCGGGTCAGCGTGCCAGCCAGTAGCGCGGCCGCATCGGGAGGAATGATGGCAGCCGGGACGCGCCCGCCGCAGTACTTCTCGACCATGGCGATCGTGCGGCTCGCGAGATTTCCCCACCCATTTGCCAGCTCGGCGGTGTAGCGCTGCTCGAATCTCTCCCAGGAGAAGTTCCCGTCGGCGTCGAAGGGCACTTCCCGCATCAGGAAGTATCGGAAGGCGTCCGCGCCGAAGCGGTCGATTGCCTCTCCGAGATCCAGTCTCACCCCGGACGATTTGCTGAAGCGCTCTCCGCCCAGGGACACGAACCCGTGCGCCCAGACGCGCGTGGGCAGCGGGAGACCGGCCGACTCGAGCATCGCCGGCCAGATCACACAATGGAGCCGTGTGATGTCCTTGCCGATGACATGCAGGTCCGCAGGCCAGAGTCGCTCGTATCCCGGCTGGGGATAGCCGGTCGCGGTCAGATAGTTCGGGAGCGCGTCGAACCAGACCCAGGTGCCCTGGGGCTCGCCGCTGCTCAATTCGCGGGGGAAGGGAATCGCCCAGGTCAGCCGCGAGCGCGTGATCGAGATGTCCTCGAGACCGCTGGCGAGGAGAGCCAGGATCTCGTTGCGCCGCGACTCGGGTCGAAGAAAATCCGGCTGCCGCTGGAAGAGCTGGTCGAGAAATTCCTGATAGCGCGTGAGACGGAAGAACCAGTTTCGCTCCACGGTCCATTCCAGGGTCCGGGTCGGATGGAGCACGCAGCGCCCGTCCACGATCTCGTTCTCGCGCTTGAACAGCTCGCACCCGACGCAATACCACCCCTCGTACGCGCGCTCGTAGAAGTCATCGGCGTTGCGCTCGAACATGCGCTCGATCAGCGCGCGAACGCCTGTCTTGTGCGCTTCGCTCGTGGTGCGGATGAACTGGTCATAGGAAATACCGAGTCGCTTCCACATCGCCTGGAAGGTGCCGGCGATGGAATCGGCGAGCTGTTGCGGAGCGATTCCCCGCTCCGCAGCGGCCTGGGCCACCT
>JALZAQ010000072.1 GCA_030948255.1 Gemmatimonadota bacterium
GGTGGGGGAGGTGGGGGAGGTGGAGTCACAGCCGGCGAGGTGGAGGAGGTCAGCTCGACCATGTGCCCGTCGGGCTCGCCATCGGCTTCCCCGGTGGCGCGCAGAGGGAGCACGACGGCGCCGTCCCCCCGATCCGACGGCGGTTCGGAGACGTCAGACGCAGGCGCATCGGAGGAGGGGCCGATCTCAGCGAACGAGAAGAAGCTCCCCGCGCTCGCATCCGGGGCCGGCTCGTCGGCCCGCGCGTGGTCGGACGAAGAGGCCGACGCGTTCGAGCTCGAGGTGAACAGGCTGTCGAGCTGCTGGGCGACCTCCTCGTTCTGGGGGTCCACCTCGAGGAGCCGGCGATACCACGCTCGAGCCTGATCCAGATCGAGCTGATCGCGCGCGATGTCCCCGAGTTGACGGAGAGCGATGAGATTTTCGGGGTCGAGGGTGAGTGCCGTCTCGAATGTTTGCCGGGATTCCTCGAGCTGCCCGGCCTCGTACAGCGCCTGCCCGAGCACGATGTAGCCGCTGATGTAGCCCGGCTGCTGTGGAACGTGCGCCCGGCAGATCTCGATGGCGCGATCCACATCACCCGACTTGCGATACTCGTTCGCGAGGCGCGCGAAAACCCGGCGAGGGTTCTGCGCGAACTGGTCTTCCAGCTCTGTGATCAGGGACGGGCTCGACATGCAAAACCCTCGGGGAGACCGGAATGGGAGGGATCGATATAATACATATCCCTGACGATCGAAGTCAATCGGAAGTCATACGCTGGCTTGATTTTAGGGGCCCAAACCGGGTACATTCCCCGGCTGAACGCCTTCCCTCCAACCGCACTCTCCCGGAGTCTCGCGCCGTGTTGCAGTCGATGCGCAGCGCCGCAAAATACATCTGGATCGCGATCGTCCTGATTTTCGTGATCGGCTTCGTTTTCGCTCAGACGTCGGGGCTCAGTAGCCGCCCGACCACCCGCGGATCCACCGTCGCGAGCATCAACGGACAGGAGATCACGGTCGACAACTGGCTGCGCAACGTCCAGGCGCGCCTCGCTGACGCCCAGAAACAGGGGGGCCGGTCCCTCACCCTGGACGACGAGCAGCGGCTCAAGGATGACCTGTTCAACAGCATGGTCGGTGATATCCTGCTCGAGCAGGAATACCAGCGGCGCGGCATCACCGTGTCTGACGACGAGGTGAAGCAGGCCGCCCAGGTCTATCCGCCGCCGCAATTCCAATCCAATCCCCTCTTCCAGACCGAGGGACGGTTCGATCCCGAGAAATACCGCCGCTACCTCTCGACTCCGCAGGCGAGGCAGGAAGGCATCTACGCGTACCTCGAGGCGTTCTACCGGAGCGAGATTCCGAAGCAGAAGCTGTTCGAGCAGATCGCGTCGACGGTGTACATCACCGATGCGCAGCTGTGGAGGATCTGGCAGGACGCACACGATTCCGCGCAGGTCTCATTCGTCGCCTGGGGGCCGGAGATGGTGCCGGACTCCGCGGTGAAGGTCTCGGACGACGAGATCCGTCGCTACTACGATTCGCACGTCAAGGATTTTGCGGACCAGCCTGGAACGGCCGTGCTCTCGGTGACATCCATCCCCCGGATCGTCACCCGGGCCGATTCCGCGATCGCGCGAACGCGCGCGCTGGCGCTCCGCTCGGAGATTGCGGGAGGAGCCAAATTCGAGGATGTCGCCAAGAGAGAGTCCGCGGATTCCGGCTCCGCTGTGATGGGCGGCTCGCTCGGCAAGATCACTCCCCAGTCTTCGCTGGCAAAGGAGTTCAAGGACGCAGCCTTCGCGCTCAAGGTCGGTGAGATCTCGCAACCCGTCGTGAGCCAGTTCGGATACCACCTGATCAAGGTCGACTCCCGCAAGGGCGACACGGCGACGGTTCGGCACATTCTGCTGCGCATCGCGCAGAGCGACTCCTCTGCGGCGCGCACGGACAAGAGAGCGGACTCCCTGTCGAGCCTGGCTGGCGGATCGGAGACGCCCGGCAAGTTCGATCTGGCCGTCAGACAGTTGGGACTCGCGACCGGACAGGTGCGCGTGGTCGAAGGGCAGCTCGTGATGCTCGGGGCTCGACCGGTCCCGGGCGCCAGTGCGTGGGCGTTCAGCGGCGCCAAGCCGGGTGAGATCGGGACGCTGATCGATGCGGAAGATGCCTATTACCTGGTTCGCCTCGATTCCCTCTCGTCCGGAGGAACGCGCGACCTCAGGGGGGCTCGGGAGGATATTCAGGGAATCCTCATCCGCGAGAAAAAGATCGATCTGCTCGTCGGTCGGGCCCAGGCGGTGGCGAGCTCGGTGGCCGGCGGCAAGACTCTGGAGCAGGCGGCGCAGGCGGCCGGACTGCCGGTGCAGAAGACAGCGACGTTCAGCCGGGTCACGCAGGTTCCTGGACTGGGACAGCTGAACCAAGCCATCGGCGCGGCGTTCGGCCTTCCGGTCGGAGCAGTGAGCCAGCCGATCAAGACCCGGGGCGGGGTGTTCGTGATTCGAGCCGATCGGCGGGTGAACGCGGACCGCACGGCCTGGCAGGCGCAGAAGAAGGTGCAGCGCGAGGCGCTGCTCGAACGGCTCCGCCAGCAGCGGGTTCAGGAATTCATCGCCAGCCTGCGCGAGAATGCCCGCATCGTGGACAACCGCAAGAGAATCGAGCAGGCGGGGCGGCAGGCAACGAGCTGACCCGGGCTGGAGCTCGTCAGAAGAGGGAACGGGCGACCAGGTAGGCGACGAGCACACCGAGCAGGCTCAGCAGCGACACATCCATTGCGATCGGTCCGAGCGCGAGCTTGATGATCACCAGATCGATGTTGAGGGGTCCCAGTGACGGAGTGACCCCCGTGGTCAGGAACTCCTTGACTGCTCCGGCGGGGAGAAAGCGCCGCGAGAAGACAGTCATGAAGCCGCCGATGATGAAGCCGATCACCAGGACGAGCGCGTGAAATCCGGGACGGTGCTTCGACGATCCGAGCGCCACTATTGGCTCCGGTCCATGACGTAGACGATGGCGTCGCGCAGAGCGGCCACCGCGGGGTTGTCCGGCAGGTGAGCGAGCGCGGCCTCCGCCTCGGCGGCGTACTGCTCACCTCGGCGTCGCGCGTAATCCAGTCCGCCGCATTCCGACGCGATCTCGATCACACGCGCGATCGCGTCGTCCTCCGGCTCGGACGTCGCGAACAGCCGATCCACCTCGCGCCGCGCGGCCGCGGACATGGTGCGAAGCGCCGCGATGAGGGGCAGCGTGACCTTGTGCTCGCGCAGATCGAGACCGCTCGGCTTGCCGATCACCACTTCGTCCGCCGTGTAGTCCAGTAGGTCGTCGGCCACCTGGAAGGCCATTCCCAGCCGCTCCCCGTACCGAGCCAGCGCTTGCCGAGCCGCGGGCGCGCCCGCGATGGCACCGATCTCACACGCGGCCGACAGGAGCGACGCCGTCTTGGCCCGGATGAGCTCCTCGTAATCCTCTTCGGAAAAGGCGAGGGCATCGAGAGTCGCCAGCTGCCGGATCTCGCCGATCGTCATCGCGTTGGTCGCGCTCGCCAGCACGTGCAGCACATCCTGCTCGCCCACGCGGACGATCTCGACCATCGCGCGGGAGTAGAGGTAATCTCCCATGATGACCGACACCTGGTGGCTGAACAGCGAGTTGACGGTCGGCATGCCGCGCCGGAGCACGGAGTGATCCACCGAGTCATCGTGGACGAGCGTCGCCAGGTGCACCAACTCGACGATCGCCGCGAGCGTGGAGGCGCGCGGGTCCGCCGTTCCCTCCACCTCGCTCGAGAGGAGCACGAGCGTCGGCCGGAAGAGCTTTCCCTTCATCAGCATCAGATGGTCGTTCACCGCCTCGATGAGCGGGATATCGGCCGTGACGATGCGGCGGAGCTCAACGCTCACCCGATCGAGGCCGGCTCGAACCGGTGCCTGGATCTCGCGTAGTCCCGGCGTCAGACGCGCAGCGCCGGAATCGACGACGACGCTCATGCGAGCTTGCGCTCCACCACCGCGAGTCGCGCACGCGTATCGCGGAAGTCGACGTCCACGGAGAGGACGCGGCGGTAGAAACCGAGCGCGTCCGTCCAGTGCTGCAGCGTCTCGGAGGCGGATCCCAGGAGGTACAGAACACCGACGAGCACGTCGTCGGTGGCCGAGCGATCGTTGAGGGCGCGCGTCAGGATCGTGATCGCGATCTGGAATTGCTTCTTCTCGACGAAGCACTGCCCCAGCGCCTCGTACGTTCGCACGCGTCGCTCGCTCCCGCGAAGCGCCTTCTGGAATTCCGCAATCGCCTCGTCGAGCAGCCCCATCTCCTTGTACGCAACGCCCAGGTCGTAGTGGCTCTCGGTGTCTGCGTCTTCGAGATTGGCCGCCACCCCCTGCTTGAACATCGTCAGCATCTCGTCGAACTCGACCTGTTTCGCACTCGTCGGCTCGGCCACGTCCGCCGTCATGCGCGTGGACTTGGGCACGTCCTGCTCCCTGAGCCACTCGCCAAGATTCACGTACGCGTCGTCGCCGGCGGGGGGGGTGGCGGCGGCCGGAGGCGGGAGAGGGGGAAGAGGGGTCGCTGGGAAAGGTCGGGCCGGCGTCAGCGATCGTGCCGCGACACTGGGAGGAGTGGGGGCGGACGCAGCGGTCGAGAGGGGGGTTGGCGTGCGGGTGCGCGTGGGCGCCGACGGGGCGTCGACGGATGGCGGTGTAGGGCGATCCGGGATCCCGAAGCTCACGAGCGCGGCGCGGGCCCGGGCGTCGTTGGGAGCGAGATCGAGCACACGGGTGGCGACGGAGCGGGACTTGTCCAGCTGCCCGGCGCGGAAAAAGCAGTCCGCCAATGCCAGATACGCGTCCACCAACAGCGCCGACTCGCCTGAGCGGACAGCCAGTTCCACGCGCTTCTGGTGATAACGGACCGAGTTGGGGTCGATCCGCAGCAACTCGTCCACGACCGACCTCGACGCATCGACGTCGCCGGCGCCCTCGAAACCATCCATCGCGAGCTCCAGCTCGAACACTCCGGCGGCGCGCTCCCCCTCCTCGAGCAGCGCCTCGGCCAGCTCCTTGTGCAACTCCCAATTCTGGTCATCGCCGGCAAGGGCGCCCCGCAGTCGCTCCGCCGGCGACAGGGGCACCTCGGGAGCCGGGGAAGGCGCGAGGCTCTCGGCCTGGTCCTCCCTGCCCTCGTCGGCAATCTCCGGAAGCCGACGGCCAGACATCTCGGGAGCGAACGGTTCCCAGGATACATCATCGATGATCGCTGCCGTTCCGAGAGCGGACAGGTCGCCGGGTCCCTCGTCCAGCTCCATCAACTCCAGCTCGCCCGCGAGGTCGGGCAGCTCGGCGTCACCCAGCTCCGAGTCGTCGACAACCGAGGCGACGTCGCCGTTCGATGCCGCGCTGGCATCGAGGGGAAGCGGCTCGAGCCAATTCACCGACTGAGCGTCCAGATCTCCGGCGAAGGGATCGGCACCTCCGTCCGACTTCACGACATCGGCCCCCGGCATCTGATCGGAGAGCAGATCGAGCTCAGCCAGCTCATCCAGCTCCCCGAGCTCCGGCTCGGAGTACAGGAGAGTCGGGAGCGAGGGAGACTCGGCGCCATCCGACTCGAGGTCCAGCAACGGTAGATCCAACCCGATGTCGCCGTCCAACTCCAGATCGGACAGCGACGGCTTGTCCGAGAGCCAGTCGTCTTCTATTTCCGCTTCCTCCTCCTCCTCGGACTGGCCTTCGCTGACTGCCGACTCGACATCCTCGGAATTCTCGGGGTAGATCAGTTGGAGCGAGTCACCGCCGGTGACCAGATGGAGATCATCGCTCATCGACTCGTCGTCGGCGTCGACCACATCCGCGCTCGACACTGGAGTAGGCACGCCTGCGACGGCGTTGCTCTCCAGCCCCGACAGGGTGAGGTGCGAATCTGCAGATCGGTCGTCGAGGGCCTCCGCGGAGGCCGATTCCACATCCTCGAGCGCTGGCTCAGTCGGGTCGGGGTCGACGTCCAGAAAGCGCAGGTCCGACGAGGGATTCTCCTCGAGCGCTGGCTCAGCGTCCTCGACGTCGGAATCGGCGATCATCGGCTCGAGCTCCAGCGGCGGAATCATCTCCGGCTCGACGCCGTGCCCGGATGCGGGCATCTCCTCCTCGTCGGCGCCGAGATCGGCCGGGTCGAACGCGACGAGCCCGGGCAGGGGCGGCGGATCATTCCGTTCGGGCCTCTTTCCCCGAGAAGGATGACGGTAGTCGTCCGGATTTGCGCCTGGCCCGTCGTAACTCACCTCCAGGAAGACGAGGTCGCGCGGCTTCTGGGCGGCGGAGGTGCCTGTCGTGACCTCGGGTATGCTCGCCTCCGGATCGATCGCCCGAATCCGCTCGACGGTCGCCTGCGCCTCGCGGGTGCGGCCCTCCCCCTGAAATTTCTCGTAGAGCGTCGTCAGCTGCTCCACCGCCTCCCCCTGGCGATTCTTCCGGACGAGCTGGTCCGCGAGCATGAGGCGGATGTCGTCCTGGTCGGGGCACAGATCGGCGAACTCCTTGAGGGCGCGAAACGCCTCCTCGAGCTGATCGGCCTTCTGCATACGATCGGCGTACTCGAGAAAATTGTGTTTCGCGTCATTCACGAAGCCTTTCTTGGCGCTGATCTTCCCCAGCTTGTAGTAGACGGAGCTTCTGCCCGGCGCGTTGCGCAGAATCTTGTTGCAGAGGGCGATGGCGTTGTTGAAGAAGCCCCCGTCGGAATACAGATCGACGGCCTTCTCGTAGTAGTCCACGGCCTGGCTGACATTGCCCTGGCGCAGCATGAGGTCGCCGACGCGGTTGTAGAGCGCGACATCGGCTTCGTCCACGTGCTCGTCGAGCTCGCCAAGGATCTGCACGTACACCGTGAGCGCCTTGTCGAATTGCTTCTTCTGCTCGAACTCGACCGCTTTCTTCTTGAGCTTCGCGACGTTGGCCATCAGCGCTGGATGGAGCTCCAGGGTCGGGGGTTGGGCTTCTCCGAGGCTGAAGCGCCCAATCGCTTAACTTAGGGGTAACTCACACGGGTGACAAGCTTTGCCGCGCACCCAGCTCCCGATACAACGACGGTCTCCATACCAGTATGGCAACTCGCGGATGTCCTCGGCCTCCCAGAGAGCAAGGTCGGCCGAAAAGCCGGCCGCGATCTGGCCGGTCTCGCGCGCCAGATCGAGCGCCGCTGCGCCGTTGACGGTTGCAGCGATGAGCACCTCCGATGCGCTCATGCGCAACTGGCTGACGCCCAGTGTGAGGATGAGCGGAAAGTTCGGGGTCGGGGATGTGCCGGGATTGAAATCGGTGGCGAGAGCGACTGCGGCGCCCGAATCAATGAGCGCTCGCGCCGGAGCAAGCGTGCTCTTCCCGAGAAAGAGCATGGTACCCGGAAGCAACGTCGCCACGGTGGCGGATTCAGCGAGCGCGCGGATGCCGGTGTGGGAAATGGCCGCGAGATGGTCGGCGGACGTGGCGGCGAGCTCGGCGCCCCCGCTCGGACTCAGCTCGTCTGCGTGGAGCTTGAGAGCGAGGCCATGACGGCGGGCCGCGCCAAGGATGATCCGGGTTTCGTCCGGAGAGAAGACTCCCGGCTCGCAGAAGATATCCGCGAAGCGGGCCAAGCCGGCACTCGCGACAGCGGGGAGCATCTCTTCGGTCAATAGATTGACATAACTGGCACGCCCCTCCGCTCTCCCTCGATATTCCTCCGGGATCTCGTGCGCCCCGAGCCAGGTGGGCACCAGACGCAACGATAGCTCCCCGCTCAGCCGCGCGATCACCCGCAGCAGCTTCAGCTCATCGGACGTCGTCAAGCCGTACCCTGACTTCACCTCCACCGTCGTCGTCCCGAACGACGCGAGGCGGCCCAGTCTCGCCCGCGCGAGCGCGGCGAGCTCCGCTTCATCACGTCGGCGGACGTCGCGCACCGACGCGTGGATGCCCCCGCCCCGTCGCGCGATCTCCATGTAGCTCTCCCCGGCGGCCCGCAGCTCCTGCTCATCGGCGCGCGATCGACCGAAAATCGCGTGGGTGTGCGAGTCGATCAGTCCGGGCGTGAGGAGGCGGCCACCACAGTCCAGAATCGTCGCGTCGGGAAAGGCCCGCTCCACCGCGCCGGGCTCATCCACCATCGCGATGCTCGAGCCGCGAACCGCAACGGACACCCCGCGCCTCAGCCCCGCATTCGCCATCGCGCTGCCCCGGCGCGCCATCGAGGGGCCGGCACAGGTCGCGACCTGTGCGGCATTCACGAACCGGAGCGACGCCAGCGCCGGTGCGGTCGCGATCGTCATGCCGTCACATCGCGCAACCGGGAGAGATTCAGCGGCGCCTGCGCCTCGCCCCGGCAGGCGTAGAAGCACGCCGAGCAGGTGATGGGCTCGTACTTCCGGAACTCGGTCCAGTGAAAGTCGACCGGAAAATCGGGACAGCGTCGCACGTGGCCGGTCGGATTCACGTGAATCGTGCGAACCCCCGACATGCAGCGAGGATCGAGCTCCCCGCGAAAGTATCGGGGAATGTGTGAGAGATAGTAGTCCGAGCTCGTGATGACGCCGCGGTGCGCGCGCTTGTACGCGAGCAGCTCCGCCACCAGTGCGTCCACCTGCCGGAGCTGATCCCGTCGCGGAGTATAGTCCGGATTGCCGTTCTTCAGATCCGTGTACGTGCTGAAGTTGACGCCGACTCCCAGCGCCTGGGCCTGCCTCACAATGGGCATGATGTCATCGAGGTTCTGGCTCTTGATGACGGTATTGAAGCGGATGTTGTCGATGCCCATCGCCCGCATCTCCGGGACGGTTTGCAGGATCTTCGCCGCCAGTCCGGGGATAACTCGCGCTCGATCGTGCCGCTCATCCAGGAAATCGAGCGAGATGCTGAACTGATTGATGCCGGCTGCCCAGAGCGACCGTGCCCGCTCGGGGGTGAGCAGTCCGCCATGGGTGATGATGGTGATGTACTTGAGGCGAACAGCGTGATTCACCGTGCTCACGATCTCCTCGAGGTCACGCCGGAGAGTCGGCTCCCCGCCGGTGAAGCAGATGAGCATCGGGTTGAAGAAGCGTGCCGCGTCGGCGAAGCTCTTGAGCTCGTGCGCTCTGGCCTCGGCCGGCGTCTTCCAGTAGTCGCAGAAGCTGCAGCGTGCATTGCAGCGCATCGTGACCTCGAAGTGCACGAGCACCGGGAAGCGCTTGACGTGCAACCAGGCGTATTTCGCCGCGAACAGAGGAACGTGCCACGGGCTGAAGCGCGCCGAGAGCACGCTTAGCGGCGCTCGACGCGGGCGGTCATCGGAATGCGGATTCCGTGCGCGCGGGCGGCCGCGATCGCGTCCTCGTATCCGGCATCGGCGTGTCGAGCGACACCGATGCCCGGATCGTTCGTCAACACCCGCTCCAGGCGCACCCGCATCTCGGGCGTTCCATCGGCCACGATCACCTGTCCGGCGTGGAGCGAGTTTCCGATCCCCACTCCACCACCATGGTGGAAGGAGACCCACGAAGCCCCGCTCGCCACGTTGAGAAGCGCATTGAGAATCGGCCAGTCGGCGATGGCATCGCTTCCATCGCGCATCGCCTCGGTTTCCCGGAAGGGCGACGCCACGCTACCCGTGTCGAGGTGGTCCCGACCGATCACGATCGGAGCGGACAGCTCGCCCGATGCCACCAGATCGTTGAGGGCAACGCCGAAGCGGGCGCGCTCGCCCTGGCCCAGCCAGCAGATGCGTGCCGGTAGCCCCTGACTGCGGACCTTCTCCCGCGCCAGTGTGATCCAGCGGCGCAGATGCTCATCGTGCGGAAAGAGCTCCAGCACCAGGGCGTCGGTGCGATCCAGATCGGCCTCATCACCGGAGAGAGCGACCCACCGGAACGGGCCCTTCCCCTCGCAGAAGAGCGGACGCACGTACGCCGGGACGAAGCCAGGGAAGGCGAACGCGTCCTTCACTCCGGCGTCGGACGCCACCGTGCGAATGTTGTTGCCGTAGTCGAAGGTGACGGCGCCGCGCTCGCGCATCACCAGCATGGCACGGACGTGGTCGACGATCGCCGCCACGGCCCGCCGCTGGTATTCGGCGGGGTTCTCCACGCGCAGCTGCATCGCCTCGGCGAGCGAGAGGCCGGTGGGGACGTAGCCGTTCAGGGTATCGTGAGCGCTCGTCTGATCGGTCAGCACGTCCGGCGTCACGCCACGGCGAACGAGCTCGGGAAGAAGCTCGGCCGCGTTCCCGACGACACCGACGGAGAGCGGCACACGATCGCGCCGGGCAGCGTCGGTCCACCCGAGCGCCTCGTCGAGATCATCGGTGACGCGGTCGCAGTATCCGGTGCCGACACGCTTCTCGATGCGCTGCCGATCCACGTCGATGCCGAGAAAGACTGCGCCCTGCATGGTCGCCGCGAGCGGCTGGGCGCCTCCCATCCCTCCCAGTCCGGCGCTCAGCACGAGCCGGCCGGCGAGCGATCCCCGAAAATGACGGCGCGCCACCGCGCCGAACGTCTCGTAGGTCCCTTGGAGGATGCCTTGCGACCCGATGTAGATCCACGAGCCGGCAGTCATCTGCCCGTACATCATCAACCCCTGCCGCTCGAGGGCCCGGAAGACGTCCCACGTCGCCCATCGCCCCACGAGATTGCTGTTGGCGATGAGCACCCGTGGGGCACCAGGGTGCGTGCGGAAGATGCCAACAGGCTTTCCGCTCTGCACGAGGAGAGTCTCATCGTTCTCGAGCGCGCGCAGCGACGCGACGATGGCGTCGAAGGCCGGCCAATCGCGGGCGGCCTTCCCCGTGCCCCCGTACACCACCAGGTCATCCGGCCGCTCGGCAACATCCGGATCGAGGTTGTTCATGAGCATCCGCAGCGCGGCTTCCTGCTGCCATCCCTTGCACGAGATCTCACTCCCGCGGGGCGCGGTGACCCGGCGCGCCGCGGCGGGCGGCGCATCGGCGCTCGCGATCCGGACACTGGTCACGACGACATCCCGCTCACGGCGAAAGCGAAACGGCCATCGGCAACCGCGTCGGCGAGCCGGATGATGTCGGGCGACAGCACTCGATCCCTTTCGAGCCGTGGGACGTGCTCCCGCACCCGGCGGTGCCCCTCGGCAGCGCCCCGCCCTGGGCGCAGCGGGGCGCGGTAGTCGAGCGCCTGCGCCGCGCACAACAGCTCGATGCCGATCACGTGCTGAACGTCGCGCACGATGCGTCGCAGCTTCCACGCGGCGCCCATCGCCATCGGAACGACATCCTCCTTGCCGCCACTCGTGGGGATGGTATCGACGCTGGCGGGATGCGCGAGGAGCTTGCACTCGCTGGCCAGCGAGGCGGCCGTCACCTGCGCCATCATGAAGCCGGAATTGACCCCCGCGTCGCTGCTCAGAAAGGGGGGAAGCCCCTGGTTCAGATCAGGGTGCACGAGCCGGTCGATGCGCCGCTCGGCCATGGTCGCCAGATTCGTCAGCGCGATCGCCATCACATCGAGGGCGAGGGCGACGGCCTGACCGTGAAAGTTTCCTCCGCTCAAGATCTCGCCATTTTCGAACACGAGCGGATTGTCCGTCGCCGCATTCAGCTCGCGGGTCACCATCCCGTCGGCGAACCTCAGAGCATCGAGCACGGGGCCGTGCACCTGCGGAATGCAGCGCAGCGCGTACGCGTCCTGGACGCGGGGATCACCCTGCCGGTGAGACTCCCGAATCTCGCTGTCGAGCAGCAGCGACCGCATGAGCGCGGCCGATTCCGCCTGCCCCTCCTGCCCCCGCACGGCGTGGATGCGCTCGTCGAACGCCACCGGCGTGCCGAGGAGGCTCTCGAGCGACATCGCTCCGGCCACGTGCGCGCTCCGCCAGAGGCGCATCGCATCCACCATCCCCAGCGCGGCGATGGCGGTATGGGTCTGCGTACCGTTGATCAGGGTCAGTCCTTCCTTCGCGCCGAGTCGGAGAGGCTCCAACCCGCAGGCGCGCAGCATCTCGGCGGCCGGACCCTCGCGATCCTCTCGTCGGAGCATCCCTTCTCCGATCATCGACAGGGCGAGGTGCGCGAGCGGAGCGAGATCGCCGCTCGCGCCGACGCTTCCCTGCTCCGGGATCGCGGGCCACAGACCGTGATTCAACATCGCGGCAAGCTGCTCGGCGAGAACGAGTCGCGCCCCGGAATACCCCTTCGCCACGACGTTGGCGCGCAGCAACATCATCGCGCGCACTTCCCGCTCCGGCAGCAGCGGGCCGACGCCAGCGGCGTGGCTGCGCACGAGATTCACCTGGAGCTCCGCGATGCGCTCGGGGGGAATGGAGACATCGGACAGCTTGCCGAAGCCGGTCGTGACGCCGTAGACGACGTCGTTCCGGCGCACGACCTCATCGACGATCGCGCGCGTGCGGCCCACCCGCTCGCGCGCGCCGGGCGCGACCTCGACGGAGGCGCGCCCGGCGGACACGGCGAAGACGGCATCCAGCGTGAGAGAATCGCCGTCGATCGTGATGCTCTGCGTCATCCGACGAATGTCGGAGCGCAGCCGGGTCAATTCAAGGGGAGACGCCGCCTCCGGGACGAACGCGATGCAGCTCCGGATTGCCCGGATCGGTCTGGTACGACCAGTCGAAGATCAGGTAGTCGGCGCCGACCATCGTCACCCTGATGGCGCCGTAATGCAGCCCATCGGCAAGTCGGGTCTCGAACACGTAGCCCATTCCGGGTAAGGCTCGCACGGCGGCGAGGCCGAATCCTGTGGCCGGCGCCACATCGATACCGGTGAGGTCGGCCACCGGTCCGTACGATGCGACGCGCGTCCCCGACCGCGCCGGAAGGAGCCAAAGAGTTCCGTCCGCCGCGCGATCCACGACGAAGTCGACATCCGGCCGTGTGGAAGGAAGGACCGTTCCGAATTGTCCCGTGACGGGCAGGAAGAAAGCGAAGGCGCTCTGCGCCGACTGGGTCTGGCGCGAGTACACGAGCACGTTCCGCGCGTCTACCCGGGGCGTGTCGGCGCGGGGGCGGGTCCACACACTCTCGTGACCGTCGCGGCTGATCGTGCTCACGGCGAAGCATCGCGGCACGCCATTGGGGATGCCGGTGACGAGGAAATCCTCCGAGACGGTGGTTCCCTCGAGCGTCCATCCCGCGTCATTGCACAGCCCGCGATCCAGATCATAGAGCGTCGAATAGACCCGGTAGTAGTCGAACAGAGTCGGCCCCGCCAGACGCGCGTTCGCCGTCCAGGAGAGCTGCACGCCCCGATTGAGCGAGAGCGATGTCAGCGACGCCGCGGCTCCGAGCCGATTGCGCTCATCCACCGTCACTGTCGGCGACGGCGCGCTCTCGCGGCCGGATAGATCCTGCGCCGTCACGCGGTACTGGAGGTGCGGCACGCCGCGATCGTCGAATGACGCGGAGCTCGTCTCGGCCCGACGGCTCCAGGCATCGGACTGGCTCGCGCGCGAGTACACGACGTAGCTCGCCAGACGATTGTCATTGACCGGATCCCAGGTGAGCCGGAGGCCCTCCGGACGATCCGGCTCGCCGCTCGGAACGAGCTGATAGGCGAGCTTGTCGGGCGCGGGCAGCAACCCGTCGCTCGCTACGATCGCGCGATCGTAGGAGCACGCGCCGAGCGCGAACAGCAGGGACGTCATCACAAGGCGTGAGCGCATGCGTACTCCGGTGGCAGGTCGCACCCACTCAACGCACCGGGCGGACCGTCCCGAGGCTCCGGGGAAAGCCATTGCGGGCCAATCGCTTGCGATCGAAGCCCGCCTCCGGCCGTCCCCGGCAGGGGACGCCGGACTGCTCTCCCGGCGGGTCAGACGTCGTCAGAACCCGCTTGGACGATAGGTGCGACGGTCGTAGTTGAACTTGAGGTCCGGCTCGGCATTCAGCGCGATGAAGAAGTTGAATGCGAAGTTGCCGTTCGGAGCCTGGGTGAATGCCCAGATCGCGCGCCAGTCGTGCAGCGAGCGTTGGAGTGTCACCTGGTGATCGGCGAACTGGCTGCGCGCAAAGTCGTAGCCGGTGGTCCATTGCACCGCCCACTTGGGCGTGAGAGTGAAGCTGAAGTTACCGCGCAGCGTGCTGCTGGCGGGAAAGCGGACGAACCTCCCACCAGCGGTGGTCGCGGCGACGGTATCGGTAGGCTGCTGGTTCTGGAGCACGCAGTTGCGCAGCACATCGGGGTCGAGTATGCCCTGGCAGCGGGTTCGCGGATCGAAGAGGGTTACCGGTCCCGCGCCCACCGGCGGGCGCTGGCGATTCGACGAGAAGGTGAGCGAGGCCTGCCACCCCTGACCCTCCGTAAGGCCGATCGGGGAGCGGCTCGATGCGCCGCCTCCGACGCGCGGAGATTGTGCCAGACCGCCCGGAATTCCTCCGCCCGCCTGGGACGCGGCGGGAACGGTGGCCGAGTCGCGCGGAACCGCCTGACCGAAGAGGCGGGTGAGGACCGCGAAGGGGTTGTTTCCGCGCGACAGCGAGAAGGTCGCATTGATGTTGTCGCGGTACGGCTTGAAGCGCGCCGTGTCGCTCAGCGGGTCGCCCTGAAAGAGCGAATAGCCGACGCTCAGGTCGAAGCCGGGAAGCAAGTCGGACCGGGCGCTGTAGCTGAATGTCGGGGTGGTGAAGCCGCTGGCGTGACTCTTTCGTGCGCGCTCGAAGTCGTAGGTGATCGACGAGAAGTTGAGGGCGAGGAGCCTGATCTTCTCGCCCGCCTCCGGATTGCTGTCGGCACGGCTGCGCACCTTCGCCTCGAAGTTCTGCGTCAGTCCGAAGGAGAGCTGGTTCTGCGCCAGATTGCCGAGATAGCCCGAGCTGGTGTTGCCGAGGGCGGTGAGGAAGGCCTCGCTCACCTTCGCCTGGGGAGCGAAGCCATAGCTCACGCTCGGCGTTATCGAGTGCCGGATCCGGGTGAACGGTCCGAATCCCGGGAGAAATCCGAAGATCGTCGGGGTGGAATTGACGGAGTACTGGAGCCGCTTCGACTGATGAACGTACTCCCCGCCGGTGCGCTCGCTGCGCACCCAGTAGCCGTGGGGATCGACGTTGCTGATCGACACCGATGGCACGATGTTGAATCGGCCCTGGCCGATTCGCGGAAGATCGATACCCGTCTGAAAGTCCACCGACGTCAGGAACGTGCGGTCATAGACCCTCGTCGTGCGGGTGGTGTCGCCGCCCACCACCGTGACGATCGTCCGCTCCTCCGGGTAGTCGTGCTCGACGTCGTTCACGGTGATGCTGTTGCGCCAGTTGAAGTCGAAGATGCGGAAGGGCGTCTGGAAGCTGATCGAGCTGTTCCGAGCGTCGCGCTTGATCGCGGAGCTGTCGAGCACGCCGGCCGCGCTGGTAAAGTAGCGATAGCCGAAGCTCGCGCCGGCGGCATCCAGATTGAACGACTGTTGATTGTTGATCGAGAGCTGTGGCGAC
>JALZAQ010000073.1 GCA_030948255.1 Gemmatimonadota bacterium
GCTTCTTCATGCCGCCGGACAGCTCGGCCGGAAGCTGGCTCATGACCTTGTCCGGCTCGAGGTCCACGAACTCCAGCTTCTCGCGCACGCGCGCCTCGATCTCGTCCTCGTCGAGCTCGGTGTGCTCGCGCAGCGGGTAAGCGACATTCTCGAAGACATCCATCGAGTCGAACAGCGCTGCACCCTGGAACACCATCCCCATCTTCTGCCGCACGGCCAGCGCGTCGTTGAAGCTCAGCGGCGTGATGTCGTCGCCGGCGATCAGTACGCGCCCCTTCTCGGGCACCAGGAGCCGCAGGATCAGCTTGAGGATCGTGGATTTTCCCGTTCCCGACTCCCCGACCACCACGATCGTCTCGCCCTTGTTGACCCCGAACGAGATGTCCTCGAGAACCGGCTCGTCGAACGCGAGCGAGATGTGCTCCAGCTCGATCACCGACTCGAGCTGTCCTTCGTCCTCCTCCTCGGCCTTGCGCTGCAGGTCGGTGCCGGCATCGCCCGCCAGCTCCTCCCGGATGGCGTTCCGGACGTGCTTCTGCTTGTCGATTCGCGCCTTGTCTTCCTGCCGCCGCTGCCGGAATTCCTGCGTCATCCAGTCGTGGACGTCGTCTGCGGGCGGGCGCTTTCCTCCGGGTCGACTGGGAGTCCCCGTCTTCGGCGCCGTCGGGTCCGCCGGCGGCTTCGGGTCCTTGGGATCGTCGCTCACGTGGTGAAGATCGTGAGGAGGATCTGCGTCATGAAGTAATCGACGATGAGAATGGTGATGCTGGCCGTGACGACCGTGCGCGTGGTGGAGATGCCCACGCCCTCCGTGCCGCCGGTCGTGTTGAGACCGAAGAAGCATCCGGTGATCGCGATGATGCCGCCGAACACGAACGGCTTCGCGACGCCCTGCATGAAGTCATTCGGGATGTAGCGCAGGGTGAAGCCGCCGGCCGCGATCTGCTCCCACACCGTGCGCCAGTAGAGCGAGCTCGGGATCCCGACATAGAGCCACGCGATGACGTTCCCGCCGATGATGCCCACCATGTCGTTGATGATCGTCAGCACCGGGAGCATCACCAGCGCCGCGAGCACGCGGGGTGTCACCAGCTTCTTTATCGGGTCGGTGCCGAGGGTATTGAGGGCGTCGATCTGCTCGGTGACCTTCATCGAGCCGAGCTGGGCCGCGATCCCCGAGCCCACCCGGCCGGCGACCATGAGCCCGGCCAGCACCGGACCCAGCTCGCGGATCATCGAGGCCGCGACGAGCCGCCCGATGTAGATCGTTGCCCCGAAGGTCGCGAGCTGAACCGACGACTGCAGGGCGAGCACCATCCCGGTGAAGAAGCCGGTCAGCAGAACGATGCCGAGCGACTGGACGCCGATCGCGTCCATCTGCTGCACGAGGTCCCCACCGTAGAACGGCCGGGCGAAGATGAAGCCGAGCGACTTGCCGGCCAGGGTGAAGTACTCCTGGACGGTGAGCACGCGCTCCTTGGCCGCCCGGTTGAGCCGCTCGACAAAGCTAGACAATCGGGGAGGACCGAGGTGTGGGTGGACGACGGGTACGGCGGCGAATGGGCAAGGCGCGTGCCCGGTGGCACCGCCATGCCGATCACAGAAGCTAGGGCCCCAGGGTGCGCAGCGGGAGGGAGCGGCCTGCCGGAAGCCGTTGACCCCCGCTTCCGCCGCCGATACGTTCCGCGGCCATGCCCACCTCACTCGCGCGTGAGCGCCTGGTGGCGCTGCTCGGCGAGTCGGCGCGGCGTCGCATCGCCATCGTCGGCGACGCGATGCTCGACATCTACCTCCGTGGCGAGGTGGAGCGGATCTCGCCGGAGGCGCCGGTCCCCGTCGTCCGGGTGCGGGAGCGTACGCTCGCCCTGGGGGGGGCGGCGAACGTGGCCCAGAATGTCGCCGCCTTCGGCGCCCGCTGCGTTCTGGTGGCCGCCGTCGGGCGCGACTCGCCGGCTGAAAGAATCCGTCAGATGCTCGCGGGCATGGGTGCGGATGATGGCGCGCTGGTGGAGGTGGACCGGCCCACCACCACGAAGACACGCATCCTGGCCCGAGGGCAGCAGGTGGTCCGGTTCGACGAGGAGGAGGACGCCGACCTGGTGGGGGAGGAGCTCGCGGGGCTCCTCGCTCTCGTCGAGGCCTCGCTGGACGATGCCGACGCCCTGATTCTGGAGGACTACAACAAAGGCGTTCTGACACCGGCGGTCATCGAGCGGTCGATCGCGATCGCGCTCCGGCGGGGGATTCCGGTGATCGTGGATCCCAAGTATCGAAACTTCTTCCACTACCGCGGTGCGACGATCTTCAAGCCCAACCGGCGCGAGCTCGAGAGCGCGCTCGGAGCAGCGGTGGATCTGGATCACCCCGAGGCGCTGCCGGCCACGCTCGCTCGCCTGGGCGTGGCGCACTTGCTGCTCACCCTCGGGGAGCGTGGTATGGTGCTGGTGGGGCGTGAAGGAGAGGTTCATCGCGTCCCGACCACCGCACGCGACGTTTATGACGTCGTGGGTGCGGGCGACACGGTGACGGCGTATCTGGCTGGGATGATGGCCGCGGGCGCCAGCGCGACCGAAGCGGCGATCATCGCCAACTTCGCGGCCGGCGTGGAGGTCGGGAAGCTGGGCGCGGCGACGGTCTCGGCTGCGGAGGTCATCGCGGCCCACGACCACTTCTCCGGCTCGAGGAGCTGAGGTGAAGAAGGTACTGACGGTCATCGGCGCTCGACCGCAATTCGTCAAGGCCGCCGTCGTCTCACGGCAGCTCCGCCAGCGCGAGCAGGGACCTCCCTATCAGGAGATCGTGGTCCACACGGGCCAGCACTATGACGACATGATGAGCGACGTTTTCTTTCGGGAGCTCGAGATGCAGCCCCCGGCGAGGAACCTCGATGTGGGATCTCACGCTCCGGCGTCCCAGATCGCTCTCATGCTCGAGCGCCTCGATCCCATGGTGGTCGAAGAGCGGCCGGACGCCATGATGGTGTACGGCGACACGAACTCAACGCTGGCGGCTGCCATCGTCGCGATGCACCGGGATGTCCCGCTCATCCACATCGAGGCGGGAGAGCGGATCTTCCGGCGGGCAGAGGTGCCGGAAGAAGCGAACCGGGTGCTGACCGATCATGCATCGTCTCTCTGTCTCACCTCGACGCAGCGCGCATCGAGCAACCTGCGCCGCGAAGGGATGGGGCCCGACCGGGTGCGCTTCGTCGGCGATCCCATGTACGACCTCTTCTACTGGGCTCGATCGCACGTGGGCAGGATGGCGCGGGTGTCCCCGTCGTCCTTCGGGCTGGTCGAGGGCGAATACCATCTCGCCACCATCCACCGCGTGCAGAACACCTCGCGGGAGCTGCTGCTTTCGCTATTCGACGCGCTCGATCGAGCAGCCGAGCCGGTTCTGCTGCCGGTTCACCCCAGGGTTCGGCGGCTGCTGGATGAGTGGCACTGGCAGCCGCGCGGAAGCTTGCAACTGACGACACCCCTCGGCTACTTCGACTTTCTCGCCATGCTCCTCGCGTCGGACAAAGTCGTCACCGATTCCGGTGGCGTGACGCGGGAGGCGTTTTTTGCCCGCCGCCCGTGCATCATTCCCATGGAGAACAGCTGGTGGACGGAGATCGTCGAGGCCGGCTGGGCCGTCGAGACGGGGGACGATCCGAACGCGATTCTCGAGGCGCTCGAGAGCTTCGCTCCGCCAAACGAAGCTCCCGACGGGCTCTTTGGCGACGGCCAGAGCGGCGAGCACATCGTTCAGGAGGTGGAGCGTTTCCTCGGCGGCGGCGCCATCCGCGACGGCGCGTGGCACCCTCACGGAACCTTCGAGGTTCTGCCGAAGGTCAAAGCGTCGGCGTTCACGCACAGGAACTACCGCGCCTTTCTCACCCGCTTTCATGACGCCGGATATCATTTTGCCGCGTTCGAGGAGGCGCCGGCGCTGCTGGATGCGAAGAAGCCATTTGTCCTTCTGCGGCACGATGTCGACCTGGACCTCGGCCGGGCACTCGGCATGGCGGAGCTCGAGGCGTCGATGGGAGTCCATTCCACGTATTTCCTGCTGCTGCGGACCAACCACTACAACGTGCTCTCGGCCGAAGGCTCCGATCTCGTGCGGCGCATGCTCGCCTTCGGACATCACCTGGGCCTACACTTCGATGTTGCTGCCTACCCCCGGGCCAGCACAGCGGAGGACCTTGCGGTAGCGAGCGCACGCGAGATCGATATCATGGAGCGCTGGTTCGGGAGACGGATTACCATGGTGAGCTATCACCGGCCGAGCGCCCTCGTGCTGACGGGCGATCCGGCCTTCTCCGCACCCCTGCCGCACACGTACATGGAGATGTACACGAAACGCATCCGCTACATGTCCGATTCCCGGGGACAGTGGCGAGAGGGCGACCCTACAGGCACCGACACCTTTCTCGAGAGAAAGCCGCTTCACGTTCTGGTCCATCCGATCTGGTGGGGTGACGTGCCCGCGTCGCCCTACCAGGCCCTCCAGACGTACGTCGGTCAGAAGCAGCTGGAGCTCGAGCAGTCGATCGCGCGGAACAGCGCCTCATACCGTGTGGGGTGGCTGGCCGAGGGGCTGCCGAGATGAAGCACCCGACGCTTCCGATCGAGCGCCGCGTGGGCGTCGTCGGCTGCAAACACACGACGCGGGACTTCATCACCGGGTTGGCCCGCGAGGGTGTGCAGATCGATCATTGCGTGACGATCACACCCGAGAAAGGGGCGGATCAGAAAGTCGCGGGCTACCACGATCTTCGACCGTTCCTCGAGGAGCGCCGCATCCCGTTCACGACCGCGGTGAAGTACTCGCTCAAATCCGAGGAGGATCAGACCGCTCTACTCGCCCTGGACCTCGACGTCGTGCTGGTGATGGGGTGGCAACGCCTCCTCCCCGACTGGTGGCTGGAGAACTTGAGCATCGGGGCGTTCGGGATGCACGGCTCCTTCAAGCCACTCCCGCACGGCCGCGGTCGCAGCCCAATGAACTGGTCATTGTTGCAGGGCAGGACGCTCTTCTTCACCCATCTCTTCCAGTATTTGCCTGGAGTCGACGACGGCCCCGTCGTCGGCGTGCAGCGCTTCGACCTCACCCCATTCGACACCGCTCACACCAGCCACCACAAGAACATGCTGGCGTCGATCCGCCTGGCGGCCGCCCACCTGCCATCGCTCATGGATGGCACCGCTGTTCGGACTCCGCAGCCCCACACCGGAGCGAGCTTCTGGCCGAAGCGCACCGACGACGACGGGCTGATCTACTGGAGCGACACGACAACCGATATCTACAACCTGGTTCGCGCGAGCACCGCGCCTTTCCCCGGCGCCTTCAGCTTTCTCGACGATGACCCGGAGCAACGGATCCGGATCTGGCGCGCCATCCCCTTCGATACCCACATCGTCTGGCCGAGAGCGCGGCCTGGCGAGATCGTGAACGTGTTCTACGACGGGACGTTCATCGTGAAAACGGGCGATACCAGCCTCCTCGTCCTGGAGAGCGAGGGTCACGCATTCGACGAGCGTGACGTGGGACGCAGGCTGGGTGACCTCGGACAACCGCGGACCGTCTGGAGCGACCTCCCGTCGTGAGTCCGGTAGCCGTTGGCGGCGCTGATGGCTCCCCGACCTCGCCATACGCGCTGATACACGTCGTCTTCCAGGAGATGACGAAGGATCTGATCGGCTCGCAGGTCGTGGATCACATGGCGGTCCAACAGATCACCGGTGGACCCGGGCGTCCGACGTCGGTCGGCATCTGCTTTCTCGAGAGCGGACGCGATGCATTCTCGAGTCGGGTGAAGGGTCGGCTCCGCACGCTGCAGGCGCGCGCTCCGCTCGTCTGGATGCGGGTTTTCCCGGTGATCGGACGCCTTTCCCTGCGTACCAACGCGCGACTGCTCGGTCGCGGCCTGCGGCGGCTCGTTGGTGACATCCCGGTCGTTTTTCACTGCCGGACGGAGAGCGCCGCCGAATGGTCGATCGAGATCGCGAAGGCATTCCCGCGCTCCGGCATCGTGTCCGACATTCGTGGCGCCTGGCCCCTCGAGCTGCTGTATGCGCGGGGCTACGATGGCACCGAGGGCGCAGACAATTCCTCCTTACGCTCGTTCCACTCGGCAATGGCCCGCATGCATCGGGCGCTCGAGCATTCGGGAAGTGTCATCTCGGTCTCACGCGGCATGCTGGACTGGCTGGCAAGCATCGGCGTGGACCGGAAGCGCATGACCTACGTTCCCTGCTGCGTGACCGGGTTGACGTATTCGTCCGCCTCTCGCGTGACTGCGCGTGCGCGCCTCGGCCTCGATGACCGTCTCGTGTTCGCATATCTCGGCACGATGGTGCGCTACCAGCATATCGATGACGGGGTGGCGCCCTTCTTCCGCGCCATCCTGAAAGCCTGCCCAGCTGCCCACCTGCTCTGTCTCACCGACGAGCCGGAGCGCATGCGCCAGGCAATACTTGCCACTGGCATCGATCCCAGCGCGGTCACCGCACTCAACGCACCGCAGCACGAGGTCCCGGCCTATCTGGCGGCCGCGGACTGCGGCCTGATTCTCCGGGCCCCGGCTCCGATCAACCGCCTCTGGCAGCCGACCAAGCTCGGCGAGTATCTCGCGTGCGGCCTGCCGATTGTCGTGACGGAAGGTACTGGTGTGGTGGGAGAGCTCGTGTCGGGTGCCGGAGCAGGAACTTCCGTGCGGATCTTCGGTGTCGATGGGGACCAGCTAGCCCGCGAAGCGGAGCGTGTGTGTCGGATGCTCGCGCAGCGGGGAGAGGAGATGCGCGCCGCCGCGCTCGCGCTCTGCGAGCGACATTTTCTCTGGTCCGGCTACGTCATGCCGGTCCGGGACGCGTACGAGAGTGCGCTGCGCTGGGGTGGCTGATCGGGACAGTCGCCGAGGAGGTCAGCGCGGCACCGCATCCACGATCGCGTTGGTGCCGTCGAGAACGACCGGTGGCATCCCCATGAGCACCGTTACCGGGATCTGCCACCGGTAGAGCCATCCCTCCAGCTCGGCGGCGCGCGCACTTCGCAGAATGTACCGGCCTGGCGTGAGGAGAAGCTCGGCCGATCCGGTTGCGCCGGTTCTGACCCGAACGGTATCTCCCTCCTCCGTAATCAGCAGAAGATCCACTGGCGGCACGCTTCCCTGACGCCCCGCCGCCAAGGCGAGCTGCACGCGCACCAGCGCCTTGGAGGATGACTCACCGCCAGGCGCGGCTGCCGCCACGGCGCGCGCAGGACTCGCGGCCGAGCACACGCGGGCCAACGCCACCAGGTCTCGCTGGCGCATCCCCGCCTTGCGCAATCGCCGCGAGGCCTGCTCGTCCACCCGGAAGCCGATGCACTTCGATCGGGCGAGCGCCAACACGCGGGCGGGAGAGACGTGCGCCTCGAGAAGAGAGGCGACGTCGGTCAGTGAATAGGGACGCGTCTGCGCGTTGGCCGGCGCCGCGACGACGACCGTCGCCAGCGTGATCCAGAGGAGATGTCGGATCACACGACGCGAGCGGGCGGGCATCCTCATCGGCACGCGCTCCCCTGCTCCCCGCGGAGCTTCGCGAGGCGCGCCTCGGCTGCGCAGGCGCTGCGATTGCTCTCGGCCGCTCGCGCCAGCTCCCGATCCACGGCGCGTAGGAAGTCGGGGGCGGAACCTGCCTCGATCAGCGGAGCCAGTCGCGCCCTGGTCGCGAGCAGCCGCGCACGCGCCTCGGCGTACCTCCCCTCGCTCGTCCACGTGCGTCCGAGCAGCAGATCGCGGCGCGCCGTCGCTGCGCGGGCGCGCATCTCATCCGACCAGGAGGCCGAGGGTGCGCTCGCGACGGCGCGAGTAGCGGATGGAGGGGAAGTGTCGACCACAATCCGCCCCGCCGCTGCGCCAGAGTCGACCCGATCAGGCGATGGCGTCACGGGCGCGGCCGCCGGACTCACCTGTCTCGCCCTCTGGGCGGGGGCTGCGCTGGCCGGTGCGCCGCCGCGCCACAGGGCGATTGCAATGCCCACGACGACTATGACCGAGGCTGCGATGAGCATCGGTCGGCGCGTGAGCACGACGGGTTCCGACACCGCCGTAATCTCCGCTGTCCGCGCCCGCGTCCCACGCCGCAGGGTCGCGCGTGGGACCGCGGCGCTCTCCATCAGCTCGATCGCGCTCGAGAGGTCGTCGGCCAGCTGAATTGCCCCCGGATGGCGCTCTTCCCGATCCGTGGAGAGGGCACGGTCCATCACGTGCTGAAGACGCGGCGGCCACGCGATGTCCGGGCGCACCTCCTCCAGCAGTCGCGGGCTGTCGGTCACGCGCGCGAGCAGCGACGCCGCAGAGTCCGCCGGGGCAAAGGGCAGGGTGCCTGTCAGCATGTGATAGGTGACCAGCGCGAGGGAGTACACATCGCTTCGGCCATCCACCGTCTTTCCCTCGAGCTGCTCCGGACTCATGTAGTCGGGGGTCCCGAGCGTCTGCTCGCTCGGTGGCTGGTCGCCGTTGGGACTCTCCAGAGCGAGCGCGATGCCGAAGTCGACCAGCTTCGGCCAGTCGGCCCCATTCCCACCGGCCGCGAGGATGATGTTCCCCGGCTTGAGATCGCGATGAACGACTCCCGCGCGGTGGACAGCGTCGAGCGCCTGCGCTACCTCGCGCGCGATGTGTGCCGCACGCGCCGGAGCGAGCTGTCCTTCGCGCTTCACCACCTCGGCCAGAGGCTGTCCCTCTACGTACTCGAGGGCGAGGTAGAGCAGCCCGTCCTCGGTCTCGCCGGAGTCGTAGGTCGCGGCGATGTTCGGGTGGGAGATTCCGCTCGCGATCATCGCCTCGGCGGTGAATCGGGCGATGGCGCGATCGTCGTGGGCCACCTGGCGATCGAGAATCTTGAGCGCCACGGGGCGTTTGGTACGCACGTGCTCCGCGAGATAGATCCGCCCCATTCCCCCTTCGGCGATCTCGCGCAGCACCCGGTAGCGATCGCCGATGACCCGCCCCGCCATCTCTGCCGGGGGGCTGGTTTCGACGAGCGTCGTCCCGTCGCGCGAGCAGAAATGCTCGGCGTCCGGATAACTCCTGGCGCAGCGGGAGCAGCTCTTCACGGCGGTGGGGTCGAGGTCGCTCGCCAAACGCTCAGTGCGGAGGCGACGGGTAGTCGGGCCATCGCGGGATGCGCGATGGCCTCGATGTCTGGACGACTCCGCACGGGGTGCAGCAACAGCCGGACGACGCCCGCGCACGTGCCGTTGCTGGAGCGGGGCAAGCCCCGTAGCTTGTTGCCGAGCGGGCCCTTAGCTCAGCCGGTTACAGCAGCGGACGAATAAACACACACGCGCGCGCCGCTATCGTCTGTCACGACAAGTTAACCGGCCCGAAGGACAGTTCGCGGCCCGCGATCACACTTCATGATTCGCCTCCGGGCGGAACGACTGGCACGATCAAACCCTCCGATGACATTCGTTCGAGCTCTGATTCGAGATGTACTCCCATACGGCTTCGTGATTCGATTCGCGGCGCGTCGGGAGGCCGCCACACGCCGTGCACTAGCTGCTAAGCGAGCGCAACAGCTTCGCGTTGCCGAACCCGGTCGGTCGCACCCCCACTCATTGCCGCGTTTGAACATGGGCTGCGGCAAACATGTGGAACCGGGTTGGATAAATGCCGACGGCGATCCGTCGGCGCCGACTCACATCGTGCTTGCTGTCGGCGATCCCTTACCCTTTTTGGATGGCTCGCTGGAGGTTGTATTTTCGGAGCATTTTCTAGAGCATCTCAGCTTCGACCAGGCTTGCTGGTTCATGCGCGAAGCGCATCGGACTTTGATACGCGGAGGTCTTTTCCGTGTCAGCTGCCCCGACCTCGCGTTCATCGCACGCGTGATCTGCACCGGTGACGAGTCCTGGCGGCAGCTCGCGATGCTGTACGAGACCATCGGTGATCATCGCGTCGGCGTGCTGACGTCAAGCAACGGAGGAGGCGCTGAAAGCACGGTTAACTGGGCCTTCTACGGGCACTGCCATAAGCATCTCTGGACCTACGACCAGCTCGTTCGCGAGCTGCGGCGCGCGGGATTCGCTGGCGACGTTCGCCGCTGTCAGTTTGGAGAGTCGTCCGTCCCTGGCGCGGCGATCGAGATTCGCCAGCAGGAGGCATTTTATTCGCTGATTGCGGAAACAACCAAGAAGTGACGGCGATTCCCCACGCGAGGGGGCACTTCGCGGAAGTTCAGCATTAGAGCCGGGTACACGGAGGCTATCCTTCATCACCGTGTGATGCATTGCCAGCGTGCGATATTGAGTGTCGGGCCCTTAGCTCAGCCGGTTAGAGCAGCGGACTCATAATCCGACGGTCGCAGGTTCGATCCCTGCAGGGCCCATTCTTCGCCACACGCCCGTCTACCGTTGTCCCACTGCCGTGTGTAGGTTTTTTTGGCGGCGGCACCGCGCCGCGTCGGTCGCGTAGCTCAGCTGGTTAGAGCGCTGGTCTCACATACCAGAGGTCCGGGGTTCGAGTCCCTGCGCGACCACTCGCAGTAGCGTTTTCGCCGCACCGGTTCTCTTGCCGTTCCTCAGCTGCTGCCCTTGGGGTATCCGCGTCCATCCGCGAAAATCCGCGGCCGCCGTTGCCCTGCCCTTCGCCCGCTGCGATCAGCGCGAGGGCGTCGGCGGCCGTCGGCCTCCTGTGCGGGCGAGCTGCGCCGCGATCGTCGCCAGAAATGCCTGATAGTGCATCGGCTTGGCGATGTATCCATCACACCCTGCACTACGAATGCGCTCCTCGTCTCCCTTCATGGCGAGGGCGGTGAGGGCGATCACGGGAATCGCGCGGGTCGCGTCGTCCCCCTTCAGCACGGCAGTGGCCTCGAGGCCGTCCATGCCCGGCAGGTGGATATCCATCAGGATGAGGTCGGGCTGCTCCTGGCGAGCCAACGCGATCCCGGTCTCCGCATCCGTCGCGCTGAGCACGCTGTGGCCCGCGGACTGCAGGATGACCTCTGCGAGCGTCATGTTCGCAGGGTTATCTTCGACGACGAGAATTCTCGCCATCTCAGCTGTCCAGCGGACGCCCCGCCATGGCCCGCCGGACTTCGGCCGTGAAGCGCTCACTGTCGAATTCGGACTTTTCCATGATCGTCGCCACGTAGCCGTTCAGCCTGGCGCGGTCCTCGGCAGTGATCTGCTTGGCGGTGACAACCAGGATCGGAATGCGAGCCGTGCCGGCCTCCCGCTGGAGCGCGTCCACCACGTCGAAGCCGTTCACCTCCGGCATCATAAGATCGAGCACGATCACGTCCGGCAGCTCCCGCCGCGCGGTCGCGATCGCTTCCTGCCCGCCGTGTGCGCGCAGGACGGTACAGGCCAGACCGGCGATGTGAAGGGCCATCAGCTCGATCGCTTTGGGGTCGTCGTCGACCACCAGCACCTTCAGCGTGCATCCCGCCACGAGCGGAAGCAGGCCAAGGTCCACGAGCGACTCGTACAACTCCTGCCGCGAGATCGGCTTCTGCATGACCGCTGCCGCGCCGAGCGAAAAGCCCTTTTCGCGATCCGCCAGCACCGAGACCATCACCACCGGAACGCGCCGCAGGTCAGGAAGCTGCTTCAGGCGACCCAGGAATTCCCAGCCGTCCATTTGGGGTAACATGACGTCCAGGGTAATCAGCGACAACGGCTGCTGCCTCGCGAGAACGAGTCCCTCCTCGGCGGAGGTGGCATGCAGCACCGTGAAGCCCTCCGCCTCGAGCTGCACTCGGATCAGCTCGGCGGAGCTGAAGTCGTCTTCCACTATCAGGGCGGTGAGCGCTCCTCGCAGCGGCTCGATGCGGGGAGCCGCTGGGGCTTTGACCGATGTGGGCGCCGCCTCCTCCGGTTGACGGATCGGCAGCCAGACCGTGAAGCATGAGCCTTCGCCGACGGCACTCTCCACCGCCACCGCGCCGCCGTGCAGCTCGGCGAGCAACTTGACCATCGCCAGCCCCAGCCCCGTGCCCTCGAATTTTCGCGCCAGGCTGCTGTCGATCTGACTGAACGGCTTGAACAGCTGCTCCAGCCCCTCCGGCGAGATACCGATGCCGCTATCGGTGACGCTGATCTGGAAAAATTCCGCGAACGTGTTGTCCTCCAGCGGGAAGCTCCGCCCCGTCCAGGATGTACACGGCTGCCCGACTTGGGCGCGTGGGACGCGACCGGCGCGCAGCGTCAGGTGCCCTCCTTCGACGGTGAACTTGACCGCGTTCGACAGCAGGTTGTACACGATCTGCTTGACCTTGCGCGCGTCCGCCTCCATCGAGCCCAGCTCTCCGACGACCTCTAAGCCCAGGCGTACGTGTCGCCCGGCCGCTTTCTCCTTGATGATGGACAGGCTGTTGGCGAGTAACGACGACAGATCCACCGGATCGAGGTCGAGCAGCATCTTGCCCGCTTCTACCTTGGACAGGTCGAGGATGTCATTGATCAGGGAGAGCAGATGCATGCCCGCCCCGAAGATGTTGCCGACGAACACTCGCTGCTTTTCGGGCATCTCGCCGATGATGCCGTCCCTGAGTAGCTCGGAGAAGCCGATGATGGCGTTCAGCGGCGTTCTCAGCTCGTGTGACATGTTGGCCAGGAACTCGGACTTCATGCGGCTCGCGTCTTCCAGCTCGACGTTTTTCTGCTGCAGCGTCTGCTCGAAGTGCTTCAGCTCCGTCACGTCGCGCGCCGCGGCAAACACCCCTTGCAGGCACCTGTCGCGGTCGTGGAAGGTGGTTGCGTTGTAGGACACCACGGTGAGCTTGCCGTCTCTGGCGCGCGCGGTGAGCTCATAGTTGGTCACCTTGCCTTCGTTCAGCACGCGGTTGATGCCCGCCTCGGCGCGGCTCGAATCGGTGAAATAATTCTTGAATGGCGCGCCAATCAGCTCATCGCGCGTGCACCCCGTCAGCGCCTCCGTCTGCTTGTTGACGTCGGTGATGATCCCGCGTGGATCGGTTGTCATCAACGCGTCGATGTTGGATTCGATCAGCGAACGCGTGTAGAAGTGCTGGTCTCGCAGCCGCTGATCGAGTTTCCGCCGCTCCTCTTCGATCTGCTTGCGCGCGGTGTTGTCGGTGCCGATCAGCAGGTAGCCAATGATGGCGTCCTGCGCGTCGCGCAGCGCCGTGACCGACACCACCGCCGGGAAGCGGCTCTTGTCCTTACGAAAGTACGTCAGCTCATAGATGTCCTCGATCCCACGCGACGCCTTGAACACCAGGGCCTCGAACCCCGGCGCAATCGGGGTGGCGAACTCGAGGCTCAACGCGGTCGCGCGGGCGATCACTTCCTCCGGATCGGAGATGTCGGCCGGCGTGATCTTGTTCATCACCTCGGCGGCCGTGTAGCCCAGCATCCGCTCGGCGCCGACGTTGAAGATCTGGATCACACCCTTGGCGTCGGTCGCGATGCTCGAGAAGTTGGCGCTGTTGAAAATCGCGCTCTGCAAGGCCCCCGCCTTGACCAGCGCTTCTTCCGCCTGCTTACGCGCGGTGTTGTCGGTGCCGATCAGCAGATAGCCGATGATGGCGTCCTGCGCGTCGCGCAGCGCGGTGACGGACACGATCGCCGGGAAGCGACTCTTGTCCTTGCGGATCTGGGTCAGCTCGTAGATGTCCTCGATCCCACGCGACGCCTTGAACACCAGGGCGTCGAAGCCCGGCGTGATCGGGGTTCCAAGCTCGACGCTCAATGCCTTGGCGCGCGCGATTACTTCCTGCGGATCGGAGATGTCGGCCGGTGTGATCTTGTTCATCACCTCGGCGGCCGTGTAGCCCAGCATCCGCTCGGCGCCCACGTTGAAGATCTGGATGACGCCCTTCGCGTCGGTCGCGATGCTCGAGAAGTTGGCGCTGTTGAAAATCGCGCGCTGCAGTGCCCCCGCCTTGAGCAGCGCTTCTTCCGCGTGTTTGCGCGCCGTGTTGTCGGTGCCGATCAGCAGGTAGCCGATGATCGCGTCCTGCGCGTCGCGCAGCGCCGTCACCGACACCACCGCCGGGAAGCGGCTCTTGTCCTTGCGAAAGTACGTCAGCTCATAGATGTCCTCGATCCCACGCGACGCTTTGAACACGAGGGCTTCGAACCCCGGCGCAATCGGGGTAGCGAATTCGACGCTCAGCGCTTTGGCGCGCGCGATCACTTCCTGCGGATCGGAGATGTCGGCCGGCGTGATCTTGTTCATCACTTCGGCGGCTGCATAACCCAGCATCCGCTCGGCGCCGACGTTGAAGATTTGAATGACGCCCTTCGCGTCCGTGGCGATGCTCGAGAAGTTGGCGCTGTTGAAAATCGCGTTCTGCAGGGCGCCCGCTTTCAACAACGCTTCTTCGCGCCGGATTTCTGTGACCACCTCGACCACACCGGGATCGCCGTGGAGAACATTCTTCTGCTCCACATTTGATCCGTTGTTTTTCGAGATCAGGAGGAAACCTACGACCTGGCCTTCGGCGTCACGACGCGTGGTCAGTACCATGCGCGCGGTGAACCGATCGCCATTCTTGCGCACGCGAGTGGCCGTGCCTTCCCACTTGCCGTCGCGCAGCGCGGCCGCCAAAATTCTCGGCGGCTTACCCATCTTGACGTCTTCCGGGGTGTGCAGAATGGACGAGTTGACCTTCCCGACTACCTCTTCAGGTTCGTAGCCATAGAGCCGGCGCGCGCCCTCGTTCCAGGAGAGGATCTTGCCTTCCAGATCTTTGCCGATGATTGAGTATTCGGTCGAGGCCACCAGGACATCGGTGACGAAATCAAGCGAGTCCTGTGTGCTGGCGAGAATCGAGCTATCGAATGGATTGTCGGACATTACTATTACTCATCGGGGCCAGGGGCCGGGTGTCGGGGAAATTAGTACCGGTAGGGCCAGGACGGTCGGGCGTTTTGCCACAGACTGTCCGCGACGACCGCTGAAAGCTCTACCCCAAACTTCAGTGGCGCGCGAAACGCCTAAAAGTTGAGACTTCCGGGGCAAACCGGTAAAAAAGGTGCGGCAAGTCGCCGAGCTTACGCAGACATACTTGGCAACCAACGTGCCATCAGACTATCGAGCGCGCTCATGTGGCATTTGGCCCACCACAGTTC
>JALZAQ010000089.1 GCA_030948255.1 Gemmatimonadota bacterium
TCTCGTGGCTCATCGTCGCCAGGAACTGGCTCTTCGCCTGGTTCCCGGCCTCGGCATCGCCCATCGCTATTTGAAGACGTCGCTGCGAGTCCTGCACCCGGTCGCTCATCATGTTGAAGGTCGAGGCCAGGCGACCCAGCTCATCGCCGCGCGAGATGTCGACGCGGCGGGAGTAGTCGCCCATCGCCATCGCCTCGGCAGCCATGGTCACCTCGCGGAGCGGGTCGGTGATCCGGCGGCTCATGAGCCAGCCGAGGAGAGCGGCGGCGATGACGACGACGAGCCCCACCAACGCGAGACGGCGGAGGAGCGCGTTGGTCCGGGAGTAGAGCGTGGCGCGCGGCAGTTCCGAGTAGACCACCCAGGGCTGGCCCCTGATCGCCGCACGGGCGGTGAGCATCCGGCCGATGCCCGGGCGGTCGTACTCGCTGAGCGATGTCGTATCGGCTATGCGAATCGGCCTCTCAACGGGGACCCCGGCGTCGTCGGTGATGATGTTCTTGGCCGGAACGCCGAAGAGAAGCGTGGCATCGTTCCCCATGAGCTGCTCGATTCGCCCGCGCGTGGCGGCGGGGATTCCGAGCCGAGTCCATCGGACGAGCCACCCTACCGGCGAGCCGTCGTCCAGCACCGGCACCACGTTCGATGTGAGAACGCTGTCGCCGTGCACGCGCACCGGCCCGACGAACGCCGAATCGGCGCGGCGCGATCGGCTCGCCAGCTCTCCGATGATGGTGGAGTCCGGCTTCGCAAAGACCTCTCCTGTTGCGAGCAGCCGCCTCCCCTCGCGATTCCACAGCTCGACCTCGACCGGCGTGCCCGGGGTGCCACTGGCGATCGACTCGAAGACGACGAGCGCCGCGGCGGTACGGGAGGAGTCGGGGTGGCGCAGATACTCCCGTATCGCTGACCGCGAGGCGAGGTCGCGCAGCCGCGCGCTCTGGAGCCGGGCGCCCGTCTCGGAGAGCTCGGCCAACTGCTGGGTGGAGCGGAGCAGCCGCTCGGAAGCCGCCTCGTAGGCGGAGTGTCGCAGCTCGCGGACGGCGGCGGTGGAATACGCCATCACCACGGCGAGCAGAAGGACGGCGATGAGCAACGGGAGCTGCTGTCCGAGCGTGAGGGCGCGCCGCCCGGGAGAGAGAAGGCCGGGCAGGGGATGCGGCGGGCGGGACTCGGGCTCGTCCTGCACCATCAGCGCTTCACAACGCTCAGCCCTTGTAGTACTCGTCGATGCACCAGGTCACGACCTCGCCCAGAATCGTGGATGGCTCGCGCAGCGCATCTCCGGCGGGGAGCGCATCGTGAACCAGCCTCTTGATCTTCACCAGCACCTGCTCCGGCCGATCACCGTGCGCCTTGAGCTCCGAGACGTAGCCGCACACTGCTTCCCTGAGCCCTGGCGCCTCGGACATGGTGGAGCTGGCTCCCACCAGCGCGCGCATGAGTCGTGCCTCGATCTGCGAGGACAGCTCGGCGGCGTGGTCGTCGGGTGACGACCGGGAGCTCGTGGGGGTTCCGGAGTGGGCGGGGGTCACTCTGGATGACGATCCGGGAGCGGGGATAGGAACCGCCGTTCCGGACTTCGGGCTGGGCCTTTTCACGACGTCGAGCGAACCACCGCCCCGAGCACATCGAACATCCGATCGATCTCCGCCTTCTCGATGATCAGCGGGGGCGACAGGGCGATGATGTCTCCGGTCACTCGCACCAGAACCCCGCGGCGGAAGCACTCGACGAAGACGTCGAAGCCGCGCGTGCCCGGCTTGCCAGAGCGCGCCTCGAGCTCGATGCCGGCCACGAGGCCGAGGTTGCGGAGATCCACGACGTGCGGCGCGCCGCGAAGGGAGTGGACGGCGTCCTGCCAGTAAGGAGCGAGCGATGCCGCGCGCTCGAACAGACCATCCGCGCGATAGAGATCGAGCGTCGCCAGGCCAGCGGCGGCGGCGAGCGGGTGGCCGGAGTAGGTGTAGCCGTGAAAGAGCTCGATCCCCTGCTCCGTCGCGGCGAGCACGCCCTCGTAAATCGCGCCCCGCACCGCGACCGCGCCCATCGGGACGGCGGCATTCGTGAGCCCCTTGGCGACCGTCATCATGTCGGGCATGACGCCGAAGTAGTCGGCGGCGAATGCGGTGCCGAGGCGGCCGAAGGCGGTGATCACCTCGTCGAAGATCAGCAGGATGCCGTGCGCGGTGCAGATGGCGCGCAGGCGATCGAGGTAGCCTCTGGGGGGGATCAGCACGCCGGTGGATCCCGCCATCGGCTCGACGATCACGGCCGCGATATTCTGCGCGCCGCGCTGCGCGATCACCCGCTCCAGCTCTTCCGCCAGCTCAACGCCGTGCTGGGGTTGGCCGCGCGTGAAGGCGTTGCGCGCGAGGTCGTGCGTGTGCGGGAGGAGGTCCACCTGCGGCAGCAGCTGGGACGCGTACGCCTTGCGGTTGTTCTCGATGCCGCCGACGGAGATTCCGCCGAAGCCGACGCCGTGATAGCCCCGCATGCGGCCGACGAAGCGTGTGCGCTGGGGCTCGCCGCGCGCCGCGTGGTAGGCGAGGGCGATCTTGAGCGCGGAGTCGACCGCCTCCGAGCCGGAGTTGGTGAAGAAGATGTGGTCGAGATCACCGGGCATGAGCGCGGCCAGCTTCTGCGCGAGGGCGAAGCTGAGCGGATGCCCCATCTGGAAGCCGGGGGCGAAGTCGAGCGTGGCCGCGCCTTCGGCGATCGCCTTGACGATCGGATCCCGGCAGTGGCCGGCATTCACGCACCAGAGTCCGGCGGTGCCGTCGAGAACTTCTTTCCCGTCGGCGTCCCGGTAGTACATTCCCTTGGCCGAGACCAGCATCCGCGGCGCGCGCTTGAAGGCGCGGTTCGCGGTGAAGGGCATCCAGAGCTCCTCGAGGGAGAGCTCGGCAGCCAGTGCGGTGGCGGAGGAGCGACTGGTGGTCGTGAGCGTCGAGTGGGCCATGCGTCTATGATGCCCGATTCATTGCCCGGGCGCCACCCGCTGCCTCACGTTGTCGCCCGCCGAAGCGTCAGCGTCCAAAAATCGGGTTGATCGGGATCGATCCACCGCGGGGAAAGTCGCCGCCGGGCATCGGAAAGCGGCCAGGGCCACTTCCCCGCCCACCACGCCCGCGGCGATCGCAGCGGTCCGGACCCGCGCTACCGCCGCGGATCACGGCTCCGAAAATTCCGCCGAGGATGCCACCAATCGCGGAGCCCCCACCCTGACCGCCGTCGCGGGCGGTGCCGCCGGCATCGTCGCCGCGATCACGCGTCGGGGCGGGCGTCGGATCAGGCGTGGGCTCGGCTACGGGAGCAGGCGCGGGAGCGCTCGGAGTCACCGACGGCTCCGCCGACACAGAGGTCGCGGTCTCGACCGGCGCAGCCGATTCGACTGGCGCGCTCGCGACGCGCATGGGCGCCGTTCGAGATGGGCGGTGCGTCGCCATGGAGACCGGCCGCGTGAGCGGCCTCAGAGCACTTCCCGTGCTTTGCCGAACTGGCGCGCGACGTGTGCCCCGCTCCAGAGGAGAAACCACGTCCACCTTTCCCTTCGCGCTCGCCGCGAGCTCGAGATCGCTGCGGGGCGCGCCGGCGAGCGCCAGATCCCGGCTCAGCGCGTCGTCGGTCCCTTTGTCGGAAGACCGTGCGGGTCCGCCGCACGCGAGGGCGGCGAGGGCGAGCGGGGCGAGCCCCATCCTGATTATCCTGTTCATGTCGGCTCCCTGGGTCACGTGAGTGACATCGGCCGGAGACCTGGCACGCTCAGACCGGACGGGACGTCTCCCATCGGTCACATCCTACCCGCGGGAGGGAAAACTGTTTCCTCGATCCTGCTGCCGTGTGCTCGCTCTCGCCGCGACGGTGCTGGCCGCCGGCGGATGCCAGCCTCGCTCCGACTGCTCCCCCGTGACCGCAGCGAGCCGTCGCGCGATCGCGGACACCCTGAGCCGACTGATCGAGACGAGCTACGACCTGTCAAAGCCGGGTGATGCCGTCGCGCGACTGCTGCGGCTCTATCCCGATAGCGGCACCGTCGTTTCAGCCACGGCCGGCCAGATCGCCACGTCGCGCGACTCCCTCTCCGCATCGATCCGGAGCTTCTGGGAGAACGTCGGCCGCAACATGCGCGATCCGCGCTGGCAGTGGGGCGAGCGCCACGTCGAAGTCATCTGCTCCACCGCGGCCGTGATGACCTTCACCTACCGCATCCCGCACCGCACGCCGGCGGGCATGCCGCACGAGATCGGCGGTGCCTGGACGG
>JALZAQ010000074.1 GCA_030948255.1 Gemmatimonadota bacterium
ACCGTCACGACGCGCGACGCATGGAGCACCACACCGAGCGCCAGGGTGCAGTCGCAGACTGCGTCTGTCGGCGTCGATGAGCGCAACGTGATGGGCACCGGCCGCGAGGCTGCGGCCTTCGTCACCTCGAACCGCGGGCAGGTCGGGGTCGGGGTTGCCGTACGCGATCCCTTCCTGGCGGTCGGCGGCGGCGAGCTCTCGCTGGCGGCGGGCCTGAGCGCGTACCGCGACGGCCGAGATGCCGCCGTGACGCTCGAGAATCGGCGGAGAAGCGCGTTCGACCCGCGGCATATCGAGGGCACACTCCGGCGAAGCACCCGCGGCGAGTTCGATGCGACGGCCGACATCGTTCGGCGCGACCGGGCTGCTTTTCTGGGAGGATGGGCCGTGCACCCCTCGGCTCGCGGCGTCACTTCCCTCTTGGCGGGCGTCGAGGGTGAGCGGACGACGCTCATCGCCGCGGAGGGTGCGGCGATCGTCGGTCCCGCGCGTGTGGATCGTGACTTCGCGGGTCTGGACGTTGGAGTGAGGCGCGAAGCGGCGAGCTACGATACCGTCACCTGGCTCATGCCGGCCCACGCGCTCGTTGATGTGCCACTCGGCTTCGAGACGGAGGCGATAGTGGGGGGCGGCCACGACTTCGAGCGCGGGCAGCCGGCGCTTCACGTCGACCTGTGGGGCGGCCGCGTCTGGAATCCCGACCGGCGCCATCTGATCGTCGCGGACCTGTGGACCTCGGGCTACTGGGGCGACGACCGGCTCGATGCCGCGTCGGTGCGGGGTGAGCTGTCGCTCTTTCGGGCCGCCAGGCGCGGACTGTGGATCGCTCACCTCGCCGGCGAGCGGCTCATCAATCCCGATCCCGACGTTCGCGCGCTCGCCTCCTCTGATCCCACTCTGGCGGCGCTTCCGCACGACTCGCGTCTCGCGCGCGGGGCCATTGCCGGATCGCTCGAGCGCGACATCCGCATCCGGGCGCTGTCGCGCTCGTGGGCGCTGGACGGAGCGCTATTCGGTGCCGCCTCCACGCGGTGGGCGCCCGCGGTGCCCCTGAACGATGAGCTGTACGTCGGCGTGCTGGGCGCGGGACTCCGCGTCGCGCCGCTCCGCCCCGCGCGCGGCACCTTCCGCATCGACGCTGGCTATCCCGTGACCCGGTCGCGGGAGCTGCGTCGCGCACCCTTTCTCGCGATCTCCGTCACCCCGTGGCTCGGAGCGGATCGCGTGAGAGATGGCAGGAAGGGCCGTTGACGACTTCCCCGTTCACGATCGGCCTCATCCAGCAGGACGTCCCCGATCTCCACGTCACCGAAACGGTGGAGCGTGCGATCGTCGGCATCCGCGATGCCGCGTCCAGAGGCGCGCAGGTCATCTGCCTCCAGGAGCTCTTCACTGCGCCCTACTTCTGCAAGGTGGCGGACGCGGCGCGCTTCGATCTCGCCGAGCCGATCCCGGGTCCGACAGTGGAGCGCATGCAGGCCATCGCGAAGGAGCTGGCGGTGGTCATCGTCGTGCCGATCTTCGAGCGACGCGCTGCCGGTCTGTACCACAACTCAGCCGCGGTCGTGGATGCGGATGGCTCGCTCCTGGGCGTCTATCGGAAGATGCACATTCCGGATGACCCCCTGTATCACGAGAAGTACTATTTCACGCCGGGCGACATCTACAACCACGGCGAGGAAGCGGGACAGGCGACGGGCTTTCGTGTTTTCGAGACCCGCTATGCCACCATTGGTGTGCTCATCTGCTGGGATCAGTGGTATCCCGAGGCTGCGCGCATCACCAGCCTCATGGGCGCGCAGATCCTGTTCTATCCGACCGCCATCGGGTGGCACCCATCCGAGAAGGCGGAGTGGGGCGCCGCTCAGGTCGATGCGTGGCGCACCATCCAGCGCGGACACGCCATCGCCAATGGCATCTACGTGGCGGCGGTCAATCGGGTGGGCTTCGAGGCGGAACCGGGCACGGACGGCCTCGAGTTCTTCGGTCACTCGTTCGTCAGCGATCCGTACGGCCGCCTCATCGGTCAGGCCGAGACAGGGCCCGGCGTGCTCGTCGCCAGCTGCGATCCCGCGGTGATCGAATACACGCGCCGAAACTGGCCCTTTCTGCGCGATCGCCGGATCGATGCCTATGCGCCGATCTTGAGTCGTCACATTCGTTGACGCCCCGTACCGCGCGGTGACGTTCACCCCATGAGCTCCTCGCGCCTCCGCATGCCCGCCGAGTGGGAGCCACACGCCGCTACCTGGATCGGCTGGCCTCACCATCGGGCCGACTGGCCGGGGAAGTTCGAGACGATCCCCTGGGTGTATGCCGAGATCGTACGCGTGATGCACCGGCACGAGCGGATTCACGTTCTGTGCGATGGAGAAGAGGTGCGAGAGGCTGCACTGCGTGTGCTGCTGGCGCATGGAGTGGATCTCGATCGCTGCGTCCTGCATCTCGTACGCACCGATCGCGTCTGGCTGCGGGACTCGGGGCCAACCGGCATTTACCGAGACGACGGGACGGCGGCGTGGATCGGCTGGCGCTTCGACGCGTGGTCCAAGTACGACAACTATGCGCGCGACGAGCTCGTAGCGCGCGAGGTCGCACGCCTGAGTGGCATTCCGCTCGTGCGCGCCGAGCGCCCGGACGGTGGGGGAGCCCTCGTCCTGGAAGGGGGCGGGCTCGACAGCGATGGAGCGGGGACACTGCTCGTCACCGAGGAGTGGCTCCTCTCCGATATTCAGGTGAGGAATCCGGGGCTCGATCGCGCGGCGTACGAGCGCGCCTTTGCGACGTATCTCGGCGTCGAGCGCACGATCTGGCTCGGAGAAGGGTGTGTTGGCGACGACACGCACGGGCACGTGGACGACGTCGCCCGCTTCGTCGGGCCGGCCACCGTGGTGCTTGCCCACGAGGAGGACCCGACCGATGACAACCACCGACGCTCGGCCGACAATCTCCGGAGGCTCGAGCTGGCCACCGATGCGCGGGGGAACCGCCTCCGCGTCATCACGCTGCCGTATCCGCGCGGAGTTGTCATGGACGGAGAGCGACTGCCGGCGAGCTACGCGAATTTCTACATCGCGAACGGTGTCGTGATCGTTCCGACCTTCAATGATCGGAACGACCGCCTGGCACTCGACATTCTGGCCGGGCTCTTTCCCGCCCGTGACGTGGTCGGCATCGCCGCGGTGGATCTCGTATGGGGGCTCGGGACGCTGCACTGCCTGACGCAGCAACAGCCGCTCTGAGCGTCAGAAGCCGGCGGAGGGACCCGATTCCTCGTGCGGCATTTTGAGAGCCTCCCGGTTTTGCCGCAGCAGCTGGACGACCTCCTCATCCTCCGTCTGGTCGAAGCAGGCGTACCACTCGCCGACGCCGCGAAAGCGCTGCGGAGCCGCCAGGCACACCACCGCGTCGCACTCGCTGGAGAGAAGCTGCGCCCCTTCGGGAGAGCAGACTGGGGCGGCATAGATCAGCCGTCGCGGTCTGTTGTGACGCAGAGCGAGCAGTGACACGCGCGCGGTGACTCCGGTGGCGAGCCCATCATCCACCAGGACGACATCCCGACCCTCCAGCGCGAGCGGCGGGCGATCGCCGCGGAATCGATGCAGCCGGCGCTCGAGCTCATCGAGCTCGCGCGCCGACACGTCGGCGATGTAGTCGGGAGTCACCCCCAACATGCGGACGAGCTCCTCGTCGAGCACGCGCGTTCCCCCGGGTGCGATGGCTCCGATGCCGAGCTCCTCGTGGCCCGGCGCCCCGAGCTTTCGCGCGACGAAGACGTCGAGCGAAGCGCCCAGCAGCCGCGCTACCTCGAATCCGACCACCACTCCACCACGAGGGATGGCGAGCACGACCGGCGGCTCATCTCGTGACCAGGGCAGCTCCCCGAGTAGACGGGCGCCGAGCTGCCGTCCGGCGTCCGTCCGATCCCGGTACATCATCGAGCCGCGGACACTCCGAGATGCTTGCTGAACCAGTCGCCGGCGAGGCGCGCGACCTGCTCCATCGCCCCTGGCTCCTCGAACAGGTGAGAGGCGCCGGGCACGGTGGCGAGCTCCTTCACCGCCTTGATCGCCTTGAGCGCCTCCTGATTCAGGGGGAGGACGCCCATGTCGCTGCCACCGACGATGAGCAGGGTGGGTGCGTGCACCTTGGGAAGACAGGCTCCGGCGAGATCAGGCCGTCCCCCGCGCGACACCACTGCGCCGATCGGGACGGTCCCCTGGGCAGCCGCCTGGAGCGCCGCGGCAGCGCCGGTGCTCGCGCCGAAGTACCCGATCCGATAGCCCATCGTCGCCGCCTCGGTGCTGAGCCAGACGGTCGCCGCCGCGACGCGCTTCGCCAGCAGATCGATGTCGAAGCGCAGCTGTCCGGTTCGGGCGTCGGTCGCCTCCTCCTCCTCCGTGAGGAGATCCATGAGGAGCGTGCCGAACCCTCGCTTCTGAAGCTCGCCCGCGACGAACTGGTTGCGCGGGCTCCATCTCCCGCTGCCGCTGCCGTGTGCGAACAGGATGACGCTCGTCGCCGCGCCGGGAAGAACCAGCGTCCCGTGAAGTATCGCACCGGCCGCGGGCAGCTCGATCTCTCGGGTAACGCTCCCTTCCTGTGCTGCCATCGCTCCTCCCGTCTCGAGAATGACCGCACGTCCCGGTCCATCGCCGCGCTCACGCCTTCGCAGGGTGTGCTCTTTGCACATCCGTCGCCCGTCCTGACCGCGCGATCATGAACACGTTTCCATCCGAGCACCGATCTTCGGTAGAAGCTACTGCACTTCGACCCGGCGATCACGGCGAATCGAAGGAGAGACCCTACGTCGTCATCTACGACGGGCAGTGTGACGTCTGTGGCCGGCTCATCCGACTCCTGGCGCGGTGGGACACTCGCGGTCAGCTGGAGATGACGCCCTTCCAGGATCCATCGGTTCAGCGCCGCTATCCCGAGATCCCGGTCGGGGCGTATCGGGAATCCGTGCAGCTGATCGGACCGGACGGACGGCGCTGGCAGGGAGCGGAGGCTGTGGAGGAGCTGCTCGGCATTCTTCCACGCGGGTGGCTGGTCGGCTGGATCTTCACCCTTCCGTTCGCGGGTCGACTCGCTGACCGAAGCTACCGCTGGTTCGCCCGCCATCGCGGACGCTTCGGCTGCAGCCACCACTGCCGCTAGTGGCCTGCGTGTGAGATGTTGTCAGCACCAGGGCGGTGGAGCTCCGCTCCACGACGTGCGGCGCTCCGCACCCTGCCCCCCACCACGGAGCGATCCGCGTCGCCCTTCGCCGCGACCATCCGCGGCCGCCTTTCGCCGCTGAAGTTGTCCCTCCGAGGTCGCCCTCCCTCTCACCCGGCGGCGCGCCGAAGAGCCCGCTCGTCGAACGCTTCCTGAGCGGCGCAGGCATCACAGTGTCCGCAGCGCCAGTTCCCCTCGATCGGCTCTCCGAAATATTCGAGGATGTGGCGCGTGCGACACCTCGCTGTCTGACAGTATTCGACGATCCCCTCGAGCTTCCGGCGGTCGAGCTCGCGACGCTCCTCGTACGAGTGAAGGTCCGCGCTCAGGTCCACCTCGATCAGGTTTGCTCGCCAGCCGCTCCCACTGTCCCCCTCGATGCTCCCGCACCAGGCCATGGCGCTTGAGGAGCATCATCGTGATGCGCACCTTGCGCGCCGGCACGTCCGATTGTCGCGAGACCTCCTCGAGGGTAACCGGCTGATTGAGCGGATGCTGCTCCAGCACGAGGGCGGCGCGCGCGGCCTCGGCGACCTCGGGGTATTTGCCTCCCAGGAAATAGGACTGGATCCGCCGATCCTCCACTCGGTAGAACACCGTGCACCGGGCAGGCAGCCCGTCTCGACCCGCTCGCCCCGCCTCCTGATAGTACGACTCGACGGAGCCCGGGAAGTGATAGTGCACCACGAACCGGATGTCCGATTTGTCGATGCCGAGTCCGAAGGCGTTCGTCGCGACGACGGCGTCGAGATCTCCGGCCATGAACCGCTCCTGCATCCACTTCCGATCGGCCGAAGGCATCCGGCCGTGATAGCGGCCAACGCGGAAGCGGTCGCCGAACTTCTCGTACAGTCGCTCCGCCTCTTTCACCGTCGCGACGTAGACGATGCCGCTCCCGGGGGCGCTCCGCAGGATCCCCGTCAGCGCCTCATCCTTCATCGACGCGTTGACGGTGCGCCGCACCTCGAAGCGGAGGTTGGGACGCGCGAAGCCTGTGATCGTCGTGTTCGGATCGCTCATCCCCAGCTGCCGGACGATGTCCCCGCGCACCTCCGCGGTTGCGGTGGCCGTGAGCGCGAGAATGGGTGGGCGCCCGAGCCTCTTCGCGATCGACCCGAGCACGAGATAGTCGGGACGGAAGTCGTGACCCCACTGGCTCACGCAGTGGGCTTCATCCACGACGAACAATCCAACCTCGCGCGCGAGCAACCGGGTGAAGAAGCTGCGGTCCTTGAATCGCTCCGGCGTGAGGTAGAGCAGCTCGCCTTCGCCCTCCTCCACCCGGCGGTGCGTCTCGCGCGTCTGTGCCGTGGAGAGATGAGAGTGCATCGCCATCGCGTCGACTCCCTGCGCCGCGAGCTTGTCCTGCTGGTCCTTCATCAGGGCGATCAGGGGGCTGACGACCACCGTGAGACCGGGCACGAGCAGCGCCGTGAGCTGATAGATGAGCGACTTGCCGCTGCCGGTGGGCATGACCACGATCGCGTCGCGTGCCTCGAGGAGAGCGCGGATCGCTTCCCACTGTCCCGGCTGGAAATCGCGATGTCCGAAGCGATCGCGGAGCACGCCGAGGGCGCGCTCCCGGATGACTTTCGTCCGAGCCATGCCGGACGGTTAGGCAGAAACAGTGCCGCGGGCCGGTAGGGATAGGACGAAGATGCTTCCGGCTCCCTGGGTGCTTCGTACCGTCACATCGCCACCGAGCAACCGCGCCAGCCGCCGCGCCACGCTGAGTCCGAGTCCGCTGCCCCCCACGCGGCGACGACGGGATTGCTCCACCTGCCAGAAAGGATCGAAGATGCGCTCCAGCGCATCTCGCGGAATTCCGATTCCGGTGTCCCGGATCTCGAAGACCAGCTCGCCGTCCGTGGCGCGGACCACGAGCGTGACGCCGCCTTCCTCCGTGAACTTGACCGCGTTCGAGAGCAGGTTGACCAGAATATGACGTACCTTGGGCGCGTCCGCGCGAACGGTGTCCGGAAGATGCCCTACGTCCACTCCGAAGCGGAGCGATCTCGCCTGGGCGAGCGGCACGATGAGCGCGGCAACATCGTCCACCAGTGCGGGGATGTCGGTGACATCGACGTTGACCTGCTCCCACCCGGCCTCCAGTCGGGCGTACGAGAGCACCTCGTCGATGAGCTCGAGAAGATGGCGCGCCGCCGTCCGTATTCTCTCGACGCTCTGCACCTGATCGGCGAGCAGCGACGTGGGAACGCCCATGAGCAGCAGGTCGGCATATCCCAGCACCGCGTTAAGCGGGGTGCGCAGCTCGTGCGACATCACCGCGAGAAAGTCCGATTTCGCGTGCTCGGCGGCCTTGCGGTCCTGGAACTGGGCGATCTGATTGCCGAGTCCCTCGAGCATGAGCAGCAGCGCCCCGTCAGCAAAGCGAACCTCCCGGGTGAAGAACTCGACGACGCCGTGGACGCGGTCGCCGGTGGCCACCGGAAAGAGAATTGCGCTCTGCAGTCCGGCCCGCTCGGCGGCATCCCCCCGGAGGAAACCGGGGTCCCTGCGGACGTCCTCGATCCACAGCGGACGTCGCTCCTGCCACGCGCGCCCCGGGAGCCCGGCCCCCGACGCCAGAGGACCGGAGCGGGACTCTCGCTCGAAGTCCGTCCGGTCCTCGCCTCCTCGCTGCCAGAAAGCGGTGCAGAGCAGCACCTCCTGGCGCCCGTCGGGCTCCCAGTAGGCGCCGAGCTCCCACCCAAGCGCCTCGCCGATCACCCGCAGCATCTCCTGTTTGGTGGGCTCGACGTCATCTGCGTTCGCGAGCAGCCGGCTGAGCGCGAACTGCACGCGCACCCGGTGCTCCGCTTCTCGGCGCTGCTCTGCCTCGAGCTCGGCTGCCCGCCGCGCGGCCTCGGCCTCCTGTGTGCGGAGCTGCAGCTCCTCGATCGTGGCCTCCAGCTCGGCGCTGCTCTCCTCCAGCTCGCGCTGCTGGCGCACGCGCTCAGAGATGTCCCGCACGATGCCGCTGAACACCCAGTGGTCGTCTTCTCGAAAGGCGCCAAAGGAGATCTCGAGCGGAATTTCGCGTCCGTCCTTGTGCAGCCCCGGAAGCTGTATCCCGGTCCACGGGATGTTCGGGACCTGCGTGCGGACGAAGCGCGCGACGCCGACCTCGTGCGAGGCGCGCAATTCCGGCGGGACGAGCATCGTGAGCTTCTTTCCGACGAGCTCATCGACGGAATAGCCGAAGATCCGCTCGACCGCCGGATTAGCAGAGAGGATGGTGCTCCCCTCGTCCATGGTGAAGATGGCGTCTGCCGCCGTCTCGGCGATGATGCGGTATCGCCAATCCTGGCGGTCGTCAGGCACGCGAACGCGGGGAGCCGGGCGAGAAGATATCTACGGTTTCGGGAGCTGGATCATCGGCACGGCGCTTCCGGATACCATCGGCATCTGTCCATTCCATTTCTTCGTCATCTCGTATTGCACGAGCGTGGTCGTGATGCTCTGGGCGAGCAGCTGGTTCGCCTTGGCCTGGGCCTCCGCCTCGGCGAGAATAGCCTTGGCACGTCCCGCCGCCTTGATCGAGTCTCCCTGCGCCTGATACGTGTTCTTCTGCAGCTCGTTCTGGGCCGTCAACGACTGCTGCTGCATCACGTTCTTCTGGTTGATCGCCTCGATCACGGCCGCCGGTGCCCGCAGCTCGTTGATCGTGAACTGCTTGACCAGAATGCCGTACTTCGCCAGCCGCGATCCGATCAGATCCGACACGCGTGCCGTGGCCTCGGCCTTCTTGGGTCCGATCACGTCCGCGATCGGCTCGTTGCCCACAATCTCCTGGAGCGCCTGACGGATGGCCTGCTTCACATAGCTGTGTTCGATGATCTTGACGTCCGTGCGGAAGGTGGTATAGAGGAGCGGCACCTTCGACGGATCCAGCTCGAAGGACATCGAGACGTCCAGCGAGAGCGGCTGCCCCTCGACGCTGTTGACGTTGATCTCGTCGTTGTTCAGGGAGCCCTCGGTCGCACTCTTCGTCAGCACCAGCGTCTGCATGTACGTCGGATACTCCATGATGCCGGTCGTCAGCGGGTTCCGGAGATGCAGCCCGGGACCGAGCGGCACTGCACTGATGCCACCTCCGGTGCGATTGATGATGATGCCCACGTGGCCGGGATTGATGTAGACAACGGTGGTCCGCATCAGATAGAGGACGAGAACAAAACCGAAGGCGATGCCGAGCCAGCGCGCCCGGCCGCCGCCGCCGCCAAGACCGCTCCCGCCCAGCCCACCGAATCGTTCGCTAATCGAGTTTGCCATCGACAGCCTCCTGGAAGCAGTCAGGGCAGATACGGTCGCCGCCCGGGAGGCGCACCAGCTGCTCCTCCGTATGCGGCCCGTGCGCGGGGCACACCAGCTCCGCTGCACGTTCGATCCGCTTCCGGTTCTGCACTTGCCGGAGGCGAAGTATCACCGAGCTACGGTTCATGACTCCAAAGACAAGGAGGGCCGCTCCCGCCGCGATCGCCACGACGAACAGCACACCCTCCAGAAGAATCGCTGTCATGTTTGTTCCATAGGACGTAGTGCGGATCGGGGAGTTTCATGACCGAGCCGCGCCTCGGCCAGCCGCCACTCTGGGTCCGCAGACGACTATCATAGCGCCACCCCCGTCCCCCGCCAACGGGGGCAGCGGCCCGGCGAGACGGGCCCGGTTCACCGGGCGGCGCTGTCCAGCGCGGCGAGAATGCGTTCGGCGATGCGCCGGTTCGCCGGAGGCACGACATGGTTGAAATCGATGTAGACAGTCTCCGTGTCGCCGTCGAAGAGCGCGCCGAGGTCGTGAAGATGCTCGTGGCGGGGCGCTTCCTGTACCATGCGGTCGTACGTCGCCCGGTACAGCCGCGCGACCGTGGGGGGAAACGCGGCCATGCTCCGCTGCTCCTCTACCGAGAGGCGCTTGCGGCCGCCCGGAAGGGCCGGTTGCCAGAAGATCTCGTAGGCGAAGCCGTATTCGCGCGCCAGAGCCTTGACCACCTCGTAGTTGGCGAGGTAGCTGCGTACGATCGCGCGCGCCAGCGAGTCAGCGTCGATCCCGAGCGCGACGTAGTCGGCGGCGTCCTCCCTTCTCGGTCCCACCGCCAGTCGCGTGGTCAGGCGCGCCAGCATCGAGCCGTTCCGCAGCCTTCCGAGCAGACCTCCGGAGTCCTCCACGCGTGCGGCGATCTCGTGCAGCGCGAAATGGACATTCGGGCGTCCGTAGATGGACGCAGTGCGCACGTCGTTCACGCCGTCGTAGAAAATGACGAGATCCGGACGCTGGCCCGCCGCCAGGCGCTCGATCAACCGGATCACTTCCTGTGTCGAGATGAAGCCGAGCTCCCCGAAGTTCGTCACGCACACCGGCCCGGAGCGCCGGAGGGCGAGTCCGGCCTGAAGAAAGGACGGGATGGTCGTCCAATCGGGTGACCCGATCCCCCACAACGTCGATCCGCCGAAAACGAACACCTTGTAGGCGTTCGGCACGCAGACCGCTCCCGTGGTGACCCGCCGCCCATCGAGGCCGACGTTGACCGTGCGGCCCTTGAACGGCACTCGCCGCCAGACGACGAACGGCTCGTACAACACTCGGGCCTGGGCGGTGCTGATCTCGGCCTGGTACTGCCGTGACCACGGCTGCGCATCGTAATATCTCGGCAGCTGCGCGATGGCTTCGTCGCGGCTGCCGCGGTCGAGCAACTTCAGCACCCCCCACGCGCCCAGCTCCGCGAGCCCGAGCAACACAACGAAATTCATCGCGATGACGGCGAAATTTCGATACGCAAGGCCCGTTCGTTCACCGAGCCAGGCGCGCAGAAAGACGACCGCACCGACGACGGTAACCGCGACCTTCGCCCGCCCGAAGCCCGGGGATCCGACTCCGAACGCGAGGGCAGCCACGGGTGTGAGGGCGAGGATCAAGCCACCGCCCATGACGGCGAGACTGCGAGCTGATCGCTGCGCCGCCATCTCAGGGTCCTCCAGCCCGTCCCTCGAGCTCATCCGCAATTCTCGTCGCGCCGTACACCTTGCGGAGTGCCTCCGTGATCGCGCGTGAGTGGACGCTGACGGAGCGCGCGACCTCGTCGGTGAAGATGAATCGATTGGGCAGCGACTCGATGTTGCCGTCGAAGATCAGCCCGACGACTTCGGCACTCCGGTTGATCACCGGACTCCCCGAATTTCCCCCGATGATGTCGTTCGTCGAGACGAAGTCGAATGGCGTCGCCAGATCGAGCTGGTCGCGCCGCGCCTTCCACCGCTCTGGCAGCTGGAAGGGGGGCTTGTCGTCGAAGTCGGCGGCGCGATCGTACAGGCCGAAGAAGGACGTGCGATAGGGAGCGATCGTTCCGTTCATCGGAAAACCCTTGACCACGCCGTCGGTGATGCGGAGGGTGAACGTCGCGTCTGGCGGCAGAGCCGTGCCGTAGGCGGCGAACAGCGCCTGACCGATCTTCTCCGCGTTGGCGGAGATCGTGGCGTTGAGCCGGTCCGATCGCATCGCCACCTCGCGGGCCAGGGGAGCGATGCGCCGCGCCGCCGCGATGAGGGGGTCGGTGGAGGCGGCGACGCTCGTCGAGCCGCCGGCGAGAAGCGTCTTCCGCGTCTCCAGATCCGCGAGCTTGCTGCCCGAGACGAGCGCGGCCGCGGCCTCCTCGGGCGTCCGGCCGGCGAGCACCGCCTGAAGGAAGGGATCGTTCGGCCGCAGCTCCTTCTGCGCCGCCGCAAGCTGCGCCGCCAGCGTCATGCGCTCCGTCTCGACGTCGAGCGCCTGCTGAGACTCGGCGAAGGTCTTGAGCTGCTCGAGCCCGCCGCGGCGATAAGTCGGCAATCTCAGCGAATCGGCGAGCGGGCCCTCCTTGGGGATGCGGACGATCACGCCCGCGTAGCCCAGCAGAGTGGAGCCACCGAAGGTGTAGTAGCGCGTCCGGGCCGCCATTGCAGCGAGCTCCTTCTCGGCGCGCTCGATCTCGCCATACGCGACGCCGTAACGCGCTCGTAGCGCCGGGTCGCTCGCGATTCGCGCACGAAAATCCCGCTCGAACGCGCGTTTGCGCGCCATGATCGAGCTGTCGAGGAGGCCGGCCCGGTAGCCGGTGACAGCCTTCCGCGAATTTTCGAGGCCGAAGATCTGGTCATCATAGCGCCGGCGCGCTTCCTCGCTTCGCGATGCCAGCTGGCGAAGGACGGCCAGGCTGCGCCCGTAGCCAGCGAGCGTTCCCGGATACGACACATCCCGCAGGTACTCCATCTGCGCCACCGTGAGCAGCCGGCCGGTCGAGCCCGGGTTGCCGGTGACGAAGACGAGCTCGCTGTCCCCGGCGCCCGCCGCGCTCCACTTGAGGAAATCCTTGGGCTGCACCGGTTGGCCGTTCTCGTACGCCCGGAAGAGCGACAGATCGAGATCGTAGCGCGGATAGGTGAAGTTGTCGGGGTCGCCGCCGAAGAAGCTGATCGCCTCCTCGGGCGCCATCACCAGGCGGATGTCGTCGAAGCGCCGGTAGCGGTACAACGAGTACATGCCGCCCTGATAGAGGCTCACGACCTGACAGGTGAGCTTCGTCGCCTCCCTGCACTCCCGCTGGATGCGGTCGATGGCGGCCGCGCGCTGCGCCACGCGCTCGCCTGCCGCCTTTGCGGTCACGGCGCTCCGGATCGCAGGGGTGACATCCTCCATCGACTGGAGCTGGTCGACGAAGTAGCCCGGACACTTCTTCTCATCACCTTCCGAAGGCGAAACGAACCCGGCCGCCTGGTAGTTCGTGTCGCGCGGCGAGACCGCCGTGATGCACTCCCGGGCGCAATGGTGGTTGGACATCACGAGCCCGCGCGCCGACACGAACGAGGCAGAGCAGTTGGGCAGCCGCACCGAGGCGAGTCGAACGTGATCCAGCCAGGCGCGGTCGGCGGTGAAGCCGTAACGCGACTTCCAGTAATCCAGCGGCGGCGCCTCGAACGTCCACATCGTCCCGAACTCCTTGATCGGGCCGGTGGCAGCCCGCGACTCCCCACCTGCCGGGGATGAGGCCGCTCGAGGACTGTGGGTGCCCGGTCCCGACTGGGCCGTCACCGGCGACGACGGGAGCGCCAGAGCGAGCGGGATGAGGGCGGCGAGGCGCGCGAGCCGATGGAGGGAGTGTTCGAGCATGGGTGTCTCGGCGAGAGAAACGGAAGCGCGGCGGTGCCGAAAGCTACCTTCGCCTGCTTCCTCAGGCGACCGCCCAGGGCCAGCCGAATTCATTGCGGATCACCAGGGGCGACGATAGACTCGTTCCCGCCATGGAGCGACGCGAACGCCAACGAAGCCGATTCGATCTGCTCACGGATCTGCTCTACGGCTGGATCCGCACCGTTGCGGCACACGCCACCAGCTTCTACGCGGCCTTCGGGATCTTCCTCATCTCCGGTGCGCTGATCGCGATCATCGGCACGTGGGGCTTCGTCGCCGTCGCCGAGCACGTGCGCGCAGGGGCGACGCAGGGCTTCGATACCGCGGTGCTGACCTGGCTCGGTGCGCACCGGGTGCACTGGATCGAGGAATCGCTGCTCGAGTTCACGGCGCTCGGAACCGGGCTCGTGGTCATGGTGCTGGTGGGAGTCGCCGCGCTCTTCCTCTATCTCACCGAGCACCGCTACTCCGCTTTCCTGCTGCTCGTGGCGACCGCGGGCGGCATCGTGCTCGACGGGATTCTCAAGGTGCATTTCGCGCGCCCGCGCCCCCAGATCTTCACCTGGGCCACTCACGCGACGAGCAGCTCCTTTCCGTCCGGGCACGCAATGAACTCGGCGATCGTCTACTTCACGGTGGCGTACCTCGCGGCGCGCCTGCAGTCGAGGGCCTGGTCGCGCGCGCTCACCATGCTCGCTGCTTTGGCGTTCGTGCTCCTCATCTGCATCAGCCGGCTGTACCTCGGCGTGCACTACCCCTCCGACGTGCTCGCCGGCGTCGCTCTCGGTCTGGCGTGGGCGGCTTTCTGCATGGCCGGCCTCGAAGCGGTTCGCGTCTTCGCGATGCGATATCGGCCGCGCGAGCTCGAGCACGAGCGTGACCTGCATCCGGCGGAGCGGGAGGCGAAGGGGTTGACGCCGTGAGCGGTGGCGGGGAGCTGACCCGCGCGGCCCGCTCCGTTCGCTGGCGGCTGGTGGCCGGCGGCTGGGTCGCCGCCGCGCTCGCGGGCGTCATCATCGCGCTCTGGTCGCTGCACGCAGGCGACTGGGACAACGGATTGGGCTGGGAGCGAACGCTCCTTCTTGGGATGCACACTCGACTTCCGACAGTGCTCGACCACGTGATGCTCGCCGTGCCCTGGACGGGGACGAACTGGTCGCTCTTTCCGATCGCGCTCATCGGGGCCTGGCGCGCCGCGCGCGTTGGCCGCGGTGACATCGGCGTCCATCTTCTCACTGTGACGGTGGGATCGGCCGTTCTCAACAGCGCTCTCAAGCTGGCCTTTGACCGCCCTCGCCCGGCACTGTGGGAGCACCGCGGTCAGCACTCGCAGGCGTCCTTTCCGAGTGGGCACATGATCGCGAGCATCTCGGTCCTGCTCACCTTCGCCCTCCTGCTGCATCGGGAGCGCGGGTGGCGATGGCCCTACCTGGTCGTCGGCGTGCTCACGATCGTGAGTATTCCCG
>JALZAQ010000075.1 GCA_030948255.1 Gemmatimonadota bacterium
GTCTCTTCAAGGTCCTGAACGTCGCCTTCCGCACTCATCCCTTCAACACCGTCCGGGCGGCGGAGCTGCAGCGCTGGGTGCAGGCCGGCGGCTACGACCGCATCCTGGCTGGCGACTTCGCGCGTCGGGATGACCCCGGCAGTCGCCCGCTCACCGCCGATTACGAGGACGCTGCGGGCTACTACGGCGACCGGGCACGGGAAGCGCTGGATGAAGTGGGACAGGTCGTCACGCGCGCGGGGGAAGCGTTCCGCAACGCGTTTCGCAACACGAAGCCGTGAAGCTTCTGCTGGTCGGCGGGGGCGGCCGAGAGCACGCCCTCGCCTGGAAGCTCACGCAGGACGATCCGACACTCGATCTGATCGCCGCCCCAGGGAATCCCGGAATCGCCTCCCTGGGGCGATGTGTCTCGTTGAAGGTCACAGATATTCCGGCCCTTCTCGCCCTGGCCCGGGCCGAGGCGGTAGATCTGACGGTCGTCGGACCGGAGGCGCCATTGGCGGCTGCGATCGTGGATCGCTTCCGCGAGGCGGGGCGGGTGATCTTCGGTCCCACTGCCGCCGCTGCCGAGATCGAGTCATCGAAAGCATTCGCCAAGCAGCTGATGATCGACGCGGGAGTCCCGACAGCCCGGGCCGAGCGACACACCGACCCCGCGGCGGCCAGGAGATCCGCCCGTGATTTCGGCGCTCCGGTGGTCATCAAGGCATCCGGGTTGGCCGCCGGGAAAGGAGTGGTAGTCTGTTGGAGCATGGACGACGCTGACGCGTCCATAGATGCCATGCTCCTGCACTCAAGATTGGGCTCGGCTGGCGCCGAGATTCTGGTGGAAGAGTACATGGAAGGTGAAGAGCTGTCGATATTTGCGATAACAGATGGAACGTCAGTGCTCCCGATGCTCCCGGTCCAGGATCACAAGCGTTTGCGCGACGGTGACCTGGGACCAAACACCGGGGGGATGGGCGCATATGCTCCCGTATCGATCGCGACGGCGACTCTGCTCCGGCAGTGCACCAGCGAGATCTTCGATCCAACCCTCGCCGCGTTGCGCGACCGCGAGCGGCCGTTCACGGGTCTTCTCTACGCGGGGCTGATGTTGACGCGCGCCGGGGTGCGCGTGGTTGAATTCAACTGTCGATTCGGCGACCCCGAGACGGAAGCCATTCTTCCTCTCCTGGCGTCCAGTCTCCTCGAGCCGATAACGGCCGTAGCACGTGGCGACCCGATCGGAAGAGCTCGGCTCGATTGGCGCTCGGATTGTTCGGTGGTGACGGTGGTCGCCGCGGCCGGGTACCCCGAGGCAGCCCGCACCGGCGATCGGATCGACCTCCCTGCCAGCATGCCGGAGGGAGTCCATCTCTTCCACGCCGGCACATTGCGCACACCGGGGGGCGACCTGCTCACCGCCGGGGGGCGCGTCCTTGCGGTCACCGGCGTCGCCGCCAGTCTGCGCGATGCACAGGCGCTGAGCGTGTCGGCGGCCAACTCGATCGGTCTCGAGGGGAAGCAGCTCAGAACCGACATCGCCTGGCGCGATCTGGCCCGACATGCCCGAGCTTCCGGAAACTGAGACCATGGCCCGTGACCTCGATCGCGAGGTCGGTGGTCTTCGCATAACCGGCGTCACCGTGCTGCACCGGGACGTGCTGAGAGAGATCACCGCCAGGCAGCTCGCGCAGCGCGTGACCGATGCTCGAATTCTCCGGGTGTGGCGACGCGCCAAGCTGGTCGTGCTCGACCTGTCAACCGGAGACCGGCTCGTCGTCCAGCCTCGTTTCACCGGCGCTCTGCTTCTGGATGCGGGCGCACTGCCGGAGAGGGAGCGTCGCTACGCCACCCTTTCCTTCCACCTCGGGGACGGTCGCACACTTCATTATCGCGATATTCGCCGACTCGGTACGGTAGCGCTCATGACGGGCGGCCGCTTCGCCGAATACACAGCGGCACTTGGAGCGGAGCCGCTTGACCCCGGCTTCACCGTCGCCCATCTATCGGGCGTTCTTCGGGCATCCCGTCAGGCAATCAAGAAGGTGCTGATGGATCAGCGGCACTTGGCCGGCGTCGGCAACATCTACGCGAACGAGGCGCTCTGGCGCGCAGGCGTGGACCCGTCGCGCGCGGCGGACGCACTCACGGAGCCCGAGGTCGCCGCGCTGTATACGGCGATCACCGGCGTGCTGCGCCAGTCGATCGCCGCTCGCGGAACCAGCTTTCGCGACTACGTCGACGCAGCGGGACAGCCGGGAGCGTTCGGCCGCGACCTCGCCGCGTACGGGCGAGGGGGCGAGCCCTGTCAGCGCTGCGGCGCCCGGCTGATCGAGACCAGCGCGGTGGACGGGCGCCAGACGGTTTTCTGCGCGCGCTGCCAGCGCTGACCGATGAGCCGCCGCAGTAACTCCATTTTCGTACCCACGTGCGATGAGCAGCTCGCCGGCATGCGCTCTCTGGTTCAGCGCGGCGCCGGCGACCGTCCGGGTGTGTATCGCATGATGTCGGGCGATGGGGAAGTCGTGTACGTGGGCAAATCGAAGCGCGTCCGGTCCCGACTCCTCAGCTATTTCCGGTGCGCGTACCCGGCCGAGAAGGGAGCTCGCATCCTGCGTCACGCGACGGCCATCGACTGGGAGTACGCGCCGAGCGAGTTTGCGGCACTGCTGCTCGAGCTACGCCTCATCAAGGCGCTTCGCCCGCGCTTCAACGTCGCGATGAAGCGCGACGCGCGACACTTCGCGTTCATCAAGGTGACATCGGGCACGGCGCCAAAGCTCATGGTGGTGCGCGGCGCCGCCGATGATAGCGCCGCATACTACGGTCCCTTCCAGGGTGCGCGGCGTGTGAGCGAGTCGCTGCGCGAGCTCAACGACGCGCTCGGCCTCCGCGATTGCGCCCTCGACAAGCGGATGCATTTCGCCGATCAGCAGGAGCTCTTCCAGATCGCGCGGACTCCCGGATGCCTCCGCTACGAGCTTCACCGGTGCCTCGGCCCCTGTGTCGGCGGGTGCTCCGAGGCCCAGTACGGAGAGCGCCTCGCGCTCGCGCGTGCCTTTCTCGACGGCGCGTCCGACGGCCCGATCGAGATGATCCGACATCAGATGGAGGAGAGCAGCGCCCGGCTCGAGTTCGAGCGCGCCGCCTCGCTCCGCGACAAGATCGGGCGGCTCGAGGAGCTCAAGCGCCAGTTCCTCCGCTTCCGCTTCGCGATGGACACCCTCTCCTTCATCTATACCGTGCCCGGACACGAAGGAGAGGATCGCGTCTACCTCATACGCCGTGGCCGTGTGCGTGCGGAGGAGGCGGCCCCGACCAACACCGCGCAGCGGGCTCGGATCCGTCAGCTCGCGACGACGGTATTCGGAAGCGCCGAACGGGAGACGTCCCGGCTTCCGGCGCACGAGATCGACGAGCTCCTCCTGCTGTCATCGTGGTTCCGGCGCTTTCCGGCGGAGCTGGAAAAGACCTCTCGCGCGGAACCGACGGCCGGCGCGTTCGCGCAGCTCACAGCCTGATCGCCACCGCACTCAATCGCGAAGCGCAACCAGCTCCACGTCCGGTTGGCCATCGCGGATCGACACGCGAGCAACGCTGGGACGGATGTCGAAGCGTCGCGGGCCCGCCGAACCCGGGTTCACCACGACGCGACCATCGACGCGAGTGACCAGCGGCCGGTGCGTGTGGCCGAAGACGAGCATCTGTTCGGGGTAGCGCGCCAGGAGCTTAGCCGGAGAGGGGCTGCCCACCTCGTGTCCATGACTCACGTGAATAGACACGCCGCCCACCTCGCGCACGATCGACGCCTGCAGCCGAGGGTCACCGGGTACATCGGTATTGCCGTAGACTGCCTCGGTGGGTGCGATGCGGGAGAGCTCGTCGAGAATCTCGTTCCCCCCTACGTCGCCCGCGTGCAGGATCAGCTCCACGCCTGCCAGCGCCTCGGCGACGCCCGGCCGGAGCAGACCGTGGGTGTCCGCAATCAAACCAATGACGCATGGGAGCATCAGTCGGCCTCCGGCCGTGCTCCAAGGCTCCAACGACGCCCCAGGCTATGCTCCACATCGAATTGATCGAGAAGCCGTGCCACCACGAAGTCAACCAGGTCGCCTATGTCGGTGGGGGCGTGATAGAAACCCGGAGCTGCAGGGAGCACGATCGCTCCCGCCTCCGTCGCGCGGAGCATATTCTCGAGATGCACTCGGCTCAGCGGCGTTTCCCGCGGGACTAGCACGAGCTTGCGGCGCTCCTTGAGCACGACGTCCGCCGCCCGCTCGATCAGCGATCGGGATGCGCCGCCGGCGATCGCGGCCAGCGTACCCATGGAGCACGGGCAGATGATCATCCCACTGCTGCGCGCCGAGCCCGAGGCCGGGGCAGCGCCTCGATCGCCATCGTCGAACGTCGTAACGAAGCTGTCCCACCCCGCGATGCCCGTGCGCGCCCGCAGCGCGGAGCAGTCGGGTATGCCGGCTTCCGTCTCGAGCAGGCGCCACCCATGGGCCGAGATGATGAGCCACACGGAGCGGCGAGCTGCGATCAGCTGTTCCAGCAAGCGGACTGCGTAGGGTGCCCCCGACGCACCGGTGATGGCGAGAACCAGTGGCGGCATCGCCCGGGCGCCGGTCACCGAGCCAGCCTCTCAGCAAGCACGAACGCGAAGAAGGTGATGCTGATGATGCCGTTCATGGTGAAGAACGCGGCGTCGAGGCGGCTCAGGTCGCCTTCGCGCACCAGAGAGTGCTCGTAAAGCAATAGTCCCGTCACTGTCGCGACACCGACAAAGTAGATCGTCCCCGCAGAGCTTCCTGTTCCGGCCAACAGAAGCGCCAGAACGGTAGTGACGTGGAGGAGCCGAGCGACGAGGATCGCTTTGCGCTCGCCGAGCGCGGAGGGGATCGAGTGCAGTCTGTTGGCTCGGTCGAAGGCGACATCCTGGAGGGCGTAGAGCACGTCAAAGCCGCCGACCCAGCTCATGACGGCAACCGCCAGGGCCGGGAGCACCCACCAGGGACGGCTCCACGCTCCCGTGACCGCCAGGTAGCCCCCCACCGGGGCGATTCCCAGCCCCAAGCCGAGCCAGAGATGGGCGAGCCGAGTGAAGCGCTTGGTGTAGGAGTAGCCAAGCACCCAGGCGAGGGCGAGCGGAGCGAGGGCGAGGCAGAGAGGGTTGAGCTGCCAGGCCGTGAACAGGAAGAGCACGCTCGCGACGGCCACCGCCACCGCCGCTGCGCCGACGCCTATGCTCCCGCTCGGGATCTCTCGCGCCGCCGTTCTCGGGTTGAGCGCGTCGATGCTTCGGTCGGCGATGCGATTGAATCCCATCGCCGCGAAGCGTGCTGACGAGAAGGCGAGCGCAACCCACCCCACCGTTGACCACGAGATGTGTTTGACATAACTGGCGAACACCACGCCCACCAGGGCGAAGGGTAGCGCGAACACCGTGTGGGGAAGCTTCACCAGATTCGCGTACCGCACCAACCCCGTCCCCCCGAACGTCTGCCCTTCCCGACCGCTCACCTCGCACCCCCCAGCCCGAGCGACGGCCACAGCGCGTCGACCCGCGCTCGCGTGGCTTCGTCCATTTGGATCACCGCGGGCCACTGCCGCGTGAACCCCTCCTCGGGCCACTTCCTCGTGGCGTCGATCCCCATCTTCGAGCCGTAGGTGAACGCCCGGCTCGAGTGGTCGAGGACGTCCATCGGTCCCATCGTGAAACGCGTGTCCCTCTGAGGATCGATGTTGTTGAGCGCCACCCACCACGCCTCCTGCGGATTGCGCACGTTCACTTCCTTGTCCACCACGATGATCAGCTTGGCCAGAGCCATCAGACCCTGCCCCCACATCGCGCTCATCACCTTGTAGGCCTGGCCTGGGTACTGCTTGTCGATCGACACGAACACGAGGTTGTGAAAGATTCCCTCTGCTGGCATGTGGTAGTCCACGATCTCCGGCACCGTGAGACGAAGCAACGGGAGAAAGATCCGCTCCGTCGCGTGGCCGAGATAGAAGTCTTCCATCGGGGGACGCCCGACGATCGTCGTCGCGTAGATCGGCCGCTCTCGCATGGTCACCGCCGTCACGTGCACCTGCGGATAGAGGTCCGCGAGCGAGTAGAAACCGGTGTGGTCGCCGAATGGCCCTTCCGTCACCAGTGCCTCCCGCGGATCGATGTAGCCCTCGATCACGAACTCGGCGTCCGATGGCACCTCGAGGTCGCAGGTGAGCGCCCGCGTGAGACTCACCGGCTCCTTGCGAAGAAAGCCAGCGAAGAGAAACTCATCGACGGTCGGAGGAAGGGGCGCGGAGGCGGCATAGATCGAGGCCGGATCCGCCCCGATCGCGATGCAGACCGGCATCGTCGTTTCCCGTTCCGCCATTTCACGCCAGTGGGCCGCACCGACCTTGTGACGTTGCCAGTGCATCGCGAGCGAGCGAGGTCCGAGCAGCTGAACCCGGTACATGCCGACGTTGCGGATCCCGCGCACAGGGTCACGCGAGATGACCATGGGAAGCGTGATGTACGGCCCGCCATCCTCGGGCCAGCACTTGATGATCGGCAGAGCCCGCAGATCCACCTCGTCGCCCTTCCAGACGACCGCCTGGCAGCTCGCCTTCCCGCTTCGCACGCGCGGTGGGTACTTCCCCGCCTCGAGCAGTCGTGGAATGAGCGCCAGCTTGGCCACCAGACCATCGGGCACCTTCATCTCCATCATTCCCGCGATGCGCTCTCCGATGTCGTCGAGGGCCTCGACGCCGAGCGACATGGACATCCGGCGCAGGGAGCCGAACAGGTTGATCGCCACCGGATAAGCCGATCGCCGGCCATCGAATAGCGTGACATTCTCGAACAGCAGCGCGGGGCCGCCGCCCGGACTCTTCATGACCCTGTCCGCGATCTCGCAGATCTCGAGATCGACCGAGACCGGCTCGCGAACCCGCACGATTTCCCCCGCGCGATCCAGCGCGTCGATGAACTCGGAGAGGGAGTCGATGCTCACCTCATCTCTCCGCCCGCTGAAGCGAGCGCCTCTTCCGTGCGCGCGGGCCGCAGCACCGTGCGCTCACCGACATGGATCGCGGCGATGCCGAAGCTCAGCGTCGTGAAGCTCACATTCACGAAACCCGCCGCGCGCATGCGGAGAGCGAGCTCCTCGGCAGCGGGAAAATTGACCACCGACTGCGGGAGGTAGCGGTAGGCCGTCGGATGGCCGCTCACCAGCCTGCCGACCAGAGGCAGAACCCGGTGGAAATACGCGTGATAAACGGTGCGCACGATCGCCGCACGGGGGGTCGAAAACTCCAGGATGATGAGACGCGCTCCGTGATCCAGTACGCGCGCGATCTCGCGTAGTCCGGCGTCGAGATTCGCGAGGTTGCGAACCCCGAACGCCACGACGGCCCCAGCGCAACAGCCAGAGACGAGGGGCAGATCGAGCGCGTCCGCCACGACAGGTGCGACCGGCAGGCCGACGGCCTTCCGGCGCGCGGCGCGAAGCATCGGCTCGGCGAAATCGGCCCCGACGACGAATCCCCGGAAGCCCGGGCGCCGCGAGAGCTCCACGCTGACGTCGAGCGTCCCGGCGCACAGATCCAGGTAGAGTCCCGCCGGCTGGCGATCCCACTGCAGCGATCGAAGCGCACGCGCGCGCCAGCGCTTGTCGATGTTGAGGCTGAGGAGGTGGTTGAGCAGATCGTAGCTCGGGGCGATCTCCGAGAAGATGCGCCGGACATACGCCCGTTTCTCGGCCCCGCCGGCCGCAGCCGCGTGGGCCTGCCGCTCTTCGGATGCGTCAGAGGACATTCAAGGAAACATCGCCGCCGACGGTGACGGTGGCAAGCGGGCGCGCTGGCCTCGCTATGGCGGCGACGATACCTTGCATCGCCTTCGCTCGCCGGCTGCCGCCCTCCCGGATGCCACTCTCGCTCGAGCTTGCCAACCTTCCTGATGCCGATGTCGTCGACCTTGCCAAGCAGGGGCGAGAGTCCGCGTTCCAGGAGCTGGTGCGGCGCTACGAGCGGCCGGTGTTCTCGCTAATTTTTCGAATGGTCCGAGATCGCGAGACCGCCGAGGACCTGTCTCAGGACACGTTCATCAAGGTGCTCAACAACATCGACCGCTACCGACCCGAGTTCAAGCTGTCGAGCTGGCTTTTCAAGATCGCCAACAACCTCACCATCGACCACCTGCGCCGGCGCACGCTCGATACGGTGAGCATCGACGGCTCGCCGCACGCCCACACCTCCTCCGAGATCGAAGCGACCTCCTTCGAGGTAGCCGACCACGGCGAATCCGCTCTCGACGAGGTGGAATCCCGCGAGCTTGGCACGACGATCGAGGAAGCAATCGCGCGTCTGCGGCCGGAATATCGCTCGTGCATCCTGCTTCGCCACGTCGAGGGCCGCTCCTACGAGGAGATCGCGGCCACCCTGGACCTGCCGCTCGGAACCGTGAAGACCTACATTCACCGCGCCCGTCGAGAGCTCCGCGTGTCGCTCGGACATCTTCGTCCGGACGCCCGTTCGGACGAGCCCTCACAGGCTGAAACCGACCCCTTCCCCCCTTCGTAGGGCGGGGTGGAGGAATACTTGGACAGACATCTGTTGCCGGAGGAACTCGATCAGCTCCTCGACGGCGAGTCGGGCTTCGGCACGACGCCGCTGAAGGCGCATGTCCGTCGCTGTGACCACTGCCGCGCCGAGCTGAACGAGGCCCGCATCCTCGTCGAGGCTCTCGAGCACCTGCCTCATTTCACGCCACCACCGTTTTTCGCGCACAGGGTGATGGCGCAGGTGCAGATCTACGTTCCGTGGCACGTCTCTCTGCTCGCCAGCACGCGCGCGTGGCTCCCCCGGTCGCGCCCCGCGCGCGCTGCTGCGGGTCTGGCAGTCGGCTCCGCGGCCGCGGTGCTGACGATCGCATCCCTGTGGCTCATCGCCCGCTACGACACCGTGATGTTCGCGGTCGGTCTGGCTATTGACCGGAGCCGCGGCGCTCTCGTCGATGCCCTCTCCTCGATGATCGCGAGTCTGTTCGGCAGTGCCGTGCTGGAAGCGGTGCGCGCGAGCGGCGTGATCGGCTTCGCCGTGCTCGCCACGGTGCTGCTCCTCACGGCCGCCGGTGCCACGCGAGCGCTGCGCGCCCTCGCGGTGGGCTCCAGCGGCGATCGCTGACAATGGTCGGAGCGAGCCGCGCACTTTTCCTTCTCACCGCGGCGACCATCCTTCCGTGGTCCGGGCTTTCGGGCCAGCAGAAGCCGCGCCTGCTGTCCGCGGCCGAGCGGGATACGCTGCAACGCACTCTGCAGTCGCTCGGCAGCTCCCTAGCGACACCGATCGCGCTTGACAGTGTGCGGGCCGGTCCTGGCTCCGTGCGCGCTGGCGAGCAGACCACCCACGACGTCGTCGTTCGCGGCGGCAACCTCGACATCTTCGGAACGGTGATGGGCAACGCCATCGCCATCCAGGGCGATGTCGTGCTGCATCCCGGCGGACTCGTGCGCGGGGATGCCGTATCGCTCGGCGGACGGGTGCGCGGCGAGGGCGGCACCGTCGCTGGCGAGACGCGTGTCGTCGGCGGCGCGCTCACTGTCGCGCCGGGCGCGGCCAGCGCGATCCGGCGCACCAGAAGCTCGCTCCTCCTCGTGCTCGGCCAGTTCGGCATTCTGGCGGCGATCGGATTCGGTGTGGTACTGTTCGCGCCGGGTCATCTCAAGGTCGTGGCCGATACGATCCGCGACGGCTTCACCCGCGCATTTCTCATTGGACTCCTCGGACAGCTCGCCTTTCTGCCGCTCCTGATCCTCGGGATCGTCGCGCTCGCGATCACAGTCATCGGAATTCTGCTCATTCCGTTTGCCGTAATCGCCTCGGTCATGGGGGGCATCGGAATCCTGGTGCTCGCCTTTCACGCGGTCGCGTACGTCGGCGGTGAGGGGTGGCTGCGTCATCGCGGGGCGGACGGCATCACCGAGCGCGCGTTCGAGCTGCGCGCGCTCCTCCTCGGGATCGCGGCCCTGTTCGTTCTCTGGATCGCCGCCGGCGCTCTCGTATGGGCGGGCTGGTTGGGAATCGTGGTGCGCGTGCTCGCGATGGTGGTGACGTGGGTCGCCATCACCACCGGCGCAGGGGCAACGCTCCTCTCTCGCGGTGGCACGCGGCGGGTCTCGTCACGGTCCGCCCCGCCGGTCGCGGCACCGGAGGATTATTCCTGGCAGACGCCGACCCCGGTTTCCGGCGTCTCCGCCGCCCGGCGTCCCACTCCGTCGCCACGCTCACCGGAGCTGTGATGAGGAAGATCCTCGCCACCGCGCTGCTGCTCGGCGCGTCACCCCTGCCGGCGCAGAGCTGGCGGACGATCGCCGCGCAGCGACCCCGACAGGCCAGCGACAGCCTGCGTGTGCGTCTCGACTTCGCGGCGGGGGTGCTCCGGCTCGGCCCGGCGGCACCATCGACGCTCTACGATCTCCACTTCCGCTTCGACGCCGAAAGGTTCTCCGCCTCCGCGCACTACGACAGCGTGTCGCGAACGCTGGAGCTTGGCACCGCCGACCCTCCGGGAAGGCGGCGGTCGCGAAGCTACCGCGTGGGCATCGGCGGCGGCGCCCAGCACCCAAACGAGCTCACGGTCGCGCTCGCCCGCGCCACGGCGCTGGACCTCTCACTGGACCTCGGCGCCACCAAAGCAACGGTGGATCTGGGAGGGCTCTCGATTCGGGCGCTGCACCTCCGCGCTCGCGCCAGCGAGACCTCTATCACCTTCTCGTCGCCCAATCCGGTCGCTCTCGATCAGCTGGACATCGACGCCGGCGCGGCGAGCGTGAGCGTCGGTCAGCTCGGCAACGCGCGCGTTCGGCATCTGCGCGCGCGGGCTGCGATGGGAGGACTGGAGCTGGGGTTCGGCGGCGCCTGGACCGGAGACATTGATCTCCGGCTCATCGAGGCGCTGGGCACTGTCACGTTGCACGTGCCGCGGGACGTGGGCGTGAAGGTGCGGCTCGACAAGCTCGCGGCCACGTTCGATCACACCGGTCTCGCCTCGACCGGGGACGGCTGGATCACCCCCGGCTTCGAGCGCGCGGCCCACAAGCTCGTGGTCGATGCCGACGCGACGATTTCCGGTCTCACGATCGACTGGATCGAGCGATAGCGCGGCATCGCGCACGCCGACTGGCCCCAACTTTGCCTCCCCGCCGGGCGATCCTTCGACGGGAAGAGGAATGATCGTCCGCGGATTTCGCGTCGGGCCGCTGGTGAGGAAGACGGGCAACGAGGTACTCGAGGACGGCGTGCTCAATCTCGCCGCCGAGAATGCCTACTACTTCTTCTTCTCCATTTTCCCTCTCTTCCCTGTTCGCTGCGCCGTTGATCAGCCTGATCGCGCCGAAACAGCGCATCTTCGGCTGGGTCATGGGTCAGCTGGCAACGGCGGTCCCTGGAGAAGCGCTGGCCGTCGTGCGCGGCGTCGTCAAGGATGTGGTTTTCTCTCCGAGTGCTCCTGGCCTGCTCTCGGTGGGGGCGCTGCTGTCGGCCTGGGCCGGCACGAACGTGTTCGGGTCGCTGATGAGCGCTCTCAACACCGCCTACGATGTCACGGAGAGCAGGCCCTGGTGGAAGCAGAAAGTCATCGCGCTTCTCGCGGTGGCTGCGTCGGGCGTTCTGCTCATGTTCTCGTCCGCCATCTTTCTTGCCGGCCCCGAGATCGCTCGCTGGCTCGGCTCACACACGGGAATGCGGGGCGCGTTCACGACCGGCTGGCTGGGGCTGCAGTACGCGCTCGCTTTCGCCTTCCTGGTGCTGATGATGTGGCTGATCTACTACTTTCTACCGAATCAGCGGCAGAGCGCGCGGCAGATCCTGGTGGGCGCGCTCGCGGCAGCGGTCCTCTGGATCGTGGGGACACTCGCGTTCCGCCTCTATGTCGGGAATTTCGGATCGTACAACAAGACCTACGGGACGATCGGCGGCGTGATCGTGCTGCTCACGTGGATGTATCTCGCCATGCTGGCAATCCTGGTGGGGGGTGAGCTCAACTCCGAGCTGCATCATGGGACGGGCTCCGTCGATCCTCGTGCGGGCGCGGTCTACGCGGGACGGATCGTGACCGCGGAGGAGCCGGACCGGGCGTCACCGGACCGGCCGACGGGCGCGCGACCACGGGAGCGCGTCTGAGCGGATGCCGCTCTCGTGCGCGAGGTTCCGTGCGAGGGCAGACAAGATCGGCGGCCGCGGATCTACGCGGCGAAGGGCGACGCGGATCGCTCCGTGACGGCTCCAAGTGCCCGCCACCGGCAGAAGAGCAGGATTGGGGGGGAAGGGCAACCCCTTCATGCAGTCGCTCTATCCGCGTCTTCGGCGATCATCCGCGGCCGCCTTTGCCCTTCTCCTCCTCCGCTCCTGCGCGACGGAGAGCACATCGACAGCCAGAGGCGGCCGCGGATGGTCGCGGCGAACGGCGGCGCGGATCGCTCCGTGACGGCTCCAAGTGCCCGCCACCAGGCAGAGGGGCAGGACTTGGGGGGAAGGGCAACCTCTCATGCGTCGCTTTATCCGCGTCCACCGCGCTCATTCGCGGCCCGCCTTTGCCCTCCTTCTCCTATGGCGGGCGCAGCCAACGCCGCGGGCGCCAACCACATATATCAGGCGCGGCCCATCAGGGGCGGGGCGGCCGGAGGATCACCGGCGCGCCGCGTGTGACGGCCAGCAGCTCGGCGGCGCTGCCGTTGCGGCGCGCGATCTCCACCAATCCCGACGACCCGACGAGAGCCACGAATGCTCCGTTCGGCGCGTCCGCGTACGTTCGGGCGAGCGGCCCGAGCGCCCGCCCGGCGATCTCGACAGAGCCTCCCCGCGGCGCAACGAGGTTTGTCAGCAGTGTCCCGAAGCGATCCACGCTGATGACCTCACCCACGAGCGCGCCGTCCTCCGTTCGGCGGGCCTCCGGGGTGCGGCGTATGACCGGCTGGTCGAACGGTGTGCCGAGACTGTCGAGCGGCGCCCCAACCGCCAGAAGCGCCGCCGTAGGGGCAAAGACATCACGGCCATGGAACGTGGCGGACGAGCCGGCCGGAACCGGCAGGGAGATGAGCCTCGCATCTGCCATGAGCAGCGCGGGCGACAGCACTCCGTTGTCCGGACCAACGAGGAATCGACCCTCGCTCTCCACGGCCAGAGCGGCGCGGGCGGATCCGACTCCCGGATCCACGACGATCACATGGACGGTGCCGGAGGGAAAGCGTCGCCAGTAGCGCGCGACCGCGAGACGCGCCCCTTCGACATCCTGAGGGGCGATCTCGTGCGAGATGTCCACCAGCTGTACGTCGGGCGCCTGAGAGAGGATCAGACCCTTCATCTCGGCCACGTAGGCGTCGGCGGTCCCGAAGTCGGTGAGAAGGGTGACGGCTCGCGGCATTCGTGATCATGGCGACTCGACGACCACGCTGCCAGGTGTGCCGGTGGCTACACGCTCTTTCTCTTCCAGCGGCCACCGGCCCAGAGACCCACCATCGCCAGACCGCGCGCTCCGGCGGTGATCGAAATTGTCCACCAGATTCCGTCGATGCCCCACCTCGGGGCGGCCCAGGCGGCCAGCGGGAGCCGAAGAGCGGTCAAGGTCGTGGACGTGAGCATGGGTGGCAAGGTATCGCCCGCACCGCCGAGCGACCCTTCGAGCACCAGCTCCGCGCCGATGAAGAGGATCGAGATCGCGGCGATACGCAGGTAATTGGCGCTCGCCAGCACCACCGCCGGATCGCTCGTGAACAGACCCGCGAAGGTCGTCGCATAGCGGTACTCGAGCACGCACGCGATCGCGCTGACGATGCTGGCGAATGCCGTCGCGATCCAGCCGGCGCGGGCCGCGCGCGCAACCTGTCCCGCTCCCAGATTCTGACCCACGATCGCCGCCGCTGCTGCACCGAAGCCGACACCGATCATGAACGCCCAGCTCTCCACCCGATGCCCGATGCCGAGAGCGGCCAGCGCCGGAGTTCCAAAGCGCGTCGTCGTGCGCGTGAGAAAGACGTAGATCAGACTGAAGGACACGCCGGTGAGCGCGGTCGGCGCACCCACGCGCACGATCGAGCCGATGACAGCCGCGTCGAGCCCCGCGGAGCGGAGCAACCCGCGGCGCACCAGGATGGCGGTTCCGGCGAGGAACGCGGTCCCGCGCGTGATGATCGTCGCCACCGCCGCGCCGGCAATCCCCAGTCTGGGAATCGGTCCGAAACCCAGGATGAGCACGGGGTCCAGCACGAGCGCGACCAGCACCGAGGCGGTGAGCAGCAGAAAGGGCGTTCGGCTGTCACCAGCGGCGCGAAAGGCGGCATCCACGGCGAAAAAGCCGAAGATGAGCGGAGCTCCTCCCAGATACGTTCCGAGGTAGCGCCGTCCCAAATCCGAGATCGCGGGAGGCGCGTGCATGATCGCGAACATGCCTCGCAACCCGAGGCTCCCGACGGCGGCGGCCACGATCCCGAGGGCCAGGGAGAAGATCAGCGCATTGCCCACAGCCTGCGCCGCGTGATCGGGCTTGCCCTGTCCATGTCGCCGCGCAGCGACGGCGGTCACGCCTACGCTCACCATCTCGGCCAGGGAGATCAGAAGCCAGATCCAGAAGATGGACATGGACACCGCGGCCAGACCCTCGGGTCCGATGCGAGTGCCGACCCAGAATGCATCCACGCTCCCGAACACCGTCATCAGCATCGTGGCTGCGACCGCGGGAAGGGCGAAGCGGATGACGGTGCGCGTCAGCGACCCGGTGAGAAGCTCGGCGCGATCGGACGGCTGCTCGATGCCAACGGTCGCGATCCCCTCACGAGGATCGAACGGCAACGCGGCCGGCGGATGATCCTCCGC
>JALZAQ010000024.1 GCA_030948255.1 Gemmatimonadota bacterium
GATATGCCTCGCCTGCTCGCCGTCGCCCTCAGCGCCGCGTCGCTGATCGCCTTCTCCATGCCCCCCGTGATAGCGCATTCGCGCGATGCGTCGCCGTCACCGGTGACGCTCGCCGTCGTCAACGCCCGCATCTGGACCGGCGACCCGCGACGCCCGTGGGCCGAGGCGCTGGCGGTGGTCGGAGACCGCATCGCCGCGGTTGGATCGAGCGCCGAGATCCGGAAGCTGATCGACACCGGCACCGAGGTGATCGACGCCGGCGGTCGCCTGCTGCTGCCGGGTTTTATCGATTCCCATGTGCACTTCGTCACGAGCGGATTCGGGCTCGCCTCGGTGCAGCTTCGCGACGCGAAAACGCCGGCCGAGTTCACCGCGCGCATCAAGGCGTTTGCGGCCACCCTTCCCGCGGGCAGCTGGATCACCGCCGGCGACTGGGATCACCAGAGCTGGGGAGGCGAGCTGCCGAGGCGGGAGTGGATCGATTCGGTGACCCCCAACCATCCCGTATGGGTGAATCGCCTGGACGGGCATATGGCGCTCGCCAACAGTGCGGCGTTGCGTGCCGCCGGCGTCACCAGACAGACGGCGGAGGTGGCGGGAGGCACGATCGTCCGAGGCGCAGACGGAGATCTCACCGGAATCTTCAAGGACAATGCGCAGGGGATCATCGATCGGGCCGTCCCCGATCCGACTCCGGAGATGAGCGATCGCGCCCTCGTGGCATCGATGAAGTACGTGGCCGAGCAGGGGGTGACATCGATTCACAACATGGGGAGCTGGGACGATCTGGCGACGTTCGAGCGAGCGGCGGCGGCCGGCCGTCTCCAGACGCGGATCTACGCGGCCGTTCCGCTCGCCAGCTGGCAGCAGTTGCGGGACCGGGTGGCTGACCGCGGTCGCGGGGACTCCTGGCTTCGCATCGGGGGGCTCAAGGGATTCGTCGACGGCTCGCTCGGCTCCCACACGGCGGCGATGATGCGGCCGTTCACCGATTCACCGGCGGACAGCGGTCTGCTCGTCAACACTCCCGAGAACCTGTACGCGTGGACGTCGGGAGCCGACCGGGCAGGGCTGCACGTCATCGTTCATGCGATCGGGGATCGCGCCATCCACATGCAGCTGGACATCTTCGAGCGGGTGGCGCGGGAGAACGGCTCGCGCGACCGGCGCTTCCGGATCGAGCACGCGCAGCACATCGCGCCGGCTGACATCCCCCGCTTCGGCCAGCTCGGCGTCATCCCGAGCATGCAGCCTTACCACGCGATCGACGACGGCCGGTGGGCAGAGAAGGTCATCGGGCACGAGCGGGCCAGGACCACGTACGCCTTCCGCTCGCTGCTCGATGCAGGGGCCACGCTGGCGTTTGGCAGCGACTGGTACGTGGCGCCCGCGACCCCGCTGGAGGGGATCTATGCTGCGGTCACTCGGCAGACGCTCGATGGTAAGCACCCGGACGGGTGGATCCCGGAGCAGAAGATCACGGTGGAAGGAGCGTTGCGGGCGTACACCATCGGCGGGGCTTACGCATCGTTCGAGGAAGGGAGCAAGGGCTCGCTCGAGAAGGGGAAGCTCGCCGACTTCGTCATCGTCGACCGGGACATCACGCGCATCGATCCCGTGGAGATTCGAAAGGCGCGGGTGATGCGCACCGTCGTCGGGGGCAAGACCGTGTACTCGCGCCCCGATTGACGGCCGCTCTGTTCGGCTGGTACACTCCTCTGCACACGTCCTGACATGAGGGATACCTCTGTGAAATGCCTGCGTCCTGTACTCGCCGTCGCGGCGAGCTGCGCTCTGTCGTCCCTGCTCGCAGCCCAGGAGCCCAGCTTCACCCTCGAGCAGGTGATGTCAGCGCCCTTTCCCGCGGATCTCGTCTCCGCGAAAGGCGGCACCGGCCGCGCGGCGTGGACATCTCTGGAGAAGGGGAAACGGAGCGTCTGGCTCGCCGACTTCCGGAGCGCGCGCGCCATCCGCGTTGCCAACTGGCCTAAGGATGACGGTCAGGACGTGGGACAGATCGCCCTCTCCCACGACGGGGCGGTCGTCGCGTTTGTTCGCGGCGAGGGATACAACCGCCAGCGCCACAATCCCAACCCGACGAGCGATCCACATGGTGCGGAACAGGCTGTCTGGGTTTCCGCGAACGCCCAGCCGATGCACCGGATCGGGGTGGGAGGGTCGCCGATCGTCTCGCCCGATGGCCGGCGGGTGGTCTTCCAGCGCGACTCGACCCTGATGGTGGCGCCGACCGTGGGGCAAGCGAACCCGCGCCCTCTCTTCGTCGCCCGGGGGGTGAATGGAGAGGCGGCGTGGTCCCCCGATGGCCGGATGGTGGCGTTCGCCTCGGCGCGCGGCGATCACTCCTACGTCGGCGTGTACGACATCGCCAGAGACAGCATCCGCTGGATGGCTCCCGGCGTGGATCGCGATGGCAGCCCGCGCTGGTCACCGGACGGGAAGAAGATCGCCTTCGTGCGGACGGCGGGCGGCGCGGGCGGAGGAAATGTCTTCGCGCCGGCTGCCGGCACCGGCTTCGGCATCTGGATCGCCGATGCGGCCACCGGCACGGGGAAGATGATCTGGCACTCGCAGCCCGGGATCGCCGGGCGACTCCGCCGGCCCACCGCAGGGGAGTACTTCTTCTACGCCGGCTCCCAGATCGTGTTCGTCACCGAGGCCGATGGCTGGCAGCACTTCTACGCGCTTCCGGCGGATGGGTCGGCGAGCGCGCCGGTGCAGTTGACCACCGGCGAGTGCGAGGACGAACAACCCTCCGTGAGCGTCGACGGCGCCTGGGTGTATTACGCCTCCAACTGCAAGGACATCGATCGCAAGCACATCTGGCGCGTGCAGCCGTCCGGTGGAAAGGCACCGGAGCAGATCACGGCCGGAAGCTCGATCGAATGGGCACCGGCCCTGTCCGGCTCGCGGATGATGTTCCTGCACTCGGATGCGCGGATGCCGGCGTCGCCCGCGCTGGCGTCGCTCGACGGCAAGAGCGTCGCGCTGACAGGTGGACCCGCGCTGCCGAAGGACTTTCCCGTCGCGTCGCTGGTCGAGCCGCAGCAGGTGATCTTCAAGGCGGCGGACGGCACCGACATCCACGGGCAGCTCTTCGCGTCGAAGTCATCGAGTCGGACGCCCGGGCTCGTCTTCATCCACGGTGGCTCGATGCGGGAGATGCTCCTCGGCTGGAGCCCGCTCTTCTACTACCACAATGCCTACGGCATGAACCAGTATCTCGTCAGCAAGGGATACACGGTTCTGTCGGTGAACTATCGAAGCGGGATCGGATACGGACGCGCCTTCCGCGAGATGGACAAAGTCGGGCGGCGGGGAGGATCGGAGGTTCAGGATGTGATCGCCGCCGGGCGATACCTGGCGACGCTGCCGGGCGTGGACTCGGCGCGCATCGGGCTCTGGGGCGGGTCGTACGGGGGCTATCTGACGGCGTACGGGATGGAGAAGGCGCCGGATCTCTTCAAGGCGGGGGTGGACCTCCACGGCGTCCACGACTGGAACGCAGACTTCTCCGATTTCGCGCCGGCGACGATTGCCCGCGGCCAGCGCGAGGCGGATTCCGTCATCACGACCGGCATCGCGTCATCGCCGGTGTGCTGCGTGTCGAGCATCCGGGGTCCGCTCCTTCTCATTCAGGGGGACGACGATCGCAACGTCTCCTTCTCGCAGACCGTGACGTTTGCCCAGCTGCTGCGCAAGGAGAAGAAGCCCTTCGAGCTGCTGGTGTTCCCGGACGAGGTCCACGACTTCCTCCGCTTCCAGAACTGGTGGAAGGCGTACACCGCGACTACCGATTTCTTCAACCGCACCCTGATGAAGGGTGAATCCATCGCGATCCAGTAGCGTCGTGGGTTTCCGCTGATCGCCACCAGCGCACAGCGGCCCGTGTCCGTCGGGGAGCGGCTCTACGGCTGGCTCCTGCTGGTCGTCGGCGGCGCGGTCGCCTTCGTCTCGCTCTGGATCGTTCTGCCGATCCCGAGCGCTCGGCTGCTGCCACTGGCAGTGCTGGCGCCGGAGATGAGCCCCTGGCTGCTGGTCATCGGGTTGGCGGTCGTCGCGCTCGCCGCGCTCCGCCTTCGTCACAACCCGGCGCTTCGCGTCGCCATGGCCAGCGGCGCGGTGGCGAGCATCCTCGGCCTCCTGCCGATCGCGCAGCTGCCCGGCACGGCCGAGCGCTTCGACCGCAGCATGACTGCCGCGCTCGGGAGCGGCTACGAGGCGCGTGTTCCCGAAGGGAGCCGGGCCCACTGGCGGCCGGGGCGCACCTCGCTGAGCGATCTCGTCAGCGGAGTCCGGCTGGAGGAGGTGCGGGAGACGCGCGACGTCGCGTTCGCGATGCCGGCCGGAGTGGCGCTGCGGATGAACATCTTTCGCCCCCCATCAGCGGCCACCGCCGCGCCGATCCTGGTCGTGATCTACGGTGGTGCATGGCGGGGCGGCGCACCCTCACAAGCGCCGCAGCTCAGCCGATATCTGGCGAGTCACGGCTACGCGGTCTTCGCCGTCGATTATCGGCACGCACCTGCCTTTCACTACCCCTCGGAGCTCGACGACGTGCGCACCGCGATCGCGTGGGTCCGAGCGCACGCCGCGAGCTACGGAGCCGACTCCTCGCGGCTGTCGCTGCTCGGACGATCGGCCGGAGCGCATCTCGCCCTGCTGGCGGCCTACGAGCCGAGCGGCGGGCGGGTGCGCGCGGTGGTCGATTTCTACGGACCGGCCGATCTGGCCGGTGGATACGCCCGCCCGCCGCGTCCGGATCCTCTCGGAGTGCGATCGGTCATCGCCCAGTTTCTGGGAGGAACGCCGGCCGAGCTGCCGGGTCAGTACCGGGATGCCTCACCGATCACGTACGTGCGCGCCGGCCTGCCGCCGACGCTCATCCTGCACGGCGCGCGCGACCACTACGTTCTGGCCGACTTCTCACGCGACCTCAATCGACGTCTGCGCGCCGCCGGCGACACGAGCGTGCTGCTCGAGCTACCGTGGAGCGAGCACGGATTCGACTTCGCCTTTCAGGGAATCGGGGGGCAGCTCGCGACCTACGAGGTGGAGCGCTTTCTCGACTGGGCGAACGCCCGCCCCTGGCGCTGAACTGTCGCCTCAGGCGTCCGTCGGCGGGGGCGTGACCGCGGCCTTGGGGCGGCCGGACCAGTGGTGGCGCGGCGCTGGCGGCATCGCCCGGCGCACCAGCACGTTGTTGTAGTACTCGAGGATCCGGGTGCGGACCGTCGTCTGGGTATCCCCAGAGGCGGACATGAACGGAGCGTAGCGCTGGGCGTCGCCGGACACACCGAACCACCACCAGGCCTGGCCTTTGGCGGTCCGCGACTGCTCCAGGGTGCACGTATAGGTCCGTCCACCATCCTCGAACTGAAACGACTTGACCATGGTCTCTCCGACGAGTTGACATGTAATCTAGCGAGGGGCACAAGGGCGGGCAGTTTGCGCCCCACCGGAAGCCCGTCCAGACGCGGCGGAGCCCTTCGCTCACCTGCTGGCCCCGGCGTGGGGGCTCGGCCATCTTGAATCGAAGCTTCCTGACACCCGAGCCCCGATCTCGACATGCGTAGACGCCCCATCCTGATCGCTCTTCTCGCGGCGCTGCTCGTGCTGCCCGCGGCCTCCATCGCGCAACAGTCGTCGAAGACACGCTTCTCGAGCCTGGACGATGCCCTCCGTTCCGGCAGCGCTCTCGCGGGCCGCCAGGGGCCGCGGAACGTGAACTGGATCGACGGTGGTGCTCGCTTCTCCTACATCCAGCGCGATCCGGACAGCCGGAAGGAAGTGATCAGATCTCTGGATCCCGCGAGCGGGCGCGACACGATTCTCTTCAGCGCCGAAGGGCTCACCTTTCCCGGAACGGCCGAGCCGTTCGCGTACCAGTCGTTCCAATGGGCCCGCGACTCGAAGCACCTCATCTTCCAGACCCACTTCAAGCCGATCTACCGGCGATCGGGCACGTCGGACTACTACATCTACTCCCTCGCCGGCAAGTCGCTGCAGCTCGCGGCCACCGACGCCCGCACCGCCGAGCTCTCTCCCGATGGCAGCCTGCTCGGCGTGGAGCGGGGGGGAGACCTCTACGTCGAGGATCTCCTCTCGCACCGGGAGACCCGGCTCACGAGCGACGCGCGCGAGAGCGTCTTCAACGGGCGCTTCGACTGGGTGTACGAGGAAGAGTTCGGCATGGCGCAAGCGTGGAACTGGTCGCCCGACAGCCGCTTCATCGCCTTCTGGCAGGTCGATGAGAGCACGGAGCCGGTGATCCAGTTCAGCGACTTCTCCGGCGCGCATCCCTCGTGGGATCGCATCCGCATCGCCCAACCCGGTGACACGAACCCGAAGGTGCGCATTGGCGTCGTGGACGTCCGGAGCGGCAAGCGCAGCTGGCTCGAGACGGGAGAGCCAGGGGAGTTCTACATCCCGCGCATCTACTGGACCAGCCGGCCCGACACGCTGGCGGTGATCACGCTCAACCGGCCGCAGAACACGATGAAGCTGTTCTTCATCGATGTGAACACGGGCGGGCGGCGGCAGGTCATGACCCAGACCTCGGATAGCTGGATCGACGTGTACGATTTCTACGCCGGGATTCAGGATATGATGTCGTTCCCGGCGGGGTCGCACGAGTTCTTCTGGATCTCGGACCGGGGCGGCTGGCAGCACATCTATCGCTACGACTACTCGGGCGCGCTGGTGAATCAGGTGACGAAGGGCGCATGGAGCGTGACCCGTGCGGAGGGGATCGACCCCAAACGCCAGCTGATCTACTACACCTCCACCGAGGCGTCGCCGCTCGAGCGGCAGCTCTACGAGATCCGTTTCGACGGCACCCACCCTCGACGCATCACGACGTCGTCCGGGAATCATCGCATCGACATGTCGCCGAACACGGCGTTCTACATCGACCGCTGGTCGTCGGTGCGGCAGCCGACGCAGGTGGAGCTGTGGACGACGGTGGGGCGCAAGCTCCGCACGCTCGAGGACAACGCCGGGGTGACCCAGTGGCTGGCGACGCACGAGTACTCGCCCGCGGAGATCTTTCGCTTCACCGCGTCGGATGGCGTCAAGATCGACGCGTCCATGGTGAAGCCGGTGCCCTTCGACTCGACGCGACGGTACCCGGTGATCTTCGCCATTTACGGGGGACCCGGATCGCAGCAGGTGTACAACCAGTTCAGCGGCAGTGCCTGGACGCAGTGGCTCGCGCAGGAAGGCTACATCGTGATCGGCGTCAACAACCGCGCGAGCAACAACTACGGCAGCGCGTTCATGAAGGGCGCCTACAAGCACCTCGGCAAATGGGAGAGCCACGACTTCGCCGAGACGGCGCGCCATCTGGCGACCCTCCCGTATGTGGATGCGAAGCGGGTTGCGATCATGGGCGGCAGCTACGGCGGCTACTCCACGGTCTACACGATGGAGATGTACCCGGATCTCTTCCCGGTGGGCGTGGCCAACTCCGCCGTCACCGACTGGCGGCTGTACGACAGCATCTACACCGAGCGCTACATGGGGCTGCTCGCAGACAACCTGGCGGGCTACAAGGAGAGCTCCGCGATCGAGAACGCCGGGAAGCTCACCGGGCACCTTCTGCTCATCCATGCGATGCTCGACGACAACGTGCACCCGCAGAACACCATGCAGCTCCTCACGGCGCTCACGGCGGCGGGAAAGGACGTGGATCTGCGCATCTATCCGCCGGGCCACCACGGCTCGGCGTACGATGCGGCGAGCGGGCGGCTGATCCAGCAGGTGACCGATCAGTATCTCGCGCGCTGGCTCAAGGGTGAGGGGGCGACCGCTGGGGCGGCTTCCGCGACGGAACGGGGGAAGAATCCATGACCGCAGTGAAATGTCCCAAGTGCAACGGCCCCATGATCGAGGGTTTCATCCTCGATCGTACCCATGGCGCGAATGTGCAATCGCAATGGGCCGAAGGAGAGCCGCGGAAGTCCTTCTGGACCGGCCTCAAGATGAAAGGCGTGGCGCTGCATCCTGTCACGACGATGCGCTGCGAGCGTTGCGGGTTCCTGGAGTCGTTCGCGCGAGAGAGTGAGGACGACGGGAGAGGGTAAATGCCCGAGATTCTGCATCAGCTTCTGATCCACGCGCCGGTACCCACCGTCTACGAGGCGATCTCGACGCGTGAGGGGCTGTCGCACTGGTGGACGCAGGATGTCCGCGGTGAACCCGCGGTCGGGCAGGTGCTGAACTTCGGCTTCAACCAGCGGGCGACCGATTTCCGGATGGAGGTCTTGCTGCTCGAGCCCGGCCGCCGTGTGCGCTGGCGCTGCCTCGACGGCCATCCCGAGTGGGCCGGCACCGAGATCGAGTTCGCCCTCACGGCGGCGGATCCGAACACGCTACTCCGCTTCCATCACCAGCGGTGGCTCTGGCGCGACGGTCTGCTTGCGCAGTGCAGCTTCGACTGGGCGCGCTACCTGATGAGCCTGCGGCAGCTGGTGGAGACGGGCGCGGGTACGCCACACACGGGCGTAGGGGGGATGTCGTAACGAGCGCTCGGCGCGACTCGTCCCTGCGATAGTTGGTCGGCTCCGCCATTCCACAAACCGCGAGGTTCGGTGTCCGGCATCGTCGGGGATTTTCGCTACGCGCTTCGGTCGCTGGCCAAGAGTCGTGGATATACTACCGTCGCCATCCTCTCCCTCGGGCTGGCTCTCGGCATCACGACCACCATGTTCGCGCTCGTGGATGCGACGATCAACCCGTACATGCCTTTCCGCGAACCGGAGCGGCTCTATCGGATCTCGCCGTTCGGCGGCGACTGGAAGCATCTCCCGAACATGTATCAGCAGTTCCTCATGCTGCGTCGCGAGGGGAAGTTCCATGGCGGCATGATGGCGTCATCGTTCGGCAACGCGACCGTCCAGGTGGGAAGGGAAGTGCGGGAGGTGCGATACTCGAGTGTGTCCGCCAACGCGTTCTCGGTGCTCGGCGTCGTGCCGGTGATGGGGCGGACCTTTCCCTCTGATGACGGTCTGGCCGCCGACGAATCGCTCGCTCTCATCAGTCAGCGGCTCTGGAACGAGCTGCGCGGCGAGAGGAGCTCGCTCGACGGCTTCAAGATGGTCATGAACGGGCGAACGTATGACGTGATCGGCGTGCTGCCTCCCGGAGTGCTCACGCCGCAGGAGGCCGATATCTGGGTGCCGATCCCGGCGAAGGCGATCGCGAACGGAAGCGGACTTCCGTCTCGTTTCGTCTCCGTGACCTTTCGCCTCCGACCGGGCGCCACCAGCGGAACTATCCGTCCGGAGCTCGACGTCCTGGCCAACCGAATGTCGCTCGAGAACGGCAGTGCCGCCAATACCGTGTGGTATCGGGTGGATCGCGTTTCCACCGCCTTCTCGGTCTACAACGACGTCCATCGGACGCTGGCGTACGCGGTGCTGATCGTGCTGCTGATCGGCTGCGTGAATCTGTCACAGCTCGTCCGGGCGCGCGGCATCTCACGCCGCCGCGAGCTGGCCATCCGTGCCGCTCTCGGCGGGACGCGGGCGCAGCTCATGCGCCAACTGTTGTCCGAGTGCTCACTCCTCTGCCTCGCGGGCGGCGCGCTCGGAGTGATGATCGCCATCCTGGGAATCCGGATCGCGGCCCATTCGCTGCCGCCGACGGTGCGAGCAATGGGACTGGTCGCACCGGACCTCAACTGGCACATCTTCGCCTTCGGACTCGGGACGGCGCTCGCTACCATCCTGACTTTCGGACTGGTGCCCGCTCTGCGCGCCTCGAGAGTGGATCCAGGCGATGCATTGAAGGATGGCGCGGGAACCACCACCGGCCGGGTGCGCCACCGCTACGACGGACTGGTGACGATCGAGGTCGGGTTATCGCTCATGCTTCTCTTCGCCGCGGCGCTCATCATCAGGAGCACTGCGGCGGTAAACGCGTATGACTATGGCTATAACGTCCGCGGCCTGGTTGCGGCGCAGATGTACATCTGGAAGCCTGACCTGCCCGACAGCGAGGTCACGCCTTTCTACAAGCGGGTGCTCGACGACGCCTCCAGAATCCCGACCGTTCGATCGGTGGCGCTGCACGGAGGTGATTACACTCGGAAATGGGCCGTGACAACGGAGGATCCCGGCGCCGGAGTGCGCGAGCATTCCTTCATGTGGTACGATCTGGTCACCCCGGGCTTTCTCCGAACGCTTGAGATCCCGGTGATCGCGGGCCGCGATTTCGCGGAGGGCGACGTGACGATCGGCGCGGTGATCGTCAATCAGGCAGCCGCGAAGGAGTTCTGGCCCTTCGGTGATCCTGTAGGGCAGCGCATCAAGCTTGGAAACGAACCATCCGACCGTCCCTGGTTGAGAGTAGTCGGAGTCGCGCGCGACGTGTTTCTCAAGGAGAGCAGCAAGCCGGATCCTCCGCCGAGAATCTTCGTCGTCACGGCGCTGGAGAAAGGGCTCACCGGCCCAAATCGGGGGATGTCGCTGATCGTTCGAGGTGACGACCCTCCCGGAATCCTGGCCATGGGTATGAGGCGGGCGATCGCGAACCTCTCGCCGCTCGTGGCGGGGCACACCACGGTTGCATCGTGGACCGCGCCCCTCGACCAGCTCATCGAGATGGATGAGTTCCTCGGCAGCATCTTCGCGACCTTCGCCGCCTTCGGGCTCCTCGTATCGGCCATCGGCCTCTACGGGGTTCTGGCCTACACGGTGGTCCAGCGCTACCGCGAGTTCGCCGTCCGGATCGCGCTCGGCGCAGAGCACGGGGATGTCGCTCGGCTCGTGCTCCACGACGGCGCCGTCATGCTGCTCGCCGGCACGGGCTTCGGGGCATTCTTCGCCCTGGCGGCTTCCGTCCCGCTCAGTGCGTATCTCTTTGGCTTCAGCAGCTTCAGCCCTCTCGTGCTCATCGCTGCCGAGGTCGTGCTGGTCGGGGTCGGCCTCGCTGCCTGTTGGATTCCGGCGCGACAAGCCACGCGCTCCGATCCGGTGGCGGTTCTCCGCGCCAACTGAGCTCCGGCGTGAAGGGAACATCACCGGCCGGGGCCGGGTGGAAAGACACGAAGCGGTGCCTTCGAGAGCGTAGCGTCTGGCGGCGACCCCATCCGGAGCGATCATGAGACGTCGAGCACTCACCATCTCCCTCCTCGCGTCGTCGGCTCTCGCCGTCGCCTGCTCGAGCCAGCAGACTGGCTCATCGGAATCGCCGCGCGCCGTCACGACCGCCAACTCCGACAGCTCCGCGCTGGCGCGGCTGTACGATGAGGTCCGTACCCTCGCGCACAGCGAGGGATGCTCCGCCGCCGCCGAGTGTCGCGTCGCCCCCGTCGGAGCCAAGGGATGCGGCGGACCGAAGTACTACATCGCGTATTGCGCCCGCACGACCGACTCCGCCGCCCTCTTTCGCAAGCTGGGCGAGCTGGAGACAGCGGAGAAGGCGTACAATCGTGCGCACAACGTCATCTCCGATTGCTCCATGCTGGTCGCGCCGCAACCAAGGATGACGGCCGGACGGTGCACGCTCGCCACCGCCCCCTGAGACAATCGAGCCAAACGGCCAGCGGCCAGCGGGAGTGTCAGCTCCCCGGAGCTCCTGGGAAGACGAGACCGTGCTCGCGGCAGAGCCGCGGGATGCTCTCGGGCTGGAAGTCGAGGGCGAAGCGGATGGGGAGGTCGGAGTTGGCCAGAATCGCTCCGGCATTGGGCGCGTTCGTCGCGACCATCTGATCTCCCAACTCGTCGAAGAAGTGCTCGAAGCCCGCGGGAGAGATGATCTCGAGAATCCGGCAGGGTTCATCGCCGGCATTCCAGAACGTGTGCCACTGATTACGCGGCTTGAACACGAGGTCTCCCGGCCCCGCGTGAACCACATCCTCGCCGAGCTGGGCCCCCATACGCCCCTCGAGCACGTAGCTGTACTCGTCCTCCCGCCCGTGACGGTGCAGCGGCGCCACCAGCGTCCGTGGCGGGATGGGGTGCTCGACCAGCGAGAAGTTGCCTCCCGACTCCTCGCCCCAGATCATGAAGCGCACGCCGACCGCCCGGAGATCGACCGACTTGCCATCGCGGGGCCCGATGATGCGCGGGCCGGCGGAGCCATCGAAGCGCGACAGAGTGGGCTGCCTGTCCTGCATTGTGACCATGGGAATCTCCTCGAAGGTGGGCCGGCGGCGCAGACGTGGCCCGGTGAACAGTGAACAGAACTGTTCACTGAACTTACGTGCACGATACCGCGCCACGGCCGATTTGGCAAGATTTGGATAAACGGCTATGTTCATTCAATGACGCCGCGCAGATACCAGCTCAGGCAGCGGGCGGAGCGACAGGCAGAAACGCGCCGCCGGATCGTCGAGGCCGTTGTCGCGCTCCACCGACTGGTCGGTCCCGCGCAGACGACCATCAGCGCCATTGCCGAACGCGCCGGCGTCGAGCGGCTTACCGTATACCGCCACTTCGCGGACGACTCCGTGCTGTTCGCGGCCTGCTCGGCGCACTTCGCCGCCGAGGTCCCGCCTCCCGATCCGAGCGCCTGGATCGGCGTGGATGACCCGAGAGAGCGGTTGCGGGCGGCGCTGCTCGCATTCTACGGTTACTACCGGAGCGGCGAGGACATGCTCGCTCACGTCTCGCGGGACGCGCCCCGGCTGCCCGCGCTGGCGGCCGTCCTCGCGCCCTGGGGAAAGTTCGTCGGCGCCACTCGAGTGAAACTGCTCGATGGCTGGAAGGCACGCGGCCGCGCACGGGGGCGCCTCTCCGCCGCCATCGCGCACGCCCTCCGCTTCGAGACCTGGCAGTCGCTGGCGCGCGACGAGGCGCTCGGTGACGTGGACGCGTCCAATCTCATGGTCGCTCTCGCGGTGGCCGCCTCGCAACCGCTGCCGCGCAACCCCGCCCGCCCCTGACTCGTCTCTCAGCAGTAGCGACCCCTCCCCCCCAGGAGCCGCAGCTGCTGTTTCTTCTCCTCCCCCTCGCTCTTTTCTCCCGCGACAGCGTGCCCATTGTCCCGCCCGTGGACGTCGGCATGTCCGCGGGGCGGCTGGCCACCATCGACCGCGTCGTCGAGACCGGCATCGATAGCGGCGGCTTTCCCGGCGCCGCCGTCGTGATCGGCCATCGCGGTGCGATCGTCTGGCGAAAGGGGTATGGAGCGCTCGACTGGAGCGACAGGAGTGCGCGCGTCGACGCGACCACCACGATGTACGACCTCGCCTCACTCACCAAGGTCGTCGCGACCACGACCGCGATCATGGTGCTCCACGACCGCGGGCGCCTCCACCTCGACGACCGGGTCTCGCGCTGGCTACCCGCCTTCTCGGGCGGGCTCAAGGGCCAGGTCACGATTCGCGACCTGCTCACCCACCGCTCCGGCCTCCCGGAGGGGCGCGATCTCTGGCGCACCGCGGGAAGCCCGGCCGCCGCCCGACGACTGGTTCTGAGCACGCCCCTCGAGCGCGCACCGGGCAGCCGCGAGGTCTACTCCGATCTGGGCGCGGACGTGCTGGCGATGGTGGCCGAGGCGGCGGCCCATGAGCGACTGGACAGCTTCCTCAGCCGTACCGTCTGGAATCCCCTCGGAATGCGCCACACCGCCTTCCGGCCAGCGCGACGGCTGCGCGATCGCATCGCCCCGACCGAGAGCGCGCCACCGCGCGGCTATCCTCTTCGCGGAGAGGTGCACGACGAGAACGCGTGGGCGCTGGGCGGAGTCGCCGGCCACGCCGGACTCTTCTCATCGGCCGCCGATCTGGCCGTCTTCTCGCAGATGCTGCTGAACGGGGGGGAGTACGCCGGGGTGCGCATCGCCCGCGCCTCCACGGTCGCGCTCTTCACCCGGCGCACCGCTGGTTGGCGCGCCCTCGGCTGGGAGACCTGCCCGGGCGGGGGAAGCTGCGGCCAGCACATGAGCGAGCGCGCGTTCGGGCACACGGGCTATACCGGGACCTCGCTCTGGATCGATCCGGACAGGAATAGCTTCGTCATCGTGCTCACCAACTGGGTGCACGGCCGACCCCACCGCGGCGTGGGTCCGAGCGCGGTCCTGTCGGATGTCCGCAGCGACATTGCGGATGCCGCCGCGCTGGCCGTCATGGACGAGGCCGACGGGGCGCTTCCCATGCCCACGAGCTTCCGTGCCGACCGCGCGATCGGGTGGGGACGAGAGGCGTTGATCTCGCGACGATAGAGTTGCCGAGCGGGTCCTGACGGCATAAAGTCGGAGACCTCTTTCAGCCGGGTGATCCGATGCGATTCGCTCCCAGCCTCATCGCCCTCGCCCTCATCGCGTGCTCCAAGGAGCGCCCGAGCGGTGGCGCCGCCGACTCGTCGCAGGCGCCCGCGAGCACGTCGGGGGGCGCACCGGCCGTTGCCGATCGCTACGAGCTGAACGAGCAGAACTGGGCCAAGATCAAGGCGGCGGGGCTGAACATGGACCGGGCCGAGCGCGAGGATACGACCCTCCGCAAGGCACGCCTGATCGAGGAGCACACCACGGTCGACGGGCTGGCCGCCTCCATCGGTCGCGAGCCCAAGCTGCGCCGTGCGGTCGAGTCGGCGGGAATGTCACCGCGCGAGCAGGCGCTGGCCACCTTCGCCCTGTTGGGTGCCATGGCCGTGGACGCAGATACGCTCGCGAAGGTGAAGAACTCCGTGCTTCGATCCAACGTGCAGTTCCTCACCCGACACGGCGCCGAGCTCGAGCAGATCATTTCGCACCCGAGCTCTCCCTGAGCTACCAGCTCGGAGATGGCGCCTCGGTCTAGTAGGCCGCGATCTCCGCGTACGCCCGCTTGAAGTCGTCCACCTGCGGCAGGATCGCGTCCTCGAGCTGGGGCGCGTAGCCGACGAAGGTGTCCGTCGACGCCACGCGCTTCACCGGCGCGTCCAGCCACGCGAAGCACTCGTCGGCGATCGCCGCCGCGATCTCGGCCCCATAGCCCCATGAGATCGAGTCCTCGTACGCCACGATCACGCGTGAGGTCTTTTTCACCGACGCGAACACCGCCTCGCGATCCCAGGGCGAGAGCGATCGCAGGTCGATCACCTCGACGCTCAGATTGCTCTCCTCGGCCACCGCGCTGGCGGCGGCCAGCGCACGCTGCACCGTGGCGCCGTAGGTCACGACCGTGATGTCCGTCCCGTCGCGCACCACCTTCGCCTTGCCGAAGGGGATCATGAAGTTCGGGCCCGGATACTTCCCCTTGTTGTAGGTCTGGCGGTACAGGTGCTTGTGCTCGAGGAAGATCACCGGGTCATCGCACCGGATCGCAGTGCGCAGCAGGCCGTTCGCGTCGAGCGCGGTGGACGGACAGATCACGCGCAAGCCCGGACAATGCGTGAACAGCGACGCACCGGTCTGCGAGTGGTAGATCGCGCCGCGGATGTAGCCCCCGTACGTCACGCGGACCACCATCGGTGAGGCGAAGCTGTTGTTCGATCTCCAGCGCATCGTCGCCAGCTCGTCGCGCAGCTGCATGTAGGCCGGCCAGATGTAGTCGAAGAACTGGACCTCGACCACGGGCTTGAACCCCCGCGTCGCCAGACCGATGCCGCGGCCCACGATGTTCGCCTCGGCGAGCGGCGAATTGTAGACGCGCACTCCGCCGAACTCCTTCTGCAGCCCCCACGTGACCTTGAAGACGCCACCTTTTCCCTTGACCTTGCCGAGATGCTGCTCGCGGGAGACGTCGGCCACGTCCTCGCCGAAGACCAGGATCTTCGGGTCGCGCCGCATCTCATCCTTCATGCAGACGTTCAGCAGGTCCACCATCGTCGTGGGCTCGCCGCTGAATTGCGGATCATCCTCGGTGTCGAACTGCTCGCTCGTCGGATCCACGTCGGGCGAGTAGACCGCGAAGTACACCGTATCGGCCGCCGGCTGGGGCTGCGCGAGCGCATCGTCGGTCGCCGCGAGGATCTCCGCATCCACTTCGTCGCGGATCCCCTGCAGCTCCTCCTCGGTCGCGTGTCCTTCGGCCAGGAGCCACCGGGGAAAGACGGTGAAGGGATCGCGCGCCGCATCGGCCTCGCGCTCCTCCGCCGGACGGTACAGCACCTCGTCATCCGAGAGGGAGTGGGAATAGGGGCGGATCACCTTGGCGTGAACGAGCGCGGGACCCTTCCGCTTGCGGGTGTAGTCGGCCGCTTTCACCATCGCCTGGTAGGACGCAACGAAGTCGCAGCCATCCACCTCCTGCACGAACAGTCCCGGGAACGATGACACCAGCTTCGAGATCGATCCGCCGGCGGTGTTCACCTCCACCGGGACGGAGATCGCGTAGCCGTTGTCCTCGACCAGGTAGATCACCGGGAGCTTGAGGTTGCACGCGGTGTTGAGCGACTCCCAGAACTCCCCCTCGCTCGTCGTGCCATCGCCGGTGGAGACATAGACGACCTCGTCCGACTGGAAGCCCTCGGTGATGCCGAGCAGAGTCGCCCGGAAGCTCGCCTCGGCGGCGCCGACCGCCTGCAGGAACTGCGTGCCGGTGGGTGACGACGAGGAGACGATGTTGTACGCGCTGTGCCCCCAGTGGCTCGGCATCTGGCGGCCACCGGAGCTGGGGTCCTTCGCCGCGCCCACCGCCTCGTACAGCATCTCGGCTGGCGTGACCCCCAACTGCAGGCAGAGCGCCCGGTCGCGGTAGTAGGGATAGAACCAATCGTGGCCGGCGCGGAGCACCATCCCCGCGGCCGTCAGGATCGCCTCGTGGCCCGCCCCGGAGATCTGGAAGAAGATCTTGTTCTGCCGCTTGAGCTGGATCTCCTTGTCGTCCAGCCGCCGGGAGAGATGGATCGTCCGAAAAGCGCCGAGGAGCTGCTCCCGACCGAGGTCGGCTGCGCTCTTCCGCTCGGCGCGTGTCTGTGTGGCCATGAGTCTCCAGGTCGATGCTGCGTGGGACGCAAAATAGCACCCGGGGTCGGGAACGGTCCACCCGAGAAGGGCCGAAACGGACGGTGGTGCCGCTCGTCCTTGTTCTGGCGGCTGGTGCACGCTCCCGCACGTTTCCGTCGCTCGTGGCCTCCTCCCGCGCAAACGTCGTTCCCGGACCCATGACCATCTCGCTCCTTTTGCACCGCCGCCGCGCTGCCGGGCTCCTCCGTGCGTGCCTCCTCGCCGCCACGGTGGTCGCGGGCGTCACCTGCAAAGACTCGACGGGTCCGCGCTCCGCGAGCACCGCGTCCGTGCAGATCGTCCCGGACAGCTCACTGCTCGCCGTCGGGGACTCGGTGCGGCTCACCGCGCTGGTGAGGGACGCGAGCGGAGCCACGCTCGGTGGCCGAACCATCGTCTGGTCGAGCAGGGATGCCGGCGTCGCTCCCGTCACGAGCGTCGGGATGGTGCATGGGATGCGGGCGGGGAGAACGGCCGTCATCGCCACCGTCGAGGGCCATGCGGACACCGTCGCCATCGTCGTCAAGGCTCCGATCAGCCGCACGACGGTCACACCCGCGGCGGATACGCTCACGGCTCTGGGAGCGACCGCTCAGCTGGCGGCGGCGTCGTTCGCCGGCACCGATGCGCTGCCAGGCAGCTACGTCTGGACGAGCAGCGACGAGAGCATCGCCACCGTCTCGGCCAACGGTCTCGTGACCGCGCGCGGCAACGGAATCGTGCGCATCGTCGTTCGCGAGATCGGCGGCACTGCCGACTCGGCGAGCATCGTCGTCGCGCAGCAGGTGGCGCGCGTCGTCCTCACTCCTGCAACGGCCACGCGAGCAGTTGGACGATCGCTCCAGTACGGCGCGGTGGCGTACGACGCGAATGGCAACGTCGTTCCCGGCATCTCCTTTCTCTGGGCGTCGCGCACGCCGGCGCTGGCGACCGTGAGCGCGAGCGGCCTCGCGAGCGCGGTGGCCGAGGGACGTGACACGCTGGAGGCAATCGGAGGGGGCATCTCGGGGCGAGCCGAGCTCGTGGTGGCGCCTCAGCCTACGCTCCGCTTCTCCTTCTCGACCACCGAAGTCGGTGCCGGCCAGGACGCCGCCGTTCCCGGTGGCTTCACCCCCGCGATCACACTGGATGCGCCGGCGGATCTCGCCGCGTCCGTCACCCTCTCGAGCAGCGATGCGTCCATCGCCCGGCCAAACGCGAGTACATCGCTCTCGGTGGGGCAGAGCTCGGCGCCGATCACGATCCAGGGATTGCGGACGGGGACGGTCATGCTGACCGCCTCCGCTCCCGGATATCAGAGTGCCACCGCGATCGTTCGCGTGTCCACGCCCCGCCTACTCGCGCTCCCCGCAACGAACGGGGTCGAGACGCTCTCCGGCACACAGAGCCGAGGGTTCTCGGTCGCCGTTGCCGACTCGTCGGGCACTCGCCATACGCCGCTGTCGGCCGTGACAGTTGCGCTCTCCGTGACCGATGCCACTGTCATCTCGACCGACGCCTCGAGCGTCACGATCGCTGCCGGTACGGCCTCGAGCTCGGTGGTGAGCGCGAACGCGGTTGGCGGCGGCTCGGCCCAGGTGCTGCTCACCGCGACGGGGCTGTCGGCGGACTCGCTCCGGTTCACGGTCGTGGCGACGGCGATGACGTTGGCGCCGCGCCGCGCAGTCATTGGCTTGAGGCAGTCGAGCGGTGGCGGCGCCGGCACCATCACCTTCGCCGCGGCGCGCTCAACCGCCACCACCGTCACTCTCTCGCACAACCATCCTGAGCGCGTGACCATCCCGTCCTCGGTGGTCGTGGCCGCGGGTGCAACGACGGCCACGTTCGGATGGAGCGGCATCGCTCTTGGCGGCGACACGATCGTCGCGAGGGCAGCGAGCTTCAATCCGGACACGATGGTCGCCACCGTCAGCTCGCCGGCGCTGGTCGCGGACAATCCCCCGGCGAACGTCTTCTACGCGGCACCAGCGACGACGCTCTACGCGCGCGCGGCCGATACGCTCCTCACCGCACACTTCCCGCTGGACACGGTCACTGTGCTCGTGACGTCGAGCGATCCGTCGGTGGTGAGCCCCGATTCGGCCAGGATCCACATCGTCAAGGGCGCGGCCGCTTCGACTCCCCTCCGGGTGAGCTACGTCGGCATCGGATCAGCGACGATCACCTTCACCGATTCGGCCGGTGTCTACGCTCCCTTCACCACCGCTCGGGTGGTCGTGTCGCCGGCGTCCTTGCGATTCGTCTCGAGTCGCGCGTCGGCCACGTCGCCGCTGACGCTCGGCATGAGGCAGACGCTGGGAGCCGACCGGATTCGCGTGCAGCTCGCCTCGGCGACGAGCGCTCCGCTCGTCGTGACGCTGTCGAGTGCCGACCCGACGGTCGCTCAACTTCCCGCGACCGTGACCATCCCCGCGGGTGGCACGAGCGCACTGGTGGACGTCACCGGGCAGGACCGCATCGCCAGCACGCTGCTCTCCCTCAGCGCGTCGGGATACACCCCGGATACGCTCACGATCGACGTGGGGCGCCCGCGCTTCTCGGTCGCCACCGCCACGAGCGCGTTCACCACGTCGCCGTCCGCTCCGATCACCGTCACGGTCACCGACCAGACTGGTCGCGTGCGCGTGGCGGCCGAGGATGTTCCGATCACGCTCGCCACTGGCGATCCGTCTGTCGCCACCCCGGATTCCTCCAACATCACGGTGAAGGCCGGCACGAGCAGCCACAGCACGGCGCGGCTGCGCTTCATCGGCGCCGGCACCACGACGCTCACGGCGTCGGATTCGCGTGCGGTCGCGTGGAGCTACGATCCGGGAAGCTCGGCTCCGATCGTCGTCTCCCTCCCCCCGCTCGCGTTCAGCTTCACGACGCACACGATGGGAGTCGGGCAGAGCTACGGAGCGTCGGTCGGCATCCCCTCCGGGACGGTCAACCCTGGTCTCACGGTCACGCTCACGCATCGCAATGGCGCCGTATCGTCGACGCCGGCGACGCTCTCGATTCCAGCGGGTCAGGGATCGGCCGCGTTCACGGTGAGCGGCACGGCGGTTGGCATCGACACGATCATCGCCAGCGCACCCGGGTATCTGCCGGACACGGCCGTCGTTGACGTCGAGCCGGACCGGGTGCTCCTGGTCGGTCTGCCGGGCTCGCTGTCCATCGACTCGACGGTTCTGGTTCACCTCGAGAATGTGGACCCGAACGGCGTGATCCGGGCCGTCGCGACCGCGACGACGTTCGACGTGTACACGACTCCACAGCTGGCGGTGAACGGCGTCGCCGGTACGTCGACTCCGATCACGATCCCCGCCGGGAGCACTCTGTCTCCGAGCTTCCGGATCACGGCCAAGTCCGCAGGCTCCGCGCTGGTGCGCGTGTCGAACCCAGGTTACGCGCAGCTGCAGAGGGCGGTGACGGTCTCACCGTAGGGAGCCGAGCGCCGCTCCGGGCTCCACCGCCCCCGAGAGCCAGTACCGCCGTATTGCTTCGACCTGTCCCCCAACCTACATTCGGCCCCGCCCCATCGACGCGGAGTTGGGGCGACGACAGGCGACGCACGGGCTCATCTCACCGTCATGCGCCGGATCCCAAGTCGGATGTTGCGGGTCCAACTTGATACCCCTCAACGTGTTGACGAGTTGAGAGCGGCGTGACGACGGGCGCTATCTTCTTTCCCGCAATGAAGACGAGGTCGTCGCGCCGCCAGCGGCCGACACCCTGATCCACCTGGGATTTCGGCGGGACAACAGATCCCGCGTAGAACCGGTTCCGGCGGTCGCCGGAAGGCAGCACGCTCACAGGAGGAGTTATGCGGTCGCTCGTCGGTATTGTCGCCAGCCTCACCGTTGTGTGCGCCCTCGGTGCCCCACGCGAAGTGCGGGGTCAGGGAGGCGAGGGAAGCATCTTCGACCGAATCGGCAAAGCCGCGGCCGCGAGGGCGGCGGCGAAGAAGGCAAAGTTGGACAGTGCGGTGATGGCCTCCGCGGCCAAGGCAGTGGACTCGTCGCTCGACAAGGCCGGTCGCGGCACCGAAGCCGTGATGAACAAGACCGCGAGCCTGGTCGACACCGCGATGAACAAGACCGAGGCCGGCGTGACCAATGTCGTGTCGCGGAAGGATGCGACCGCCGAGAAGATCGCGGCTGATCTCGCCGCCGGTGGCGCGGTGATCTGGGACATCACCTTCGCCGACAAGTCGGACGAGCTCACTCCGAGTGGTGGGAAGGCGCTGGGCAAGCTGGCGAAGGTCCTCAAGAATGGAGGAGGCCCGGGAGTCGCCTACATGCTGGTGGCGCACGTGGACGCGAGTGGCGACGCCGACGCCGACCAGCTGCTCTCGGTAAAGCGCGCCCAGGCGCTCAAGGCGAAGCTCGCGACAATGGGTGTCGCCTCACCGCTGTTCGCATCAGGACAGGGGTCGTCGCACCCGCCGACGAACGCGAACGGCCAGACAGGCAACGCCCGCGTCGAGGTCACGAAGTCGTAGAACGGCCGTCACCATACAGCCAGAGGCACAAATCTATGCGAAGCATTCGGTGGTTGACGGTCGCTCTCACGCTGTCGGCGCTCGCGAGCCTACCCGTTATGGCGCGTGCTCAGGGTGAGAGGACGGACCGGATGGAGAAGATGCCTGCCAAGGGCGCGCTGTCGGTCACGGCAGATCTCAAGGGTGGGAAGATCGCCTTCAACGCCACGGACATCGCGTATGAGGTCGCCAGCCCCCGCGACGTGGCCAGCGGAATGGCCAGTGGCAAGCGCCAACACAAGCCCGTCACGTTGACGGCGGAACTCGGCGACTGGAGCGTCAAGCTGTATCAGGCGCACGAGACGAACGAGGTGATCAAGACAGTTGCCATCGAGCTCGGTGCCGGGCACACGCTCACGCTCGACAACACAAGTATTTCGAGCATGCGGCTGGGAACCGACGCCAGCGGAAAAGTGGTCCAGGAAGTGTCGTTCGTAGCCAGGGATGTCAAGATGAAATGAAGCGGAGTGACGCCTGACGCGAGAGCCCCGAGCCACTCAGATGGTTCGGGGCTCTTTCGCATCCGGAAGCGTCCGAGATGGCACTGCCCGTGCGTGGCAGGACCTCCGACTACCCACCGGAAGGACCATGATGATGGCCGTCGCCCCGCACTGCATCTTCTGCGACATCATCCATGGGGCCGCCGAAGTGTCCGTCTGCTACGAGGACGCCGATGCCATCGCCTTCATGGACATCCAGCCCGTGAACCCGGGCCACATACTCGTGGTGCCGAGGCAACACTGCGAGTCCTTCGACGACCTGCCTGAGCGGGTCGGCGCGCACCTGTTCGATGTCGCGATGAAGCTCGCTCCCCTCGTGAAGAAGGTGGCCGGCGCTCAGGGGATGAACCTCGTGGTCTCGAGCGGCGCAGCGGCCGGGCAGGACATCTACCACTTTCACGTCCATCTGGTGCCGCGGCGGGCTGGCGACGGGTTCGATGTGCCACTTCCCTTCGCCGGATCCGAGATGCCCGACCGCACGGTGCTGGACGCGATGGCCTGCCGGATCATCTCGGCGCTCCGCGATCCGGCTCGGCCCAACGCCGCTCGGACGCGCGCGCCGGCCGCGGCGGCCGGCTAGCCCTCTTCGAGAAGAGGCCGCGCAGCCGCGGCCGCACGCGCGGCGACGTCGAGCGGCGCCAGTCCGGTCGCGCTCGCCAGCCTGCACACGTCATCCAGCTCGGGCTTCGCCCGCCGCGTGCCATCGGGCAGGGTGACGACCTTGATCCGGATCGTCTCGCCCAGCAGCTCCACCGTTCGCTCCTCACGGGCGAGAGCATGGCGCTCGATGAGCGTGCGGCGAAGCCCGATGGACGTCGTGTGGGAGAAGAGCATCGTCCGGAGCGCGTCGGCGTCCCGAGGCGCGGCGAGGACCTCGAGCCGCACGGCCGGCCGCCCCTTCTTCATCACCAGCGGAACGATCGTCACGTCGAGCGCACCGGCGCGTCGCAGCGTGGCCGCGACATCCGACAGGTACTCGCCCGACATGTCGTCGATGTCCGTCTCCAGATGAACCAGCGATTGAACGGTGATACCCGCCGGCGAGCTGGCGTCCGCGATGATGACACGGAGCGCGTTGGGGCGGCCGGGAAAATCCTTGGTGCCGGCGCCGAAGCCGGTGCTCAGCGGCACGTACTCCGCCGGCGGAGGTCCTTGCGACAGCACGCGGACGAGCGCCGCGCCGGTGGGCGTCACCAGCTCTCCCGACCCTTCCGGACCCGGGCGTACCGCGTGCCCGATCAGGAGCCGGAGCGTCGCTGGTGCCGGAACCGGAAGCTCGCCGTGCGCCGCCATCACGGTGCCGTCGCCGAGCCGGATCGGCCCGCAATACACCGCGGTGACTCCCAGCTCGCGAAACCCCCAGATGGACCCCACGACATCGAGGATGGCGTCCACGGCGCCGACCTCGTGGAGGTGCACGCGTTCCGGCGCGATGCCGTGGATCTCTCCCTCCGCCCTCGTGATCGCGTCGAACGCCGCATCGGCGAGCCGCTGCACGTCGGGAGGCAGGCGGGCCGCCTCGAGCAGCGCACGGATCTGGCGCAGGTGCCGGCCGTGTCCCTGTGGCGGGATCTCGAAATCCACCTTGGTGCAGGCGATGGACGCGCGCTGCACGGTGGCGATGCGCACCGTCACGCCGTCGAGCCCCAGTCGCTGGGGAAGTGCGCGCAGCCACTCCGGATCGAGCCCCGCAGCGACGAGCGCACCCAGCGTCATGTCACCAGCGATGCCGCTGAACGGGTCGAGAATGGCGATGGGCATCGTGCTCTGGTCGGCGCAAGAGGAGCGGCTGGGCGGGGAGCGAAGAATATCCCACCCCCCGCAGCCACGCAAAAAGGGCGCGCTTGAATGGCCCCGCGGCCCATGGTTGATTCCACGGCATGAACGATCTGCATGAGCCTTCAGCCCCGGATCGCGCCGATCGGGAGACGCGGCTGCTGCGCGCGATTCGCGAGGGCGTCGGCGCGCGGCACGCGTACGTCTGCTTCTCGGGGGGGATCGACTCCACCCTTGTCCTCGCCGCCTGTCTGCGGGCGCAGCTCCCCACCACTGCGCTCATCGGGGTGAGCGCGTCGCTGCCTCGCGCCGAGCTCGCCGAAGCGCATCGTCTCGCCATGGAGCTCGGCGCCCCGATCGAGGAAGTCCCGACCGGCGAGATGGAGCTCGACGAGTATCGTGCCAACAGCGGCGATCGGTGCTTCCATTGCAAGACGACGCTCTACGAGTCGGTCGGCGCTCTGGCCGCGGCACGCGGCGCGGCGGGGCGGGCGGCGATTCTCGCCGGGACGCATCTCGACGATCTCGGCGAGCATCGTCCCGGGCTTCGCGCCGGCAGCGAGCACGCCGTGCTGACACCTCTCGTCTCGGCCGGATTCCGCAAATCGGATGTCCGGAGCCTGGCTCGAGCCTGGAAGTTGAGCAACGCCGAGAAGCCGGCGGCGCCCTGCCTGGCGAGCCGGCTTCCCGTCGGAGTCGAGGTCACGCCGCAGCGACTGGAGCAGGTGGAGGGGGTGGAGGATTTCCTCCGCGCTCATGGACTGTGGCCCGCGCGTGCGCGGTGGCATGGCGCGGTGGTTCGGATCGAGCTGCCTCCGGAGCTCTTTCCGCGCATCCTCGAAGAGCCGGCGCGGGGCGAGCTGCATCGCCGGTGCTCCGAGCTCGGATTCCGTTTCGTCGCGCTCGACCTCGCTGGCTTGCAGAGCGGAAGTCTGGCGCACTCGCTGGTCTGAGGGTGGCCGATCATCGCGCGACGGACATCCGCTGGGATGAGGATCGCGAGTCGCGCACCGGCATCCCCGAGGTTGTCTTCGGGCCGGGGAAGAGCGTCGATCATCTGCGCGCGCTGTTCACGACCGGCTCGGGACTGCGGGTGGCGTCACGCCTGAGCGACGAGCAGCTCGAGGCGCTGTCGGGATTGGCCGAGCTTCACCCCGAATGCCGGATGGCGGTGCGCTCCCCGCGGCCGCTGCGCGACGGCCCGGCCGTGCCCGTGCTCACCGCCGGCACCGCCGATGCGCCGGTGGCGCTCGAGGCTGCGACGACCTTGCAGGCGCTCGGTGTGACGGCAGCGTGCCACTTCGACGTCGGGATCGCCGGTCTCCACCGCCTGCAGGCCATCCTCCCGGAGCTGGCGGCGGCGCCGGTCTGCATCGTTGTGGCCGGGATGGACGGCGCGCTTCCGGCCGTAGTCGCCGGATTGATCCGTGCTCCGGTCGTCGCTGTCCCGACCTCGATCGGCACCGGCGTCGCAGCCGGAGGGAAGGTGGCTCTGTACACGATGCTTGCGAGCTGCAGTCCCGGCGTCGCCGTCGTCAACATCGACAATGGCTTCGGAGCGGCCTGCGTGGCGCTCAAGATCGTGGCGTCGCTCGGGCGCCTCTCGGGCTAGGCTACGCGCCGGCGCGAACGGCGGCGACGGCGTCCGCCAGCTGCACCGCCATCGCGCTGAGCTGCACCGCCGCATCGCTCAGCGACTCGACGGACCGCTCGTAGTCCGCGCTGGCATCGGCTACTCCATCCGTCTCGGAGGCGGCGCGCAACGCCACGTCCTGCGCCGACGTCAGCGCCTGGGCGAGATCGGAGGATCGTTGGGCGTTCTCGCCGGCCGAGACGACGATCCGCTGCCCCGCGGCCGCGACGCCCTGCGCTGCGTTGACGATCCGGTCGAGATCATCCACCCATCCCCGACTCGAGTCGAGCACGGCGATCACCTCTCCGCGCGTGCGCTGCATGAGCGCGACCGCGCGATCGAGCGTCGTGCGGATGTCGCGCACTGCCCGGTCGATCCCCTCCGCTTCGCCCGCGCTCCGGTCCGCGAGCGCGCGGATCTCCTGGGCCACCACCGCGAACCCACGCCCGTGTACGCCGGCGCGCGCGGCCTCGACCGCGGCGTTCAGCGCCAGCAGTCCCGTCTGATCTGCGACCTCGGTGATCGTGCGCCCGAATCGCTGCACGGCCTCTGACACCTCCTGCAGGCGCGACACCTCGTTCGCCCCTTCCTGGACGATCGCTGCGGCGGCCGTGAGCTGAGCGACCGCCCGCCCGGTCGCATCGCGCACGCTCTCGGCGCTCTCCAGCATTCCCGCACCGCTCTGCTGGGTGCTCTGGCCCTCGGCCACGCTCACGGCCGCGCTCTCGCGAACGCGCTGCGATTCGCCGGCTCCGCTCAGGAGCGTCTCGGCCACCCGCCGGACCGTCGCCGCCATGCGCTTCGCGTTCTCCGTGCTCTCCTGGGTTGACGCGTGCAGCTCCTGGGTGGTCGCGCTGAGCGACTCGACGTGCTGCGCCATCAGCTCCGAGGCGTCGAGTACCGGCTGGATGAGCCGATCGAGGGTCAGCGAGAGCGCGAGCTGCGGAGCCACCTGCTCGAGGAGCGCCGCGTCGTGGTGCCGGTACATCTCGTTCCTGCGATGACGGATGTTCCAGAGCGCCACGAGACGATTCCCGGTCTTCAGGGGAACGATGATCTCCGACCCGCGCGCCCCGGCGGGACGCTCGGCGAAGGGGATGTCGAGGTTCGTCGCCGCACCCCCGCTCCGGAGCGCCAGCGCTGCCAGTCCCGAGGTTGCGGGAATGATCGTTCCGGGGGGAACATCGCTCGCCGTGTCCGTGATCACCACGAAGTGTCGTCTCGTCTCATCGTACGCCGCGATGCCCATCTGCTCCCAGGGAACGATCGCGCGCGTCAACCGCTCGATGTCGCTCATTGCCCGACTCAGCTCCGGTTGGGCGCTGATCACGCTCGTCAGTCGCTGCACCAGCTGCAGCGTCTCCCCGTACGCCCCCTGCCGGATGAGCCAGTGAAAAAGCAGGAAGAACCCGCCGAGCAGCAGAGTGATCACCAGGTACTGCTCGGCCGTCCAGCTCTGGTAGGTGAGCCAGAGCCCGCCGAAGGCGAGCAGGGTGGCGAGCACGGCCGTCGCGCCTTCCCAGCGTGCGGTGAGCGACGCGTCCACCCAGGCGATCGCGGGCGACAGCAGCAGCTGGAGATAGAATGTCGCGTTGAGCTGCGCGAGGAAGAACAGGGTGAAGAGCACCACTCGCCACAGGTTCCAGGTGGCGAAAGTCGCCTCGCCGAGCCCGCCACCCAGCCAGGCGTACAGCGCTCCGCTCACCGAACAGGCGAACACGAAGTGCGAGGCGTTGCCGAGACCGTTGCGCCACGGGAGTCGGCGCACGCCGACGTCGCCCGCGATGAGTCCGGCCGCGGCGACCGCCGCACCTGCGCCCCATCCGAGCGCGAGCACCGACGCCAATCCCGCGCCGATGGCGAAGCTGGTGAATCCCTTGCCCGGAAGCGGGATGCCGAACATGCGCGTGCAGATCGTGATGGCGAAGAGCAGCGTTGCCCCGATCCACGGAAACGGGCGCACGTACTGACCGGTGAGGAGCCCCACGGGGAGTGCGACCAGCGAGACGACCATCACGGTGCGCCGCACCAGGCCGTCGTTCACCCACCAGAGGGGCGACACGTCGCTCGCTCCGGTGAAAGTGGGAGTGTCCGGCGTCGCGCTCATCGGTGGAAAGGCGCGATCGGGCCGCCGGCGCCGTGTCGAGCGCGCGGGAGGGCCGGAGGGTTGGTCAATGGTCGCTCAGAGACTCGAGGCCAGCGGGGATCTTGCGCGGGTGGGGCCCGCTCTGCATGTGTGTGACGCGCGGCGCGCGTGGCGCGTCACGAGAGAAAGGGGGGCGCATGGGCCATCGGCAACCACAGCCAGCGCGACGCCAGAAAGAGGACGCCACGAGCGCTCCCCTCTGCGCGTACCGTGGTATTCCTGTCCCCCACTCCACTCAGCGACGCCCGCTCGGGATCCTCCCGACGCGGGCGTCGCTGCTTTTTGGCGAGGTGCAATGTCACGGCATAGCCTTCACCGAATGGCACTCCCCCGTTCGCCTGGGGGGCTCACCCGTCACTCCCGGCACCGATTCGTCGGCGATCGCCGCCGGGCCATCAAACGCGCGATGATGCGCGACTGCAGCCGACGCTGCGTGTACTGCGCTTCCTGTCTCGACATCGGCGATGCCACCATCGATCACGTGTACCCGCTCGCCCGAGGCGGACCCAACGTTCCCGGAAACCTCGTTGTCGCTTGCGGACCGTGCAATCGGATGAAGGGCGACATGCTCCCCCACGATTTCTTCCTCCGCCATCCGTGGGCAGGGCAGAACTTTCTGACGTACGCGCGAGTCGTGCACCGCGCCCTCAAGCGTGGCGCCCGCCGCGCTGTGAGTCTCGCGATGGCCGCATAGCCGCGCCCGCTCCGACAATGGAGAAGGGGGGGAGCCCGATCGGGTTCCCCCCCTTTCATCTGCAGCCGAGCCGGCCGCGGCGACTCAGAAGTCCACAGGCCGCAGATAGGACTCCCCGATCGCCGTCGGCGTGAGCATGGCGACCGTGGGCAGTCGACGCTTCCAGTGCGTGCTCTCCAACCGCGTCCGCACCAGCTCCACCTCGGAGGGGTCGAAGCCCCGCTGGCCGAGCTCGTCCGGGGAGTAGCCGCCGAGCAGCCACGCCAGAATGCGGTCCGCTTTCGCATAGGTGATGCCGAAATCGCCTTCGTCGGTCTGTCCGGTCACGAGGTCAGCGGTCGCGGGCTTGCCGATGATCACCTCCGGCACTCCGAGATGGCGCGCCAGCGCCCACACCTGCGTCTTGTAGAGATCGCCCAGCGGGTTCACCGGAGGGGAATCGTCGGCGTGCCAGGTGAAGTAGCCGAAGAGCCGCTCCGTCTTGTTGCCGGTACCGAGGGGGATGGCGCCATAGCGCGAGGAGAGATCGAACAGCGCGATCATCCGGACGCGCGCCATCACGTTTCCCCGTCGTGCCGGGTCGGCATCCGGCTCGTGGGCAAGATAACCATCCACCGCGGCCGAGATATCGATCGTGCGGCTCTCGATGCCGAGCGAATCGATCACGAGCTGGGCGTGATCGAGGCTCTCCTGGCTCGAGCTGCGGTAGGGGAGGCGAGCTCCGATCACGTTGTCCTTGCCGAGAGCGCGCACCGCCAGGAACGCAGTCACCGCCGAATCGACTCCTCCGGAGATGGCCACGATCCCCTTCGAGAAGCCGCGCTGTCGCAGCTCGTCGCGGAGGAAGCTCGTGAGCCAGAGATCCACCAGCGGGCCGTCGATCTCGAGGGTCGCCGGCCCGCCGCTCTCGAGACCATCGTCGGGGCCGACCACGCGCAGGGCGCTCGACGCCCCGCGAGGCGGGGAGCGATAGGGGCGGACGAGGGCCAGCTCTCCCTGTTCGCGCGGCTGCGGCGGATCGTAGGGCGCCGGCTCACGTGCTTCGCGGTCGGCGTTGTCGAGCCCGCCGATCAGCATTGGCAGCGCCCCCCGAAGGTCCGAGAGAAGAGGGCTGTCCGAGCGCGCGCGGGTGAGGTCCGCCAGATCTGCCTGGAGCGCCACGAGCGCCTCCTCCCAGAGCGGCCCCCGCACCCGCACGTCTCCTCGCGGCCCACAGATCAGGGACCCGCCCGGGAACGCCTTGCCTCCCTCATTGCCGGTGAGGTTCGCGAACGTACAATACACGCCGTGCTCCTCGGCGATGTCGCGGATGAGCCGCTCCCAGCGCGCGACGCTGGCTGGTCCTGGGATCGCGTCCTGGCGGGGCCAGACGCCCCGCGCCGGCGCGGCCGAAGACACGAAGATCACCTGCGCCCCCTCGAGGGCGAGGATGGTGCCCGTGAGGCTGTGCCAGGCGTCCTCGCAGACCAGCATCGCCGCGCGCCCCCAGCTCGTGTCGAAGGCCCGAAGATCGTGGCCGCGCTCGACGAAACGCTCCTCGTCGAACAGTCCGTACGTCGGCAGAAAGGTCTTCCGGTGAACGTGATGGATCACCGGCTCCGAAGGTCCGAGCGTCACGTACAGCATGCTGTTGAAGAGCGTGTTGTTCCACCGCTCGTAGAAGCCGGCCACGACATCCATGGTCCGGGCGCCGCGAACGGCGCGGTGGTAACTCTCGTTCAGATCCTCAGCGAAGGTCCCTGCGGTGACGGCGAGGTCGCGCACCGCGCCTTCGACGAAGTATCCGGTGAGCGCCGTCTCCGGGAGCTGGAGCACCTGGGGCCGGGGGTCGAGCGCGTCGGCGCCGGCGAAGATCTCACCCACCCGGCCGAGGTTCTCGGCGTACGCTCCCTTCTTCGGAGCGAATTGGGCCAGGGCGAGATGAAGCAGCGGAGCCATGATGCAAAGCTGGCACGCCCCGAGCAGGGGGGCAACGCCGCGCCGCGCGCCCGCCAGTCGTTGACGCGCCACCCCGGCGGCGCTTACCCTCCGTGCGTGTCGACACCACCGCCGCTCTCTCGGGGCGCGCTCCTCCTCGCCGCCTTCCTCGCCGCCGTCTCCGTTCTGTCCGCGCAGGACTCCGTGTCCGTCGAGCCCTGGCAGCTCGTGCAGCCCCCGCAATCGTCGCTCGTGTTCGCTCGCGACGGCACGTTCCTCGGTGAGATCGGCCGGCAATGGCGCACGAGCGTCAGTCTCCAGTCGCTCCCTCGCTACGTCCCCGATGCATTCGTCGCCGTCGAGGACCATCGCTTCTACAGCCACGAAGGGGTGGACGTCATCGGGATCGCGGGCGCGCTCAGGGATCGTCTTCTCGGATCGCAGCGGGGTGCGAGCACGATCACTCAGCAGCTGGTGGGGAACATGCATCCCGACCAGATCAACCGCGCGGACAAGAGTGTCGGGCGCAAGCTGAGGGAGCAGGCAGCGGCGCTGGAGATGGAGCGCCACTACGGCAAGGAGACGATTCTCGAGGCCTACCTCAACCAGCTCGACTTCGGACACGGGTGGTTCGGAATCGACGCGGCCGCACGGCACTACTTCGGAAAGCCGGCGTCGAAGCTCAGCCTTGCCGAGGCCGCGTCATTGGCGGCTCTCCCGAGGAGTCCGCCGATCTACGACCCGATCGCGCATCCCGGACGCAACCGGCAGCGGCGCGACCTCGTGCTCGGCCTCATGGCGCAACAGGGGCTCGTGACGCGCGACGCGGCCGAGCAGGAGACGCGCACCCGCGTGGTGACGGTGCCGAATGGGGGGATGGTCGCCGGAACGCGATGGGTGCTCGATCTGGTGCGGCGCCAGGCGGCTCGCGAAGGCGTGCCCGTCGTCAACGGCGGCTATCAGGTGCAGACGACGATCGACCCCGCTCTGCAGCGCGAAGCGGTCGCGGCGCTGGCGCGCGGCGCCGCGCGAGTGGAGTCGCGCCCCGGCTGGCGCTACCCCACTCTCGCGAAGCACGTGAAGGGGAGAGCGGACTATCTGCAGGGCATGGTCGTCGCGGTGGAGTCTGCCACCGGCGATGTGGTCGCACTCGTGGGCGGACGGGATTATGGCGAGTCGCAGTTCAATCGCGTCGTGAATGGGCGGCGCCAGCCAGGCTCGGCCATCAAGCCGCTCGTCTACGCCACCGCCATCGCCGACGGCATCCCGCCGAACGCGATCATCCCCGATACCGCGCTCGAGATCCCACTTGATGGGCACCGTGTCTATCGGCCGCGCAACTCCGACCGCGTCTTTCTCGGGGCGATCACGATGCGCGAGGCTCTTGCCCAATCGCGAAACTCCGTCGCCGTGCAGCTGGGCCAGCGCGTGAGCATCGACTCGGTTGCCGCGCTCTCGCGGCGCCTCGGAATAACCGCGCCGATGGCTCCCGTTCCCTCCAGCGCGATCGGTGCATCCGCGCTGGCGCCGATCGAGCTCGTGTCGGCGTACACGGCGCTCGCCAATCTCGGTGTCAGGAGCGCGCCGCGGTTGATCCAGCGCATCGACGATCGCGCCGGCCATCCCGTCTATGCCGGCACCCCGGTCGTTCGCGATTCGGTGCTCGATCCGCGCGTCGCGTTCATCGTGCGCGACATGTTGCGGGGAGTGATCGACCACGGCACGGCGGCATCGATTCGGCCTCTTCTCCCGGACAGCGTGCCGGTTGCCGGGAAGACGGGCACGACGGACGATGCGACCGACGTCTGGTTCATCGGGATGACGCCGGAGCTCGTGGCCGGTGTCTGGCTGGGCTTCGACACACCGAGGCCCATTCCGGGCGGCGCCGGTGGAAGCTACGCTGCCCCGATCTGGGCCGAGATGATGAGCCACTGGTATCGCGATCGGTCGCCCGGCAGCTGGAGCGACGTGCCGGAGGGGATCGTGACTGCCGATCTCGATCGCGCCACCGGAGAGCCGGTCACGGAGCTGACGCCGCCGGAGCGTCGCTACACCGAGTACTTTCTTCGGGGAACCGAGCCGGGCGCCTTTCACCTCGAGCCGTGGAAGCTTCTTCTCTTTCTGCCATGAGCGACACCGGGAATGACCGCAGCCGTTCGGCACACACGCCGGGTGCGTTGCTCTTTCATAGCCGCTTCGCGCTCGTGGCGCTCGTCGTCGGCATCTTCCTGACGTCGTCGCTGGTCACTCGGCTCGGCTTGATGGCGGTGCAGCAGGCCGTGTCCAGAGATGGCGTCGCTGGAGTGCTCCGGGCGCTTGCCACGGGGGAGCTCTTTGACCTGCTCGCCGCCCTCTGGCTCGCCGCTCCCTTCACGCTCTATCTCGGGATTCTCCCGGAGCGCTGGTTTCACGGCCGTGCGCATCGCGGCGTGTTTCGGGGCGGCATCGCGGTCGCACTTGGCCTCGCGCTCTTCGTCGGAGTGGCCGAGTACTTCTTCTTCGACGAGTTCAACGGACGCTTCAATTTCGTCGCGGTGGATTACCTGATCTTCCCGTACGAGGTGGCGACCAACATCTGGCAGAGCTTCCACACCGGATGGCTGCTCCTCCTGATCGCGCTCGTCACGGGCGCGGCGCTCTGGGCGCTTCGCCTTCCACTGCGCCACGCCCTCGGGGCGGCCACGACCGGTCGCGAGCGAGCGGCGTTCGTCTCCGGCTACGCCGCGCTTCTCGCCCTCGTCACCGTCGTCGTCACGCCGGGGCTGGCTCGCGTCTCATCCGACCGTGCGCTCAACGAGATCGCCTCCAACGGCTACTACGCCTTCTTCCAGGCGCTCATGGGGCAGGACGCGCCGTACGAGGGGTTGTACGCGACGCGTCCCCCAGCCGAGATCTTTGCCCGACTGCGGCATCTGCTCACGGAGACGGCGACCGACACGACCAGCTGGGTCGCCGCATCGACCGAGCGCCGGGTGCGGACGCCGCCCGGGGGGGGTGGCGCGCGACGGCTCAACGTGGTGGTCGTTCTGGAGGAGAGTTTGGGCTCGGAGTTCATCGGGGTCCTGCACCCGGACGGGAAGGGGATCACACCGCGCTTCGACTCGCTAGCAGCCGAGGGCACGCTCTTCACCCACACCTTCTCGACCGGCAACCGCACCATCCGCGCGCTCGAGGCGACGACCGCGTCGCTCCCGCCGTTGCCCGGCATCTCGATCGTCCGGCGCGACGGGTCACGCGACCTCTTCACCCTTCCCGAAGTGCTGCGCTCCCGTGGCTACCGCACGATGTTCATCTACGGCGGCCGCGCCCTGTTCGACGGGATGGGTCATTTCATGCGCGCCAACGGCATGGAGCGGGTGATCGAGCAGAGCGACTATCCGAGAGGACTGTTCACGACGGCGTGGGGTGTCGCGGATGAGGCGATCTTCGACAAGGCGCTGGCGGAATTCGACTCGCTGAGCGCGCTCCGTCAGCCCTTCTACGCGCTCGTGCTGTCGGTCTCCAACCATCGGCCGTTCACCTATCCGGCCGGCCGCATCCCATTCGACCCGAACAGGAAGTCGCGGGAGTACGTGGTACGCTACGCCGACTGGGCGCTGGGGCGCTTCGTGCGACAGGCGCGCACGCACGCCTTCTCCGACAGCACGCTGTTCGTGTTGATGGGAGATCACGGCGCGCGCGTCTATGGCGCACAGGAGATTCCTCTCCTCAGCTATCAGGTGCCGATGCTCTTCTACGCTCCGGCCCTGATACCCGCAGGCGTGCGCGACTCGACGATGGCGAGCTCGATGGACGTGCCCCCGACCGTGATGGCCGTCCTCGGTCTGGAGTACGAGTCGAAGTTCTTCGGCCACGATCTCTTCCACATCGGGCCGGGTCAGGGTCGGGCGCTGATGACCCACAACAACCAGATCGCGCTCATGCAGGGCGATGCGCTGGCGGTCCTCGGCCTGCACCAATCGGCGGACGTCTTTCGCGTTGATTCCGGGTTCGCTCGGCAGAGTCGCGTCAGCACCCCGGATGAGGCGGGTCGCTCGCTGATCGAGGATGCGATCGCGTACTTCGGGGGCGCGGATCTCGTGTACCGGAGCGGACGCTACCACTTCCGGTAGAGTCGGCCGTCCGCTGGGTCGCTCCGCTCCGTCGCCCTGCTGTAACGCCGGCGGCGCGCCGGGAACCCCTCCTTGAACGTGGTAGGCATCAGCCTTCTGATGCACTCAACTTCTATGCGAGCGGAGCGAGTATGCTGCGATTCCCTCGAGCCGGTGGATGGACCGGACTGCTGATAGCGATGTTCGGCGGCGTGTTGGCCTTCCCGCCGAAATCCGCCGCAGCGTCACCGCACGACCGTGACGGGCTGGCGCGTCGTGTTGCCAACCGGCATGCGCCGCGGCGCGGTCGCACTTCGGACGCAGCGGCGCAGCGCGCTGTCGATCCGGGGCGGGCGGCCGCCGAGCGCTTCTGGCACGTGAAGACGCATGTCTTCGCCGCCAACGTGGCGCTGGCCGATGCCATCGACAACGGGAAGGTGACGATTCCCCCCTTCGGCGAATTCACCGTGAACGCGGAGCTGGTGCAGGCGCTGAAGCAGCACCCATCCGATTATCGCTCGGGGGTCGTTGGCCCCGATGTCTTTCCCGACATCTACGTCGGCCAGTCGTTCGCGCACGTGGATCACTGGAAGGATGGCAATCACTGGATTGCCGACCACTGGCTCCGTCAGGTATTCGGAGCGGCCCGCGCCTCGACGGATCCCGAGGACCTGCGACAGCGCCGACTGGCATTCGGGTACGGGTGGCTGACGCACGCGGCGCAGGACATGTTCGGCCACACCTTCATCAATCACTACGTCGGCGCGAAATGGGCGTCGAGCTTTGCGACAGAATCTCTCAAGGTGGACGCGATGCACGTCACCCTCGAGGCCTACGTCGCGAAGCACACGCCGAGCACGGACAGCACGATCGACGTGGACGACCGCTTCCAGGCCGAGCATCTCATCAAGCCGAGGGCGATCAAGGATCACGTCCAGGCGCCCCACTACCAGCGCTTTCTGGCGATGCACGGATGGCTCGGCACGTCCATCGACCAGACGTTCCAGCGGCTCGGTGGGGATACGTCGTGGACCAACTGCTACCTGTCGAGCACGGAGAAGTTCTGGGACTGCGAGAACCTCTTCTTCATGATCGGCTGGCGAAAGGATATCGACCGAGGTCTGCGCCATCTGGTGGACGCGAACCACACCCTGGGTGAGTCCATCCTGGCAGGACGCGTGGATCGCGGAATCGGCGCGCTCATGGACTGGAAGAGCGAATGGGTGCCGAAGATGTTCGGCCTCCACCTGGTCGGTGAATTCGACAAGGAGATGTCCGATTTCATGGACTGGTGGAAGAAGCACAATCCACTCGCTCCACTCGACAGCGTCGTCAACAAGGCGATCCTCGACGAGGTCCAGAGCTTCGTCCAGCACAACCTCGGGCCCGAATACGAGTACTTCAAGCTCATCATCTCTCCAGCCAACGATGTGCGATTCCTCTTTCCCGCGGAGTCGCTCGCCAAGATCAGGGCGGACATGCACCTGCGTGCCGGCCCGGACAGCCTCCTCGACTGGCGGGAATTCGAGGCGCTGTACAACACGATCATCGCGTCGAAGCTCGTGCTGCTCGATGGCGATCAGCTCAACGAGCTGGCGCGCCGGGCGGGAATGCCCGGTCCGCTCTACGCGCCGGGGCCGGAGAGCAACGTCATGCTGGGTGTGCCGCGTTCGCTCGATGGTGACCATCAGTGGGATTCCGCCTCGGCGCCGGGGTTGCCCGCGTACGGGCTGCCATTCCGCCGACCGGCTGCGTCGAAGCCAGGTGCGGTCGCCGGCCCGGGATCGATTGCGCGGCTCGACCCCCTGCTCGGGAGACGCGGCGCTGTGGATTACAGCACGACACCGCCTGAGCGCGCCGACACCGCCACCGGCTTCGCGTTCTTCCAGGCGCCGGGCGCGAAGGAAAAGATCTTCCAGCGCATCTTCAAGGGATGGGGCGGCCCGGGTCCCGGACCGAGCCTGATCCTGGATCCGGCCGTGACGGCCGTATCGCTCGTGGCGCGCAAGCCGTCACTGAGCGAGCTGGCCACCGACATCGACTCGATCCGGATCGCTGCCACGGCGCTCGAGCAGCGGCTGCGGTCGTTCGAGCAGCTTCGTTCCACGCAGGTCGCGCTACTGCTGCGTCAGAGCGGGAACACGCGCTACTCGTGGGGACGTGCGTGCTGTGGCGCGATCATCCACCAGCTCCGTTCGTCCCTGGGCGAGCTCGAGAGCGATCTCGGGAACGCCGAGCGACAGCTCCGCGCGAGAAGCGACCCGCGTGCGGCGACCGTACTGGAGCAGATGGGGAAAGATGCGGCAGCAATCGATGTGGCGGCCGAGAGCCTTCTCACGGCCACGGAGCAGATCGCGGCTCAACGCGCCAGCGCCCAGATCGCGACTGGGATCGCTGCGCTGGCCCGGGCGCGCGACCAGGCAGCTCGAGCTATCTCGCCCTAGTCCGCTGCGAACCCTCGGACGCGCGCTGCGGCGCGATCGCGAGAAAAGCGTTCTCGGCGAATCTACGGACAGGTGATCCCGAGCACCGAGGGATCCTGCCAGTAGCCGGGTATATAGATGTTGGTGTTCAACCAGAACTTCCGGTACGGCACCTCGGCGTGCGGCATCACGTAGCTCGTGCAGATGTCGACCTGCACCGGGACTAGCAGGCTCTTCAGCTGAGCGTAGCTCGTGAAATCTTTCGACGAATCGACGGCCAGGTGGCAGGTTCGACAGGTCCGCTTGAACCCTTCGTAGACGTTCGGCTTCTGCGTCCATCCCGCTGGCACCCAGCTGTCGCTCGGGGTCGAGCCAGCCACATCGACGCCCCCACCATACGCGCCGTCGATGAACGTCACGATCGGATTATGCGGGTTGGTGAGGTTGGGCTGTGACGCCTTCACCAGAGAGTTCAGCTTCCGGAACGTCTCCTGCTGATCGGCCAGCAGGAAGCCCGGGGCGGAGGCGAACTGGAAGCCGAAGACGTCGAAGGGCAGGAACGAAGCGTTGCTCATGGTGTGGGTCGTCGGGTCGTACGTGCCCCCGTGACATGCGGCACAGGCGTGCGGAATCGCCTTCTTTCCGTCGGTGTCCAGATCGGCGGCCACGACGATGCTGTCGGTCGCGTTGTTGAACGCGTAGAAATTCACCCTGCCGCTGGGACCGATGTCCATGGCCACGGTCGCGAATGGCGGCGCGCCGTTGACGATGTCAGCGAGCGCCGCGGTCGCATTCGGAAAGTCGGGGCTGTTTGGCGGGGGCCCACTGTTGCTCTGATAGCAGGCGAGCCCGCTCGCGCTGGCGCGGCAGTGGTTGTCCCGGCCGAGGTTGAGGTCCTGCGCGTTGAAGTAGCGCGCCCGCACCTCGTTCGCCGGGAATCCGTTCGCCAGCTTCCATTTGGTGACGTGTTCTTGGCCGGCAGCGCTCCGATCGCGGTGTAGTAGGCTTGGGTCTCGGCGGCGCTTCCCACGCCGTTGCGCTTGAGCAGCCAGGGGAAGTGTTTCGGTAGCGCCGCCGCTCGGGTTGTCGAGGGGTTCGCGGCGTCGGAGAACGTCTGTCCCCCACTCACGTAATAGGCGACCAGGGAGTACGTCCGGATGCCCGGCGCCAGCGCCGTCTCCGTGAAGGTCGTGCCAGTCACCTGCCGGGCTGGGAGCCCATTGCCCTGCAGCACGTAGTGGTCGGCGTCAGTCTGCGCGCTCCACTTGAACGTGATGTCCTGGGACTTACCGCTCGTCGCCGTGAAGTTCGAGGGGTTACGCGGCGCCAGCGTCGTGCCCGCGACGGCCGCACTCGAGCCCGGGGAGAGGGTCGGATAGTTCGCGCTCACGATCCAGTAGTAGGTCGTGCTCGGTGCGAGGCCCCGGTCGATGATCGACGTGGTCGGCGCCGGTACCTGCGCGACCGGATTGAAGGGACCCTGCGCGCTGGAAGCCCGCGTGACGCTGTACGAGGAGGCACCCGTGGCCGCGGTCCAGGAGAGCGTCGCACTCACCGGGGAGCCGGAGCTCACCGTGATGCCGGCCGGCGCGGCGCCAGGGGGGCGGAAGCGCGTGTTGATGTCCGGCCGCATTGGCGAGAGGATCGCCGTGGCCGGCGCGGGCTCCTTGGTCGGCCTGGCACCGCGCAGTACGGTCGGATTCCCGCTCACGACGATCTGTGGCGTGACCGGCATGACCGTCAACCGCGTGGAGTCGGCGGCGCCAGACGCCGCTCTGGCGAGCACTCCCGTGCGGGATCCGGCGGCCGCGGGCGCCGCGGCTTTCAGACAGACCACTCCGCTCATGCTGTCCGCCACGAATTCCGCGGCGTTCGTCGCAACCCAGACCGCGGAGATTGCTCCGGGCGGAGCGGCACCCGACGCATCTACCCCGACGGCGGTGAACGTCTGGCAGAGCGACTGGGGGCGGGGGCGTGCCAGCCCACCAGATGCCGTGAGGACGGGATCCCTCGGCGAGATCCTGATCGCCGTGACCTGGCTTGAGCTACGGGAGGGAAGGAGCCCGAGCAATCCACACTGAACCGCGAGGGCGAAGTGAACTCGCCATGCCGGCAGAACGCATGTCTCACCTCCGGGGAGCTGACCGTCGGTGCTGCTGGGATCACCCCGATTATTGCGCTCCCCCACGCCATCCGCAATGGGATGGCGAGCCCTCACGCCACCGCCGCTGCCCTCTCCTCTGCCTGCTCCATCTCCGTCTTCGGCTGCACCGGACACGCATCGGTCGGCATGAGCGCGATGTCGAAGACCTCGTCGAGCGTGCTCACGCAGTGGAAGCTGAGCTGGTCGCGAACCTCGGCGGGGATATCCTCCATGTCCGCCTCGTTGTCCTTCGGCAGGATGATCGTGGTGATGCCGGCCCGGTGGGCGCCGAGGACCTTCTCCTTCACTCCTCCGATCGGCAGCACCCGGCCACGGAGCGTGATCTCGCCGGTCATCGCGACGTCGCGGCGTACGGGCCGCCCCGACATGGCGGACACCAATGCCGTCGACATCGTCACTCCCGCCGACGGCCCGTCCTTGGGAATCGCTCCCGCCGGCACGTGGATGTGGACCTCGATCGAGCCGAGGCGATCCGCCGGGATGCAGAGCGTGGTGGCGTGCGTCGCTGCGTACGTCAGAGCCGCTCGCGCCGATTCTTTCATCACATCGCCGAGCTGCCCGGTGAGGATCAGCGAGACGTTGCCGTACCCGCTCACCTGCACCGTCTCGTCCGTGGACCGGGAGCCGTACATCCGCCGGATGGCAGCTTCCACGAACATGATGTCGCCGCCGGCGGGCGTGTAGTACATCCCGGTGGACACTCCCACCTCGTTCGCCTCGTTGGCGTGCTCCGGATGCACCTTCGGCCGGCCGAGGAGATCGCGCACACCGTCAGGGGTGAGCTGGCCTCCCGATTCCTCGCCGGAGGCGATCTTGCGCGCGACCTTCCGCGCCACCGCTCCAATCTGCCGCTCGAGCTGTCGGACCCCGCTCTCGCGCGTGTACTTGGAGACGATCGTCATCACGGCGTCATCGGAGAGGCTGACTCCCTTGTCCTTGAGACCGGCGTCGTCGAGCTGGCGCGGGATCAGATACTTCTTCGCGATCATCGCCTTCTCGCGCTCGGTGTAGCCGGCAAAGTCCACCACCTCCATCCGGTCGAGCATCGGGCCGGGGATGTTCTGGAGGAAATTGGCGGTCGCGATGAACAGCACCTCGCTCAGGTCGAAGGGGATGTTCAGGTAATGGTCGGTGAACGTATCGTTCTGGGCCGGATCGAGCACCTCGAGGAGCGCGCTCGCGGGATCGCCCTGGAAGGAGACGCCGAGCTTGTCCACCTCGTCGAGCAGGAAGACGGGATTCTTGGTCCCGGCCTGCTTCATCCCCTGCACGATGCGTCCGGGCATCGCCCCCACGTAGGTGCGGCGGTGTCCGCGGATGTCCGCCTCATCGCGCGCGCCACCGAGCGCGACGCGCACGTACTCGCGGCCGAGCGATCGGGCGATGGATTTCGCGATCGACGTCTTGCCGACGCCCGGGGGGCCCACGAACAGGAGGATGGGACCTTTCGCCATCGCGCGCGCTTTGGCCTCGCGCTTGTCGGTGATCGCGCGGCCGTCGTCGGGGTCCACGAGCGAGGGCGTCGCGTCGTCCTTGTCCACCTTGAGCTTATACGCAGGGAACTCACCCGTCCTCTCGACCTCGGCCGCGAGCTCCGCCGCCTTGAGCTGACGCACGGCGAGAAACTCGAGGACGCGGTCCTTCACATCCGGGAGGCCGTAATGGTCTTCTTCGAGCACCTCGGAGGCGTGGCGCAGGTCGAGATTGTCATCGGAGCGCGTGTTCCACGGAAGCTCGGCGATCCACTCGAGATAGGTGCGGATGACCTGCGCTTCCATGCTCTCCCGCCCTGCGCGCTCGAGCCGCCCGAGCTCGCGCTCCACTTCCTGCCGCGCGGTCTTCGGGAGCTCCAGCTTGGAGAGCTTCTCGCGCAGCTCCTCCAACTCGCGCGACTGATCGTCGTCGCCCAGCTCCTTCTGGATCGTCTTCATCTGCTCGCGAAGGTACATCTCGCGCTGGCGCTGCCCCAGCTCTTCCTGCACCTGGGACTTGATCTCCTCCTGCGCCTCGAGCAGACCGATCTGGCGCTGGACGTGCACCAGCACGCGCCGCATCCGCTCCTCGACGCCCAGCGTCTCGAGCAGCCCCTGCTTCTCAGGAACGCTCAGCTCGATGTAGCCGGCGACGAGATCGACGAACTTTCCGGAGTCCGTCACCGAGTCGAGCACCTGATGCACGACTTCCTCCGGCAGGCCGCGCTTCTCGCCGAGCTCGGCGGCGCGCTCGCGCAGCTCCTTGTAGAGCGCCTCGAACGCCGGCTCATGGTCGTCGAGCGGCCCCATCTCCTCCGCCGGCATCACGACCGCGCTGAGGAAGTTCTCGGTGGTGGTGTACTGGAGCGCGGTGGCCCGCTCTTCACCCTGGAGCAGGAGCTGCACGCCGCCGAGGCCGCGTTGCACCTGGCCGATCTGTGCGATCACACCCATGGAGTACAGGATGTCCGGCGTGGGCTCATCGGTGTTGTCGCGCTGCGCGACGGCGAACACGCGCCGATCGCCCTTGAGGGCGGCCTCGATCGCGCGGAGCGTCCCGGGACGGCCGGCCGCGATGGGCGCGGTCAGCCCCGGAAAGATCATCGTGCCGCGAAGGGGAAGAACCGGCAATGTCTGGCGTTGCGCCATGATCTCTGATTTCCTGTGTTGAGGACCGGCGGCTGGGCCGTGCGGGGCGCGTATCGCAGCGCACGCTCCATTCCACGTTCAGCTCAAGCGCTGGTCGACGGCGCCAGTTCCGCGCGCGTCCGCACAAGGACGAGTTACGCCAGAGGGGCAGAATGTGCAACTTCCTGCAGTCTCTTTGGCGTAGGGGCTGTCACGTCGGCATTCTCGCCTTTTCAAGGGAGTATGCGGGTGATACACTACGCCACTGCCCCTCGCCAGCGGAATCGACTCGTGCCGGATCCCATCGCCCTGTCCTCGGATGCCGAGCTGCGCGCGCTCGTCGAGCGTGCACTCGCG
>JALZAQ010000076.1 GCA_030948255.1 Gemmatimonadota bacterium
CGACGACCAGCCCGACGTGATCGAGGCGCTTCGCCTGATGCTCAAGGGCGAAGGGTATCGCGTTGAAAGCGCGACGTCCCCGGCGGCGGTCCTCGCCGCGATCGAACGCATCGATGTCGACGCCGTGCTGATGGATCTGAACTATGCGCGCGATACGACATCGGGCCGCGAGGGGTTCGAGCTGCTGGAGCGGATCCAGTCACTGGACTCGACTCTTCCCGTGATCGTGATGACGGCGTGGGGCACGGTGGAGGGAGCGGTCGGCGCCATTCGGCGTGGCGCGCGCGACTACGTGGAGAAGCCATGGGACAACCAGCGCCTGCTCGCGATCCTGCGCGCCCAGGTGGACCTCGGCCGAGCGCTCCGAACGAGCGCGCGACTGGAAGGCGAGAATCGGCTTCTCCGGAAGGACGGCATGCCCCAGCTCATCGCCGGCTCCGCCCGGATGCAGCCCGTGCTCCGCCTCATGGAACGGATCGGCCCGTCCGACGCCAACGTGCTGGTCACCGGGGAGCACGGCACCGGAAAGGAGCAGGTGGCGCACTGGCTGCATGCGGCCTCCCCGCGCTCGAGGCTGTCCTTCGTGGCCGTCAATATGGGCGGACTCTCGGAGGGGGTGTTCGAGAGCGAGCTCTTCGGTCATGTGAAAGGGGCATTCACCGATGCCAAATCGGACCGGATGGGGCGCTTCGAGGTGGCCGACGGCGGCACGCTCTTCCTGGACGAGATCGCGAACATCCCGCTCGGTCATCAGGCGAAGCTGTTGCGGGTGCTTCAGACCGGGGAGCTCGAGCGTGTCGGCTCATCCAAGACCCGACAGGTGAACGTGCGGGTTCTCTCCGCGACCAACGTGAGTGTGCACGACGAAGTCGCCGCCGGCCGCTTTCGCGAGGACCTTCTCTTTCGCCTGAACACGATCGAGATCCACCTGCCGCCTCTCCGGGAGCGGCGGGAAGACATCCCCCCGCTGGCGAGCCACTTCCTGCAGCGGCACGCCAGGCGGTATGGTAAGACGCTGGCGTCGTTCGATGCCGGCGCGATGCAGGCCCTGCTCGCTCATCCGTGGCCGGGAAACGTGCGGGAGCTGGATCACTCGATCGAGCGTGCTGTGCTCATGGCGCAGGGAGAGATGGTTCGCAGCGTGGACCTGGCTCTGCGGTCGGGATCATCCGCATCGGGCCGTCTCGAGGAGATGACCCTGGAGGACGTGGAGCGGCTCCTCATCCAGAAAGCGCTGAGCCGATTCGACGGCAACGTGAGCCAGGCGGCGAAGGCGCTCGGCCTGAGCCGCAGTGCGCTCTACCGGCGGCTCTCGAGCTACGGTCTCTGACACGACAGGACGCTCGCTGACCTACGAACGGCGTACGCTCGCGCACGCGCTCTTGATCGGGCTGCCGGGCACGCTGCTCGCCCTGTTGCTCATCTGGGGGGGCGATCACAGCTCGAGGGTGCAGTGGACGGCCACGCTCGTTCTGCTGCCGCTGTGGGTGGGCGTCGCCGTCGCGCTCCGGGAGCGCGTCGTCCGTCCGCTTCAGACGATCTCCAACATGCTCGCGGCGCTGCGCGAAGGAGATTTCTCCATTCGCGCTCGCGGCGCCCGGCCCGATGAAGCGCTCGGCCTGGCGCTGCTCGAGGTCAACACTCTGAGCGAGACGCTGCGCCAACAACGGCTCGGCGCGCTCGAGGCGACGGCGCTCCTCAGGACGGTGATGGGCGAGATCGATGTCGCCGTCTTCGCCTTCGACAGCCTGCACATATTGCGGCTCGTGAATCGCGGTGGAGAGAGGCTGCTCGGTCAGCCGGCCGAGAGACTGATCGGCCTCAGCTCGGCAGCGCTCGGTCTGGCGCCTTATCTGTACGGTCCGGCGCCGCGGACCATCGACGTGACCTTTTCCGGAGGGGCCGGCCGGTGGGAGGTGCGCCGCACGAGCTTTCGGCAGGGCGGCCTGCCCCACACGCTGCTCGTGCTCGCCGATCTGAGCCGTGCTCTGCGGGAAGAGGAGCGGGAGGCATGGCAACGGCTCATTCGTGTTCTCAGCCACGAGATCAACAACTCGCTCGCGCCGATCAAGTCCATCGCCGACAGCCTGGAGCGCATGCTGGATCGCCTCGCGCTCGCGGCCGGCGCCGAGCCGGCTGACGATTTCCGGCAGGGTCTGGCCGTCATCGCCGGACGCTCGGAGGCGCTGAGCCGGTTCATGGCTTCGTACGCGCTGCTGGCGCGTCTGCCCAGGCCGGAGCCACACCCTCTTCCGGTCGAAGCCTGGGCGCGACGGGTGGCTCGCCTGGAGACGCGCTGTCCGGTGACGGTCGTGGCGGGACCCGATGTCACCCTCGTCGCCGACGGCGATCAGCTCGATCAGCTCCTCATCAACCTTGTTCGCAACGCCGCCGACGCATCGCTCGAGACGGGCGGTGGCGTGCGCATCGGATGGACTCGCAATGGCACGGCTCTCGAGGTGTGGGTGGAAGACGATGGTCCCGGACTTCCGGAGACCGCCAACCTCTTCGTCCCGTTCTTCACGACCAAGCCCGAGGGTTCGGGCATCGGACTCCCGCTGAGCCGCCAGATCGCGGAGGCGCACGGCGGCACGGTGACGCTGGAGAATCGTTCGGACGGTCGGGGAGCAGTCGCGCGGTTGCGGCTGCCCGTCGAGCCCTTGCCCTCCAGTGCCCGTTGACAGAGGAGCCACGCCGTCACAGCGTAGCCAGGCGGACGGCGCTCGATCCTGCACCCCCGTCGCGTCCACTGTCGAGAGAGAGATGAAGCCGGGTATTCGGATTTTCGTGATCGGCGTGGCCGCCCTGTTTCTGGCGCTTCCTTTCGTCGGACGCTTCGCGACCGTGGCTGAGGTCGGCGCGAAGGTGGAGGCCCTGGTCGGCGCCGCGCTCGGCGTTGCCGTATACATCTCGGCCACCCGCCGCCAACTCAAGGGCCGAGAGCACGGCCAGCACCTCGGATTGCTCGGCATGGCATTCGCGGGAATCGGCATGGCGCTGGTGGTAGCGATGGCGAGCTCGGCGAGCAGCAGCGCCACCCTCGGCGAATCGCTCAGTGACGCCGCGATGTTCGGAAGCTGGGACTCGCTCGTGATCTGCGTCGCCCTGGCGGCGATGAGAGCCCGGCGCCACGATCGAACCCGATCCTCCCACCGGCGGAAAACGGCAGGTGTGACGCCACCGCGTCCGATGCCCCTCGTGACGCCGCGCGATGGCCCCCGGTTCCCGCGCACGCCGGAGCGCTCGGGCCCGCACGCCGCAGCGAGTGATCGGAGCGAGCGCGAGTGTCCGTGGTGCGCGGAGCGCATCCTCGCCCGGGCTCGCGTCTGCAAGCACTGCGGCCGCGAGGTCGAGTCCATAGCGAGTTGATCGGCTGCCACGCCGGCAGGCGTGACCCTTGCTCTGCGTGATCGTGTTCAGAGGTGACCGTAGCCGTCTCGCAGGGAGAGCCCGTGATGCATCATCCGAAGTCCTCGCTGCCGCTGGGCCTCGCCCTGGCGGCGCTCGCGTGCGCGACACCCATCACCCTATCGGCGCAGCGCTCTGCGCAGCCCGTGGCCGAGTATCGGCTGGCTGACGGGACCATTCGCATCTCGCTCGGAGGGCCGCGCGTCGAGGTCTTCCTCTGGCAGGGAGACAAGGCCCTGATGGTCTATCTCCTCGGCAGCACCGTGGACAGCTGGGCCGATTCGGCCAGCATCCTTCTCTCGACCGCCAATCGCGCGGCGCCCGGCGCGGTCCTCGAGTACGAGACTCCGGTTCTACAACATCCGGACAGCACCTATGGGAGCGGGATGATGCTGGCGCGACAGTTTCGCGGAAACGATTCCCAGTGCTTCCTGACGGCATGGGTAGGCCGCGGCCTGGCAGCCATGTTCCCACTCACGGACGATCAGGCGCGCCGCTTCGTGGAGTCACTTCGCCTCGCGGCAGCGGAGTCACGGGACAGCATTCCCTAATGGCAGGGGGGAGCGATCCCCCGGGCGGTGAGCATCGCGTCGGCCTGATTGCTGACGATGCCGCACACGCCCTTCCTCCAGAGTCTCGCGGCATACGCGGGATCATCCACTGTCCAGGCATGCACCGGGACACCCTGGGCGCGGGCCTCATCCACCAAGCGTCGAGTGAGGATGGGCACGCCCCCATAGTGCGTCGGAAGGAAGAGGGCGCGAGGGCGGATCGCAGCCGCCGGCCGGCGCAACGTCGTCGTCAGGAGAAGGCGAAGAGCATCGGCGCGCGAGCCTCCGCTGAGGAAGCGCGGAGAATCGAAGACAGTGAGGGCCGCGGAATCGTACGATGCCAGCAGGCAGCGCCCTTCGGCCGCATGCCGCTGGAGCGCCTGCCGCACGGCGTGCTGAGCGCCACGACACTTGATCTCGATCACCAGGGAGATGTGCGGGAAGCTCTCGAGGATCTCGTCGAGAGTCGGTATTTGTACTCCGCGGCCGGCCCAGGGGTGGGTGCGGCCCCCATCGGTGGTGAAGCGGGCGCCGGCGTCGGCCTGGCGCAGACTCGCGAGGGGATGAGCGGCCACCGGGCCGCTCCGGTCCGTGGTGCGATCGAGCGTCCGGTCATGGATCACCACAGCAATGCCGTCGGCCGAGAGATGCACGTCGAGCTCCAGCGCATCTGCGCCGAGCTCCACGGCGCGGTGGAAGGAGGCCAGCGTGTTCTCGGGACGTTGCGCCGGGGAGCCGCGGTGGGCGATCACGGGACGGGCGCCGAGCTCCAGGAGCAACATCAGCTTGCTGTCGACCTTCCGGCGGTCGTCCCGGCGCCGGGGGAGCTGCTCACGCCATGGCCGTGCGCCCTCGTCGGAGCCACAGATAGCCGAGTACGAGCATCGCCTGCGCGGCCATCAACGATGCCATGATCGTCGGGAGCCCTTCGACGTCGCCGTGAGTGATCAGAGCGTGCACGTTGACGGCGAAGGAGCCGACGGCACCAGCAGCGCCCACGAGCAGAGCTGCGACCTCTCCAAGGACGAGGAGCTCCGTCAGCGCGTCCCTTGGGGCGCGGAGGGCCACGAAATAGAACAGCGAGTATGCGCCCTGGACGGCCACGGAGAGTCCGACGAGCAGCGGGATGAGGACGGGTCCGTCGCGGCCGGCGACGAGGATGAGAGCGGCGAGCAGGAGCCCGGCCGCGACGTTGCACAGCGAGCAGAGCACGACGGCGAGTCGAACCATGACCTTCACCTCCCGCATCCGGGGATGCGCTGGATGTTCTGACGGAGGATGCGTATCGGGTCATGTTTTGGCAAGTACTTTATGTCTCAAAGCGTGTCAGATCCGGGGCGCCCGTCGCGACAGGAGGGCTCCGCCGTCCTCGGTACACATGAAGTCGTCCTCGAGCCGCACCCCGAACTCGTTCGGGATGTAGATCCCCGGCTCGACCGAGAACACGAAGCCCGCCTCCAGCGGCTTGCTGTTTCCCTCGACCATCCACGTCGGCTCGTGGCCGTCCATCCCCATGCCGTGCCCGAGCCGGTGAGTGAAATACGCTCCGAACCCCGCCTTGGAGATCACCGCCCGGGCGGCCCGGTCGATCTCCTGCGCCGGCACACCAGGCTTCACCTTCTCCATGGCCGCACTCTGGGCGTCGTACACCGTGTCGTACACCAGGCGGAACTTCGGCGGAGGCTCGCTTCCGAACCAGCGCGTGCGCGTGATGTCGGATACGTATCCCTGAAAGGCGCAGCCGGCGTCGATCAGCACCACCATGCCGTCGCGGAGAATCGCGTTCACCGTGCCACCGTGGGGAAGAGCCGATTGCGGCCCGAGCTGCACCAGACCGTCGCCGCGCACGCCGCGCGTCACGTGCTCCTTCTTCAGAATCTCCTCGATGTCCGTGTCCGCCATTCCGGCTCGGAGCTGATCGTGGGTCGCGGCCACTGCGTCTTCGGTGATCTCGATCGCCCGTCGCATCCGCGCGATCTCCTCCGCACTCTTCACTAGCCGAAGGGCCTCGAAGACGCCGGAGCCGTCCACCAGTCGCGCGCCCGGAAGCGCGGCAGTGAGCTTCATCGCGGTCCAGTACTCCGTCTTGGGCTCCAGAAGCAGCACCGCGCCTGCGCGGGCCGCTCCCAATGCATCGGCCGCGAGGGCGTAGGGGCTCTCGTACTCCTCCCAGCCCCGCACCGATCCCACCTTCGACCCGCGTCTCACGCGCTCCGTCTCGAACGCCGGCGCGACGATCACAGGCTCCCCATCCACCGGGAGCAGCAGAGCGATCATACGCTCGCTCCGACCGAAGTCCGCTCCTACGAGATAGGCGAAATTCGTCGCGCCGCTGGTCGCGACCAACACCGTGGCGCCGGCATCGCGGGTGAGCCGCTGGGCCCTTTCCAGTCGCCGCCGGAAGACGTCCGCGCCGAGCGGGGGGAGCGGAGGATAGCTCGTGCGAATCTGGATATTGGTCGCCGGAACGGTCGATCCGGTCGGAGTCGGAGGAGCCGCCTCGGCGATCAGATCCGCCGAGGGGACGAGGCCGGCGGCCGCGCCACCGGCGACGACGGTGAGAGCGGAGACGAACTCACGGCGATCCATATGCACCTCGAAAAGCAACGCGCCGGCGCGGGGCGCACGGCCCTGGTTCAGAAGATCCAGCCCACTGTGATCGGAACGTAGCGCGCGCTCCCCTCGTAGCTCCGGTACGCGAGATGATGTCGTGCCTCGACGAACAGCCGCGGACCCAGCCGCGTGCCCGCACCGATGCTGCCGCCGACGGTGTTGCGCGTCGTCATCGGCTCGGTGTCGCCCTCGGGCTTGAGCCAGCTTCCACGCACCTGGTAGAAGCCGCCTCCCCCGATGACATACGGTCGCGTGTCGCGCGGGAGATGCTGGACCACGTTCATGGTCGCCGAGATGACGCGCCCCCAGCGCGGATCCGCCGGCGGCAGGCCATGAAGAGCGTGCGGGGAGTAGCGCGAGTACGTGACCTCGGCGCGGAGTCCCGTACCGGGGCGCACGCCATAGGTCAGCGCGGCAAAGCCGTGCACGCCGCCTCGATACGTGTCCGTCGTGTTCCCGCCCGAGGGAAAGCTCACACCGGCGCCTGCCAGCGCGCGCGGGTGATGGAGCGGGAGTTCCTCGGGCAATTGCGCTCGAGCCCGCTCCAGGGTCAGGAGCGCGGCGAGCAGCAGCATCGCTGCGAGGGATCCGGGTCGCGCGCGCATGCGTGAAGGTAACGCTCGACAGCGCGGGTGGTCCAGCGGCGCTCGCATTGTCCGAGAGGTGCCGCGGCTCAGCGGCGAGCGCCGCGCACCGCGGCGCGCGCTGCCGCCAGAGCCGTCTGAAGCGGGGGGTCGGCTCGCCACCAGGCGTCCGTTACCGCGCGCAGGGCGGTTGTCGCGTGGTCGCCGTCGCCGAGCCGTGCGGTGACCATCGCCCGCTCGAGGCTCCAGAGGAGCTGAGCGGGAGCCAGGCAGGGCTCGGCACGCTCCAGAACGCAGGGCCCGGGATCGCCGAGCGCCGCCAGAGCCTCACGATCGCGGTGGTGCGCCGCGTGCAGCCGGGCGCGCGCGAGCCGCTCGTAGAGTGATCCCGGTCCGCGAAAGCCCGCCCCGGGCGGCAGCCGCCGGAGAGCCTCGGTACTGTCCCCCCGAGCGAGAGCGAGGTAGCCCCGCGCAGCTTCCACAGCGGAGGCGTGTCGGCCGCGTTCCCGCGCGTCTGCGACCGAACGGAGTCGCCGCTCCGCGAGATAGAGATAGCGCTCGAGCGACGCGATGTCGCGATGCGCCGCCCACCAGGGCACCGCCATCAGCGCCCCGTCGAGATCCATCTCCTTGAGAGCGCGCGCGAACACGGCCGCGATGGTGTCGGGCGACTCGGTGCCGAGCCACGCGGCCTCGGCCAGGATATCGCGATCCGGCGCGTCGCCGGGAAAGATCGTCCAGGCCTCGTGCAGATGACCGCGCAGCGCCACGGTGCTCTGGAGCAGCGCTCTCCCCTCGCCCGCGTCCTCCGCGCTCAGGGCGGCGCGTGGCGCGACCATTCGCGCGAGCCGCACGGCGGTCTCCCCGGAATCGGTCCACACCGCGAGGTCGGTCACCGCCTCGTAGAGCGTGGCAGGCGGAAGGGTGTCGATCGCGCGCTGCAGCTGTTTGGCCGACGTCCGACCCGGGTCGAGCAACGCATGGATGAGCCAGAGCTCCCGGTTGTCGGCGAATCGCTCCACCGGATGCGCCGCGAGGTAGGCGTGAAAGTAGCGGTCTGCGGCGCTCGCACCCTTCACCCGGAGAGCGAGCGGAAGCGCGTGCAGATACGCGGGCACGAAGGTGGAGTCGAGAGCGATCGCCCGGTCGAAGGCGTCGAGCGTCTGGGCGAGCGTCGCCCCCGTCTGATCGCCCACGTGGTATCGCGCTTCACCGAGCTCGTACCACACCTCGGGATCGGCCGGATACCGTCGGACCGCGAGATCGATCGTGGAAAAGAGGCGGGCAACGAGGGCCCGGTTCGCACTGCCGACGTGATGCACCGCGACGCGAATGGAGTCGGCCACCACCAGCAGGCTGTCCCTCTGCCCCAGCCCGTGGTTGTGAGCGGCGGCGCGAACAGCGTAGATCCGCGCCAGCGCCTCGTTTCCGCGCCAGGCATTGGCATTCGCGGCATGCCGGATCGCGAGAGCAAAATCGGAATCGAGCGTGATCGCCCGATCGAATGCCGACGCCGCCGAGTCCCATTGAGCGCGTCGATAGAACTGCTCTCCCACCAGAAAGGCCTTGACCGCCGGGAGCGACCGCCCGGTGAGTGACGCCAGACGGAAGCCGGCAATCGCGCGCACCCGGCTCAGCTCGCGGATGAGACCCACGGTGAGTGAATCCGCAACGCGGTTCATGTCGCTCACCGGACCCCGCGAGTCCACCTCTGCGAGGGTGCTTCCCCGCCCCGCGTCGAACACCGATGCCGTGAGCCGCACCGAGTCGCGCCCGGCGGAGACGATCCGACCGAACACGATCAGGCGCGCCCCGGTGCGCGTCCCGAGACGGCCAGCCGTCGAGCGGTCCACACGATTGCCGCCGAGCTTCATCACGACCGCCGGCGACACAGCGTGCAGCGGGCCCGCTCCATCGAGATTGGCCGACAGGATGTCCGCCAGCCCCTCGCGCCAGATCACGAGCTGCGGCTCGACGACCTCGAACGGCGCGACCGCAATCAGGTTGCTGTCGAGCGCCGGACGGCGCAGCAGGAACACTGCGAGCGCGGTACCAGCCACGACAAGAATGGCGACGACGAGCGCGACGGTGCGATCGCGGCTGGTGAAGCGGCGGAACGTGCGCCTCCGCCTGCTACCCGAGAGCAGAAGAGTCGCCTCCTCGGATCCGGTGGAGAGCGCCGCCATGAACTCTCCGGTGCTCGTGTAGCGCTCGGCGGGCGCCTTCGAGAGCGCCCGCTCCACCGCCACCTCGACGCTCTCCGGCACACCGGGACAGATCTCGTGCAGCGGCCGCGGCGTGTCGGCGAGGTGCGCGACGAGGATCGCCTGCGCCGTCGGACCGTCGAAGGGACGCTCCCCGGAGAGCATCTCGTAGAGCGTGCAGGCAAGACTATAGATGTCGCTTCGACCATCCACCGTCCCGCGCCCACTCGCCTGCTCCGGGCTCATGTAGGAGGGAGTCCCGACGATGAAGCCGGTGTGGGTGAGATTCTTCTCGCCCGCGCTGTCGAGCGCCCGAGCAATCCCGAAGTCGGTCACCACCGCGTGATCGCCCGAGAGCAGGATGTTCTCCGGCTTGATGTCGCGATGGACCACGCCATGCCGATGGGCATAATCGAGCGCGCTACCCACCTCGCGCGCGATCCGGATCGCGACGTCGACGGGCAGCCGCTTGTCCCGATCGAGTCGGGCGCGGAGCGATTCGCCGTCGATGTACGGCATCACGTAGTACAGCAGCCCTGCGGCCTCGCCCGAATCGTAGAGCGGGAGGATGTGCGGGTGAGTGAGTCGGGCGACGGTGTGGATCTCGCGCAGGAAGCGCTCTCCCCCCACCGCGGCGGCGATCTCCGGCATCAGCACCTTGATCGCGACCGTGCGCACGTGCTTCGGCTCGTCCGCGAGGAAGACGGTCGCCATCCCGCCCCGTCCCAGCTCGCGGATGAGCTCGTAGCGGGGCGCGAGGGCGGACTGCGCGCGGATGAAGAGGTCGGCCACCTGGGGAAAGCTCCGGGCGGGGGAGGTCGTGCCGAGCACAATCGGCACTCCGCGAGCCGCAATGTAAAGATCCGACGCCCCGAAACTCCGGGAGCGGAGCGAGACATAGTTGATATATGGGTCACGCCGTCATATACCTATGTCACCTGGGTATAGACTCACTTCCCATCCACTCGAAACATGGCCGGATCCGATCTGTTCACCGGGACACTCGACCTCCTCATTCTCAAGGCCGTGAGCTGGGGGCCACGCCACGGCTACGCCATCGCTCGCTGGATTCGCGACACCACCGACAACGTGCTCACCGCGCAGGAGGGAGTGCTCTATCCCGCGCTCCACCGGCTGGAGCGCCGGGAGCTGCTCTCCGAGGAGTGGAGCGTCTCCGAGACCGGACGCGACGCCAAGTACTACTCGCTCACGCCGGCCGGCCGGAGCCAGCTCAGAGCGGAGATCACTCGATGGTCGCGCTACGCCAGAGCCGTGAGCCGGGCGCTGGGAGTCGCTACCGCTTGATTCCGGCGAACCCGATGAGATCCGGAGGCCGTCCATGAAGCGCACCTTCCGACTGAGCGACAGCGCTCCCGACCCGCGTCGCGATGTGCAGGATGAGATCGCGTTCCACCTCGAGATGCGAGCCCGTGAGATGATGGAGCGCGGCGTCCCCGAGGCGGACGCCCGGCGGCTGGCGGCAACATCTTTCGGCGACCGGCCGGCGATCGAGGCGGAGTGCCGCGAGATCCGTGACCACCATCTGCGCGATCGAACCCGGCGCGAGGAGATGCGCGGGATGGTCATGGACCTGCGCTTTGCTCTGCGCGGCCTTCGCCGAGACCGGGGCTTTGCCGCGGCGGCGATCCTGACGCTCGCCCTCGGAATCGGAGCCACCGCCGCGGTGTTCACCGTGGTCAACGGCGTCCTCCTGCGCCCGCTTCCCTACTCCGATCCGGCGCGGCTGGCGATGATCTGGACGACCGGCAAGGGAGAGCGGGGGCCAGAGAGCCAGTGGCCCGTTTCGGCGGCCACCTATGTCGATGTGCGCGACGGCAGTCGGTCGCTCCAGTCGCTGGCGGCATTTCGCGACTGGCCGTACGTGCTCGGCGATGCGTCGGAGCCCGAGCAGATTCCCTCGGCGCGCGTCTCTCCGGCGCTCTTTCCGATCCTCGGCGTCCACCCCCTCGTCGGTCGGCTGTTCACCGACGCCGAGGCGGTCGAGGGTGGACCGGCGGTGGTGCTCATCAGTCACGACCTCTGGCAACGACGCTTCGGTGAATCGCCCGACATTGTCGGCCGCCAGATCACGCTCAGCGGGCAGCGTGTGACCGTCATCGGAGTCATGCCACCCGGCTTCGCCTTTCCGCGCGGCGCCGAGCTTCCGGCCGGTCTGCGCTTTCCCGTCCGGACCGAGCTCTGGACCCCGCTCTTCTTCACTGAGAAGGAGCTCCAGAATCGGGGCACGCTGAATCTCGCCGCCGTGGGGCGGCTCAGGCCCGGTGCGTCCTTCGCGCAGATGGATGCGGAGTTGGCGGCCACGGCCGCGATGCTGGCACAGCGTCATCCCCGAACCAACGGGGGGCTCGGGCTGCACGCCATTCCCCTGCGCGAGCAGTCCGCGGCGCCGATGCGGCGGGGGCTCCTGCTCTTTCTCGGCGCTGTAGGCTTCGTGCTGCTCATCGCCTGCGCCAACGTCACCAACCTGCTCCTCGCCCGTGCCGCCACCCGGCAGCGGGAGTTCGCGCTGCGCTCAGCGCTGGGCGCGGCTCGTTTCCGCATCGCGCGACAGCTCGTGACCGAAAACGTCGTCCTCGCTCTCGCTGGCGGATTTCTCGGAATGCTGATCGCATCGTGGGGGTCGCGCGCGCTGCTCCGCCTCGTTCCGGGCAACCTGCCCCGGGCGGACGACATATCCGTGGACTGGCGCGTGCTCTTCGCGACCGCCGCCCTCGCCGTCGCGGCTGGAATCACTTTCGGTTTGGCCACGGCGTGGCACGTCACGCGCCGGAGCGCCGCCACGGCGCTGCAGGGCGGGTCCGCCCGGGCCACCGATGGAATCGAGCGGGCGCTGGGACGGCGAATGATGGTCGCCGCGGAGGTTGCGCTTTCGCTCATGCTCCTCATAGGGGCCGGACTTCTCGCCGGAAGTTTTGCGCGACTGCAGCGGATACCTCCCGGATTCGATCCGGAGCACGCCCTGACGGCGCAGGTGCTGCTGCCGATCGGGAGCAGCTTCGATCCGGCGGGCAAGGGACCTCGATGGGCCGCGTTCTTCGGGCAGCTCACCGAGCGACTCGGCGCTCTGCCCGGCGTGCGCGCGGCTGGGGCCGTCAGCTCCCTACCGCTCTCGGGTGCCGTCGAGTCGGGGGGATTCTCCATCGAGGGGCGCCCTGCCCCGGCACCCGCCCAGGCGCCGTCGGTGGACTACTCGGTTGTGAGCGGAGAATACTTCCGGGCCATGGGCATCCGTCTGATCGAGGGAAGGACGTTCGACCCGCGCGATCGGGCGAAGGCTGTGCCAGTGGTGATCGTCAATCGGGAGTTCGTCCGGCGGCATTTCCCCGGCCAGAGCGCAATCGGGCATCGCATGCTCGCGGGATTCGACTTCACGCCGACGACCCGCGAGATCATCGGCGTGGTCGACGATGTGAGGCAGACCTCTCTCGACGCGGGAGCTTCGCCGGCGGCCTACGTGCCCGAGGATCAGATGCCGTACCCGGCCCTGACCCTGGTCATCCGCACCGATGGCGATCCCGGCGCCCTCCTCCCGGCAGCACGGCGCGAGCTGCGTGCGCTCGACCCCACCCTCGCCTTCGACCACAGCGCGACGCTAAACGACGTCCTCTCGGACTCGCTCGCCCGACAACGCTTCAGCATGATCATACTCACCGCGTTCGCCGGGACTGCGCTCTGCCTGTCGCTGGTGGGGCTGTACGGGGTCATTGCCCTCAACACGCGCCAGCGCAGGCGCGAGATGGGCATCCGCATGGCGCTCGGTGCCCGGCCGCTCGACGTCCTCCGCCTGGTGCTCCGCGAGGGAATGCGGCTCGCCGGAATAGGCGTCGTGGCCGGACTTCTTGGCGCCCTCGTCGCCACGCGCGTCATGCAGAGCCTTCTCTTCGGCATCAGCACGACGGACCGCACCGTTTTCGGCGCGGCGGCCCTTCTCGTGGCTACCGTCGCTCTGTTGGCGACCTATCTGCCGGCGCGCGGAGCGACTCGCGTGCACCCGGCGATTGCACTCCGGATGGAGTAGGAGGGCGACGCCGGAGAGCTACTTCTTGCTTGCAGGCGCGAAGAGGTGCGCGTACTGCCCGTACCCTTCGGCCTCGAGCTTGCTCGCGGGGATAAAGCGCATCGACGCGGAGTTCATGCAGTAGCGCAGCCCCGTCGGCGCTGGTCCATCGTCGAACACATGCCCAAGATGGGAGTCGGCGTGAGCGGAGCGTACCTCCGTCCGTGACATGAAGAGCTGCCGGTCCGTCTTCGTCTGAATGTTGGTGGGCTCGAGCGGCTTGGTGAAGCTCGGCCATCCCGTTCCCGACTCGAACTTGTCGAGCGAGCTGAACAGCGGCTCCCCGCTGACGACATCCACGTAGATGCCCGCCTCGTGGTTGTTCCAGTACTCGTTGTGGAAGGGCGCCTCGGTTCCCTCGTGCTGCGTCACCCGGTACTGGATGGGTGACAACTTCTGCTTCAGCTCAGCGTCGCTCGGCTTCCTGAATTCGCTCACGGCCCGTGTTCCTCCCTGTGTGGCATGCGACCCTTTTCCCTGCGCCTGCGCGCCGGTCGCCATAGCCGTAGCGAACAGCAGCGCGGTGCCCCAGCGCAGCGTGGCGGGTAGGTCCAGCGCTCGTGATCTCATGGCTCTCTCCTGAACGGCATCGGTAGCGTCGCTTGGTCCTGTCAGAGGTATCCGCGAGTGGGGCCGAAAGTTCCTGTCCGCGGGGGCTCAGGGCGCTCGCCCAGACGGCGGTGGACGCGAAGAAGGCCAGCGCGGCGGTCAAGCGCGCGCTGGCCTTTCCGGGGTGAGAGTGGGATCTCGCCTACGGGCAGGTCACGACCCCATCCAGCTGGCCCGCGCCCACATCGCCGCCGACATGAATCTGGCAGCTGTTGGCCGCGCCCGAGATCGCCGAGTTCACGCCGACTGCCGACCAGCCCTTGGTGATGCCCGCGCTGGTGATCGTGATCGTCACGTTCTTCGACGGCGAATTGTTGATCGCCACCAGGTCGGTCGAGTACGTCTGATTGTCGGCGAAGTAGCCCTCTTCGGCTGTCGCCAGATTACGCAGGTCGGTCTTGATCGTGGCGAAGTACGCCTTGTCCTTCGTGTTGGCGAACTTCGGGATCGCGATCGCGGCCAGAATGCCGATGATCACGACCACGATCAGGAGCTCGATCAGCGTGAA
>JALZAQ010000025.1 GCA_030948255.1 Gemmatimonadota bacterium
TGATGACTGCCGACGTGACACACCAGATGCAGATGGCACGTATCACGGCCAGCTCGAGGTAGGTGAGCCAGGCCGAGAACAGCACGCCCGCACCCGAGACCGCGGCGAGCCCCCACGCGATGGATCGAGAACGGTCAAACGAGGGCTGGAGACCGATGAGAGAGAGCGCGAGGAGCGTCGCATAGGCAGCCATTCCCCAGGCCGCAACCGGCAGGCCAAGGAGGACGGACCATCGGCTGGTGTTGACCGTCTCGCAGGAGCCGATGCGGCAGGTGAGCTCGCCGATGACACCGATCTTGAAGAGGGTGAGATAGAGCGCGACGAGCAGGCCGATCAGGGAGAGCGTCGCCACGACCATGCGGGCCCTCACCGCTTGGGCGCGGCCTTGGTGGCGCTGTCGATGAGCGCGGCGAACTCGTCGTAGGTTGGTCCTCCGGCATGCATGCGGCCGGCGATGATGAACGTCGGAGTCTGCGCGATGTTGAGCTTGATTCCCTGGGCCTTGTTGCCGAGGATGCGCGCCTGATGTGCCCGGCCATCGAAGCACTTCTGCCAGCGGCCCATGTCCAGACCCAGCTCGCCGGCGTAGGAGGCCATGAACTTGTCGGGGCGACTGGTCGCCTCGGTTGCCCACTCGGCGCGGCCGAAGAAGATGCGGTCGTGCATCTCCCAGAATTTGTTCTGGTCGGCGGCGCAGGCAGCCGCGTTCGCGGCCGCGAGGGTGTTGCGGTGCATCTCGAGGGGAAAGTCGAAGAAGCGCAGACTGGCCTTCCCCGTATCGAAGATGCGCTTGCGGACATCGGGCTCGACAACGGTGCTCCACTGCGCGCATCCGGGGCACTCGAAGTCAGCGAACTCGATCACCTCGACGGGCGCGCTCGCGCTGCCGTAGCGGTATCCCTGGGCATCCGAAATGGAGCCCGGCGGCAGGTCGACGGTCGTCACCTGCACCTTGGGCCGGCTCGCGTTGTAGATCAGCAGCGCGCCCCCGAGGAGGGCGACCGCGCCGAGCAGGATGTAGAAATTCCGCATCGAGCTCTGACGCCGCTGCTTCACCACGTTCGCTCGTCGTCCTCGTCCGCCATCCATTCGGTCTTTTCCCATGTGGCCTCGAACTGCCTCTTGGCGTCTTCGATGATGCGGCGGCTCTCCGCCACTTCGGGGGTATCGTAGGTCGCGCGCACCTCGTAATGAAAGAGCTCGCTGCGCACATCACCGATGAGCTTCATCAGCTCTCCGGCATGTTGCAACAGCTCGCCGCGCGCATCCAGCTCGGTGATGCGCGCGGCGAGCGCCCGGAGAAGCAACGCCAGCTTGCGTGCTCTCTCGTCGTCGTAGGTTTGCTCCGGCTCCGCCATGCGGCCTCACGAGGTAGGGCACGCGAGACTCGCGCGCCGCGCAGAGGAATCTAGCCAGGCGGCTTGACCGTTGCCACACGGCGAGCGAGCATGTACGCGCCGCGTGCGCCGCGGCCTCGCCTGGATCACCCCGCCCGTCGACCGGAGCGCCTCATCGACGCCGATCTTCTGCGCATTCCCTCGGGCTCCGGCGCCCTGCACGTGGAACGATACGGTCAGGGGGGCCCGCCGGTGGTCCTCGTTCACGGCTTCGGGACGTCGAGCTTTCTTTGGCGTCGCATCGCGCCGAGCCTCGCGCTCGCCGGCTTCACGGCGTACGCCGTGGACCTGCTCGGCTATGGTGAGTCCGATCGGCCGGTCGACGCGGACTACTCGATCGCCGAGCAGGCGGAGAGCCTGGAGCGTGCGCTGCGCGCGCTACGAGTGCCTGAAGCGGGGCTGGTGGGATTGGGCATCGGAGGTGGCGTCGTGCAGCGGCTGGCCGCCTCGCACCCTCTGCGCGCCGGACGCGTGGTGCTGGTGAACAGCGTCGCGTTCGATGAGTGTCCCGGTGGAGACGTGCGTGCGATGCAGCGCGACACGGCTCGCTACGCCCTTCGCATCGCGCGGGGCGTGTTGGGCGCGGCTCCTCTTCTGCGACGGCTACTCGAGGGAGGGGTGGCAACGGCCGAGCACATGCCTCCGGCTCTCGTGGCCCGCTACCTCGCGCCGTACGTGGGGCCCGAGGGTCTCGCGCATCTGCTCCGACTCGCGCGGGCTTTGCGCGCGGAAGACGTCGAGGAGGTGGAGCTGCGACGCATCCAAGCGCCGGCGCTGGTGATCTGGGGAGAGGAGGACCGCTGGCTCGACAGCGGCCTGGCGGAGCGACTGACTCGCGCACTTCCGCAGGGCCGGCTGGTGCGGCTCCAAGCGGTGGGAGCGCTGGTGCCCGAGGAAGCGCCCGATGCGCTCGCCCGGCTGCTTCTGGATTTTCTGGGGAGCGAAAGCTCGCCGGTGGTGTAGACGGGAGGTGCCCCACGCACCGCATGATGCGCGCGCGTCTTCAAAGACGGTCGAGAAGCGGTTATATTGACGAGTCTCCAACTACCCAGAGTGCATGGCCAAAACCAACAATCGTCGGAAAGAGTCAACGTCGCCCCAGCCGTTCGAGCAGGCCCGCGACGAGATGTTTCAGCAGATCATACGGTGCGGCGTACTACAGTCCACTCCCGAGCACCAGGTCGAGTGGCTCGAGGATACCATGGGGTACCTGTCGGAGCGCTATCACGAGCTGAGTGAGAACGAGCTAGCCGAGCTCCGCACGCTGGGGGTCCGATTCTGCCAACCCCCGAAAGCACAGCAGGGCGCTCCGGACGCCGCCTCCGCCGCCTGACGTACCGGGCTGCATCGGCTGCACCTGCCCCCGCCCGCGCGGGGGCTTCGTGTTTTCACGAGCACGAGAGGGAGAATCGAATGTCGAGAGCATTCGTGAACGAGGATGCGGACGGGCCGCGCGGCCCGGGCCGCCACTTCGATCTGCCGGCGCGCGATGATCCGGGCTTCGCCGAGGCCGCGGCGCAGGCGCTGATCGACGCGGCGGTGGATGGAGACACCGCGAGCGCCGAGCAGGCCACGGGATTCTACTGGGGTGACGACCGCCTGCGACCGCAGGTTCAGAGACTCCTCGCCCAGGCGCGCGTCGACGGCGATGATTTCCGCGAGCGCGCCGCACAACGGTATCTCCGATGACGGTTGAGAAACGCGGCGCCCGAGACGCCAGATGGATGACCAGCCTTCTCACTGCCTCGCTGCTCGCGATGTTGGCGGGAGCGCCACCCCTCGCCGCTCAGGGAACAGCTGCGAGCCAGACGCCGCTCGCCTTCATCCATGCAACCCTGATCGACGTCGAGGGTGGCCGCCGCCTCGGCGACATGACCGTCCTCGTCGAGGGTGATCGGATTCAGACGATCGGACCATCGCGTAGCGTCATCGTGCCCCGCGAAGCTCGGGTGATCGACGCCGCGGGAAAGTATCTGCTTCCCGGTCTCTGGGACATGCACGTGCATGCCGCGGTGCCGTGGCTGCAGGATCTTTTTCTGCCGCTCCTGGTCGCCAACGGTGTCACCGGCGTGCGCGAGATGTTCAGCCAGTCGCAATGGGTGGCTTCGGCCCGCGCGAAAGTCAGGTCGGGGCGGCTCATCGGGCCGCGGATCGTCGCGTCCGGCCACATCCTGGACGGCTCGCCGCCCATCTGGCCCGGATCGGTGTCGGTGCGGACTCCGGGCGAGGCGCGCCACGCCGTGGACTCCCTCAAGGCGATGGGCGCCGATTTCATCAAGATCTACAATCGTCTCACACCCGAAGAGCTCCAAGCAGTCGCGGACGAGACGAAACGGGTGGGCCTCTCCTTCGTCGGTCACGTTCCGACGCTCGTTTCGGCGTCGGCGGCATCCGATGCCGGGCAGCGCAGCATCGAGCACCTGACCGGCGTGTTGACGGCTTGCTCGACCCGCGAGTCGGAAATCCTGGCTGAGCTCGCAGCGGCGGTCAGTCCGCCAAGGGCTGGGACTCGGTGGCTGTTCTGGGCCGCGCTCAGGCATCCGGGATCCTGGCGACGTTCGACCCATCACGCTGCAGCGTGCTGGCACGCCAGCTCGTAAGAACGGCACATGGTTGGTGCCGACGATCGCCGTGCTGCACTCGATCGCTTTCCTCGATGACAGCACGCTCGCCAGGGATCCCCGGCTCCGCTACATCCCTCCGCTGATGACGTCCGGCTGGACCCCCAAGGCGGACTTCCGCTTTCGCAGCCTCACGCCGCAAGACTGGCTGAACCGAAAAGCTGCCTACGCGAAGCAGCTGCAGCTGGTCACGCTGCTGCACCGCGAGGGAGTGCGCTTTCTTGCCGGCACCGATCTCTCGAATCCGTACATCTTTCCGGGTTTCTCTCTGCACGACGAGCTGGCGTCTCTCGTCGCGGCGGGCTTTACTCCGCTCGAAGCGATTCGCTCGGCAACGATAGAGGCGGCGCGCTTTCTCGGTGCCGCCGACTCACTGGGTTCGGTGGCGACGGGCAAGCGCGCGGACCTCCTGCTGCTCGACGCGGATCCGCTCACCGATATCCGCAACACGACCCGCATCGCCGTCGTCGTGGCTGCGGGCCGAGTCGTGGACCGAGCGGCTCGTGAGCGACTGCTCGCGGAAGAGGAGAAGACAGCCAGGATCCCGCCCGCGCCCCCTCGCTGACGCCGATCGTCATCGCGCGCTCCCGCTCAGCGGCGGCTCGGGAGCGCGCGGCGTACCCCGCCACCGAAGCGGAGGCCGCCACCTGCTCCGATTTCCACGAAGGGGACGATGGTGCGATGGGGTGGTCCCTCGAGCCCGACGACTACAACGAGCAGGATGCGCGACCCGAGGCCATCATCGGCACGAGCGCCGATTCCCCCTCCGCCGTACGGCGCCCAGCGGCTCTGGAAGAACGGATCGACGAGAAAGCGGACCGTCGCGTCCATCCGTCCGCTCAGGCCCGCGGCGCCGCCGCCGTTGGCCCAGCCTAGTCCACCGTCGATCGCCGCGCGGACGTAGGTACCCGCAGCGATTACCACCCCTGCCCCTGCCTGGACAGCCGTCACGCGACCGACCAGCGCATCGAGACGAAGCTCGGGCTGGATCCGAGCCGACTCCTGCGCGCCCGCACCGCGGCCGAACAGGAGGATGACGATTCCTAGCCCCGCGCACCGCCACGTCCGGCCGCGAGTCGAGATCACCGCGTCACGGCGGCGCGCGCCGCCTGGCGCTGTCGATGGAGAACGAGGGTGTAGTCCGCGATGGACAGCAGAGAGAAGATCCCGATCAGCACCACCAGCGTCGCGGCCCAGCCGGGAGAGAGCAGGACGACGAGGATGAGCGAGAGCTGGAGCACGGTGACGATCTTGCCCGACGCCCTCGCCTTGAACGAGGCCGGGTCCAGGGTCGGCATCAGATACGCGACCAGGAATCCGACCGCGGACGCGAGGTCGCGCGCGAGCACGATGAAGTACTGCGTCGTCGAGAGTGAGCCGTCGAGCAGAAACGAGGACAGGGCGGCGAGCACGAACGTCTTGTCGGCCACGGGGTCGAGCAGGGCGCCCCATCGGGTGGGACCGCTGCGCCGGGCGAGCCAGCCGTCGAGCAGGTCGGTGGCCGAGGCTCCGACGCAGAGCGCGATGCGCGCCGGAGAGCCGGCGACCACGAACGCCGCCGCCATCGGAAAGCGCGACAGCGAGAGCAGATTCGGCACCGACAGGATCCGGCGGACGGACACGACGCAAAAGCTACCGGCGCCCGACGCTGCTTGCCAGCGCCGAACCGCCCCTCTAGCTTCGCCCAACTCCACCCTCCGGAGGTCCGGGTGCCCGGGACAACCGACCTGCTTCGCGAAGTGCCGCTGTTCACCGGACTGAGCAGCGAGGAGCTCGAGCGGGTGACGGAGATCTGTCGAGAGAGGCGCTTCGAGTCCGGGGAGCGCATCTTCCGCGAGGGGGAGCCCGGGAACCGCCTCTACGTGATCGTGGACGGAGAAGTCCGCATCAGCCGCGACATTCCCGGTGCGGGAGAGGAAGCCCTGGCGATCCTCAAGCGTGGTGCGCTGTTCGGCGAGATGGCGGTGTTCGATCGCACCACCCGGAGCACGGACGCCATCTCTCACGGCGGCACTCTGGTGGCAACCATCGGCCGGAGCGATCTCGAGATGCTTCTGGACCTGGACCGAGACATCGCTCACAAGGTGCTGTGGTCGGTCGTTCGGCTGCTCTCCACGCGACTCCGCTCGGCCAACGACTCGATGCGCTCGCTGCTCGCCATGTCGATGTTCTGAGCGGCGACTAGGAATGGCGCCGCCGGGTCGATCCGCGGACTCGCATGTTGCTTGTGTTTCATCTCGAGTCCGGATATTGTCGAGCGATGACGGCGCCGGCCCCCCCCATCGCCTACACGCATCTGATCGCTGACTGCCTGGGAGTCGCGGCGGCTCAGCTTCGCGACGCCGGACTGCTCACCGGATTGCTGATCGCCGGCGCGGGGTCGGCCGGATTCGCGACCGTCGGCGCTCCCGTGGTGCGCAAGCTCCCGAACGACAGCATTGCCGCGGTCCTCCTGCTAGAGGGGTGCCACATCGCCCTCCACACCTTCCCGGAGCGCGAGCTGCTGTTGCTCGACGTTCTCGCACCGGCAACACACGACGCGCGCAAGGTGGTGGACGTCTTCGCCCGCCGTCTCACGGCCCGGGAGATCCGAAGCGAGTCGCACGCCCGCGGATGACGCGCTTCCTCGAGAGCGCCGACCTGGCTCTGGCCCAGATCGCGCTCTCGACCGCGATCCTCCTCTGGAACATCGTGCTGGCCGGGCGCATCTCGCGGTGGCGCAACATCCCTCCGTTCATGGCGGCCGTGAGCGCGGTGGCCGGTCTCCTGATCGCGCCGGCGGTCTTCATCCAGATCGCTTCCGGCTCCGTCCTCACCGGCCGGGCGCTGTTCGCGGTGGCGTGGGTGTGGCCGGCCACGTGCGTGCTCATCGCGGTACAGGCCACCTACGCCGTCGTGCGCGGTTACAGCGCTCCCGCCATCGGTATCCCGATCGCCGCGTACGATGTGCTGCTCGCCACGACCTACGCCCTGCGCTACGCGCTCGCCCACGGTGCGAACCTTCCAATCTCGCTGCTCGCCTTCCCGGCCGCCCACGCCGCCAGCTTCGGCTTGTTGGGCGTGCCTCTGCTCCAACTCGCTTCCTATCACCTGCACCTGCCGGTGCTCACGCCGATATCGCCCGGACGACGCGGCGTCGGCACGCCAGTGCGCAGCGCGGTGGCCGCCGTGTGCGGCGTCTCGATCGCGCTGATCCTGGTGCGGCTTCCCGCGAGCGCGCGCGCGGTCGCGAGCTACGAGAGCCACGACGCGGACGAGCTGCGCGATCGCTCCGACTCCGGGTTCGCGGTCGGCCTCAAGGTCATGCCCACCCTCACCGGGGCTCCCCCGCCGCTCAGCATCGCGAGCGACCTCGCACTCGCCGACTCGCTCGATCTGCAGGCCATCAGCATCTACGTCGCCCCCGCCATCACGAACGCGGCGCTCGACTCGCTGGCGCGATCCATCGACGAGCTGCGCGCCACTCTGCGCGTGATCGTCGCCCTCGACATGCGCGGAAGTCGGCTGCCGGAGCGCGCGTCGCTGCCACGCTGGCTGCGGGGCCGGCTCGATGACGTACAGCGCATCGCTTCGCATGTGCGCCCCGACTATCTGGTGCCCGTCATCGATCCGTTCGCCGGCGCGCGCCGCGCCCTCGGGCCCATCTCATCCGCCGGTTGGCGGAGCTACCTCGAGGCCGCGGCCGCAGCCGCGAGGCGCGGCTTCCCCGAGGTGTCCGTGATCGCCCACGTCGGCGGCGCAACCCCCGCCGACAGCGCACTCTTCGCGTGGGCGGCCTCCGCTGCCTCGCCCCTGGACGGAGCGGGGGTGAGCATCGCACCAAGCTATGACGGGGCACCCGCGATCGATGCGCGAATGGACGCGGTGGACCGCTGGCTTCTCGCGGTCCCTCCTCAGAAGGAGTTATGGGTGCTCGAGGCCGCCGGAGCGCCACTCGCCCACGGCGAGCGCAACCAGGCCCGTGCGATCTGGGCAGCGATCACCTGGGCGAGCGGCCGGCGCGCCATCAGGGGCGTGGTGGTGCTCGAGGCGAGCGACTACGACGCACCAGTGGGTCTTCGAGGCGCGGGTGGACATCTCCGCGGCGCGGTGGAGCAGCTCCAGCGGGGAGCGCGGTCGAGTCGGGAAGGGAGTCCGCGCTAGCGCTCGGCGCTCGCCACCGGAGGCACGATCGGCGCATTGTCGGACACCGGTGGCCGCGCGTTCTTCTCGCGCAACCGAGCGACCTCCATGCCGGAGATGCAGGCCGACAGCCAGAGCGCCCCTGCCGCCAGTCCACCGAGGATGTCGCTCAGGTAATGCACCCCGAGATAGAGACGGCTGTACGCGATGATGCAGACCACCGCGATCGCGACGATCACCGTGAGAATGCGCGCCCACCGCCGCGGCACGAGCAGGACGATGAAGTAGGCGATCATCCCGTAGCCGATCAGCGCTCCGAGCGCATGTCCACTCGGAAAGCTCCACGTGGGCTCGCTCGCATACACCGTCGTCCATTCCGGCCGAGGACGGTGGACGAGCTTCTTGATCAGGGTGTCGAGCAGCCCCCCACCCGCCAATCCCACCACCCACCCCACGGCCGGCAGCCGCTGCCCGCGAAGCATCAGGATCAGGCTCACGCCAACCCCGATCGCGCTCATGGCAGGGATGGAGCCGAACGCACTGATCGTAGTCCAGAGGGCGATTCCGACCGGCGTCGCATGCTCGTGCAGCCGCGCCGCCAGCGAGAGATCGAGGCGAGTTAGGCTCGCGTCCTTCCGTGCAACCTCGCTCGACAGGAGCGCGATCACAACCACCGACAGCACGCTGAGCAACAACCCCACCGTCAGGTGCAGCCCCAGGTATTCGCCCGGCGTGAAGCGGCTCCGAAGAAACTGTGTCAGTCGGGGTGAGTTCTCCGTCAGTCGCTGCATCCGCGTCGATCCGACGAGCCGTTGCCAGCCTGCGCGCACGCCATTGCGGAGCCCCGCTCCGGACCACCCGCGACGGCGGCCGACGAGGAAGAGCGCGAGCCCCAGGACGAGCACGACGGCGATCACGAGGCTCGCTCGGCCGAGAATGTGCTCGAGCCGCGGCAGGTTGCGCCCAAACGCGTAGCCGAGCGCACCGAAGACGATCGACCAGCAAGCTCCGCCGAGCGCGTTGTACACGGTGAAGAGCGGAAAGGGCATCCGCGCCACTCCGGCGAGCACCGCAGCGAGGATGCGGAGGATCGCCACGAAGCGCCCGACGAAGACGGTCAGCGCTCCGTGCCGGTCGAAGTATCCCTGCGCGCGGTGCAGCTTCTCCGCGTCGATGCGAATCCAGCGTCCGTGCCTCTGCAGGAGGGACAGACCGCCGGTGCGCCCGATCCAGTAGCCGCCCGTTCCACCCAGAATCGACCCGATGGACGACGCCGCGATCACCCCCGCAATGGCGAGTCGCCCCTGCGCCGCGAACGCCGCCGCGGTGACGAGCGCGGTCTCCCCCGGAACCGGCACGCCGAACCCCTCCAGCATCACCAGAAACGCGACGAAGACGTACCCGTACTGCTCGAGCAGTCGGAGTAATGTGTCGGCCATGGGAGGGTGTCTAACCGCGCAGGCCGAAGAGCGCAACGACGCGCGAGATCACACGGAGCGCCCGACACCCCGGACGATTCCCTCCACCCGCCGCGATTCGTCGAAGTAACGCTGCGCCACCTCGAGCATGCGCGCGGCGGTCACCGCGCGGACGCGCTCCTCGTACATGTCGAGCTCGGCGAGGGATCGCCCGAACAACCAGCTGTCGAGCACGTCGGAGAGCACCGCCGCCCCGCTCTGCTGTCGAATGGCATGACTTCCAACCGCGTACTCCTGCGCCTGGGCCAGCTCGCGCGGGCTCACCTCCCCGCTGCGGAGCTTGTCGAATTCGGCCAGCAGTCCCCGCCGAGCGGTGCTCTCCTTCTCGGGGGACGTCGCGATGTACGAGACGAACATTCCGGCGCGCCGCCGCTGGGTGGCGAAGGCGGTGACGGTGTAGGCGAGTGACTGCTTGTCCCGGAGCTCCTCGAAGAAGCGCCCACCGAGCCCACTGGCGACACTGGCGATGAGGTGGGCGGCAAAGCGGTCGTCGTCGGAGCGGTCAGGAGCCGGAAAGGCCAGCGCGAGGGCGGTCTGCGCCTTGTCCCGGGATTCTATCCGCTCCACCGGGCCGGTCGGCCACGCCGGGGGGGGGACGGGGGTGGCCGGGGCAACGCGCAGTTCATCGAAGCTGGCGGCGATCGTACCGCTGATCCCGGCATCGTCCAGGTCGCCCACGATCACGATCACGGCCGGCGCCTGGAGCACGCGCGTGCGATGCCATTCCCTCAGCCGCGTTGCGTCGATGCGCTCCAGTGAGCTCTCCGTGCCACTCGCCGGCACTCCGTACGGGTGACCCGGAAAGGCAGCCTCGGCGAGCAGACGGAGGGGATAGCGATACATGTCGTCCCGGATCATCGCCAGCTCCGAGATCGCGAGCGCACGCTCGGTGTCGAGCATCTGCTCTGCGAGCGTGGGATGCTGCACGACGTCGGCCAGTAGCTCGAGCGCCGCCACCGCGTGCACGGCCGGAACGGAGATGGTCCACCCAAAACTCTCCGGTCCGGCCGAGGATGACAGGCTGCCGCCCAGAAGCTCCGCGTCCTCGGCGATCTGCGACGCGGTGCGTCGCGCGGTTCCCTTGAGCGCGGTGCGCGTGAGGAGTGTCGTCAGCCCCGCAAACTCGGCCGGCTCCTCGCTGGCGCCTCCCAGGGCGTACACGCCCACGTGCGCGAGAGGAGCGCCGCGCTTTCTCGCCAGCAGCACTGGCACACCATGGCGCGTTCGATACACGCGGACGCGTCCTTCCTCCCGCTCGAAGACGGCGGAATGAGACGCCGCCGGCGAGCTCCTGGCCAGGCGAGGGGGCGGCACCGGCAGCGGCTCGCCGACGGCGTGGTCGAGCATTCTGCGCATGGCCTCGGCATCGGACGCAATCGCTGGTTGAGCGGCCGGACGGTAGAGCGCGATCGCGGCGCGATCAGGAACAAGGTATCGGCGCATGGCGGCGGTGACCTGCTCCTCGCTCGCGGTCAGGAGCCGCTCCAGATATCTGTCGCCGAGCTTCCAGTCGCCGAGCGCCTCCCACTCCGCAAGATAGCTGGCCTGACCCTCCATCGTCTCGAGGCGCCGGATCCAGCGCGATTCGTACAGGCGGCGCGCACGCCAGAGCTCATCGCGCTCGACGCCGCCATCGCGCAGGCTGGCGAGCTGGCTCCAGATCGCGCGCACGGCCTCGGCGGCACGTTCCGGCGGTCCTTCGCTCGTGACCAGGAAAACACCCACCTCAGTGGGCGTGTAGTTGTACGCGCTCACCGATGAGGCCAGCTTCCGCTCCCGCACGGCACGATACAGACGTGACGCTCGTCCCGAGCCGAGCACCGTTCCGGCCAGGTCGAGCAGCGTCGAATCCGGATGCATGGCTGCCTGGGTCCGCCATCCCATCGCGAGCTGGGTCTGTCCGACATCTCCGGCCAGCTCGCGATAGCGGAAGCCGACAGCGTCGCTCTCGATCGGCCCGGGCGATCGCCGCACCGGAGCATCGGCGATTCCGCCATACAGCCGCTCCACGAGACGCAGCGTGTCATCGAGGTCGATGTCTCCGACCACGGCGAGGATGGTGGTCGAGGGACGGTAGAAATTTCGATAGAAAGCGATCAGCGCTTCGCGCGTCAGCGCGCGCAGCCCGGGCTCCCGACCTATTCTCCAGCGGCGCATCCGGTGTCGATCGTGCAGCAGCTCGTAAAGAGTTTCCACGGTGACGGCAGTCGGATTGTCCGTCTTCCGCTTCGCCTCCTGGATGATCACCTCGAGCTCCTTCGCGAGCTCGCTGCCTTCGATGAGCGAATCGGAGTACGCATCGGCCTGAATCTCGAGTCCCTTCGACAGGCCGGAGGAGGGGAGCACGGTGTAGTAGCTCGTGTAATCGTAGATCGTGCCCGCGTTGAGGTAACCGCCCGCGGCCTTGGTCTCGCGGGAGATTTCCCCGACTCCGCGGGTTCTGGTCCCCTTGAAGAACATGTGCTCGAGCACGTGAGCGATGCCTACCACGTCGTCCGTCTCGTCGAAGTAGCCCGCCTTGACGTGCGTCACGATGGCCACGACCGGAGCCGAGTCGTCGCGGCGCAGAAGCACGGTGAGGCCGTTGGGCAGCAGCGTGCGGTGCACGCTCTCGGGCGAGATTAGCGGGAGGGAGATCACGGGAACGGCTCGGGAAGGGAGGTCCGGCAGGCAGCCGACATCCGGTGGCGTCCGGCGGGGCCAGGGCCGGACCCCAATCCTATCGCGGCGCCGGAATGGCGGGCGGTGGAGCGGACGCGCAGCTTTGCCATGGACCGCGACCGGCGTGATCGAGGAAGCGCGTTCCTTCCTGCACGCGGCCCAGTCGCACGAGAGCGCACCCGAGGTAGCCACGCGCGATGGTGTCGTTCGGGTTGTGTTGCAGCGCGCGCACGTAGAAGGTGCGCGCCGCGTCGGTCTGTCCGCGCGACAGCAGGAAGGCGGCGAGCTCGCGATAGCCCAGGGCGCTGCTGGTGTCGAGCCGGACAGCGGTGACGAGCTCCTGGCGCGCCGCCGACGTGTCGCCGGTCTCTCGCGCGATGCGTCCGAGGTAGATGTGGGGGAGCGCCATCTCGGGATGATCGCGGGCCACCATCTCGAACTCGCGCCGCGCCTCCTCGCGCCGGTTGCTCGCATACAGATCTGCGCCGCGCTGGATGCCGGATGTCCCTCCACCGCGGCGGGAGTACACGAGGCCGGCCAGGACGAGGAGCACGACGACCGCCGCAAGGGATCCGAGAAGCACGTTACGACGGCGAGTCTCGGCGCCAAAATCCTTGACCATCGGATCGGTCTCCGTCCCGACGCCAGTCGACGCCGCCGCCCCGGGCGCCGCGCCGGCAGCGGCCATCGGGATGGTAGCACCTGCTCCGCCCACGGATAGACCGGACTCGAGCTTCCGGAAAGCATCGCGCGCGACGGTGACGTCTTCGGCCGTCGGCTGGTACTCGGTGCGCTGCAGCCGCTCGCGCACGGCGAGGAATTCGAGCAGGGCGTGCGCCTGATCCAGCGTCAGCGCCTCGCGCTGCCTCACCTCGCGGATGAGCGGCTGACCCGCGAGCGCGGAGCCGCCGATCAGCATGCGCAGCGCGGTCTCGATCACCGACCAGATCTCGATCAGGTCGGCCGCGGTCTCCTCGGCGTTGCGGCGCGAGACGTCGAGACGGGCGACCGTCGGTCGGGCCGCGGCCAGGGCCGCGAGCGCCGCCCTGCCGTCCGCGCCGATCACAGAACGATACGGAGCAATCCTGCGTCGGCGCTGGCCCGAATGAAGCTCTCGGCCGTGTGCGTCGGAATCTTCACTCCCGTGAGCGAGTAGCCGCGGCGCGCTTCGGTGGCCATGAACTCCTGAAGCGACCGTCCTGAGAATGCCGAATTGGCATCGCGCATCTGGCGCACGATCTCCTCCCAGCTGCCCTCGTACCGCTGCTGGTCCATCTCGATCTCGTGCTGCGCCACCGGCGGCTTCCTCTCCTCGCGGCGGTCCGCGAGATCCGTGAGCAGCGCGCCGAAGAGCTCGAGCTGTCCCTTGACCTCGCTGGGCGCCCTACCGGCTGCGTCGACCGCGCGCTGCTCGATCTCGGCGAGCATCTCATCGATATCATCAGGATCGCCCGCCAGCTCGGCCAGTCGCTCCTCCCACGGTCGCAGCTCGGGATCGCCCTCCGACAGCTTCGAGATCGATTTCTTCAGCTCCATCAGCCGCCAGATCCCCAGCTCGTCCCAGTGATCGTCGGGGGTCGTCTGGTCCAGCTGGACGAGCGCGGTCGCGTGATCGCCCCGATCGTAGAGGATGTTGGCGAGATAGATGCGCGCCTCGGTGTGCTCGGCGTCGATCTCGAGGGCGCGATAGAGCGACGCGATGGCCGCCTCGTCATCGAGGAGCCGATGCTGAACGTATCCGAGGCAGGCCACCGACTCGGCCGACTCCGGTGCCTCCTCAACCGCCGTCTCGAAGTACTGCCGCGATTCCTCGATGAGCCCCTCGCGAAAGAGCGCGCGGCCCACCTGGAGCATCAGGTCGATATCATCGTTGTATCCCAGATCGAGCACCCGATGAAAGGTGCCGGTCGCGAGCTCCCGCTGACCGAACTTGAGCAGGGTCTCTCCGAGCCCCGCGAGAGCATCCTCGTGGTCGGGATCGAGCACGAGCGACTTCTCGAAGCTCTGGCGCGCCCACGCGAACTCCTCCCGAGCGAGACGAGCGTATCCAACCCCAATGTGCAGCTCCACCGAGTTCGGATAGAGCGAGAGTCCGTCGCGGAGCACGTCGAGCGCCTCATCGTACTGGCCATCGTTGTACAGCTGATGAGCGCGCTCGTCGTACTCCTCGGAGCTCAGGAATGGGGTAGGCATGTGTGCTCGAACCTCCGACTCATGAGGATATGCCTATAGTACCATTGCGGAACGGCCGAGTTCAACCCGTTGACAATCCGACCACCGGAGAAGAAAATCCCCTTCCTCCGGATGCTGCGCCCCTTGTCTTTAGTGTCGGCAGCCGTACGTGATCAACTGCTGCCGGGGTCCAGCAGTGCCACCGCGATCTGCGCTGCCAGATCGGCGTTGCTCTCCAGCAGCGCCAGATTCGCGCCGACGGATCCGCCTTCGGTCACTCGCTCGATCTCGCCGAGCAGGTAGGGGGTGAGGGAGGCGCCGGAGATCCCCAGGGTAGACGACCTCTCGAGCGCTCTCGCCACGGCGTCGTCCATACCCGAGCGGGAGAGGGCATGCTCCGCCGGCGGGGGCTGCACGATCAGCATCGCGCCCCCCTGACCGAGCGCGCGACGAGCACGGAACATCCAGACGATCTCGGCCACCGTCTCCGCGGAGGTGGCCAGCGCGATGCCGGTGGATGCGGTTAGGAATCCCGGAAGCTCGTGGGTGCGATAACCCACGACCGGGACTCCGAGCGTCTCGAGCCGTTCCATGGTGGCGTGCAGGTCGAGGATCGCCTTCGCGCCCGCGGAGACCACGAGCATTGGGATGCGGGAGAGCTCGATGAGGTCAGCGGACTCGTCGAATGGCGCGCCGCGATGGACTCCGCCAATGCCACCGGTGGCAAAGACATCGATGCCCGCGCCGTGGGCCAGCACCAGCGACGCCGCCACCGTCGTCGCGCCGTCGGCCCCCTGAGCAATCGCCGCTCCGAGGTCGCGCGCCGAGACCTTCCGCACTCCGTCTCGAGCGAGAAAGCGCTCGAGCTCATCGTCCCGGAGTCCACAGGTCGCCACTCCCCCGACGACGGCAGTGATGGCGGGGACGGCGCCGCGCGCCGCGACCACGTCGCACATGCGGCGTGCTGCGTCGCGATTCGCGGGCACCGGCAGCCCCTGTGCGAGCACGGAGCTCTCGAGCGCCACCACGGCGCGCCCGGTCCGTTGAGCGATCGCCACTTCGGGGAGGACGCGGAGAGCGCCCCATGCGCGGTCCGTCCGAGCTTCACTGGCCATACGCGGAATCTAGGGCTCGCGTGGAAAGGTCCGGGCGCGTTAGGTTGGCTGAAGAAACCCATCGGCTTCCGAGCGTCCCCACATCCAGAGTCCCCGTGAGCGAGCAGGATCCTGGCGCGTCGGATGCGCCCGTCAGTACAGGCCGGACGGGTACTCTCGTCGGCATCCTCCTGGTAATGCTACTGGCACTGGGCGTCTTCTTCTTCTGGCGGGGCACGGGGGCGCGCGACGCCACCGGACATCGGCCGCCACCGCCCCCCCGGGGAGCCACGCCGTGAACGCTACGCCTGCGGTAGCCGGCGGATGGGCTTGGCGGTGAGGATCAATCGCTCCGGCGCGGGACCCACGTAGCGCACCGGCCAACAGGTCGTGAGAGTCAGGGTAGCATCCCCGGTGGTGAAGAGCGCCGGAGCTCCGCGCTCCACCACGCGCCGCCCCGTGACCGTCCACTCGATCCGGCCGGCCGCGGACTCGGTGAGGATGGTGTCTCCCAGCACTAACTCATCGAGACCGTGAAAGTGGCGATCGCGGTGAGCGGAGACGATCGCGTTGCCGTCCGCTCCCGGGAGAGCGCTGCCGGGCAGATGGCCCGGCCCTGCGTTCAGCTCATCGCCGTCCACTCCCTCCACCACGATCTCATCCACGCCGATGCGGGGAATCGCGATCCGAGCCACCGGCGCCCCTGCTCGAGGCGCCGGCGTCGGAGCCGAGCTGGCCAGTGCCGCCGTGACATGGGCGACTGCGAGGCGTGCCTCGCCCGCCTCCCAAGCCGACCGCGCTCGCGCGCGCGCCATCCACCCGCGGCCGGCCACCACTCCCACGTGAGCCAGGAGCAGCACGCCGACCACGTAGAGAAGGGTGCCGAGACGGCGAAGCATAACGCTACCGGCGCCGCAGCACGGCGCCCGCCACCACTGCTCCAGACGCGAGCAGCGCCAGCAGCGGCAGCTCCGTGCCCGTGGCGGGCGCCGGCGCCCCATCCCTGAAGGTCGTGTGCGTCTCGGCGGGAGCGGGAACGGCCCGCGTCGAGACGGCCGTCAGGGGCGGCGCAGCGCTATCCGCTCTGGCCCCCGGACGCACGGTTGCCGCGCTGTCCGGTGGGGGCACCGGCTTCCGGCTCTCCGTGACGCCGGCAGCGGAATCCACCCAGCTCTTCATGTTGGTGAGACGCGACGCCACCGTCGCGCTGTCGGTCCTTTTGCGCGCGGAATCGATGCGCGCCACGGCCTGCTGCTGCTGCTTGACGGCCGAGGCGGGCGGCTGGATGACGGTCGTGAATTGTGCCGCGGCCGGGGCGGCAGCGGCGAGCAAACATGCCGATATGGCGACGATGTGGGTGCGAGACACTAAGCCCTCCGGGCGCGTCGATAAAGACACAGCTGTTTTGATACCCTGGAGGGCAACTCGTGTGCCGACTTGGGCTCCGCCACGGTCCTCCCGAGGCCCCCGCGACCTCAGCGGGTGGCCGCCGCCCGCTCCGGCGGCCGCCAGGCCTTCACGACCGCCTCTCCCATCCGAGCCAGGGTGAGTTGAGCCTCGCTGTCCAACACCCATCGCTTGTCCACGTTCTCGCGGGACAGGACGCACGCGACGACGCGCCCGCGGAGCCAGAAGAGCGAGCATTCGGTGCGAACGTCGTCCACCGCCCCGGTCTTGTGGGCCGCGCGCACACCGCCGGCGAAGCGCTGAAGAAGCTGCTCGTCGGTGTTGTGCTCGAGGATGGCGATCATGGCCGAATCGGCGGCCGGACTCACGGCCTTCCCGGTCGCGAGCAGCCCGAACAGGGTTGCCATCTCGTTTGGAGTGGTGACCCCCAGGCCGTACTTGGCCGAGCTGTCAGGAGCGAGGCTCGTCGCCTTCGCCAGGAAGACCTTGGCGTGGACCTTGGTGTGGCGCAGGCCGAGCGACTCCATCTTCTCCCACACGCGGCGAATGGCCACCTTGTCGAGCACGAGGTTGGTTGCGGTGTTGTCGCTCAGCGTCGTCATGAGCCAGGCCGCGTCGTGCACCGTGAGCTGCGTGCCCGGATGGAGGAACTGGAGGATGCCCGCGCCCGGCACCTGATCGATGCGACTCAACGTGATCTGGTCGTCGAGCGAGAGCTGCTTCTTCTCGACGAGATCGTAGAGCGTGACGAGGATCGGGACCTTGATCAGGCTCGCCGTCGGAAAGGTCTCGTCGCCGCGCCGCGCCAGCTGTTCGCCGGTGTCGAGATTGCGCACCGCGTAGCCGACGATGCCATGATGGGCGTCGGCGAGCGAGTCGAGAGTGCGCCGGAGGGCCGCGGTGTCCGCATGCGCTGGCGCGGGAGCGCTCGCGGCCGCCGGTTGGCCGCGTGCGCAGCCCGGCAGCGCGACAACGAGCCCGAGCGCGGCCGCGCGCGAGCGGCGAAAGCGCACTGCCTTACGCGTCGGGGAACGCGTCGGCCTTCCGGCTCTCTACCAGCTCGCGCTCGCTCGATGTGGGATCGTAGATCGCGAGGATCTTGATCGTCTCACCGCCGTAGCAATCGAAGGTCTTGCCCACGCCGCGCTTCACCTGGATCTCGTGACCGTCCTCGAAGCGCAACACGACCATCGGATGATCGTTGTTTGCGTATTGCTTGCGGAGTTTCTTGGGGGCGCTGGGCATGGAGGGGGGCCGAAGGTGGGGGGTGACGTGTGCGGAGAAAGTAGCGCCGCCGGGAGGGAGCGACAAGATGAGCCACCCCTCGCGGACGATCAGGTCACGACCGCCCGATCAGACCCGAATCTCTTCCAGTCGCCGCTGCGGAGGGTGTCATCGATGGCTGCCACCGCGCGCTCGAGCTCGGCATCGTCGGTGTAGAAATGGGGTGCGATGCGGATGCCGGCGTCGGGACGATAGTCGACGAGGATTCCGCCCGCGATCAACGCCCGCGACAGCTCGAGACCATGCGGCACATCGAACGCGACCGTTCCGCCTCGCCGCGCCGGATCGCGCGGTGCGTGCACGCGGAACCCCCGCTCGTCGGCGAGCGCGATGAGTCGCGCCGTCTGGCGCACGCTCTTGGCGCGGACCGCCCCGATGCCCGCCTCGCGAATGAGCCGCGGACCTTCCGTGGCGGCGTAGAGCGCGGGAATCACCGGAGTCCCATTCAGCCAGCGCCAGATACCCGAGCCGAGCTCCAGCTCGGGCTCGAAGCCGAAGGGGCGCGCGTGCGCCTGCCAGCCGGTGAGGGTGGGGGAGTAGCGATCGCGCACCGCCGGGGAGACGTAGAGGAAGCACCCGCCCGGCCCGCCGCACAGCCATTTGAGCACGCCGCCGGTGAGGAAGTCCACCCCGCTCTGGCGCACGTCCACCGGCATCACTCCCACGGAATGAAAGGCATCGAGTGACACCAGGGCGCCGACGTCGTGCGCGCGCCGGCAGATCACATCCGCATCCATGATGAACGCTGAGCGGAAGAGCACGTGGGAGACCGACACCAGCCGCGTTCGCTGGTCGATGGCGGAGAGGAGCCGGTCGAGATCGATCGTGAGCCCGTCGTCGCTCGGCACCACGACGATCCGTGCCCCGAGCCGCCTCGCCAGAGCATCATAGGCGTAGCGTACCGAGGGAAAGTCGAGCGCCGTCATCACGATCGTGTCGCGCGGCCCCTCGTAGGCGAGCGCCGAGATCACGGCGGACTGCGCCAGCGAGACGTTGGGAAACATCGCCACCTCCCCGTTCGCGGCGCCGATGAGCGGCGCGATCTGATCGCCGACGCTGACCGGCATCCCCCACCACCGGGCACCCCACGCCTGCACGCCGAGCTCGGACCAGTCGCGGGCGTAGTCGGCGAGCCGGGAAGCCGCACCGCGGGGCATGGCGCCGAGCGAGTTCGAGACCAGATAGGTGGTTCGCTCGAGGATCGGAAACTCGGAGCGGAAGCGGAGCAGCGGGTCCGCGGTCACGGAATTCCCTCCGCGCGAGCGCGACGCCCGAGGGTGAGCATGAACAGGAGAGATCCGGCCGCGAGCACGGCGCCCACGACCGCGAATTCCCGCAGCGTGGCGTGGCTCAGTATCCAGAGGATGACGGCGACCGCGAGCAGCGGGATCACTCCGGCGCCGGGGACGCGGAAGGGGATTCCTCCGGCGCGGACGTCGCGTCGCTGGAGCTGCCACGCCGCCACGCAGCAGAGCAGATAGAGGACGAGCACCGACACGTTGGCGAGAATGGCGAGCTGCGCGAAGTTTCCCGTCGCTGCGAGCACGCACGTGATCCCGGCCTGGACCACGATCGCCATGTAGGGAGTTCGAAAGCGCGGATGGACGGCGGCGAGCCAGCCGGGAAGGAATCCATCGCGTCCGAACGCATACAGGGCGCGCGGGGTCGCGAGCGTCATCCCGCTCACCTGCCCGAACATCGAGATGCTTGCACCGGCGGCGATGATGAGCGCGCCTGCGGGCCCCGCGATGGCACGCCCCACCGCCACGAGAGGAGCCGTGGTTTCGGCCGCCAGCGCCTGCGTTCCCAGCACTCCCTGCGCCACGATCTGGATCGCGAGGTACAGCGCGGTCACGCCCGTCATGGCGATGAGGAGTGCCCGCGGCACGGTGCGCGCCGGATCGCGCAGCTCTCCGCTGGGCACGAGAGCGCTCTCGATCCCGGCGAACATGAAGATCATCACGATCACCGCCCGCCCGAGGGCGGCGGGCGGCGCGGCGAAGCTCACCGCCGAGGGCAAGCGCGCACCGGCGACCACCAGACCGGCCAGCACCAGCGCGATGAGCGGAAGCAGCTTCGCGACCGTCACCACTTCGATGAGCCGCGTTCCCTGCCGTACTCCGGTGACGTTCACCGCCGCGAGCAGCGCGAACAGCGCGACCAGTACGATCGAGCGCGCGAGTGGTGCGCCGAGCACTGGGAGCAGCGCGGCCACCGATCCCGCGAACGCACTCGCCACCGCCGCGGTCGCGAACGATCCCAGGAGCCAGAGCAGCACGCCCGCCAGAAAGCCCACGAACGGCCCGAGGGCAGTCTCCACGTACGCGTAGGGTCCTCCCGTGAGCGAGACCCGGCTCCCGGCCTCGGCGAAGCAGAGAACGATCAACGCCATCGCCAGCGCACACACGAGAATGGCCGCCGGGGCTGCTCGCCCGAGAGAGCCGGCCACGACCGCCGGAAGCACGAAGATCCCGCCTCCGATCGTCACGTTGAACGCCGTCGCCGCCAGCCCGCGGACGCCGACCGCGCGGACGAGCGTTTCATCCCGCTCAGCCATGGCGTGTTCTCCCCGGTTCACCTCGCCGGTCGACCAGCTCGGGGTTGATGGCGGGAAACGCCCCCGTGGTGCGGCGCTCCCGCTCCACAGTGGGCTCGACGTCGGGCGGAGGCGGCTCCTCCGGAAGTCCGAGCTCGCGCCGGGCGCGATTGAGCGCGTCGTCGATGTTGCCGAAGATCTGCTCGCCGCCGATCTCGTCCAGAAAGCCGGATTTGCCCATGGCGATCATCGGCTGCGCGTGCACGTCGGACAGGAGGACGATCGTGCCATCGCGGCGCGTGCGGCGCACGACATCCTCCAGCGCCTTCATGCCCGTGGCGTCCACCGCCGGCACCATGCGCAGGCGGAGGATGAGGAGCTTCGGCTTTCCGAGAGTGCGTGCCAGGGTGTCCTTGAACGTCTCCGCCGCCCCGAAGAAGAAAGGACCGTTGATCTCGTAGACGACGACCCCGCGCGGGACGGAGCGCGCTCGCAGCGCGTTCCGGTCGGATTCGTCCACATTCTCCGTGAACTCGCGCGCGATCACGCTCACGTTCGTCACCTCCGCCATCCGGCGCATGAACAGGAAAGCCGCCATCACCATCCCGACCTCGATCGCGACGGTGAGGTCCACGATCACCGTCAGGCCGAACGTGATGAGCAGCACCGCGACGTCGCTCCGTGGCGCGCTCAGCAGAACCTTGAAGGCGTGCCACTCGCTCATGTTGTACGCGACCACGAGGAGAACCGCTCCGAGCAGTGCCATCGGGATGAGCGCCGCCCATTTGCCGAGGAAGAGGGCGATGGTGAGGAGCGTCAGGGCGTGGATGATGCCGGCCACCGGCGTCCGCGCGCCATTCCGGATATTGGTGGCGGTCCGGGCGATGGCGCCTGTGGCCGGGATGCCGCCGAAGATCGGCGCAGCGAGGTTCGCCACTCCCTGCGCGATCAGCTCCATGTTGGAGCGATGTCGCTTGCCCGTCATGCCGTCGGCCACGACGGCCGAAAGGAGCGATTCGATGGCCGCGAGCAGTGCGATCGTGATCGCGGGATTCACCAGGGTGCGCAGCTCCGTGAACGTGACGCTCGGCAATCGCGGCGCGGGAAAGCCGAAGGAGATGGCCCCAAAGCGCGAGCCGATCGTCTCCACGGGGAGATGAAGAAGGTGCACGGCCGCGGTGCACACGATCAGCGCCACGAAAGGCGCCGGAATGCGTCGGCTGACGTACGGCCAGAGCACGATGAGCGCGAGCCCCAACGCGGTGATCGCGGCCGCCGGCCAGCTCGCCGTGCCGATGGCGTGACCGTAGGCGATCCACTTCTCCACGAAGCCCGGCGGCACGGAGCCCATGCGCAGTCCCAGCACATCCTTCACCTGCTGCGAAGCAATGATGAGCGCGATCCCGGAGGTGAAGCCGGTGATGACGGGATAGGGAATGAACTTGATCGCCGCGCCCAGCCCGGTGACGCCCATCACGATGAGGATCGCGCCCGCCATCAGAGTCGCAACCGCGAGGCCGGCGACGCCGAATTGCTGAACGATCCCGTAGACGATCACCACGAACGCGCCCGTGGGACCGCCGATCTGCACTGTACTCCCGCCCAGGGCGGAGATGAGGAAGCCGCCGATGATGGCGGTGTACATCCCCTGCGCTGGCGAGACGCCGGACGCGATTCCGAAGGCGATCGCCAGCGGGAGAGCGACGATGCCCACGATGACGCCGGCCGTGGCATCGGCCGTGAAGTCGGTCGCCGTGTAGCCGCGAAGTGATGTGATGAGCTGCGGTACGAGTCGGCGCGGCATGGAAAACAAAGTAGCGAATCGGTATGCTCCATGCATGAGGGAAGCGCCGTACCAGAGAAGCCGCACTCGCGGACTCGCGGGCCTCCACCACAGGAGTGAGAATGACTCGTTCGATCCGTTGCGCACTGCTCATCGCCATGGGCGCCGCCCTCGGCGGCGTCACCCAATCCGCCCTGGCACAGAGCGCCACCGCGAGCCCCGCTGCGGGCCCCACCCTCGCCGGCGCGAGCGTTGCGTTCCGCGTGCCGGCCGCGCGCGACAGCGCTCCGATCACCGCGCCGCCTTCGGCCGCGTCGCAATTCGGGCGGGGTGAGAAGCTCATGCTGTTCGGCGGCGCGGTGCTGCTCACCGGACTGGTGATCGGCGGGGGGGCCGGGAATGCCGTGGCCGTCGCCGGTGCGGTGGTGGGCCTCTACGGGTTGTACATCTATCTCAACCCGATGACAGTGCCGCCGGAAGGCAGTTACAGCGCCGGGGCTCGACCGTAACCGACTTCGCCGCCATGCGCCCCCGGTCGCAGCCGACCGGGGGCGCAACGTTTGACCCATCACGAGCGTCCCTGGGTAGGATGGAGAAGGATCCCCAGGCGGAGAGTGACGACCCGTGACGGCACAGATCCCGGAGCGGACCGCGCTCGTGCTCGGCGGTGGTGGCCTCAAGGGCTTCGCACACATCGGCGTGCTCCGGGCGCTGACCGAACGCGGCATCGAGCCGGCGCTCTATGCGGGCACGAGCATCGGATCGCTGATCGCGGCCGCGCGAGTGTGCGGCATGAGCACAGACGAGATGGCGCGTCGCGCTCTCTCTCTCCGGCGCCGCGACCTCTTCCGACTGAATCATCTGGGCATGCTGATGGAGCTGATGCGCGCTCCGTCTCTCTACCTGGCGGAGCCCCTCCAGGCGCTCTGCGAGAGCGTCATTGGCGGCGGCACCTTTCACACGGTGGGTGACCTCGCCGCGCCTCTGTTGGTGAATACGGTAGACGTGGAGCGGGGCACGCAGCTCGTGTGGGGCCTCCCGGGGCTCAGAGATGTCCCGATCGCGGATGCCGTCTACGCCTCGTGCGCTCTCCCGGGCTTCTTCCCGCCGGGTCAGGTGGACAACCGCGTCTGCATCGACGGCGGGACGATGGACAACCTTCCCGTCGCGGCGGCCTCGCTCGGAATGCAGGCGGTGATCGCGGTCGATGTCGGCAACTTCGGGCTCACGCCGGCCAAGGACATCGCGGCCGAGGGCTTCGGCACGATCTTCATGCGGGCCGCCACCGTCATGATGCACGCTCTGCAGCAGGTGCCTCTGACGAGCTGGACCGGACCGCCGATGTTGCTCATCCGCCCGAAGATCGCCCACCTCAACTGGTTCAGCTTCGCGCATACCCAGGAGATCATCGATGCCGGCTACGAGGCCGCCATTGCCGCGCTCGATCTCGTGGGAGACTGCCTTCTCTCGCCGACCGGAGTCTACCCGCGGCGCCCGGTGAGCCTGGAGGTGGACCGCGACAAGTGCATCGGCTGTGGGACCTGCGTGGCGATGGCCCCGCGGCTGATGGCGCTCGATTCATCGGGGAAGGCGTACGCCGTGAGCCGACACCACGAATGGTCGCCGGCCGATGGAGATTTCGTCCACCACTGTCCGACCGAGGCGATCACGGCGCAGTTCCTCGACGGGACGCGACGGCGGACCAGCGCTCCCGAGAAGGAGCCGACGCTCGACGCGGCAGACGACTAACGCGCCTCCCGCGACGCACGGAGACTGCGAGTCCTTTCCCCTCCATGCCTGCCCTTCGCCCGGCACACGGCCCCCATCACGGAGCGATCCGCGTCGCCCTTCGCCGCGAACATCCGCGGCCGCCTGTGGCCGTTGATTTACTTCCTGCTCCGACGACAGTCACCCCCCCGCGGCCATGACGGCGTGCATCGCCAACCGCTCATACGCGTCCACGGCATCCCGCAACTCGGCCACGTCGACGAACTCGTCGTCGCGGTGGGCGACGTGCACCGAGCCCGGACCGAACAGATAGGGGGTCCCCCACTTGTCGAGCTCGGGGATGTCGGTCGCAAACGCGACCACCGAAGTGGGGAAGCCGGGAACCGCGGCGAGCCGCACCGGCGGAACAGCCGGACCCACTTCGAGCGTCCCCCGCTCACCCAGCCACTCCCGAAGGCGGTCCACCATCTCGCCGGGTGGCGAGACGAGCCGGACCATCACCCGCGCTTCGGCTGACGGCGCCAGGACATTGTCCGCGACGCCGCCCGAGATACGCCCGACGTTGATCGTGGTGTCGCCCAGAAGCGGGTCGCTGGGGAGAGCCAGGGTGCGCATCTCGTGCAGCAGCGACACCAGTCCGTCGATCGCCGAATGTCCGAGGTGGGGATAGGCCGAATGCGCCGCCTCGCCAGTCGTCCGCAGGACGAGCCGGATCGCCCCCTTGGTGCCGAGGGCCACCGTGCTCTCGGTCGGCTCGCCGTTGATCAGCGCCCGGCTCGTCGTCGGCATCGCGTTCGCCGCATGCGCACCATCGTGGCTGACCTCCTCCCCGACGACGAACAGCAGCGCGACCGGAATGTCGCGAGCCCGGAGGCGCTCGGCGGCACAGATCATCGCGGCGGCGATTCCCTTGGCGTCGCAGGCCCCGCGGCCGCGCAGCCGGCCGTCTTCCAGAACCGGCGGGATGTAGGGTGGGACGGTGTCGAGGTGCGTGGAGAGCGTGATCATCGGCGCCGCGGAGCAGCTGGCGAGCACATCGTCGCGACCGGGCGTCACCGGAATGAGACGCGCGCTCCAGCCGCGCGACTCCAGCAGACGCCGCACCCAGCCCATCAGCTCCCCCTCGCGGCCGCTCGTCGAATCCACCCGCATCAGATCGACGGCGAGCGATACGGGGTCCAGCGGGGAGTCGCCGGCAGGCGCGCGCAGCGGAGACATCCGAGATCCTCGGTTGACGAGACGCGATGATAGCGCGTGCCACGCCGCGGCGCGAACGGAGGTGCTACATTGTCGGGAAGCGTCCCAAGAACGTGTTCTCCCGAGACCCGCATGCCGCCACTCGATTCCTTCGGTAGCCGATCGACGCTCGAGGTGGATGGTGCCGCCTATTCCATCCATCGGCTCGACGCGCTGTCCGCCCTTCCCGGGAGTACCGCCCAGAGGCTCCCCTTCTCGCTCCGCGTTCTGCTCGAGAACCTCCTGCGGAACGAGGACGACGCGTTCGTCAAGCGGGCCGATGTCGAGGCGTTGGCGCGCTGGGATGTGCGAGCCGGCGTCGAGCGCGAGATCGCCTTCCGCACGAGCCGCGTGCTGCTCCAGGATTTCACCGGCGTGCCGGCGGTGGTCGACCTCGCCGCCATGCGGGACGCCATCGCTCGTCTGGGGGGCGACCCCGCGCGCATCAACCCGCTGCAGCCAGTGGACCTGGTGATCGACCATTCGGTGCAAGTAGACGAGTACGGATCCGACGCCGCGCTGCTCATCAACGCGGACCGCGAGTTCGAGCGCAACCAGGAGCGCTATGCCTTCCTGCGATGGGGCCAGCAGGCGTTCCGGAACTTCCGCGTCGTACCGCCCGATACCGGCATCGTCCACCAGATCAATCTCGAGTACCTCGGACAGGCGGTGTTCACGGCCGAAGTGGACGGCCGCAAAGTGGCGTACCCGGACTCGCTCGTCGGCACCGACTCCCACACGACGATGATCAATGGCCTGGGCGTGGTCGGCTGGGGCGTCGGCGGGATCGAGGCCGAGGCAGCGATGCTCGGACAGCCTCTGTCCATGCTGATTCCCGAGGTCGTGGGGTTCAAGCTCTTCGGGAAGCTCCCGCCGGGCGCGACCGCGACCGACCTCGTGCTCACGGTCACGCAGATGCTCCGCAAGAAGAAAGTCGTCGGAAAGTTCGTCGAGTTCTACGGCGCCGGCCTGTCGAGTCTCTCGACCGCCGATCGCGCCACGATCGGAAACATGGCCCCCGAGTACGGAGCGACGATCGGCTTCTTCCCCGTCGATGCCGAGACGATCGCCTATCTCCGGTTCACCGGGCGGAGCGAGCACCAGGTGCGCCTCGTGGAGACGTACTGCCGGGCCCAGGGACTGTTCCGAACGGACTCCACGCCCGATCCCCTCTTCACTGACAGCATCGAGCTCGACCTCTCCTCCGTGGAGCCGAGCCTCGCCGGACCGAAGCGACCGCAAGATCGCGTGCCGCTCCGGGACGCGAAGCGGATGTACAACGAAGCGCTTGCCGTGGATCTCGAGCGGGCCGGCACGCCGGCCGGGATGGCGGCGGCGTCCACCGCGGTGTCATCGGCGGCGCCGCTCTCGCCCGCTGTGGTCGCCGCCCATCCGAGCGAGATATTGGGCCGACGCGACGAGGTGCAGGTGGAGCTGAACGGTCAGCGGTTCACGCTCGGTCACGGTGCCGTCGTCATCGCGGCGATCACGAGCTGTACCAATACCTCCAATCCGAGCGTGATGCTCGGTGCGGGGCTTCTCGCGCGAAAGGCGGTGGACGCGGGATTGCGGAGCAAGCCCTGGGTGAAGACAAGCCTCGCGCCCGGGTCCAAAGTCGTGCGCGATTACTTCCTCAAGGCCGGCGTGATGGAGGCGCTGTCCACTCTCGGGTTCCAGATCGTGGGCTTTGGCTGCACCACCTGCATCGGAAACTCCGGACCGCTGCCGGTCCCGATCGCCGAGGCGATCGAGGCTCACAAGCTGATCGTCGCGTCGGTACTATCCGGCAATCGGAACTTCGAGGGGCGGATCAATCCCCTCACCCGCTTCAATTATCTCGCATCCCCTCCCCTCGTGGTGGCCTACGCGCTCGCGGGTCGAATGGACATCGATCTGCTGACCGAGCCGCTCGGGGTGGGCCGCGACGGGCCGGTCTTCCTGCGCGACATCTGGCCGTCGCCCAAGGAGATCGAGGACACCATCCTTTCCTCGGTCAAGAGCGAGATGTTCCGGTCGCAGTACGCGAACGTCTTCGAGGGCGACGAGCGCTGGAAGGGGCTCGACATCCCACTGGGAGATCTCTACGTCTGGTCCGCTGAGTCGACCTACGTCAAGAACCCGCCCTACTTCGACGGGATGACGCTCGACGTGCCGGGAGTCCAGCCGATCGCCGGAGCGCGGGTGCTCGGCATGTACGGCGACTCCATCACCACCGATCACATCTCGCCGGCGGGGAGCATCCCGGCGGCCAGCCCGGCCGGAGAGTGGCTGATCGCCCAGGGGGTGAAGACCACTGACTTCAACTCCTACGGCGCGCGCCGCGGGAACCATGAGGTCATGATGCGCGGTACCTTCGCCAACATCCGGCTGCGCAACGAGCTGGCCGGGGGAAAGGAAGGGTGGTGGACCGCCACCGAGCCCGGGCGCGAACCGGTGCCACTCTACGAAGCCTCCATGGATTACCAGCGGCGAAAGGTGCCGTTGCTCGTGATCGCCGGAAAGGAATACGGCACCGGCTCATCGCGGGACTGGGCCGCCAAAGGGACGAGGCTGCTCGGCGTGCGCGCGGTGATCGCGGAGTCGTTCGAGCGGATCCACCGCTCCAACCTCGTCGGGATGGGGGTGATTCCCCTCGAGTTCGTTGACGGCGAGAACCGTTCATCGCTCGGACTGACCGGCTTCGAGAGCTACGACATCGACGGATTGGACGACGCCCTCAAGCCACGCTCGCGACTGACCGTGCGTGTGACGGCAGCGGACGGCACGCACCGGAGCTTTGCCGTGATGTCCCGGATCGACACCCCTGAAGAAGCCACGTACTACCGCCACGGAGGGATTCTGCAGTACGTCCTGCGGCAGCTGGTGAAGCCGAGATAGTGGAGAGTCCGCGATCCGTCTCGGGGCTGGGCTAGCGGCGGTTCAGCTGTCGCGCGATGTAGAGAGTGCGGTACACCGCCGTCCCGAGCGAGCCCAGAGCGATCGCGATCACCGTCCAGTAAAGTACGCTCCCCGCGTTCCATCCCATCCCCGACGTCACGACGGCATCGAGCAGAGAGGCGATTGCGAGGAGCACGAGCCGCTCCGCTCGCTGCATGATTCCCCCCTTGCAGCTCACGCCGAGCGCCTCACCGCGTGCCCGGGCATAGCTCACCAGCAGAGAGCCCCCGAGCGCCAGCGCCACGGCGACCACGGCCCGCGGCTGTTCCGCGAACCAGTACGCCAGTCCCGCGAAGGCGAACGTCTCCGAGAAGCGGTCCAGGGTGGAATCCAGAAACGCTCCGCGCTCGGACGCGATTCCCCGCGCGCGCGCGACGCGGCCATCGAAGACATCGGCCGCTCCCCCGAGAAGGATCAGCCACCCGGCGAGCGACAGGCGACCAACGGAGTAGGCTACGCCGGCCGCGCCCCCGAAGAGGGCACCGAGAAGATTCAGGAGGTCCGGAGAGACGCGGGCGCTCACGAAGGCGCGCTCGAGGGGGCCGATCACCCACATGAGCCAGTCCCGCACCCAGAAGCCGAGGAGTGCCGTGGTGGGACGTCGAGCGACGTCGGCGTCGCGTGGACGACCGCGCCCCACGAGAGCGAAAACGGGCATGCTGAGGAACAGAGCACCGACGAGCGCGAGAGCCACCACGTCGGTCCGCGTCATCTCATCGTCTGCGCTGGGGTCGCTCCATGAGGAAGCGCACGGCCTTTGGCCAGAGGAAGATGAGCGGATAGCGCCGCTCGCGCTCCGTGAGCTCGACCGGTCGGTCCGTTCGACGCGCGATCTTCTGAACGATGTAGTTGAGCCAGTCGTCGTAGAGCGCAACGTACTTCACCCAACGCACCGTCGCCCGCAGCTTGCTCTTCCGGAAGTAGCGCGCCACACGACGGATTTCCGCCGCGCGAAGGGGGGCCGCGAGACCGTATGTCCCGCTCGCGTCCCGAGCGAGCGTGCCGGCGTCAACCAGCGCATCCAGAAGCGGCTCATACATCCGAACGAGGGTGTCGCGCTGGGCGGCGAACAGCGCCGCCACACGATTGCCGCTCTCGGGCCGGATTTCGGCTCCGAAAGATGTCTCGAGGAGCGAGCGACTGTACTCGTCCGCCGTGAACGTCGCCGGAAGCGAGCTCTTTGCCCACTCGAAGGTGCCGGCGCGGGCGCGAACTATGGTGTCGATGAGCAGCGCCCGGCTCTCCGAATCCCGCGTCCAGAGGAGCAGCACGTGCTGGAAGAGCCGCCCTTGCGCGAAGTGATCCTGGGCTTGGGGCGAGCAGGCACGCATGAAGTCGCGCAGGGAGAGCACGACGCACTTGGCCTTTTTTCGCTCGATGCCGGGAACCCCGATGGCCAGTACGTTCGGCGGTAACACTCGGGCCAGGAGGGAGGCCTTCCCGGCCGCGGCGTGCATCCCTCTGGCCGCCGAGAGCGCGCGGTACGCGTCTGCGTAGCGGTCCACGACGACGAAGAAGTCGTGATCACTGTCGGGACGGGGATCGGAGCTCTGTGCTCGCGACCCGTAGTGCAGGATGGCGACGAGCGATCGCCCGAAAATCGTGGCGAGGTGGTCTGCCATGCGCCGAGTCTCGGCGGACGGCACACCATCCAGGCCGCCGGCGAGGGCCAGGCGAACGCGAGGATCGAGCGTTGGCAGCGGAACGAGTCGGGTCAACGAAGCAGTCGAATCGAGGAAGAAGGAATACTCGCCGCGGACGTCTCGGAACAAGATCGGCCGGCATCGGTACAACTCACAGTGGTGCCGGCATTTGCGGTCCACACTCGGCCGCCTGCCTCACGCGGCGAACCCGCAATCTAAACCGGCACTTCCGATCCTCCTAATTTCCGAGTGCTCGGCAGGCGATTCGCCGTCGGCGACGGCGCGGAGACTCGGCGACAGAACAAGACCGAAGTCGTTGACCTCACCCACGATGCGCACCAGCGACGACCCGTGGGGAGTTTTTGCTGCGTCGGGCCTGTCGCTGGAAGGGAGGGCTGGTATACTATAGCCGCGGGGACCCGCGTCTTTCAGGAGACTCGAAGCATGGGACAGGGCACATGACTGTGCAGCACATCGAGCTCGAGGCAACAGCCGAAGCGGGCCGCCTTCCCCGTGCGGAACGCTGGTTCCGCTCCCCCACCCTGCTTCGGAATGACGACCTCGAGCTCATCGGCGAGCTCGATCCGGATATCGACTCTCCCGTTCGAGAGCTGGCGCAATCCATCCTCGACCGGATCGAGGGAGAGTTTCGGCGCAACGGCTGCACGGTCCATCTCTGGGACGGGGATCGTCTTCCCCAGTCCCCCGAGCGTGCGGTCGTCCTGAATCCGGTATTCGTGGGCAAGCTGCCCGAGGCTGCACTCGCCGCATTTCATCGCGGAACCGTAAACGAGTACAAGCAGGCGCTGCGCGAGACGCTGCCGGAAGTGTTCGCGCGAGCCATCCAGATCGGGCGTCGCATGGGTCTACGTCCCACGCCACACCCCAACTTCGTCAACATCATCCTGCTGGATGACAGCGACCGCGAGCTGCGCGACCTCTCGTTCGAGCGCAAGGTCATTTTCCTGCGCATGATGATGACCAAGGTCGGCGGCTTCAAGAACGTCATCGTCCCCTACGTTCGACGGAAGAACCGCGTCGATTACGATCGGGTGATCCTCAGCACGCTCGAGGGCGGGCAGCCCGTGCTTGCACCCGAGGAGGTCGCGCGCCGGCTGATGATCTTCGGGTCCACGCGCTCCGTGGGGGGCTGGTCCAAGTCGGAGGAGTATTCGATCGCCACCGACGATTGGCGGCGGTCGCCAGCGGTGCGGGGGCTGATCGCGCTGGGAAACTTTCTCGGGCGAAAGAGGTTGCTGGCGGAACCCATTCTCATCCGCGACCTCGTCCGCGACGCCAAGCTCGCGGACACCATCATCGGCTTGCTGAACTACTCCCGGCAGGCCGAGGGCGCTTTCTGGGCGATCGATCACGACCTTCCCTACCGCGACCGCAGCATGCCGTGGTCATCCACTGGCGTGTTCCCCCTCGTCACGGTGTCGGGGCGGTACGGGACGAAGAAGACGGAGCTGACGCACGAGGACATTGTCCCGGTGGTGCCCACGGCAGAGGGAACCGTCGAGGTCGTTCAGGTCGGATCGAACGACAGTCGCGGGCCTTCGGTGGAGGCGGAGGAGTTCACTCTCCCGTTGCGCGAGATGCCCCCCATCCGCGTGGCCGAGATTCACGGTCGGCTCCAGGTAGTCTCGGAAGGGGGAATCGAGGTGCCGCCGGTTCGTGCCGGCGTGCATCTCCATCGCGGATTCGCCAATCCGAAGTCGGAGCGGGTGGTGGTCGTTCCAACCGACGTCGCCGAGTATCCTCCCGTGGGCTGCGGTGTGGACCTCATGCACGAGATGAGCAGCTACGCGATGCAGCGCGCCGTCCAGCTCTGGGAGTCCAGCGGACGGAGGGCCGCCGCAGCGGTTTTCTACGTGCCCAATCACGGCGTCAACGTCTTCCTCTTCTGGACGGCGAACCGTGACGGCGTCATCCCGGCCGATCCCTTCGCGCTCTTCGAGGAGCTGGTCGAAGAGGAAGAGCTGCTCTTCGAGACAGACATTCCTCAGGTCTGAGCCGAGCACTTCTGGCCGGTTCGATGAACAACAAAGTGTGCGTGATCGTGAATCCGGCCGCCGGACGGGGGCGCGGCGCGCGCGCGCTGCCCGACGTGCGCCGGGCATTCGCGAACGTCGGCGTGGATGACGTACGCATCAGCTCCTCCAAGCAGGATGAGAAGGTGGTGGCCCGCCGCGCGATCGCCGACGGATGCACGACCCTCGCGGCAGTCGGAGGCGATGGCACCTGGAGCAACGTCGCCAACGCCATTCTCGAGGCGAGGGCCGACGTGCGGCTGGCGCTTCTCGCGGCCGGCACGGGCAACGATTTCGTGAAGACCATCGGTGCCCCGGCCCGGGACCTCGACGCCTCGGCCCGTCTCGCGACCGAGGGTCCGGACCATCGCGTGGACGTCGGCCGGATCGAGAACCGGTACTTTCTCAACATCGCCGGTTTCGGCTTCGACGTCGCCGTGCTGGAGGACTCCGAGCGGGTGTCCTTTCTCACCGGCAACGCGGTCTACATCTACTCGGCGCTGCGGCAGCTCTTCAGCTATCGGCCCTCGCTCATCGATCTTCAGAGCGCCGAGGGAGAGCACTCGCTCACCAAGCGTTTGATGCTGGTGATCGCCAATGCCCGGCACTTCGGCGGCGCCTTTCATATCGCCCCCCGAGCGAGCATCACCGACGGGCTGCTCGATGCCATATCGATCGGCGATGCCACTGCGATGCGGCGTCTCACCCTGTTCGCGGCGGCGGCGCGAGGGACCCACGTGAGCCATCCCGAGGTGACGGTCGAGCAGTCCTCCGCCTTCCACCTCCGGTTCCAGTCGCCCCCTGCCTACGAGACCGACGGCGAATATCATCGCGCGGCCTCGGCCCAGATCGAGGTCGCGTGCGTGCCGCGAGCTCTCCGCGTGGTCTCCCCCGCCGGAGCAGTCGGCGGGTGAAGGCGCTGGTCTTCGATGCGCCCATTCCCACCTACGTCGCGACGATGGTTGCCGGCCGCCTCTCGGACAGCTTCTATGTCGGACCGCGCGCCACCACCCGGTACGGCGACGTCAACGAGCCCCCCCTTCCCACCTCGCGATGGGTGCGGCTGCGCACGATTCTCGGAGGAATCTGCGGCAGCGATCTGAGTATCGTCACGCTCAACACCAGCCCCTCGACCTCCCCCTTCTCGTCCTTTCCCTTTGTCCTCGGCCACGAGAACGTCGCAGAAGTGGTGGAGGTGGGATCATCGGTGCGGGGGGTGACGCGCGGCGCGCGGGTGACGGTGAATCCGCTCCTCTGCTGCGAGCCGCGGGGCATCGCGCCGCCCTGCGACGGGTGCGCGGCCGGGCAGCACCCGCGATGCACGCGCTTCACCGATGGGGATGTCCCCGCCGGCCTCATGATCGGGCTGACCCGCTCGACCGGCGGGAGCTGGGGAGAACAATTCGTCGCTCACGAGTCTCAGCTCGTGCCGGTGCCCGAGGCGGTGTCGAACGAGAGCGCCGTGCTCGTCGAGCCGTTCGCCTGTTGCGTACACGCCGTTCGATCGAGCCTCCCGGCCAGCGGAGACCGGGTGCTGGTGATCGGGGCCGGCTCGATTGGATTGCTCACGGTGGCCGCGCTGCGCGCGCTCTCACCCGATGTGGATGTCACCGTCCTCGCGCGCCACGCCTTCCAGGGCGAGCACGCGCGGTCGCTCGGCGCATCCACCATCGTGCGCGCCCGGGGCGATTACGTCCACGAGCTCGCCGAGGCGGCGCGCGCCCGGCTTCTCCGTCCGATCATCGGCGGGCCAGTGGCGGTCGGTGGATTCGACGGCTGCTTCGTGTGCATCGGGGCACGGCGCGGCATCGAGGACGCGCTGCGCTTCACCCGGGCGGGGGGGACCGCCGTGTTGCTCGGCGCCGCGTCCAAGCTCGATGGAGTGGACTGGACACCGCTCTGGCTCAAGGAGCTCACCGTCCGAGGGAGCCTCACCTATGGCACGCACGGCCACGCGAGCCCGCACGCGCATGCTTTCGACGAGGCCGCCGACCTCATCGCGAGTGGACGGGTGAAGATCGAGCCGCTGCTCACCCACACCTTCCCGCTCGCCGACTACCGGCGGGCTCTGGCCACCGCCATGGATAAGGGCGCCGCGCGGAGCGTCAAGGTCGCTTTTTCATTCTAGTAGATGCGGAGGTGATGATGATGCACTCGGCGGCCGGTGCATCCCCCTCCGCATAGCCGCGGATGCCATTCTTGCCGCCGGAGTCCGCGCGGAGGAGAGAACGGCAATGGCGAAAAGCGGCCGCGGATGTTCGCGGCGAAGGGCGACGCGGATCGTTCCGTGGTAGGCGACGGGGTGCCGGGCGCCGGGAGAGGGGCAGGACTTGGGGGGGAAGGGCAACCCCACTCCATGCAGTCGCCGTATCCGCTCCCACCCGCGGACAGCCGCGGCCGCCTTTGCCCTCCGCGCATCCACCGCCCTGTGCTGCCAGATCTCCGGCGCGGTCCACCAGCGGCCGCTACTTGCGGCTCAGCTTCAACTTTTGTGACTCCTTGATCTGTCCAACGAGCTTCCGCTCGATCTCAGCGGCGTCGAGAGGCTTGAGCATCTCGCTCAGCTCGCGGTCCTCGCCGAGCCGCTGGCCGAGCCGCGTGTAGAGGCCCGCGACGAGCTGAAGGGTCTTGGTGACCTCCTCTTCCGTGCGGAGGCTCACCTGCAGCCCGATCTCCTCCCGCAGCTCGCCGATCTCGGCGTCGCGGCCCTGCGCCATGAGGACAAAGATCGAGAGGAAGATCGCCTCGAGCGACACGATCATGGTGAGCAGGCCGAAGGGATAGGGGTCGAAACGGCGCAGGTGCAGCAGCCCCACGTTCCACGAGATCCAGAGGACGAACCACACGGCGTGAACGCTGAGGAAGGTCGCACTGCTCGCCGCTCGGGTGAGTCGGTCGGCCAAGACCTCCATGGTATTCCGCTTCGCCGCATGCTCCGCCTTGATGGCACGGGTCGCCCGGTGCGTGCCGATCGCGCGCGACTGGCGGCGCTCGGCCGGCAGCGCGGGAAAAGCGTCCTCCTCGGGCTGCTCCTCGTCGCGATCCGGGAGCTGCGTTCCGGTACCGCCGTCGCTGATCACGTGCGCGCCCCCGCAGGCCGCGATGACGTGAGCCGCGACGCCCGGGCAGGCGCCGCTGTCAGAAGCTGCAGCATCGCCGCGCCGAACGCCGGCAGATCTTTCGGGATCCGGGCGCTCACGAGGTTGCGATCGACCACCGTCGGCGCATCGACCCATTCGGCGCCGGCGTTCACGACGTCATCGCGGATGCCGACCGTCGAGGTGAGCCTCCGCCCGCGGAGAATTCCCGCCGAGATGAGAATCCACGGGCCGTGGCAGATGGTCGCCACCATGCCGCCGGCCGCGTCCACCTGTCGCACGCGTTCCAGAACATCAGGATCGCGGCGAAGCTTGTCCGGAGCCCACCCCCCTGGAGCAAGAATGCCGGCCAGCGACGACGCCGGAAAATCCCGGACATGTCCCTGCACCGCACAGGGGTAGCCGTGCTTGCCGCGGTAGCTGCTCTCGCCAATGCCCGCCAGCGGCGCGTCATAGCCCGCTTCCTCCAGCCGCAGCTTGGGATACCACACCTCGAGGTCCTCGTACTCCGGTCCCACGAGAATCAGGATCGTGCCCTTGGACATGAGCTCCCCCGCGATGAGTCCGCAACCTGCCGTGATGATCGTCTGGAAGTCTACACCGGCGGCCTGCCGACGGCCCCGATACATGCACCTTGCCTGCCAGCGCGCCGCACCGCTACCGTCCGCCATGACCATCCTGCTGCCCGTCATCGCGCACGCGCTGGGCATGGTAGTGGACTCCACCAGTCCGATCATGAGCCACGGAATCTCGCGGGAGCTCGCCATGGAGCGCGCAGCGCAGGTGAGCCGGCTGCGATATGAGCTGACTCTCGATGTCACCGCCCGCGACAGCGCCACGGGCCATGTCACCGTGCGATTCGACTGGTCCGGACGCGGCGATGTGATCCTGGACTTTCGCGGTCGCTCGCTCGGGCGGGTTGCCATCGGAGGTCGCACTCTCGAGCAGCCCGAGTGGAACGGAAGCCATCTCCGGCTTCCGCGCCGGAGTCTACACGCGCGAGGCAATACGCTCGACATCGACTTCGCGTCCGCGATCGCGCCTGCCGGCGCCAGCATCATCCGCTTCCACGACACCACGGACGGCGCGGACTACCTCTACACCCTGCTGGTTCCCGCCGACGCCAATGCGCTCTTCCCCTGCTTCGACCAGCCCGACCTGAAGGCGCGGGTCACCATGATCCTGGTCGCTCCCCGCGGCTGGACTGCGCTCGCGAATGGAGCGACGCTCGGCGCCGACAGCATCGGACGCGGCATACGGTTCCGATTCGCCGAGACCGAACCGATCAGTACGTACCTGATCGCGTTCGCCGCCGGCCCCTGGTCGCGCATCTCGAGACGCATCGGCGACCGGGAGATCGAGATGTACGTGCGGGCCTCGCGCGCGCGCGAAGTGGAGGCCGACTCGCTACTGGAGACCAACGCACGCGCGGTCGCCTGGCTGGCGGATTACTTCGCGCGGCCCTACCCGTTCCGCAAGTTCGCCTTCCTGCTGGCACCGGCGTTCCCTTTCGGGGGGATGGAGCACCCGGGCGCGATCTTCTACAACGAGGAGAGCTTCATCTACCGCGAGCGTCCCACGCTCACGCAGCGGCTCGGCCGCGAGGGGACGATCTATCACGAGGTTGCGCACCAGTGGTTCGGCGATCTCGTGACGATGCGCTGGTTCGACGATCTCTGGCTCAAGGAAGGGTTCGCCACGTACATGGCGGCGAAGATGCAGGCGGCGCTCGATCCCGCCTCGAGCGCGTGGAAAACGTTCTACCTCCGCAACAAGCCCGCAGCCTACGCCGTGGATGCCTCCGAGGGCACGACGCCGGTCTGGCAACAGCTCACCAACCTGGACCAGGCCAAGAGCAACTACGGGGCAATCGTCTACAACAAGGCGCCCGCGGTGCTCAAGCAGCTGAACTATCTCGTGGGCGAGCGGGCCTTCCGGACAGGGCTCCGGAACTATCTCTCGGCACATGCCTACGCCAACGCGACCTGGCGGGATCTGCTTCACGACATCGGCTCGGCCGCGCATCGACCGCTCGACGCCTGGGGACGCGAGTACATCCTGCGTCCCGGCATGCCGGTGTTCGAGCAGCGCTGGCCGTCACGGGACTCCGCGTTGACCATCGTCCAGCGCCCTGCGCGCGCCCTCAGCGGCCCGGCGCCCTGGCCGGCGCGCATCCAGGTGCTCTTCGGCAGCGACGGCGGGAAGGGGGTGCGGGTGCCCGTCACGGTGCGAGGCCGCGTCACCCGGATCGCCGCGCCACGGACAACGTCGCCCACCTACGTCTTCGCGAACGCCGAGGACTATGGCTATGGCATCGTGACGTTGGATTCGTCGAGTGCCCGCTGGGTCGAGGCGCACATCGGCAGCGTCCGCGATGATTTCGAGCGCGCCATGCTCTGGGGCGCGCTCTGGGATCTGGTGAGGCAGGCCCGTCTGCCGCCGGCTCGATTCGCGGCGCTCGCAATGCGTGAGATCTCCCGTGAGCCCGACGAGCAGCTCGTCTCCGGCATCGCGAGCCATCTGGTCCGGGCCACCGAGGCCTATCTCTCCGCAGAGATGCGCGACAGTCTCCGGCCGGAGCTGGAGCGGATCCTCCTCGCCGGAGCCAACGACAGCGCCCGGCCGTACGGGATTCGGAAATCGCAGCTCGATGCCTTCATCGCGCTTGCCGCCACGCGGGATGGCCTGGCCCGGCTCGACCACATGCTCGACAGTGGCAGCGCGGCCGGTGAGGCTCTGCGGCCGCCGACGCGGTGGTCGATCGTCACATCGCTGATCGAGCGAGGCTCTCCAACCGGGGAAGCGCGGCTCGAGCAGGAGGCGCTGCGCGATTCGACGACCGAAGGCCGGCGGCGCGTTTTCGTCGCTGGCGCGGCGCGGCCCACGGCGGACAGCAAGGCCGCCTATTTCTCGCGCTACCTGAAGGACGCGGCGCTGAACGAGGATTGGGTGACGGCGAGCCTCCGCCCGTTCAACTCATTGTCGCAGGAGAGGCTCACGCTCCGATTCCTCGAGCCCGCGCTCGACACGCTCCCCTGGATCCAGGGCAACCGACGCATCTTCTTTCTCGGTGCGTGGCTCGGAGCCTTCCTCGACGGGCATGCGACAGCAGAGGCCCTGGCGACGGTCGAGGCGTTCCTCTCGCGTCACCCTGACCTCCCGCGCGACCTGCGACAGAAAATCCTGCAGTCCACCGATGAGCTGAAGCGAACGGTGGAGATTCGAGAGAAGAGGTAGAAGCCGTGACCGGTACAGCTCCTACTTACGGCCTCTTGTCCACATCGATGGTGTGTCCCACCACCGCGCCGAGCAGACCGCCGGCAGCGGCGCCGATCACCGCGCCCTTCACGTCGCGGCCGATCACGGCGCCAGTCACCGCGCCGGCGGTCGCGCCGATCATCGCGTCGCGCTTTGTGTGGCGCACCGGCTCCGGCGCGCGATAGATGGTCCTCGCCGACGCGCTGGGTCGAGGCGCGCTTCGATAGACAGCGGGCGTGGGCGCCGGATAGCCCTGACCGTACAGCTGTTGGTAACCCTGTGCGTACCCGAGCTCGGCCGGTGAGACGAACTGCTGTTGCGGCATCGACGAGGCGGCCAGACCCAGATCGCGGTTGAGTGCCTCATCCACGCGCTGCGGCGGCTCCCGGCCGCTACAGGCCAGCGCCAGCGCCGTCACAGGTAGCAGGGCCAATCCACGAATGAGTCGCATGGGTCCTCCCGAGGTGCGTGTTCCGAGCGAGAGCGAGAGCATGGGCGCCGCATCCAGACAACGTGACAGGGCAGGCCGAGTGCCACTCGGGAGGGCTCCCCTGCGGCCGTGAAGCGCTTGACGCGTCCCGAGGCGGAGACAGCGCCGGTCCCGCCCGGTAGACACGTGTGATCCGCGTCACCATGCGTTGCGGTCCTCTCCGCGATCCGCCTATCTTCTACCCAGCCACCTCAACGGAGCTCACATGTCCCACCGCTCGGTCGCGGCACTCGCGTTCTCCGTCTGCCTGGCCGGTCATCTTCCGGCGCAGTCGACGTCAGCCAGTCCCATTCCCCAACCGCCGGGGACGATGCCCGATGTGGGCCAGTTGGCGCCCGACTTCAGCCTGCCGGCGGCCACCCGCTTCGGCCAGCTGGCGAAGCCCGTCAGCCTCTCCGATTTTCGCGGAAAGACGGTGGTGCTCGCGTTCTTCTATCAGGTGCGAACCAAAGGCTGAACCATCCAAATGGAGGCGTACCGTGATCAGTACGCCAAGCTCTTCGGGAAGAATGTCGTGGTGATGGCGCTGAGCGCCGACGTCGACAGCGCGCAGGCATCCTGGGCGCGCGACGCGGACTTCCCCATGCTGTTCGTCAGCGATACGTCCCACGCCGCCGGAAAGGCGTATGGCATGTTCGATGAGAAGCGACAGCAGGACGTGCGGGGACTCTTCGTAGTGGGTCCCGATGGCCGGATCACCTATCGCACGTTTCCCTTTCGCGTGACCACCCAGTCCGCGTATGACGATCTGGGCGCGGCCGTGCACAAGACGGCGCCCCAGTAAAGGGTCGGTGTGGCACCATCCGACATCCGCCATCAATTGCTGACGGTTTTCGGGGCGGCCGTGGACGCGGTTGCCGCTGGTCCTGCTCTGACCGCCGCGCTTGAGCGCGCGGGAGTGAGCACGCAGAAGCGCGTGTGGATCCTCTCGCTGGGCAAGGCGGCACTGCCGATGGCGGAGGCAGCGGCCGAAGCGCTCCGCCGGAAGGGCGCGCGACCGGCCGGCGGGATCATCATCCCGCCCACCGCGTCGATCGCCCCGCACCCGTCGCTCATCGTGGCGGTCGGCAATCATCCGATCCCCGGCCAGCGGTCGAACCTCGCCGCGGCGCGCCTGGGCGATGTCGTCGCACGAGTGCTGCCCGAGGACGAGGTGTGGGTGCTGCTCTCAGGCGGAGCGACCAGCCTCGCGGCGGCGCCCGTGATGGGAGTACGCAACGACGAGCTGGTGGAGCTGTTCGATCTCCTTCTCGCTTCCGGCCGTGACGTCGCCTTCATGAACCGGGTGCGCAAGCGCTTCCTGCGATGGGGGGCCGGCCGGCTGGCAGCGGCGCTCGAGCCGGCGAGAGTGCGGAACTTCATCGTCTCCGATGTCATCGGAGACGACCTCAACGTGATCGGCTCCGGCCCGTGCATGCCGGATGATTCGACCGCCGCCGAGGTGCGCTCGATGCTCGTCGAGGCGAGGCTCTGGGACCGCGTGCCAATGGGCGTGAAGCGCTACCTCGCCGCCGCCGAGCGGGATGCCACTCTGGAGACGCCCAAGCCGGGAGCCCCGGCTTTCTTCAAGGTCGAGAAGAGAGTGGTGGCCAGCAACCGAATGGCGCTGGAGGCTGCAGCCACCAAGGCGTTCGGCATCGGATATGAGCCGCGGATCATGACGACGCCCATATCGGGCGAAGCGTCGGAATACGGACGCAGGATCGCGAGTGCCCTGCTCGCCTTTCGAGCTGCCGGCGCGGCCACCGGGCGACTCGCGACTCCGATCCGGAACGTGAGCGTGACGCCACGCGTGTCTGCCGCGATCGCGCAGACGACCGGCGGAGAGCCGAGGCGAGCCGGCCCCCTCGGCACCTGTTTCATCTGGGGAGGCGAGCCAACCGTCACGCTCGGTGACGCGCCCCCGGGCCGCGGAGGACGATGTCAGGAGCTCGCGCTGGCTGCCGCCCGCGAGCTCGGGGCGGCCGGCCGAGTGGCGGACGGAGTGCTGCTCCTTGCCGGAGGCACCGACGGACGAGATGGGACGAGCGATGTGGCGGGCGCGGTGGTGGATGGGAGCACGTGGAAGGCCGTCGAAGCCGCGTCCCGCGACCCCGAGCGCCACCTCCGCGATCACGATTCCTATCACGCGCTCGCCGCGGCCGGAGCCCTCTTTCGGACCGGACTGACGTACACGAACGTGATGGACGTGGTGATCGGTGTCTGCGCAGCCGGCGGCATCCCCGACCCCGAAAAGGTCGGTGGTTAGATTTTCCCGGGTTCCCGACTCTCTCCAATTCCAAACCGGCAAAACGTTGGGTCGATTCGCGTCGTCGGCACTTCTCGTCGTCATCTCGGGTGCG
>JALZAQ010000026.1 GCA_030948255.1 Gemmatimonadota bacterium
GAACATGTTCCCGACCCGTCCGCACACGTACTCGAGATGAAGCGTGTTCTCGCGCCCGGGGGGCGAGTCTTTTGCTACGTCCCGTTCATCCAGGGATTTCACGCCTCACCGAACGACTATCAGCGTCTTACCCAGAGCGGACTGAGAGCTCTTTTCAGGGATTTCGATGTGCTGGATGTGCGCGTCGGATCGGGACCTACCTCCGGCATGCTCTGGGTTCTCCAGGAATGGCTTGCGCTTCTCCTCTCGTTCGGCAGCACGCGGTTGTACCGAGCGATCATGCCGGTCACCTGGCTCCTGTCGCCTCTCAAATACCTCGACATTCTTCTCTCTCGCCATCCCGCGGCGGCCGTGATCGCGAGCGGAAACGTCATTCTGGCGCGCAAGAAGCCTAGAGATCCCTAGTCGCTCACGAATCGACTGACGGCATCGATCACGTAGCTCTGTTCGTCGTCGGTCATCGCGTTGTAGAAGGGAAGTCGCAGCAATCGGTCGCTGGAGCTTTCCGCCACCGGGCATGCGCCGGCTCTCCCTCCAAAACGCCTGCCCATGGGAGAGGAGTGCAGCGGAACGTAGTGGAACACGCTCGACACCCCTGATGCCTTGAGGTGGGCGATCATCGCCTGCCGGGCGGCCAGCGAGGGCATCAGCACATAGAAGAGATGCCATGCTGGCTCCGTGTGCGGAGGGACCACCGGTAACCGGGCTCCGACCCGCGGGGCCCAGTCGCCGAGCTCTCTCTGGTAGCGCTCGAAGAGCGTCCGCCGTCTCTCCTGAATGTCGCTCCGACACTCGAGCTGCGCGCAGAGAATGGCCGCCAGGATCTCGCTCGGCAGGTAGCTGCTGCCGACATCCACCCAGGTGTACTTGTCCACCTGACCCCGAAAAAACTGGCTCCGATTGGTCCCCTTCTCCCTGATGACTTCGGCCCGCGCGACGAACGCGGGATCGTTCAGAACGAGCGCCCCTCCCTCGCCACACGTGAAGTTCTTGGTCTCATGGAAGCTGAGCGTGCTCATGCCCCCAAAGCTTCCGAGTAGCTGACCCCGGAAGCGCCCGAACAATCCGTGAGCGTTGTCCTCGACGATGGCGATGCCGTGCCGCTTCGCGAGCGGCAGGATGACGTCCATCTCGCATCCGATGCCGGCATAGTGTACGGGCAGGATCGCGCGCGTGCGGGCGGTGATCAGGGACTCGAGCTGACGCTCGTCCAGATTCAGAGTGTCCGGCCGGCTGTCCACGAAGACGGGAATCGCTCCGCGCAGGACGAATGCGTTGACCGTGCTCACGAACGTGAACGTCGGAACGATCACCTCATCGCCTGGCTGGATATCGAGCAGGAGCGCTGCCAGCTCCAGCGCGTGTGTGCAATTCGTCGTCAGCAATGCCTGCGAGGCGCCGAGCCCGTCGACGAGGAGGGCGCTGCAGCGGCGAGTGAAGAGACCGTCGCCCGAGAGATGACCCCGCGCCACCGCCTGCGCGATGTACTCTTGCTCTCGTCCCGCGAAGGTGGGCCGGTTGAACGGAACCTGCCGTGAGGTCATCGGTGTGAAGTCAGCGCCCGAGGGTCTGGCTCGGACTCGTGAGTATCTGATCTGCCGGGACTCGCGGCCCGTCCTCCAGCTGCACCTCTCGGAGGAGAATCGACCCATCACCGGTCAGCACCTCGACGCCCCGATCGGACGCATCGACGACACGCCCCGCTATGCGGCCGACGTACCGGCGCCCGGACAACGAGCGCTCGGCGCGCCAGATGATCAGCCGTTTGCCTTCGAGGGTGGTGACCGCGCCCTGATAAGGATTTGTCACGGCGCGTACGAGATTGTAGATGTCGGCACTCCCGCGAGTCCAGTCGATCCGATTGTCGGCGGCTGTGCGGCGGCAGGTATAGGTCGCCTGCGAGTGATCCTGAGCTCGGCGCCGAGCCGGCGGCCAGCGCGGGGAGGTTGGCATCGAGGAGGGCCATATAGGCTCGCGTTACCCCTTCCATGACCGTCGCGATCGTGTCATCCGGACCCACGGGCACCCGATGCTGGTCCACGATGTCCCCCGAATCCACGTCATCGACCATCCGGAACAGCGTCGCCCCGGTGCTCGTCTCTCCGTTGGCGATTGCCCACACCGTCGGCGAGAAGCCCCGATATGCCGGCAGAAGAGAGTCGTGGAAGACGAACGCTCCCTTCCGTGCCGATCCGTACACCTCTGGCGGCACGAGGTAGCGCCAACTAACGGCGAGGAGGAGATCCACGCCCTCCTCGCTCCACACGCGCTCATGAGCGGGCGCGCCGACCTGACGCGCCGCGACGAAGCGGCCGCCCCGCGATTCGGTGAAGGATCTGATGGCGTCCACGAAGAGAGGCTCGCCAGGCTCCTCGGGAAAGGAGAACACGAGCAGTTGCGCGTCGGGAAGAATCTCCGAGATACGCTCGAGACAGCGTAGTCCCCGGTCGGTCGCGCACAGCACCGCGAGCTTCACGGGGCGGGTGTGTACGTGGTGCGCCTGACGATGTACAGCGGCCTGCGCTTGGTCTCGTCGAACATCTTGCCGATGTAGAGACCCAGCATGCCGAGTAGCCCGACGACAATCCCGCCGATGAAGTACAGGGACACGATCAGGCTCGCCCAGCCACTCACAGGAATCCGGTGCGTCAGCGCCCGAACGAGAAAGAAGATGCCTGCGGCAAGCGAGAGGGCGGCCATGGCGAAGCCGAGCCGGATCGCCAACCTCAGCGGCTTGTCGGAGTAGGCGATGATGGTGTCGACGGCCAACCGCACGAGCTTGCGGTAGTCATAGGAAGTCGAACCGGCGAATCGCTCCGCGTGCACGACGTCGACGCTCCCGACCCGGAACCCGAGCCAGGTCATCAGTCCCCCGAAGAAGCGCAAGCGCTCGCGCAGCTGGCGAAACGACAGCACGACCTGGCGGGACATGATCCGAAAGTTTCCCACCTGCTCGTCATACTGCATCTCTGTCAGATACTTGAAGACGGCGTAGAAGGCGTGCGACGTGGTGCGCTTGAGCCATCCGTCGCGCCGCAATCCTCGTCGAGCCAGGACCACGTCGTACCCCTCCAGCGCCCGGGCGTACAATCTCGGGATCTCCTCAGGACGATCCTGGAGGTCGCAGTCCATGACGACGACCCAGTCGCCGTCGCAGACATCGAGTCCGGCCGTGATGCCGTAATGCTGTCCGAAATTGCGACTGAACTGCAGACCGCGCACGCGATGATCGGCGGCCGCCAGTTCCTGGATCTTCTCCCAGGAGCGATCCCTCCCCCCATCCTCGACGAGAACGATCTCGAAATCGCTCGTGATCGGGGCCAGCGAAGAGCAGAGGCGACGGTACAGCTCATCCATGCATTCCTCGGCCTGGAATACCGGAATCACGACGGAGAGGTGGGCCACGCTGGAAGAGAGTGCGAGGAGAAAGGTCGCGACTATTCGTCTGAGGCCGGCGCGAGATAGGGAAGAGGTCCCTCGGAGAGCAGGCGGCTCAGATAGTCTCCGTAGGCGCTGCGCCCCAGGTCATCGGCGAGACGCTGGAGCTGCCCAGCATCGATGTATCCCAGTCGAAAGGCAATCTCCTCGGGGCAAGCGATCTTGAGGCCCTGCCGCTTCTCGATCGTCTCGATGAAAGTCGAGGCGCTCTGGAGCGACTCGTGCGTGCCGGTGTCCAGCCACGCCATGCCCCGGCCCAGCAGCTCGACGCGCAGCCCCCCGCGCCGCAGATACTCCCGATTCACATCCGTGATCTCGAACTCACCCCGGGGCGAGGGACGCAGCGCCGAAGCGATCGAGAGAACCTCGTTGTCGTAGAAGTACAGCCCGGTCACGGCGTAGTGGGAGCGGGGCGCGACCGGCTTTTCCACGATGTCGATCGCGCGTCCCGCGGCGTCCACTTCGACTACGCCGTAGCGCTCGGGGTCGCGCACGTAGTATCCGAAGACGGTGGCGCCCTCCCGCTGTCCGGCTGCCCGCTCCAGCACCGCGCGGAGACCGCGCCCGTAGAAGATGTTGTCGCCGAGCACGAGCGACACGGACTCGCGTCCGACGAAATCGCGACCGATCACGAACGCCTGCGCCAACCCGTTGGGCACCGCTTGCTGGGCGTAGCGGAAGCTCATCCCCCACTGCGCACCGTCGGACAGGAGTTCCTCGAAGCGCGGGAGATCCTGCGGAGTGGAGATGATGAGAACGTCCCGGATCCCGGCCAGCATCAGCGTCGAGAGGGGATAGTAGATCATCGGCTTGTCGAACACGGGCAGGAGCTGCTTGCTGATCACCCGAGTGATCGGATAGAGCCGCGTGCCCGAGCCGCCCGCGAGGACGATGCCCTTCATGTCCCGGACATCGTGGCCGACAGCCCAAGGCGCTCCCCGCGATAAATCCCGGAGCGCACCCGCTCCCACCACCAGGAGTTGTCCAGGTACCAGCGGACGGTCTGTCGCAGTCCCGACGCGAACGTCTCTCGCGGCTCCCAGCCGACCTCCCGGCGAGTGCGGGAGGTGTCGATCGCGTAGCGGAGATCGTGTCCCGGCCGGTCCGGCACCATGCGGATGAGCTTGGCACGAGCTCCGATCGTCGCATCGGGTTGGATCTCGTCCAGAATGTCGCAGATCAGGTGCACGACATCGATGTTCCGCTGTTCGTTCTGGCCACCGACGGCGTAGGTTTCGCCCGGCGTGCCGCGCTCCAGCACCTGGACAAGAGCCTCAGCGTGATCCTCCACATAGAGCCAGTCGCGCACGTTCTCGCCGCGACCGTACACTGGCAGGGGCTTTCCCTCGAGTGCATTGAGGATGATCAGCGGGATCAGCTTCTCCGGAAACTGGTACGGACCGTAGTTGTTGGAGCAGTTGGTGACGATGCAGGGAAGCCCGTAGGTCCGATGCCAGGCGCGCACCAGATGATCGGCGGCCGCCTTGGTCGCGGCATAAGGGGAGCTGGGCTGGTAGGGACTCGTCTCGGTGAAATAGCCCGTTGGACCAAGCGAACCGAAGACCTCGTCGGTGGACACGTGCACGAAACGACGTCGGTCGCGCTCCGGACCATCCAACCCCTCCCACTGCCGTCGCGCCTCCTGTAGCAGCGCGCACGTACCGACGACGTTCGTGTTCACGAAGGCTCCGGGCCCGTCGATCGAGCGGTCCACATGGGATTCGGCCGCGAGATGCAGGACGGCCTCGGGCCGATGGCGCTCGAAGATGTCACGCAGCGCACGGACATCGCAGACATTCGCGTGCTCGAAAATGTATCGGGGATGGTGCTCGATCTCGCGTAGAGAGTCGAGGTTTCCGGCATAGGTGAGGGCGTCGAGGTTCACGACCTCGTGCGCGCCGCCCGCTAGCAACCGCCGGACGACGGCGGAGCCTATGAATCCGGCTCCTCCGGTGACCAGAATCTTCAAAGTCGACTCCGCGGGGAGAGGCGTAGCGCGCCCCCGATCTGGGCGGCGTGCGTGTACATTGCCAGTGGAGTTTGACGAAATGCCGCGCTCGCAGTCAAGACGTCGCGTTAATTGCGTGGGCTGACCGCCTGCGATACATACCGGCCCATGTTCGATCCAGTCACATGATTCTGGGACTCTTCACCGAGATCGTCAGTGATGGAGGGGTTCAGCGCGTTGGACGCCATGCCGCCATCGCGCTCGAGGACATCGCGCGAGCGCGCGGAGAGCCGTGTACGAATCTGAGTATCAACGATCCCGTGGAAGAAACGAGGTTCGAGGTTGGCGGGTCCAGTTCGGCAGTACGCGGATTCGCTGGTAGGCGGGCGCCGTACATCGCGGCGGCGCTCGCCGCCGCCCGGCGGGCCTCGCTCGTCTATATGGGGCATCCCGGGATCGCGCCGATCGCTCTCGGAATCCGACTGTTCAATCCGCGTTGCCCCTACTGGGTGCACGTGCACGGCACCGACATCTGGCCCCGCCTCTCCTTCCTCGACCGCCTCGCGCTCCGACGGGCCACGGGCATCATCTCGATCAGCCGCTACTCGGCCAACCAGGCGATCCGGATGAACGACGTGCCGCCCAACCTGATCCACATCGTTCCAAATGCGCTCGAGCCGGAGCTGACGGCGCGAACGCTTTCGGTCAGGGCCCTCCCTCCCGCGCCCACGCTGCTCACGGTAGCGCGGCTCGCGGCCTGTGAGCAATACAAGGGAGTGGACTCCGTGATCCGGGCGCTGAGCGCCGTCCGGCGAGCCGTTCCAGAGGTGAGGTACGTCGTCGTGGGAGATGGCGATGATCGGCCGAGACTCGAGACGCTGGCCCGCGAGTGTGGCGTCGCCGATCGCGTCGACTTCGCGGGACGGGTGTCGGAAAACGAGCTGGCGGCGCGTTATCGGGATGCTGCCGTCTTCGTGATGCCCAGTAGCGGTGAGGGATTCGGGGTCGCTTACCTCGAGGCCATGGCGTTCGCCAAGCCCTGCATCGGCGGCGACCACGGCGGTGCCCCGGAAGTCGTGGAGGAGGGGGTGACCGGATTCGTCGTGGATCGCGAAGCCATCGACGTGCTTGCAGAGCGAATTACCCGCCTCCTCACCACTCCCGAGCTTCTCTCGAGGATGGGGGAGCAAGGCCGGCGCCGAGTGGAGGAGCGATATACCTTCGAGCACTTCCGGCGCGGACTGCGACAGGTGATGATCGGAGAGTGAAAATTCTGGTGGACGCGCTCTCCGCGCGCGAGGGCGGCGGCGTCACGTACGTCCGGCAGCTCCTTCCGATCCTGGCTCGTATCTCCCCGGCTGACCGGTATTACGTCCTTCTCGCGCCGATGTATCAGCGCGACCTCATCGACGCGCTCGCGGCCCATGTCCGGGTGATTCCGGCTCCCCTGCCTGGTACCGGAGTGCTCCGGCGACTGTGGTTCGAAGAAACCACGATGCAGCACCTTCTTCGCAGCGAGCGGTTCGACCTGTTGTTCACCCCCACCGAGTCCGGTGCCACGAGGGCGCCCTGCCCACGCGTGGTACTTGCGGGCAACCTGAGCGTCTTTGCCTCCCCCTTCGCCTTCCCTCCCGGCGGCGCGCGTCGCCGGGCCATCATCTATCGCGCAACGCGGCAGCCTATCGCTTCGCGATCGCTTCGAACCGCCGATCGGGTGGTCTGCGTGTCGGCCACCTTCCGGGACAAGGTCGTGCGCCGCCTGAGACTCGACCCGAAGACGACATCGGTCGTTCATCACGGGGTGGATCCTCTTTTTTTCGCCTCGCCGGATCCCGCGCGCGCCGGGGCACTGCCCGGGATACCCCCGTCGTATCTGCTCGCGGTCTCGTCCCTTGCACCCCACAAGAATTTCCCTGTCCTGCTGAAGGCCTATACAGCCGTGTACGCGCGGCTCGGGCACGACACGCCTGCTCTCGTGGTCGCCGGTGGCGTGACCGACCAGGCGCTCTATCGCGAGCTGCTGGCTCAGGTTGCCGCAAGCTCTCTCGAGGAGCGAGTGCACTTCATCGGCCGAGTGGACCAGAACGATCTGCCGGCACTCTATCGCGCGGCCACGCTCTCCCTCTTTCCGTCGCGCCTCGAGAGCTTTGGCCTCCCCGTTCTCGAATCGATGGCTGCCGGCACGCCAGCGATCGTCTCCGATCTGCCCATCTGCCGCGAGATCGGCGGGGACGCGCCGCGGTTCGTTGCGGTGGGTGATTCAACCGCGCTCGCGGCGGCGATCGTTGAGCTGCTCGGGTCGCCAGAGAGACGCGCGGCGATGGCGGACCGAGGGAGGCGGCGGGCCGCTGGCTTCTCCTGGGAGGCCACGGCCAGAGCGATGGCGGACATCTTCTCGGACGTCGCCGGAGATCGTCCGGATAGACCTCAGCTCACGTAGCGCAGCCGCTCCTCCCACACGCCTCGCGCCATGGCCAGCGCTCCCGTCGGACACGCAGCGACGCAGGCGCCACACCGATTGCACAGCTCCTGGTCCAAGACGAGGACCGGGGAGTCGCCCGTGCCGAGCGAGAGCGCTCCGACGGGGCATGTGGGCACACACTTTCCGCAGCTCGTGCAGCTGCTGTCCACCACTGGAAGCGTTGCGCAGTCGAAACAGCGTTGAGCCTCGTGCAGCGCATCGTGGAGCGCCGCTGGCGACCGCTCCGCGAACGGATCGGGAGGTGTCTGGTCGAGAACAGCCAGGGTCCGACGCCGCTGGACAAGCGCGAGGGGCGTTCTCGCCGCATCCCAGTCGTCGGCCTCGCTCCACGCTGACGCCAACCGCACCCCGACTCGCCGGCCCATCAGCTCGCCGTGGATCTGCCAGGCGGCCCGCTTCCCGTCCGCGAGGGCGTGGGCGATGGAGCGGTGACCGAATGCGCAGGCGCCGCCCGCCCACACCCGCCGCATGGATGTCTGGAGCGTTTCCGGGTCCGTCGCGATGAAGGCTCCGGACTCGATCGCCAGCTCACCCGCAAAGGGCGACACCGGAGCGACACGGGGACCGGCGACAAGAAGCTGCTCGCAGGAGAGCAGCAGCTCGCCCTGTCCCTGGAGTCGAACAATGACGACGCCGGTCAACCGTCCGTCGGCGTCATCGCTGGACATGCCTTGCGCCTGCCAGCCGTGAAGGATCTCCACGCCATCGGCGATCGCGCCAGCGAGCATGTGCGGGGGTTCCCGCGATTCCTCTGGACTCGAGGAGAGAACCAGGACGACGCGGGCTCCTGTGCCGGCCGTGCCCCCGCGCGCCCGCCGGAGGGCAAGCCTCGCCGCGTCCACGGCGAGATCCCCCTCTCCGACCACGACCACGCGTCCGGCCGTCGGCTGCCGATCCGCGAGGACTTCCATCGCGTCGATGACGTCGGGGTGACCAGGCGGCGAGAGTAGGGGGGATACGCCGGCCGCAGACGCACCGATGGCCAGGAACACGGCATGGAATCCGGCCTCGAGCAGCCGCCTCAATGGTGTCGCCCCGAGCTGCTCCTGACCGCCATGGAAGACGATCGGCAGGGAGAGCATGACGTCGCACTCGGCTCGTGCGTGCGCGAGCGCAAAACGGAAGGATGGGAGAGCGTGGGTGAGCAATCCCCCTGGCTCCCCCGATGACTCGAAGATGTGGCACTCGTGCCCGAGGAGCGCGAGGTCGTGGGCGCAGCCAAGGCCGGCCGGACCGGCTCCGATGATCGCGACCCGCCGCCCGGAACGCGGCGGCTCGCTGTCCAACCCTGTTCCCGCGCCCAGCAGGCCGCGCACGGATCGCGCGTCGTGCGGACTGGTGCATGGACCCGGCGACGCCATGAGAGATGGAACCGAGAAGCCGCTCGCATAGGCCTCGAGCGCCGCGATCGCGACCGGCGCCCCGTAGAGGCGGCGCCGGCACGCGCTCTCGCACGGCGCATGGCATCCATGGCCGCAGACGCTGGCGAAGGGGTTGGGTCCGCGGGCGATCAGATAGGCGCGGGGATGATCACCCTCGCGCAGCGCGCTCGCGATCGCGGGCGCATCGACGCCGAGCGGGCACCCGTTTCCATGGGAGCAGGGAACGAGCGCCGCGACGCCCGCAGGAGTGAGCGGGGCAGGGTACGCGTCAGGTTGATCGGTCACGGCATGCCGCTTAGGTTTTGAACGGATCCAGCAGCCTCACAGGGTAGGACTGGCCAGATGGCGCCGAAGTTACCTTGCGCCAGCCGGCGTCCGGCGCTGGCCCCCTTCGCACTCAGAGAATGAGCACATACGAGCAACTCAGCGAGAAGATCGCCCGCCGGGACGTGGTCTGTGGGGTCGTCGGGTTGGGTTACGTGGGGCTGCCCCTCGCCGTCGAGATGGGAAAGGCGGGGCTTCGCGTGATCGGGTTCGAGAAATCCGAGCGAGTGGTCGCGAGCGTCGGGGCGGGAGAGAGCCACATCAAAGACGTGTCCGACGCCGACGTGGCGCGGCTTCGCGCCGACGGACGGCTCGAGGCGACGCTCGACATGGAGCGCCTCTCGGAGTGCGACGTCATCTCGATCTGCGTGCCCACTCCGCTGGGAAAGACCAAGGACCCGGACATGTCGTTCGTCCAGTCCGCCACGGATTCCGTTGCCAGGGCGCTCCGTCCGGGACAGCTGATCGTGCTCGAATCCACGACCTATCCGGGCACGACGCGGGAGCTGATGCTGCCGCTGCTGGAGGCCCGGGGGTTCGCGGTGGGGGACGATTTCTTCCTCTGCTTCTCTCCGGAGCGTGTGGATCCCGGCAACGAGCGCTGGCACACCCGCAACACGCCCAAGGTGCTCGGAGGGATCACCGAGCGCTGCAGCGAGCTGGGCCAGATGGTGTACGGCCACTTCATCGACACCGTGGTTCGGGTGAGCTCTCCCGAAGCCGCGGAATTGACGAAGCTCCTCGAGAACACCTTTCGCATGATCAACATCGGCCTCGTGAACGAGATGGCCGTGATCTGCGACAAGCTCGGCGTCGACGTCTGGGAAGTGATCGATGCGGCCGCCACCAAGCCGTTCGGCTTCATGAAGTTCACCCCCGGCCCGGGGCTGGGCGGGCACTGCATCCCGCTGGATCCGCACTACCTCGCGTGGAAGATGCGCACGCTCCACTACAAGACGCGGATGATCGATCTCGCGGGGGAGATCAACACCGAGATGCCGGCCTTCTGGGTCACGAAGGTTCAGGACGCGCTGAACCAGGCGGGGAAGTCGATGAAGGGGGCGAAGGTTCTGGTGATCGGTGTCGCCTACAAGAAGGACATCGACGATCTGCGCGAGTCGCCGGCCCTGGACATTCTGGATCTGCTCGTAGGGAAGGGAGCCGTGGTGAGCTATCACGACCCGTTCATCCCCGAGATCCGCGAGGACGGACACACCCCCTCGGCAGCGGTCGGAAGATCGGTCGACCTTCGCGACGACGTTCTGCGCGATGCCGACGCGGTGATGATCGTCACCGACCATACTCAGATTGATTATGCCCGGATCGCGGGCCGGGCACGCATCCTCGTGGATACCCGCAACGCGGCGCACCGCGTCATCGCCCGGTCGAGCCCCAAGCCAGAATCCGGCGCTCCGGCGCTCGTCTGAGACGGCGCGCGTGACCTCGGGCGCCCTCTCACGGCGACTCTGGGTGGTGACAGAGTGTTATCCCACTCCCGGAGCACAGAATCAGTGCGCCTTCGCGCACCGGCAGCTCGCGGCACTGGCTCGGCGGGACTGGGATGTCCAAGTGGTCCTTCCCAATGGCTGGTTCCCCCCCATGCTCTGGCGGCTCGCGCCGGCATGGCGCGCGGCGAGACAACGTCGTGTTCCGGCATCGTGGCAGCCGGATGGAGTCGCGGTCTCCGATCTCGTACACCAGAATCGCGTTCCCAGCCGGCTCTCGCGTCCGCTCGACGGCGGGGAGCGAATCGGTGAGGCTCTGGCCTCCCTTCTGGCTGCTGCGGTCGCCGACACTCACCGCGATCTGATCCTCTGTCAGTTCGCCCTGCCCTACGGTCCCTCGGTCGCAGCCGCCTGCCAACGATTGGGGCTTCACTACGCCGTCTACCTGCGCGGGGACGACGTATGGGTGTGGCCTCATGATCGTGACGAGCGGATGGCCGCTTTTCGGAATACCGTACGCGATGCGAGCCTCGTGCTGGCGGTATCGCAGACCATCCTGACGGAAGCTCGACGTCTCTCCCAGGCGCCATTCAACCGGGCCGCGGTCGTGCCCAATGGCATCGATCTCGAACGCTTTCGTCCGGTGGATTCCTCCGGCCGGATTGCGGCGCGCACTGCGCTCGGCATCGACACGCATACGATCGTCATCATCTGTGTCGGTGCCGCGATCGCTCGGAAGGGGTGGCGGGAGCTGCTGGGTGCGTTGAGGGATCTGCCCGACGTCGTCCTTCTGGCCGTGACATCCAGCCAGCACGCAGAGATCGATCTGGCGCGTGAGCACGAGGCGCTCGCGCCTCGCCTCAAGGTCGTTTTTCTCCATGACGTCCCGGGTGACGCGATGCCGCTGTGCTACGCCGCGTCGAACATCTTCTGCCTGCCGACCTATGGAGAGGGGATGTCGAACGCACTTCTCGAAGCGATGGCCTCGGGCTTGCCCGTCGTCACGACACCGGTCGGCGGGCATCCCGAGGCGATCGCCGACGGAGCCGACGGCTATCTGGTCCCGCCCCGCGATGTCCAGTCGCTCCGGCGTGTCCTGGTGTCGCTGGCCAGAGACCAATCGTGCAGGCAGCGGGTGGGTCTCGCGGCGCGCGCGCGTGCCGAGCGCATCGGGAGCCCGGACAGCTCGGCCGAGCGTCTCGATGGGCTCTTCTCGGCGCTTCTGGATGGCTCGATGCCGGCCGTCCTGGACCCTGGCTCCCCGTACGAGCTGGCTCCCTCAGGAGGTCCCTGATGTGCGGTCTCGGCGGGTGCTCGAATCGGGCGCCGCTTCCGGAGGGCCACGCCCGGGAGCTCGCTGGTGAGCTGTCGTCCGCGCTCGCCAATCGAGGTCCTGATGGTGTGGGCGTCCACGCCGACGGGGATCTGCTCCTGGTCCACCGCCGGCTCTCCATCATCGACCTTTCGCCGGCCGGAGCGCAGCCACTGTGGAACGAGGATCGAACCGTGTGCGTGATGGTAAACGGGGAGATCTACAATTTCCGGGAGCTGCGCGAGGTGTTGATCAGGCAAGGTCATGTCTTCCGGAGCCAGTCCGATTGCGAGGTCGTGCCTCACCTCTACGAGCAGTATGGAATCGCCGAGTGCTGCGAGCGGCTGGAGGGAATGTTCGCGCTTGCGCTCTGGGATAGCCGCAGCCGGGAGCTCTACCTGGTTCGCGACCGACTCGGGATCAAGCCCCTCGTCATCTCGGAGCACGACGAGGGAGTCACCTTCGCCTCCACTCTCCCCGCCCTGCTTGCGGATGCGCGGGTTCCGCGCAGCCTCCGGAATAACGCGCTTGCCGTCTATCTCACTTGGGGATTTGTTCCTTCTCCCTGGTCGGCCGTGAGCGCCGCGCGTCATGTCCTGCCGGGCAGCTGGCTCCGGGTGCGAGCCGGTCTCGTGGTCGAGGAGCGCCAGTGGTGGACGGACCGCCCCGTCGAGTCGGCGACGACCGACAGCGACGTGCGTGAGGCGCTCGATGCGGCGGTGCGATCTCATCTGGTCGCCGATGTGCCGGTTGGGGTGCTGCTGTCGGCGGGTGTCGATTCTGGCCTCGTGACGGCCCTGGCGACCCGTGCGCTACCGCCGGTGGCGCTGCACGCGTGGACCGTGAGCCACCGCGGCTTCGCCGAAGACGAGTACGAGGAGGCAATGAGAGCCGCACGCCACCTCGGCGTGATCGACCATGAGATTGCGATCGGCGCTTCGGGGCTTACGGCCGAGCTGTTTGACCGGGTGGTTCGGGGCATGGACGAGCCGCTCGGGGTGTCGAGCCTGGTCGGTCTTCATCAGCTCTTCCAAGCTATCGCCCCTGACAGGCGTGTCATCCTGTCGGGGGATGGGGGCGACGAGCTGTTCGGCGGATATAATTGGCATCTCGGAATGCCGTACGTGCCGCCTTGGGCGGCTAGCTCGAGCTTCCGCACGGTAGCACCCTGGCTTGGGCGGTTGCCGCGTGGGTCTGGGCCGCTTGCCGTCATGGGCGAGGTAGGCCGGCGTGTCTCCCGGCACCCGGCCTCGGTCTACCTCGACAAGCTCCGCATCTGCTCCGCGGACGAGCTGCGTATTCTCGGTGTGGATTCTCCACCCGACGATCCCATGGAGGAGCGAGCGAGGGAGGTCTGGGATCGCTTCGCCCCGGCCGGCGAGCTCGAGCAGATGCTGGCGGTGGACCGGGCGACAGCGCTAGTGGACGAGATGCTCGCCAAGGTGGACACGTCGTCGATGGCGTATTCGGTCGAGAGCCGCGTGCCGATGCTCGCGGAGGGTGTGTTGCGCGCATCCAAAGGATTGCCGCGCGAACGGAAGCGACGGGGCGAGACCGGAAAGCTGTGTCTGCGCGAATGGTACGCCGAGCTAGGGCCCCCCGGATTGGCAGCGCGCGACAAGAGCGGATTCAACTCTCCGATGCGTGAGTGGATGAGCTCCCCCGTCGGTCCCGTTCTGCGAGACTGGGCGGCCACCGGCGTGAGGCTCTCCGGTGGGCGCGGTTCGGTGGAGAGTCCGCGTCTGACCTTCGCCTGCGCCGTTCTGGGAGCCTGGGCCGAACACTCTTGACGGCGCCGCCCCCAGCCGGCAAGGTCCCCTCGCCGATCTCCCTTCTCTCGTACTCTGTATCCACACAATGCGAAACCTGATAACCGGAGGAGCCGGCTTCATCGGAAGTCACCTCGCGGAGCACCTCCTCGAGCAGCGGTAGGAGGTGATCGTCTGGGACGATCTCTCGACCGGCCGAATGTCGAATCTCGCGCGATGTCTGGGGCGCAGCGGCTTCCGCTATATCATCGGCGACTTCACAAACGATTCGTCGTTCGAGCGGGTGGTTGAACAAGTGGACGTGGTCTACCACCTCGCTGCCGCGGTTGGCGTGCACCTGATCGTGAACGACCCGGTGCGCACGATCGAGACCAATATCGTCGGGACCGAAGTTGCCTTGCGCTCCGCGGCAAAGTTCGGGAAGAGGATCTTTGTCGCGTCCACCAGCGAAGTGTACGGGAAGGGCACGCGCATCCCCTTCTGCGAGGATGATGACGTGCTCTACGGGCCGACATCCAAGCGGCGGTGGAACTACGCGATCTCGAAGGCGGTGGACGAGTTCCTTCTCCTGGCAAACCACCAGTCGCACGGACTGCCTGGCGTCATCGGCCGGCTCTTCAATACCGTCGGCCCGCGGCAGGTGCCTTGCTACGGGATGGTCATCCCGCGCTTCATCGATCAGGCCCGCGCGAACGCGCCCATCACCGTCTACGGCGACGGGAGCCAGCGTCGATGCTACGGCCACGTCCTGGACATCGTTCCCGCCATGCACAAGCTAGTGCACACGGACTTGGCGCTAGGACAGGTGGTCAATCTAGGTTCGGACGAAGAGATCACCATCCTCGAGCTGGCGCGGCGAATCTGCGAGCGGCTCGGATCCGCGTCCGAGATCCATTTCGTTCCCTACGATTTGGCCTATCGCCCTGGCTTCGAGGACATGGCGCGCCGCGTACCGGATGTCTCCAAGGCGCGGCGACTCATCGGATTTGATCCGCATCGCACGCTCGACGACGCGATCACCGACATCCTCGCGGCCGATCCATGACCCTTGATCACATGTAGCGGCGTAGCGCGACCGCGTCGGCGAGGCTGTCCCGGATCGTTCGAAAGTTGTTGACCTTCGACTGCCCGGCCGCCCGGGGACGCATCGGAGTCGCGACGCTCACCGTGCGGTAGCCGGCGCGATGGACGCGGATGATCAGCTCGTTGATGACGGTGTTGGTGCGTCCGCCGCACCTGAGCCCGACCAGCCCGGGGAGCTCGCGACGAAACATCGTGACTCCCTGAAAGCGCGGAGAGGAGCCGAGCAGGATGCGGTGGACCACTCCCCGGGCAAACGACAAGGTCTTTGCGAGCAGCGGGTCGTCCCGGTCATCGAGATAGCCCAACACCATGTCATGGCTCGGCATGAGCGCGAGGAACTGGTGCAGGATCGTGGCCGGGAACTGCCCATCGGCCGGGAAGAACGTCACGTAGCTCTGGCCCGCCTCGCCGAACCCCGTCCGATAGACTTGTCCCACGCCGCCGTTCACAGCATGGTGCACCGAGCGCACGTTCCCGATCGTGCGTGCCAGCTCATCCGCCAGAGGGCCGGTGCCGTCGCTGCTTCCGTCATCGATGACCACGATCTCGTAGGGGAGTCCGGTCACCGAGAGAGCGGCGCCGATCTCTACCACCACCTGCCGGAGGCTGGCGACCTCGTTGTAGGCCATGACCATCGCCGAAACGCCGGGCGCGGCGGCCGGGAGATTGGAGGGATTCACGTAGGCTTCTACTACATGAACCGACGCAGCCACATCTCGAAGCAGAGCAGCGACCAGATGAGCAGCCGGTGGTTCCTCTGCGCCGACGTGTGCTCGTCGATGATCCGGCGCACGAACGCGGGCTGGAGGAACGCGTTCACCCGACTCCGCGGCGTAAGGAGCTGTTTCTTGATGTACTCGAGGCTCTCACCACGGTACCAGGCCTCGTAGGGTCCGCTGAAGCCCTGCTTCTTCCGATCGAGAATCTCCTGGGGAATGAGCCGCCGCATCGCGTTGCGGAGCACTTTCTTCCCGCCCGCCGAGGCGACCCATGCGTGCTTCTTGATCACGTCGTCCTCGTCCACGGACTGCCTGATCCCCTCCCAATCCAGCTTGTACTCGAGCGGTACGCCCATGGCGAAGTCCACGAGCTGGTCGTCGAGGAAGGGCACACGCGTCTCCAGTCCATGCGCCATGCTGACCTTGTCCTCCACGACCAGCAGCCCGTGGAGAAAGGTCTTTGCCTCGAAGTACAACGAGTGGTTGACGCAGTCTTCCGGGGTCTCGATCGGGGCCCGGAAATCACGAAAGACATCGCGAAATACCTCGAACGTCGAGTGCCCATTCAGACCTCGCCAGACCTCCGGAGAGAACAGGTCTGTCTTCTCCTCATCGGCGACCAGGCGCTGCCAGAAGGAGTAGTAGTTGTGGTAGTACTCCTCCGCCGAGCGGCTGTTGGTCACGCGAAAGTAGCGCCAGGGGTAGCCGCCAAAGAGCTCATCCCCGCCCGCCCCCGAGAGCACGACCTTGACGAATCGACTGGCGAGCCGGGCGACATAGTAATTGGGGTAGCACTGCCCAACACGGAGGTCCTCGAGATGCCACACGAGGTCCGCCATCACTTGCTCCATGTCGCCCGCGTGCAGCACGACCTCGTAGTGCTCCGTCTTGAAGAGATTGGCCATCATCTCCGACGCCGGCCGCTCATCGAACCCCAGCTCGAGACCCGATGCCGAGGAGAAGTCGAAGCCACCGGTGAACGAGTGGATGCGTCCGAGATGCCGGGATGCCAGCGCCGTGAGCGATCCCGAATCCATGCCGCCGCTGAGGTAGCATCCAATCGGCACATCGCTCACGAGCTGGCGGACCGTCGCCCCCTGAAAGCACTTGTACAGCTCCTCCTCGCACTCCTCCTGTGTGCCGCCGAACCGATCGAGACCGAATCGAAAGTCCCAGTACTTGTGGGTTCGAACATCCCCCCGATCCAGATCGATGGTGAGCGTATGGCCGGGGGGAAGGAGCTTCACGCCCTCGAACAGCGTCTCGTCGGAAAAGACGTTCTGAAAGGTGAAGTACTGATGGAGCGCCGGGAGGCACACCTCGCGACGCACCATCGGCAGCGTGAGCAGCGCCTTCACCTCGGATCCGAAGGCGAAATGCGAGCCGTCGCTCCAGTAATAGAGCGGCTTCACACCGTAGCGATCGCGCGCGATGAAGAGCTTCCTCTTTGTGCGGTCCCACAAGGCGAACGCGAACATCCCGTTGAGACGCGTCAGGACGTCCTCGCCCCATTCGCGGTAGCCTCGAAGAATGACTTCGGTGTCAGTCCGTGAGAAGAAGCGATGTCCCAGCGTCTGCAGCTCGGCCCGCAGCTCCTGAAAGTTGAAGACCTCGCCGTTGTACGTGATGACGAGATCTCCCTCGCCCGAAAGCATCGGCTGGCTACCGGCTGGCGAGAGGTCGATGATCGCGAGCCGGCGATGTCCGAGTCCCACGCGGTGATCTACCCAGACGCCCTCGCCATCGGGGCCCCGGTGCCGCACCGCGTCGATCATTCGCTGGATGGTCTCGTGCGCAACTGGCTCGTCGCGCAGGCTGATGACACCGGCAATGCCGCACACCTGTGGGCCTCCTGGGGTGACTCCCGCGACCCCGCCTGATCGCGGTGCCGGATGCAGCAGGGTATGTAGTGCCCCGATGTCGCCATGTCTACCCCGCCAACGTAGCCGCTGCGCCCTCCGTTGGAGGGTTGAACGCCCGTGCCGCCGCCATTAGCTTTTTCCGTAACACGCGGTTGGATTCCGACGCTTCGTGACGGTTCGCGGACGCGGCGCAAATTCTTGGTCGCATTGCCTACGCTCCGCTCGCAATCGCGGCTTGGGGACGGCTCCGTCTCCCATTTCTCGCCTCCTCGCCGCCTTGCCTGTACCTCGCCGGCCTAGCCTGCTGGTTCGCTGCACAGAACAGCCGTGACGGGCATGCCAGCGCTCGCCCCCCGGTCATCAACTCTGACAGCGAGAGAGGTCGGGATCGTCGGACTGATCTGCGCCGCCGTCGGCGCGGTGCTCTTTCGTCCCTGGCAGAACACGGTCTTTCCGATCCAGGATTGGGGAAACCATCTCGCATTGTACGCCACGCACCATGGTTTCCGCGCGCAGCTCGATGCGATGACGAGTGCTTACGAGTCGGAAGGCCGCTTCTCTCCGATCACCTATCTGGCGCTGGTTACCAACTGGACGGTGTTCGGCTTCAACGCGACGGGATGGCAAGCAGCTCGATTCCTTCTCATGGTCGCCTCGGCGGTGGCAGCGGCGATTCTCTTCCGGCGCCTCGGCGCGAGCCACGCGAGCGCTCTCGCGGGAGCACTGCTCCTTCTGTGCGCGCCGCAAGCGGGAGGGCTCTATCGCTCTCCACAGATGCAAGACCCCATCGCCATGCTGCTGTTGACCGCAGCTGCTTTTCTCGCAGTGAGCTTTCAGACAGCGCGACGGCCTGTGTTGGCCAGTTTCGCCATTGCCACGCTATGCACTCTCGCCATCTGGGACACCGAGACGTTCGTGGTCTGCGCGCCATTCGTGCTGCTCATCGCGCTCTGCCGCCAGCCCGACGGAGAATTCGTCCTCCCGCTCTTGACGCGTCGGAACGCGGTGTTGGTGGCGGTCATGGGGGGCATGATTTTCCTGTTCGCGGCCACGCCGGTGCTGTTGGTCAAGGCGCATGCGTCGGCGACGAGCTACACCGCCTCCTACAGCCTCCGCAACATCACGGCTGCGGAGACAAGTAACGTCCTTCGGGGCACCTTTCTTCCGGTGACGCGCGTCCCCCTCTTCCCCGCGAATATTCTCTACCTTGCGACGCTCCTCTTTGGCCTGACATGGTTCGTGCGGGACTGCCCGCGAACCACACATCCGATCCTTCTGATTGCCGGGGCGCTTTCGTTGCCGCTTCTCGGGACACTAATCTATCTTCCGTGGCCCGCGTATCCTGGGCACTATGCATACAAGTATTTATTGGGTGTCGGCCTGCTCATCGCGCTCGCGCTTGCTGCGATCGAGCGTCGAGCGGGGCGACGGCTAGGGGGTGTAGCCTATGGAGCCTGGGCACTGGTGCTCCTGTGGGGCGCTCTCTTCACGCGGAACGACCTGTCAGCCGAGATGGCGCGGCGCCAAGTCGACGCTGAGGCGGCTGCGGCCCTCCCGGCCCTCGTTCCGTCACGGGTAGTGGTGGCATCAGTGAATCCCGCTTCCACCGGCTACATGGGACAGGATCTGTGGCTGTATGCCTTCGGATCAGGTTTTCATCCTCTGCCGCACGTGCAGGATCTGCGCTGCGGTGACGCAACCGCTCTCACGTCCTCGTCGGTCGCAGGCGTCTCCGTGCTCGTGCTGCCCGAGCAGTGCACGGCACCCGGGACGTTCATCACGCCACCAACGCAGGTCATCACCGCTCCGTACATCGTACGAGATTGGAGGACGTTGCGCACCCGCGGCGAAACGGTGGTTGTTCGGATCTGGACGCGGAATGCGCGCGATAATTCTCTCGTTGCGGGTAGTGGAGGCATGCCATGGTGAGTGAGCCGCTCGCGCGCCCTGCTCGCATGGTTCTCGTGGGTTGCGGGCGCATCAGCGAGCGCCATGTGGACGCGATCGAGCACAACGCGGATCTCGTGCTCGCGGCTGTGTGTGACGAACTTCCGGACCGCGCCAGGGCACTCGGGGAACGGGTGGGCGTGCCGGCGTTCACGTCATTCAGTGCTATGCTCGCGGAAACGGATGCCGATGCCGCGGTGATCTGCACTCCCAGCGGCCTCCATCCGCGGCACGGAATAATGGCGGCGCAGCGAGGGCTGCACGTCATCTGCGAGAAGCCGATGGCAACGCGTCTCGAGGAGGCGGATGCGCTGGTGAAGGCGTGCGACGAGGCCGGTGTCCACCTCTTCGTGGTCAAGCAGAATCGCCTGAATCCGGGGGTCGAGCTGCTCAAGCGGGCGGTCGAGAAGGGCCGCTTCGGCCGCATCTACCTCGCCAACACGACGGTCCGATGGAACCGGCCGCAGTCATACTACGACTCGGCGCCCTGGCGAGGAACCTGGGAATTCGACGGCGGCGCCTTCATGAATCAGGCGAGCCATTACGTGGACATGATCCAGTGGCTGATGGGGCCGGTGGAATCCGTGTCGGCCAAGACAGCCACGCTTGCACGGCGGATCGAGAGCGAGGATACCGGCGTCGTTCTGCTCCGTTTCCGGAACGGCGCCCTCGGCACGATCGAGGTGACGATGCTCACTTACCCCCGGAACATGGAGGGCTCGGTGACGATTCTCGGCGAGAAGGGTTCGGTCAAGGTCGGAGGCACGGCCCTCAACCGCATCGAGCACTGGGAGTTCGCCGAGTACGATGACGATGACCGCGAGGCCGAGGCGCAGAAAGCCGCCCCGAATCCTCTTTCGGTGTATGGATCCGGCCATCGCCCGTACTACGAGAACGTCGTCAAGGTGCTGCGCGGGGAGGCGACTCCGGGAACCGACGGCCGTGAGGGTCGCAAGTCGCTCGAGCTCATTCTGGGCATCTACGAGTCCGCCCGGACCGGCACCGAGGTGTCGCTTCCGCTGCGCACCTTCTCGCGCGAGGAGCACCGCGCGTGAGCGAGATGCGCGAGCAGGCGGGTAACTGGTCGGTGCACGAGTCGAGCTACGTGGACAGCGGAGCACGCATCGGCGCGGGTACGCGCATCTGGCACTTCTGTCACATCATGTCCGGCGCCGAGATCGGCGAGGCGTGCAGCATCGGCCAGAACGTGGTGGTCATGTCGCGGGTGAAGCTCGGCCGAAACGTGAAAGTGCAGAACAACGTCAGCATCTACGAAGGGGTCGAGTGCGAGGACGACGTGTTCCTCGGACCGTCCATGGTCTTCACGAACGTCGTGAATCCCCGGAGTCATGTCTCCCGGAAGAGCGAGTACCGGGCGACGCGCGTCCGACGTGGGGCGTCGGTGGGAGCCAACGCAACGATCGTGTGCGGGCACGACCTGGGAGAGTACGCCTTCGTCGCCGCTGGCGCAGTCGTGACCAGGAGCGTGCCCGATTACGCCCTCGTTGCCGGGGTCCCGGCGCGGACCATCGGGTGGATGTGTCAGTGTGGGGAGCGGCTGGATCTCGGGTCGGAGCTGACGCCGAGAGCGCGTATCGCGTGCACCGCATGCGGGTCGACCTACGTCGAGCGCGATGGCGCGCTCGCCCCCGGCTGAGCGGCCGGGGCAACGCGATGTGCGGCATTGTGGGTCTCGTCCGCGCCCGCGACCGGGGGGCGACATCCACGGCGCCGCTCGTACGCGCGACGTCTGTCGTGCGGCATCGCGGCCCGGATGATGAAGGATACTTTCTCTGGGAGGGCGCTCCGAGCGGTCGCGCGTACGCGGGTGCCGACACCGCGGCGATGTCACGCGCGCGCCACTCCCTGCATCCGCTGCCGCCGCATAGCGACTGGCGGGTCGCGCTCGGCCATCGGCGACTCTCGATCGTGGATCTCTCGTCAGCCGGACATCAGCCGATGATTCACGAGCCGAGCGGTCTCGTTCTGTGCTACAACGGGGAAATCTACAATCACGTCGAGCTGCGTCGGGAGCTCGAGCACCTCGGTCATCATTTCATATCCACTTCCGACAGCGAGGTGCTCCTCGCCGCGTGGGCGGAATGGGATGCCGACTGCCTGTCCCGGTTCAACGGAATGTTCGCGTTTCTGCTCTTCGATCCGCGCCGAGGGGGCTCTCTTCACGCGGTACGCGATCGCTTCGGGGTCAAGCCGCTGTACTGGGCGCGCTGTGCCGACATGCTTGCCTTCTCATCCGAGGTGAAGCAGCTGCGCAGCCTTCCGGCGTTCGTCGCGAGAGTGGATCGCGTTGCGGTGCGGGACTTCCTCTCCGACGGGATCGTTGACCACGGTCACCACACCTTCGACGAAAGCATTCAACAGCTGATGGGTGGGGAGCGGGCCGTCGTCCGGCTCGGAGCGGCGGACCCTGCAATCGAGATCCATCGCTGGTACAGTCTGCGCCCTTCGGCCCCGGTCCGCTCGCTCTCCGATGCGGCGGAGCACCTGCGCGAGCTCCTGACCGACAGCGTTCGTCTCCGCCTTCGGGCGGACGTTCCCATCGGGTCCTGCCTGTCCGGAGGGTTAGACTCGAGCGCGATCGTCGCTCTTGTGCATCGAACTCTCGCGGAGCATGGAGAGCATGCTGGGCAGGCGACGGTCACCGCGCGCTTTGCCGGAGCTCAGTTCGACGAGTGGCAGTTCGCCGAGCAGGTCGTCCAGGCGACGGGCGCGATGTCCATCCAGGTATGGCCGACATTCGACCGGCTCGAGCGCGAGCTGCGCAGCCTCGCGTGGCACATGGACGAGCCTTTCACGAGCACCAGCATGTTCAGCCAATGGTGCGTATTTGGCGCTGCCGCTGACGCAGGGCTGGTCGTGATGCTGGATGGGCAGGGTAGTGACGAGCAGCTCGCCGGATATCCGGGCAATGATGGCGCACTGTACGCCGGCCAGCTACGCGATCGTGCCTTCCTGCGGCTGCTCGGAGAGGCGCGATCGTTTAGAGACCAGCATGGAGCAGCGCCCCTCGGCCAGCTGGTGTACGCAGCACAGATCGCATTTCCCCCCATTGTGGCACTGTTGCCGGCCCACTGGCGCGCTCCCGCAACGGGCCCCGATTGGATGCGCACACCGACGCCATCCCGTCTGGACGCGACACCGCCCGAGGATCTCGAGGGTGCGCTTCGGCGACAGCTTCTTTCGACATCGCTGCCGTCGCTGCTTCGCTACGAGGATCGCAATTCGATGGCACGGTCGGTCGAATCGCGCGTTCCGTTTCTGGATTACCGGCTGGTGGAGCTAGTCGCCGGACTTCCCTCCTGGATGAAGCTCAGCCGGGGCGTGACCAAAGTCGCGTTGCGCGAAGCCATGGCCGGCATCGTTCCGGAAGCCGTGCGAGTCCGGCGCGACAAGATGGGCTTCGTGACTCCGGAGCAGCGATGGGTAACCGGTAACCGCAAGCCCTGGTTTCGCCGCGAGATCGCCTCCGCCCTAGACCTCGCGGCCGATGTCGTGGACGTGGATCGCCTGAGAGTGGCGACCGACTCGGTGCTCGAGGGCACGCACCCGTTCACCTCTCTGCCCTGGAGGGTGGTCTCCCTCGGGCTCTGGCTGGCAATGTGCCGCTCCCCGGTCGCTGCTCCTGGGGAAACGTCCGGTGCGGTCGTCGTATGAGCGCCGCTCCGTCCGGCGAGGCGGCCCCGGGGATCGCCGTGAGCCCCAGCATCGGCGTGGCGATGCTCTGCCACCCGTACCATCGCGGTGGAGTGACCCGCTGGATGATCGACGCGGCCGAGGGGTGGCGTCGCCGCGGTTCGCCAGTCTGGTTCCTGGCTCCGAGGCCCCGGCGCCCGTTCATCGGCGGGGCGGGACGACCGGCAATGATGGATCTCTTGCACGCCGTTCCGGGCGACGTTCGCCCCGCTCTCATCGCACCCCTCGTCGGCTGGGAATTCGAGCTGGGCACTTCCAGCTATCGCCGTCACGTGTACGAAGAAGGCGTTCTTCGCGAGGTTCCCGCCGGCGTGCCACTGATCGTCTCAGACGATCCGACCGTGTGGGCCGCCGCTGCCCGCTGCGCTCTGCGCAATCCCATGATCGGCGTTCTGCATGCGGACGACCAAGCATACTACGAGCTGGCCAGGACGCATTCCCGATCCACGAGCGCGCTTGTTGCCGTCTCGCGGCGGATCGCCGGGCGCGTGACACGGGAGCTGCCCGTGGACTCCCGACCCAAGTTGGCGACGATACCGTGCGGGGTTCCATTGACAGTGCCAACACCCCGCACGCCCCCCGTGCCAGGTCTGCTGAGACTGCTTGCGGTCGGCCGGCTCGATGAGTACCAGAAGCGCGCGCCGGATCTAATTCGGGTCGCGATCGCTCTGCGGCAGCGTGGTATAGCCTTCACTCTCGACATCGTCGGAGACGGTCCAGAACGCCAGCATCTAGCCAGCATGATCGCTGGAGGCGACCTGGAAGAAGCGGTGAGCCTGCGGGGTTGGCAGAGCGCTGAGGAGGTCGCGCGTGCGCTGGGTGCCGCCGATCTCCTACTGATGACGTCGAGCTTCGAGGGAATGTCGGTGGCCGTGATGGAGGCATTCAAATCGGGTTGTGGAGTCGTGTCGAGCAGGGTAAGCGGCGTGGAGGACTACGAGAGTCACCCTCTGGCAAGTGACTGCCTTCGAATCTTCCCCGTCGGAGAGGTGGAAGCCGCAGCGACGTGCGTGGTGGACGCGGCTCGAGTCGAGGTCCACAGGCGCGTCTCCGCGGCCCGACGGCTTGCCGAGCAGGAGTTTTCGCTCACTACATGCCTCAACCGATACGACGATCTGCTCCATGGACTTACCCGTACCGATGTCGTCCGCGCTCCTTCCGGCGGACAGCCGCGTTGGGTGGAGGCGAGCCTATCGCTACCCATTGCCAGCCTTAGGGCGACGAAACTCCGGCTCGCGAAAACGGCAGCACTGGGGCGACGACCCAAATGAGGTCTGTCACGGAAGGCGGCTGGAGTGCGCTCTACCTCAGCCTCGTCCATCCCGACTTCCTTGCGCCGATCTACGCCGTGGCGGCATCGCTTCAGGAGCACGGGGCGCGCGTTCGCGTGCTCTCATTCTCATCGCCCGCGCCGGGAGCTTCGACGAGCTACCGCATGACTGAATTTCGGAATGCCGGTCCGCTGAAAGGGAATGCGTTCAGCCGGTGGCGCGCTCGCCGTACGTTCGGTCGGCTCGGTAGAGAAATGATGGATACCGAACGTCCCGATATCATCCTGGCGAGCTGTCCCTTCAGCTTTCTCTCGGCGCTGCGCCTTTCGAGAGGCAGGATTCCGGTGATCTACCACGCCTTCGAACTGTACGATTTTGGACCTGCGGATTTCTGGCGGTCGCCCGCGACAACGGTACGAAGTTGGCTAACCTTGCGCAAACTTTCGCACGCCGCACTTGTGTGTACTCCCTCCGCTGAGCGATCGGGATGGCTCGCTGGCCGCGCCCGGTTGGCGGTCTTGCCAACCACGGTCCTCAACGTCCCGTTCGGCGGTTTGCTCCCAGCGAATGGCGATTCGACGGCGCTGGAGGGGATTCTGCCCGGTGGTACTCGCGGGCGCTCCATCGTACTCAATTCCGGGGCGGTCAACGCATCGTACGCTGTCGTCGAGCTGGTTCGAAGCGTGGAGCACTGGTCGAGGAACGCTTGCCTGATCGTGACGCGAGTCGAAGACTCAGCCTATGCGACTCAGGTGCGTCGCGCGGCTGAGGAGTCTCCACGCAGAGAAGACATCCTGCTTCTTCCGATGGTCACCCGCGCCGAGATGCTCGCGCTTCAGTCTGCAGCGACGCTTGGAGCCTGCTTCATCCGGCCGACGCCGGGGGTGCCGGAGACATTGATGCCCGCGCCGAACAAGGTCGGCGAATATTTGCAGGCCGGATTACCGATCGTCGGGAGCTGGGTACCATACCTCGACCAGCTGCAAGCGCAGGGTGTCGCTGTTCTCGCCAATCATCTGGATCCACAATCCATCGCCCGCGCCGTGAACCGCGCTCTCGACGGAGTGGATTCAGCGCGCAAGCGAGTGGCGGAGATCGCCAATGGTTGGTATCGGATGGAGACGCAGGTGCTCCCGATTCTGGAAGTGATCGACTCGCGACGGAGGAGATCCGGCTGATGTGCGGGATCGCGGGAATGGTTACCCCCGGTCGTCCATCGACCCCGGCCGACCGGGCACTGCTTGACGGCATGACGAACGCACTTGCGCACCGCGGCCCCGACGCCCGCGGCGCCTGGCAGGAGGGTGCCGCCCTGCTTGGTCACACACGACTCAGCATCATCGACCTCTCGGTGCTCGGCTGCCAACCGATGCACGACGACTCCGGCCGATATGTCATGGTGTACAACGGCGAGGTGTATAACTATTTAGAGTTGCGGGCGGAGCTGGTGGGAAAGGGGCATCGGTTTCGGTCCGCCACGGACTCCGAGGTTGTGTTGCACGCATTCCGAGAGTGGGGCCCGTCCGCTCTCTCGCGGTTCAACGGCATGTGGGCGATCGCGATCTGGGACCGCCAGGCTGGCGAGCTGTTCGCTGCCCGTGATCGCGCGGGCAAGAAGCCGTTCTACCACGCCACCGACGACGAAGGCACTTTCTACTTCGCGAGCGAGATCAAGTCCTTGCGTGCTGCTGGGCTTTCCTTCGGTCTCGATCCGCAGGCTGCGTTCGACTTCCTCACCCAGGGCACGTATGGACATCTCGGCGCGCAGGGATTCTTCTCGGGAGTGCAACAGCTTCTTCCGGGACATTACCTGCGCGTCGCACCAGGTGAACCGGCTCGAATTGCGCGCTACTGGGATCTGCCGGTCATCTCGGAGTGCGACCGGCTCCCGTACGACAGCGCATTCCGCGACCGCTTTCGCGATCTGTTCACCGATGCGGTGAGAATTCGTCTTCGAGCGGATGTCCCGGTCGGCGCCACGCTATCCGGCGGCCTCGACTCCTCGACGATCGTCGCGATCGTGGACGAGGTGACCGGTGGCCGTCCGCTACACCTTTTCACCAGCCTGTATCCCAATTCCCGGTTCGACGAGACCCCGTACTTCGATGCTGTGGTCGACCGACTGCGCACCCCGATCGTCCATCGGGTAGTGCCGAATGGCGAAGGGTGGCGCGACCAGCTCGTGCGCGTTCTCGATCACCAGGAGGAGCCGTTCGGGGACACGTCCATCTTCGCTCACTATTCGCTCATGGAGGCGGCTCGCGCCGCCGGAGTACCAGTGGTGCTGTCGGGGCAGGGTGGCGATGAGCTGCTCCTCGGCTATCCCTCGATGGTCAACGCGTATCTCGGCCATCTCCTCCAGCAGGGCCACCTCATTCGCGTTGCGCGCGAGATCGCACTCTGGTCGCGTGGCGCGGCGATCCCGATTGCAAACGTCATTTTCGCTTCGGCCGGTCAGGCACTCCCCCTGCCGCTGCGCGACCGTTTACGCGCACAATACGTTGCAAAGTGGGCGGAGGTCGTGAGCCCGTCGCTTCGGGAGGTGGTGAGCCTTCTGCGGTTCACGACGGAACCCGGTCGCAGCTCATTTGACAGCTACCTTGCGCAAGTGTTCAAGCGCTTCGCCATTCCGCACCTCACGCACTACGATGACCGGAACGCAATGGCTTTTTCCGTTGAAGGCCGAATGCCGTTCCTCGATTACCGGGTCATCGAGCTGCTATCAACCGTTGAGTACGATGCCTTGTACCGGGGCGGGTTCACCAAACGCGTCCTGCGAGAAGCGTTTGGAGACTTGCTCCCGGGTATTGTGCGGTTGCGACAAGACAAGATAGGGTTCCACACGCCGATGGCTGCATGGTTGCGAAGGGAAGGGGAGTGGATTGCCGACTTCATGACTTTCGAGCGCATCACGAGTTTGGGAGTACTCGATCCGGTCCGCTTTGCGAGCAGCCTGAGAGAACTGCGAACTGGACAAGATCGCGCCGCCCTGGCCGTGTGGCGAGGATTCATCCTCCACTTGTGGGCGGACCGGTTTGAAATCCGCTCGACGGCTATTGCCCAGCCCCGCGACTCACGAGCGCGGCCGCAAGCCGGGAGGCACTCCCGCCCTGCGCTGAGAGCGAGCGTGGACGCATGAACGGGTCCGTGAGACTGACCCAGCGACCGTATCGACACTCGGATTCGCGCACACGAATCGCTCGTTTCGTTCAAGTCGCGGGCCGTGGCGCCCTGACCTTCTATTGGACCGCGACTCTAGCCGCCGTAATCGGGGTCAGTGTAAACGAGCCGTGGATGGTTGCGTCTGCAGCAGCTCTGGCGAGCCTCGGCCTTTTTCTGAGCGACGTGAGCCGCATGCGGGAGGCCGGCCTCACTGCAATCACCGTCTTTTCATTGTTTGGCGCGGCAACTGGTCTTGCAAACGCGCTTGGATTGCGCGCCGCGGATGGGCCTTTGCGTCCCCTATACTTTCTTTATGCAGTGGACGAGCACTTGATGCTGGCGTCGCTGCTGGGACTTGCAGGTAACGTTTTGCCCGTGCTCGGATTTTGGGTGATTACCCGCTACTCGGGCTTGCGGTTGGTGAGCAACATATTGCCCCCGATCACGGGACGAGTCCGCGATCGGAGCCTCGTCATTGCCGCTTCCGTCCTCGCCCTATCGGTCACGGCCTTGCGACTACTGGATCTGGTTCCTCCCCTCGGAACCATCAGCGATGTCATTTTCCTCGTGCCGAATTTCGCCATTTTCACGTTGGCACGTGTTGGGGCGGCCCGCCACGTCCGCGCCGCGCTACCGACGGCCCTCGTACTCGCGCTTGTCGAGGCATTTCGGGGTCTCGTTTTCGAGTACCTGCGGCTTGCAGCTGTTCTGCCAATCGTGGCGCTGATAAGCGGGGCGGTGCTTGGAGCAAGATCGCTCAGACCACTGCGGACAAAAGTGCTACTGCCAATCTATCCTCTGGGCATTATCTACGTACTCTATTTTGGCGTGTTGGGAGAGATACGCACCAGCAACTTCGGCGCAGCCAAAGTGACCACGCTACTCGAGTACGACATGAAGCAAGCTCAGGGCGAGGACATTCCCGTACCCAAGCAGACCATCCTGAGCCGGCTCTCCACTTTCAATCAGCTTTCACAAATTCGGCGTCTCGTCGATGAGGACGGATTCTATGAGGGCAAGACGCTGAGCTATCTCGCCTATGCCTTCATGCCCCGCTTTCTCTTTCCCGATAAGCCTACAATTCAGCGTGGGAGTTGGTTCGCTGTGCGGATTGGGCAGGCTATCCAGACGGCGAACGGTTGGTACAACAATTCCATCAACATGACGGTCCAGGGCGAGCTGTACCTCAACTGGGGATGGGTGGGAACGCTCGTGGGATTGCCGTTATACGGTGCACTTTTTGGACTGTTTTGGCAGAGCGCGCGGTTTTGGGGAGACGATCGCAACGCGCTCGGGGCGGCGTTCGGATTCTATGTAATTTGGGGATCCCTGGGCGCCGCGGGCGATCTCACTATTCTGGTGACGACCCTTGCTGTGTACCTCATTTTTCTTGCGACGAGCGTTGGCCTGCGGCAGCTCGGCCTTTCGACAATGTGGCGGGATACCGCTCAGGCACCGGCCTGACGGTCTCGTGGTGTTCGAGCCCTTTCACCTGCGCATGCCCGACTATCGCGCATCGCACAACGGCTGAATGCCGGTGCGTAGCGAGCTGGTAACCGGCGGCCGAGCGATCGTCGTCTGCGAAGGGTGGTTGGGAAGCACAGGACATTCTGCGGTGACCGCCCTCCGGCGTGCAGGATGGGCAACGACAGAGCTGGCTGAGTGGGAGGTCATTCCTCTCCGATGGCGCAGCTTCACGATGCGGGTGCTGGCTCGCGGAATACGCTCCCTTGCAGCGGCTGAGCTCGGGAGGGAGCTGGTCCGCCTTGCGAAGCAGCTTCATCCGGAATTCGTCCTCGTCTTCAAGGGAGCGTTTCTACCAGCCGCGAGCATTCTCGAGCTCCAAGATCTCGGAATCGCGTGCTACTGCTTTTATCCCGACGTCTCCTTTCGCGTCCATGGCCCACGCATTCCAAAGGCATTGCCCCTCTATGATTGGGTGTTCACCACCAAGACCTTTGGGTTGCGCGACATGCGCGAGCAGCTCGGGGTGAGGAGGTCTAGCGTGCTCCCGCATGCGTACGACCCCGAGGTGCACCGTCCCCTCGAACTGACCCCCGCTGACCACACCCTGTATGACTGTGATGTGTCCTTCATCGGCACCTGGTCTCCGAAGAAGGAATCGCTCTTGCGCGGACTGGCCGAGCACCGTCCGGAACGGCGTCTTCGCATCTGGGGCTTGCAGTGGGATCGAGCCGCAACAGGTCACTTACACCGCGCGGTCCAGGGGCACGAGATAACGGGTGACGAATACGTTCGTGCCATCGCGGCCTCGACGATCAACCTCGCGATTCTGAGCGAACGGAGGGTAGGTTCGTCGGATGGAGACCAGATCACCAGCCGAACTTTTCATATCCCGGCCAGCGGCGGCTTCATGCTGCACGAGCGCACCCCCGAGCTGCTCGAGCTGTTCCAGGAGGACGTGGATGTCGCCTGTTTCTCAGGGCTGGACGAGTTGGTGAGCCAGGTGGATCGCTACCTCGCCGACGACGAACGCCGCTCGGCCATTGCCGCCCACGGGCGCGCGGCAGTGGAATCCCAGAATAGCTGGGACCATCGCATCAGGGTGATCCTCGATCTTCACGAGAGCCGCTGCGGCGGCACGTGACCCGGGTGAGATATGTGCGGAATTAGCGGCCTGCTCGGCGGCCCGCCCAACCTCGCGCTGCCCGATGACCGCCAGCGCCATCGGGGCCCCGACGATAGCGGCTCGTACGCAGATCCCCGCCGCCGAGCCTCCCTCTGGTTCCGCCGGCTCTCGATCCTCGACCTCTCCGGGGCCGGCCACCAGCCCATGTCCAACGAGGACGGCACCGTCTGGCTCGTCTTCAACGGCGAGATCTACAACTTCCGCCCGCTGCGCGAGCAGCTCGAGCGGGCCGGCCACGTCTTTCGCTCCCGGACCGACTCCGAGGTGCTGGTCCATCTCTGGGAGGAGCACGGCCGCGACATGCTCCGGCACCTCAATGGCATGTTCGCATTCTGCATCTGGGATGAGCGCCGCGGCGAGGCCTTCCTCGCGCGCGATCATGCGGGGATCAAGCCCCTGTATCTCGCGACGTCCGGACGATCTCTCGCCTTCGCCAGTGAAGCGAAGGTGCTGCTCGCTCTTCCCTCCGTGGACCGTTCGGTCGAACCGCTGGCGCTCAGACAATACCTGACCTTTCTGTGGGTCCCGGGGGAGCGCACCATGTGGCGCGGGATCTCGCGGCTCCCCGCCGGCGGCTGGCTCTCCTGGACGCCGGAGAAGACCGAGCACGGCATCTGGTGGGACTGGGATCAGTCGGCCGAGGAGGAGCGATCGCCGGAGGAATGGACGGCATCGGTTCGCGAGACGCTCCTCGAAAGCGTGGAGCGCCAGCTCATGAGCGACGTCCCGCTCGGCGCACTCGTGAGCGGCGGCCTCGATTCGTCCGCGATCGCCGGCGCGATGCGCCACCTCCACCCCGACGCTCCCATTCGCTCCTACACCGCCGCGCTGCAGGGGGACGCCCAGGACGGCTTCGCCTCCGATATCCCGTACGCAGAGCAGGTCGGACGCTTTCTCGGTCTCGATCTCGTCACCGAGCAGATCGAGCCGGCCATCGCCGGGCTCCTCCCTATGCTCATCTGGCAGTGCGACGAGCCGTTGGCGGACCCGGCTATTGCTGCGTCCTTCCTGCTCTGTCGCCGGGCCCGGGCCGATGGCACCATCGTTCTCCTGTCAGGGCAGGGAGCCGATGAGCTGTACCACGGCTATCGCAGTCACCGAGCGATGCATCTCGCTCGACGGGTGGCGGGCGTGCCGCGACCGCTCGTGCGCGTCGCGAGCGCGATCGGCGAGTCCATCGCCGCGCGATCGGGGATTTCCGCCACCGCCGCCCCGCGCCGCATGCTCAAGATGCTGCGCTTCGTCGGAGCACCGCTGGGCGATCGCATCCTCCAGCTCGCCGACTGGTCGTCGACCGCCACGCGCGACGCCCTGCTGCAGCCCGCGGCGCGGTCGGAGTCCACGCACGACGTCTATGGCGATTACCTGGAGCTCTTCGAGCGGTCGCGGGCGCGGAACGATGTCGACCGGTGGAGCTACGTTCTCTTCAAGACTTTTCTCCCGGCACTCAACCTGACCTATGGCGACCGCACGTCCATGGCGGTCTCGGTCGAGCTTCGCGTGCCCTTCCTCGACCGCGCGCTCGTGGAGCAGGCGGGACGAATTCCGGCCGAGCTGAAAATGCGCGACGGACGCCAGAAGTGGGTGCTCGGCGAGGCCGCTCGTCCCTGGCTGCCGGCCCAGATCCTCACCCGGCCAAAGACGGGATTCGGAGCGCCGCTTCGACGCTGGCTGGCGACCGATCTGCACGGGCTCATGCGCGATGTGCTCCTCGGCGAGCGAATGGCCGCTCGCGGTCTGTTCGTCCGGGAGGGCGTGGAACAGCTGCTCGCCGACCTGGAGACAGGACGCCGCGACGTGGCGTATATCGTCTGGGCGCTCTTCACCTTCGAGCTCTGGGCCCGCACCTTCGTGGACGGGGACGGAGATGCTCCCGTGGCGATCGGGGCATGAAGGGGTCGGAGGTGACCGGTGCGCCGCGACTGCTCTGGGTGAACCACTTCGCGGCGGCACCCGACATGGGCGGAGGGACGCGGCACGTGGAGCTCGGGCGCGAGCTGGTGCGCCGCGGCTGGTCGGTGCAGATCGCCGCCAGCGATTTTCATCTGCACCACCGCGAGTATCTGCGGAGACGCGACGCCGCTGACCGGTCCGTGATCCACGAGCGGGTCGACGGCGTGGACATGGTGTGGCTCTGGGCACATCCCTACACCAGGAACGACATCTCGCGGATCAGAAACTGGCTCTCCTTCGGCTCCTCTCTCTCCCGACTCCCGATGGAGGGAAGCGCTCCGCAGATCGTGATCGGCTCGACCCCCCACCTCTTCGCGGCTCTCGCATCATGGCGGCTGGCGCGACGACTGGGGGTGCCCTTCGTCCTCGAGGTGCGCGACCTCTGGCCCGAGAGTCTGGCGGTGGGCGGCGGAATGCGGGGCCCCGGCTACTGGTCGCTCTTCGCTCTGGCTCGGTTCCTCTACCGCGTTGCGGACGGCATCATCGTGCTGGCGCGCGGAGTCGGGGAATATCTCGGTCGCCTCGGCGTGCCGTCGTCCCGCATCACGCTCGTTCCCAACGGCGTCGATGCGTCCGCCTTCCTGGCGGCAGCGCCCGTGGAGCGAGAGCCTCTGCGGCTCGTGTACGCCGGCGCCCATGGCCCGGCGAACGGGCTCGACGCAGTGCTCGTCGCCGCATCCCGTCTGCGTGATGACGGGCGCGTGTCCTTTCTGCTCGTCGGCGATGGGCCGAGCAAGGCGGAGCTGCGCGACCTTGCCACGCAGCGCGGGCTCGAGAGAGTGTGCTTTCGCGACCCGGTTCCGAAATCCGAGATGCCGGCACTTCTCGGCGACTGCGACGGCGGTCTGATGGTTCTCAGGGAGCTGCCGCTCTTCTCCTTCGGCGTGAGCCCCAACAAGCTCTTTGACTACTGGGGGGCGTCGCTGCCCGTCATCTGCAACGTGGCGGGAGACGTCGCCGGCATGCTGAAGCAGTCCGGGGGCGGCGTTCAGGCGCGCGATGGCTCGGGCGAGGCATTGGCCGATGCGATCCGGAATATGCTCTCGATGTCCCCGTCCGAGCGGCGCGCGATGGGGCTACGGGGTCGCGCATGGGTCACGACGGAGCGCGATCGACCTGTCATCGCCGCGAAGCTCGAGGCGGCGATCGCGCCGCTGATCGGAGGGCTCCGGTGAAGGCGGGAGAAGCAGCGCGAGCGGTGGCCGCCATCTACACCACCTTTGGCGTCAGGGGAGCGTGGCGTCGAGGGCTGCACGAGATTCGACGAAAGAGCAATCGCTATCTCGTCTTTCCGTCCGCGCTCGGCGACGCGGTGAGGACCTCGACTCCCCCAGCCGGCTGGAGCATGTCCCCCGATCCGGCGGCCGTGCGGCGGACCACGGACGCCGCCGCCGCGATGGAGCGCGCGCTGCGCGTCCTGGCGGGCGAGCACCAGGCCTATCGCGTGAGCTGGCTTCCCCGACCTCGTGTTGCGAGCCAGTGGCACGTGCACCCGGTCACCGGCTACGAATATCCGCGCCGAGGGATCTGGCACCGGATCCCGCATCTGCGATCCGAGACAGGTGACATCAAGGATGTCTGGGAGCCGGCGCGCTTCGGCTGGGCCTTCGATCTGATGCGCGGCTGGATGCTGACCGGCGACGATCGATACGCCGAAGCGTTCTGGGGGGGATTCGAGTCCTTCTCGCAGGGCTGCCCTCCATTCATGGGGGTGCAGTGGTCGTGTGGGCAGGAGACCGCCATCCGGGCGGCGGCGTGGCTCTGGGTGGAGGGCGCTCTCGCGAGAGCCCCATCGTCCACAGCCTCGCGGATGGCAGCACTCCGGGAGTCGCTCGCGTGGTCGGGAGAGCGGATCGCGGATGCGCTGGGCTATGGTCTGTCCCAGCGAAACAATCACGGCATCTCGGAGGCGACTGCGCTGGTGCTGCTCGGCGCGCGATTCTCGGCGGCGCATCCGGAAGCGCCGCGCTGGCTTCGAATCGGATCCGATGCCCTGGAGCAGCTTATCTCGGATCAGTTCGCGCCCGACGGATGGTACATCCAACATTCCTTCAACTATCAGCGCCTCGCGATCGATCAGCTCATCCTTGCGGAGCGCGCTCTTCGGGCGGCAAACCGCGGGCTCTCGCATGCGGCGCTGGATCGGGTCCGCGCCGGGATCGGGCTGCTCCTGACCGTTTGCGATGGATCCACGGGCGAGCTGCCCCATCATGGCGCGATCGACGGGGCTTATGTCCTCCCGCTCACCACGGCGCCCTTTCGCGATTTTCGTCCCACGCTCACTGCCGCCGCCGCGACGTTCGGAATTGCGCTGCCGGAAGACATCCACGCGAGCCGCGAAGCACTCGCGTGGTTGCGCGCGGACTCGCAGGGGGTCGCGAGTAGACGCCTGATCCCCCGACTCGACAGTGGGCCCTCGGGGTGGGCGCACGCAGTGACAGGGGGAGCGCGCCTCTTCGCTCGCGCAGGTGAGTACTCGTCCCGTCCGGGGCACCTCGACGCCATGCACGTGGATGTCTGGATCCAGGGCCGAGCGGTGGCCACCGACGCCGGCAGCTATCGATATGCCGCGAGCGCACCGTGGAACAACGCTCTGGCCGCGGAGGAGGTCCACAACACAGTGACCATCCCGGGCCATCCTCAGGCGGTGCGCGGCCCCCGTTTTCTCTGGCTCGACTTGCCGCGCGCCATCGTTCGCGGCGCAACCCTGGAAGAGGGAAGAGCGGTGATCCGCATGGAGAACCTGTCGTGGCAGCGACAGGGTATCTTTCACCGTCGCCGCTGCGAGCTGTCAGGAGCCGGCGTCGCCGTCGTCGATGAGATCGAGGCACCCGCCGGTGCTGATCTTGCGTTCGCCCTTCACTGGCTCATCGATGGCACGGGTGGGGCGGACGATCTGCTCGTCCGCTCCTCGATTCCCTGCGACGTGTCCATAGTGCGCGGCATGGAGGGGTCGGTGCGTGGGTGGATGGCCGAGGGATATGGTGTCAAGCGATCCGCCACGTCGGTGAGAATCGAGGGACGCGTGACCGGGGCTCCCGTGCGCATCGCGACCGGCTTCGGCGACGCCCGACGCGACGATCTGCTAGAAAAGCTTCTGCGGTCTCCCGACCCTCTTATCTGACCCGCCGATGACAGAGCGCATTTACCTCTCCGTTCCTCACATGGGCGGCGCTGAAGCCGGATTCGTCGCCGAGGCGTTCGCGTCGAACTGGCTCTCCTCGGTCGGGCCGAATCTGGACGGCTTCGAGCGCGACGTCAGCGAGCGTCTCGGCGTGCCCTCGCTCGCGGTGAGCAGCGGCACGGCGGCGTTGCATCTGGTTCTGCGCGACATCGGCGTGGGAGCGGGCGACCGGGTGGCGGTCTCCACACTCACCTTCGGGGGGTCGGTCTTTCCCATTCTTTATCTGGGGGCCGAGCCAGTTCTGATCGACAGTGAGACGGTGTCGGGCAACATCGATCCAGGGCTCGTCGGCGAGTATCTCGGGGACGCCGCTCGGCGCAACCGACTGCCGAAAGCGCTCGTCGCGGTGCACCTGTACGGGCAGCACGCCGACATCGATCCCCTGCTCACGCTCTGTCAGGAGTTCGGAGTCACGCTGGTGGAGGATTCCGCGGAATCGCTCGGCGCGACGTATCGCGGGCGGCAGACGGCGACGACGGCGCCCTATGCGATCCTGAGCTTCAACGGGAACAAGATCATTACGACCACCGCCGGAGGGATGGCACTCGCTCGCGATCTTGGGGCGATCGCGCGGATGAAGAAGTGGGCGAATCAGGCCCGCGAGCCCGCCGTGGAGTATCTGCACCGTGAAGTGGGCTACAACTACCGGATGAGTAACGTCCTCGCCGGAATCGGACGCGGTCAGATCGGGCTGCTCGACGATCGTGTGCGCGCGCGCCGACGCGTGTTCTCGCGTTACGCCGATGGCTTGTCGGATCTTCCCGGCGTCACCTTCCAGGCCGAGGCACCCTGGGGAACGCATTCGCGGTGGCTGACGGTGGCGTTCATCGACCCCACCGAGGCGGCCGCCACGCCCCTCGAGATCATCCGCCTTCTGGAAAGGGAGAACATTGAGAGCCGGCCCGTGTGGCGGCCGATGCACACCCAGCCCCTGTTCGAGGGCGCGACGGTCATCGGCGGGCACGTCGCCGAGCGGTTGTACGAGACGGGACTGTGCCTGCCGTCATCCTCCTCGCTCGGGGTGGGAGATCAGGAGCGCGTCATCGGCCACGTTCGGGCGGCATTGAGGCCGATGTCGGCGAGTCGTAGCCGGTGAATTCGGCCATGGTCGCCAGTCCCTCCGCGCTGATTCCCTCACGTCGAAGGACAGCCAGGGCGGTGCGCCAAAGGATCCACAGGTCGAGCGCGGGAGCGCAGCGGCGAATGTAGTCCAGGTCGAGATCGAATCTCGCCGGCCAGGTGAGGGCGTTGCGACCCGACACCTGTGCCAGGCCGGTCATTCCCGGCGCCACGTCGTGCCGGCGGCTGTGATCCGAAGAATAGCGCTCGAGGTACTGCGGAAGGAGTGGCCGCGGCCCGACGAGGCTCATGTCACCCTGAAGGACGTTCCACAGCTCGGGAAGCTCGTCGAGCGATGTCGAGCGCAGCATGCGCCCGAACGGGCTCAGGCGGTCGGCATCCGGAAGCAGCTGACCCCGAGGGTCGCGCGCGTTCGTCATGCTGCGAAACTTGACGATCTCGAAAAGACGGCCATCGCGCCCGGCACGCTGCTGACGAAAGAAGACTGGAGCGCCGAGGCGCGCCCGCACCAGCACCGCGAGAATTCCCACCGCCGGCAGCCAGATCGGCGCCGACAGGGCCAGAAGCAGGAGATCGACGAGTCGCTTACCTTTGTATCCGGGCATGCATGGTCCGCGGTGAACTGGGTGCGCTGCCATCTGAATCTTCGTCGATGATACATCTTCTGCAATCGCTGTCCGATGGGTCGACGCGGCTCGCGGAGGTTCCGGTGCCCGCTGCGTCGGGGGCGAATCTTCTCGTCGAGAGCCGCGCGACGGTCGTGTCGCCGGGCACCGAGCGCATGCTGGTGGATTTCGGACGAGCGAGCCTCCTGGCCAAGGCGCGCCAGCAGCCGGAGAAGGTTCGCCAGGTGCTGGAGAAGGTGTCCACCGACGGGATCGGACCGACGCTCGAGGCCGTCCGCGCCAAGCTCGATGCGCCCATTCCGCTGGGATACTGCCAAGCCGGAGTCGTCGTCGGCGTCGGCTCGCGCGTCCAGGGCTTCGCCGTTGGTGACCGCGTCGTCACCAACGGCCCCCACGCGGAATACGTCCGTGCGGCGCAGACGCTCGCCGCGCGCATACCGGAGAGCGTGAGCTTCGAGTCGGCCGCGTTCACTCCTCTGGCGGCGATCGGGCTCCAGGGGCTGCGCCTCGCAGCGCCGACGCTGGGCGAGACGGTCGTCGTATATGGGCTGGGGCTGATCGGCCTGCTGACCGTGCAGATCGCGCGCGCTGCCGGTTGCCGGGTGATCGGGATCGATCGCGCGGCCGACCGAGCGCGGCTCGCCGAGCGCTTCGGGGCGCGAGTGATCCGCGCCGAGGACGGGGTCGATGTCGCTCAGGCGGTTCTCGATCTGACGGGGGGCCTCGGCGCCGACATCGTGCTGCTCACGCTGGCGACGACCGCGGACGAGCCTCTCCATGCGGCGGCCACGATGTCGCGTAAGCGGGGACGCATCGTGCTTGTCGGGGTGGCCGGACTGAATCTTCGCCGGGATGATTTCTACCGGAAGGAGCTCTCCTTCCAGGTATCGTGCAGCTACGGACCGGGACGATACGACGCGCAGCACGAGGAGCAGGGAGTGGACTACCCGGCGGCCTTCGTGCGGTGGACGGAGGGCCGCAACTTCGAGGCGGTTCTCGATCTGATGTCCGACCGCCGCGTGGATCCCGAGCCGCTCGTGACCCATCGCTTTCCGATCGCTGACGCGACGCGCGCGTACGACGTCGTCTCGGGTGCGCAGCCCAGTTTGGGGATCGTGCTCAGCTACGCCCCGAAGATCGCCCCGGTCGCGAGCGCCCGGACGGTTCTCCTGCACTCGGGCACGCCTGCGGTGGGACGCGCAACCGTCGGCTGGATCGGGGCGGGGAATTTCGCGTCGCGCATGCTGATTCCGGCGTTCGCAGGCGCGGGCGCGACGCTGGACGCGCTCGCCTCCGCGGGTGGGGTGTCGGCCGCGGTGGTCGGATCGCGACACGGCTTCCGTCGCGCCACGACCGATGCCGACGCTCTGCTCGTGGATCCCGCCATCGACACGATCGTGATCACGACCCGGCATGACTCGCACGCGGAGTGGACGACGCGGGCGCTGGAGGCGGGAAAGCACGTCTTCGTCGAGAAGCCGCTGGCGCTCACGCTCGAGGAGGTGGATCGCGTGGCTGCCGCGCTCGACAAGTCGGGTCGACTGCTGTGCGTGGGCTTCAACCGTCGCTTGGCGCCGATGGTGCTCAAGGCGCGAGGCGCGCTTGCGTCTCGGAGCGGACCGCTCGCGCTGACGATCACCGTCAGTGCGGGAAGCATTCCACGCGAGCACTGGACCCAGGATCGCGCCAGCGGCGGGGGCCGCATCGTCGGGGAGGCGTGCCACTTCATCGATCTGGCGCGACATCTGGCGGGCTCGCCAATCGTGAAGCTGCAGCTGCTCACAGCGTCGCTCGCGGCTGCGGCGGTGGAGGACACCGCGATCATCCAGCTCGGGTTCGAGGACGGCTCGATCGGGAGCATCCAGTATCTGTCCAACGGACATCGCGCCGTTCCGAAGGAGCGGATCGAGTGCTTCTTCGATGGCAAGACGTTCCGGATCGACAATTACCGGCGCCTCGTCGCGTGGGGAATACCGGACCTCTCCACCCGGTGGCCGCAGAAGCAGGACAAGGGGCACCGCGCCCTCGCGGCGGCGTTCGTGGCGGCCGTGCGCGGGAGCGCTCCCCCTCCGATCGCGGCGGAGGAGCTGATCGAGGTGAGTCGCTGGTCGGTTCGCGCCGGCCAGCTCGCAGCGCGGACGGGCGATCGCGCGTGAGGATCGTCCATGTGGTGGGTGCACGACCGAATTTCATGAAGCTCGCTCCCTGTGCCCGCGCCCTCGCCGCCCACCCCCGCCCCGTGGAGCAGCGAATCGTGCATACGGGACAGCACTACGACGACAGCATGTCGGACGCGTTCTTTCGCGATCTCGGAATCGCCGAGCCCGACGTGAATCTGGGGGTCGGCTCCGGGTCGCACGCGGTGCAGACGGCGCGAATTCTGGAGCGGCTGGAGCCCGTGATGCTGGAGCAGCAGCCGGATTGGGCGGTCGTCTACGGTGACGTGAATTCCACTGCCGCAACGGCGCTCGTCTGCGCGAAGATCGGAATTCGGGTCGCGCACGTCGAGGCGGGACTGCGCAGCGGCGACCGGACGATGCCCGAAGAGATCAACCGGCTGGTCACCGATCGGCTGGCGGATCTGTTGCTGACACCGTCCCGCGATGCCGATGAGAATCTGAAACGTGAAGGGGTAGAGCCCGGGAAGATCCGCTTCGTCGGCAACGTCATGGTGGATTCGCTGCTCCACGCGCTTCCGGCGGCGAGGGCGACGGCCTATCGCGAGCGACTGGGATTGCGCGAGGACGGCTATGCTCTCGTCACCCTTCACCGCCCGTCGAACGTGGATCTGCCGCAGAGGCTCTCGACGATCCTCCGGCAGCTGGTGGAGATCACCCGCTTCATGCCGGTGGTCTTTCCGATCCACCCTCGCACGCGGGAACGGTTGCGAACCGGTCCCACCGGGCAGATCGAGAAGCTCCGGCTTCTCGAGCCGCTACCCTATCACGCCATGCTGGACCTCGTCGCTGGCGCCCGGGTGGTGATCACGGACTCGGGGGGGCTGCAAGAGGAAACGACGGCCCTCGGCATCGACTGCCTCACTCTCCGAGACAACACCGAGCGCCCGGTGACGATCACCGAGGGGACGAACCGTCTCGTGCTGGACCTCGAGGCGCTGCCTGTTTTGGCGCGAGCTGCCGAGCGGCGTCCGCAACGGCGGCGGCCCGATGGGTGGGACGGGCGGGCGGGCGAGCGGGTGGCCACAGCGCTCACCGGAGCGAGCTGAGGGCGGCGCAGACGGGAGATTCGAGGCGCTCGTCCTGCTCGGCCTGTCGCGGGCTAGTGAAGGCGACAGTCGCCAATGCGAGGCCCCGCCGGACCGGCCGGTTCGCGCAGGGCCCAGAACGCTCTCGAGCGCCGCGTCCCCTTGGATCCATGGCGACCGCCAAACGGACCCCGCAACCCGGCAGGGTCCTTGCGGAGTACCCTCGTGAGAAGATCCGTGCTGATCGCCGGCCGCTGTCAAATCGCCGCCGAAAACGCGCTCCAGCCTCCCGTCATGAGCGGCCGACCCGCCTGACGGTGCCCTCGAAGGGTCCGTTCAGGATCGGTGGAATGGGAAACACATGAAATTTGCGCTCAAAGGCACTGCGAAAGCGGCGGATGTCACCATCGACATCCCACACACGGAGGCACTGCTCAGAACAGGGGCACTGCAGAGCGCGATTTTCAACAGCGCCAACTTCTCGAGCATCGCCACGGACGCCAAGGGCGTCATCCAGATCTTCAACGTCGGCGCCGAGCGGATGCTGGGTTATACCGCTGCCGAAGTGATGAACAAGATCACGCCGGCCGACATCTCCGATCCCCAGGAAGTGATCGCGCGCGCCAAAGCGCTGA
>JALZAQ010000027.1 GCA_030948255.1 Gemmatimonadota bacterium
GTCCTGTGGAAGTCGGTCAGTCGAGTCCGTCGCTCGGCATCGCCGAGCGCTCCTGCGCATCGACGACCGCCACTGCGGCCATGTTCACGATGTCCTGCACGCTCGCTCCAGCCTCGAGCACGTGCACCGGCCGCTGCATTCCAACGAGGATCGGGCCGATGGCCGTCGCCCCGCCCAGATGATGTAACAACTTGTACGCGATGTTGCCGGCGCTCAAGTTGGGAAAGATCAGGACGTTCGCCCGTTCCTTGAGAGCGGTGAACGGATACATCGCCTGAAGCTTCTCGTCGTCCAGCGCCGTGTCGGCCTGCATCTCTCCATCCACCATCAGATCCGGCGCTCGCTGCCGCAAAATCGCCACCGCGCGCGCCATCTTCTCGGCCTCCGGATGTCGGACCGAGCCGAAGTTCGAGAAGGAGAGCATGGCGATCCGTGGTGTGATGCCGAACGTTTGGACGATCCGCGCTGCGGCGAGTCCGATCTGTGCGACCTGTTCCGCGGTCGGGTCGATGTTCACCGTCGTGTCGCCGCAGAAGACCACGTGCTTCTCGAAGACGAGCATGTATAGCCCGCTCACGAGACCCGACTTCGCGTGCGCGCCGATGACCTCGAGCGCCGGCCGGATGGTCTCGGGATAGTGCATGCTCACGCCGGACACGAGCGCGTCCGCGCGGCCGAGCGCGACCATCACCGACCCGAAATAATTGAAGTTGAACAGGCGCTGGTGCGCTTCCGCGAGGCTCATCCCCTTCCGCTGACGCCGTTCCCAGAGAAAGCGCGCGAACTCATCGCGCCAGGGGGAGATGTGCGGATCGTGGATCTCGATGCCGTTGAGCGTCGCCCCGATCCGGGCCGCGATGCCTTCGATCGCGCTCTGGTTCCCGAGCAGCACCGGCTGGGCGATTCCTTCCTGGACGAGCAGCTGCGCCGCCCGGATGATCTTGGGCTCCTCCCCCTCGGGAAAGGCGACGCGTCGCGGGTCGTGCATGGCACGGCTGATGAGCCCCCGCATCACCCCGCGGGAGAGCCCGAGGCGGTCCGCGAGCGCGGCGCGGTAGTCATCCAGATCGATGAAGTCGCGCGCGACGCCGCTGGCCACCGCCGCCCACGCGACGGCGGGCGCCACCCAGAGCAGCACCCTATGATCGAACGGAAAAGGGATCAGGTAATCCGCGCCGAACGTCACCTGCTCCAGACCGTACAGCCGGGCCACGTGATCGGGAACGTCCTGTCGCGCGAGCGCGGCGAGCGCTCGCGTCGCCGCCATCTTCATCTCCTCGTTGATCTCGGTGGCGCGCACATCGAGCGCGCCCCGGAAGATGAAGGGAAAGCCCAGGACGTTGTTGACCTGATTCGGGTAATCGCTTCGTCCGGTCGCGATGATGGCGTCCGAGCGAGCCGCGCGGATCTGCTCGGGGAGGATCTCCGGCACCGGATTCGCCAACGCGAAGATGATCGGGCGATCGGCCATGCGCTGGATCATGGCGCCCGTGACCGCGCCTGCCTCGGAGAGCCCGACGAACACGTCGGCGCCCGTCAGCGCGTCGGCGATCGTTCGCGCTGTCGTCTCGGTGGCGAAGCGCGCCTTGTAGGCGTCCATGTCGCCGGTGCGCCCCGTGTAAATGACGCCCGCGCGATCGCACATCAGAATGTGCTCCCGCCGCACGCCGAGGCGAACATAGTGCTCTGCGGTCGAGATCGCTGCCGCACCAGCGCCGGAGAAAACCACCTTCACCGCGTCGATCGGCTTCCCGACGATGTCGAGCGCGTTCAGCAGCGCCGCTCCCGAAATGATCGCCGTCCCATGCTGGTCGTCGTGGAAGACGGGGATGTGCATGGTGCGCCGCAACGTCTCCTCGATGTAGAAGCAATCGGGAGCCCGGATGTCCTCGAGGTTGATCCCGCCCACCGTCGGCTCGAGGAGCTGACAAAAGCGGATCATGTCCTCCGGCAGCTCCGAGCCCACCTCGAGGTCGAAGACGTCGAGATCGGCGAACTGCTTGAAAAGGTTGCCTTTCCCTTCCATCACCGGCTTGCCGGCCAGCGCACCGATGTTGCCGAGGCCGAGCACAGCCGTCCCGTTCGTCACGACCGCGACCAGATTGCCCTTGGCCGTGTAGCGGTAGGCCTGCTCCGGGTCCGCCTTGATCTCGAGACAGGGCTCGGCGACCCCCGGGGAGTACGCGAGCGACAGATCCCGCTGGTTCTGCAGCGGCTTGGTGGGTACGACGGCTATCTTGCCGGGACGCCCTCGCGCATGGTACTCGAGCGCGTCCTCGCGACTGGTGCTCATGAAGGCCCGAAAACTCCTAGGTTAGCGGAGCCCGTCCAGCGCGTCAATCTTCGCCACGCGCACCGCGTGACGCCCGCCGCCGAACGCCGTTGCGAGAAACGCGTCGACGATCGCGAGCGCCAGCCGCGGCCCGATCAGCCCGCCTCCGAGAGTGAGCACGTTGGCGTTGTTGTGCTCGCGGGCGTTCTGTGCCGTGGTCACGTCGTAGCACATCGCCGCCCGCACTCCGCGCACCTTGTTCGCGGCCATGCAGCTCCCTATTCCGGCGCCATCCACCATGATCCCCAGCCTCGCCTCGCCCGAGGCGACCGCGGTCGCGACTGCGATGGCGAAATCGGGATAGTCCACTGCCTCGCTCCCGGATGTGCCGACGTCAGTCACCCGATGTCCGAGCTCGTGCAGCCGTGCCGCGATCGCGTCCTTGAGCGCCACACCGCCGTGGTCCGCACCGATCACGATCGGGAGATCCTGTGGCACGATTGCGGTGGGCGGAGCCGCGCTCTCCGCGCCGGTGCGCGGAGGCGAGGCAACTCCGCGCGTGAGCTCGATCCCGAGTGAGCGGGCGGCGTCGCGGGCACTCGGCGTGACCACCCCGTCCCCGACGTCGAGCTGGCTGGCCCCATCGCGGGCGGCGCGGCGCACGTCGCGCTCGGTGACGAGGCGGCGCGTGCTCACAGCGTGAAATCCGAGGTGCGATGCAGCACGTAGTGGAGCGTCCGGATGTCGGCCGGCGACGGCGCGGGGACCGCCGGCGCTCCATACATGAGGTCGTTGGGAGAGGGACTGTGCTGCCCGATTCCGATCACGTGCCCGATCTCGTGGGTCACGATGATGGGAAAGAGAGTGGGAGAGAGCGCCACATCCTCACGGATGAGGACGAGCATCCTGACGCGACTTCCACCGGCACCGGAGCTGAATGGCAGGATCGCGATCACATCGGTGAGCCCCTCGGTACAGAAGATCGTGACGCCACCGCCCGACCCGCCGCCGCAATCGCTCGGCACCGAAACCAGCGGAGGCGCGCTGCGATACTGCACGATCACGTCGGCAAGCTCGGGTCGAGGGACCAGAGCGAGCTGGAACTCCCGGTACAGGATCGTGCTCTGCCAGCTGCTGAAGGCGCGTCCGACCTGTGCTTCGAGCGCGGAGCCCGACGGGGCGCCCGACGGTTGGGAGGCATCGACATAGACCCGGATCGTGCCGCCGAGCGGCCAGTGATAGGTGCCGCGACCGCCGTTGGCGAGGGGGAGACTCGGATCGTAACCGGTGCTCTCCCGATCCACGGTTGGCGTCTCGCATGCGGCCAGCGCCAGGCACGCCGCGGCCGCCGCCAGACGAAAACCGCTAACGGCCATGCCGCACCGACAGGATCACCCGCGATATGCTTCCGGGCCGAACCGGATCGATCGCGTTTGCGCCGCCGGCGCGGTAGCTCTGCACCATCAGCCCGACGAAGAGCGGATGGTCGGTCGGAAGGCGCCATGAGGCACCGGCCTCGGCAACCGCGTGAAGACCACCTTTCCCGAATGGCGCGACATCGCTCGGTCCCTTCAGGGCCAGTACGCCAACGCCACCCTGGAGGGAAAGCGTCGCGCGCACGTCGTGCTCGATGCTCCCCATCCCATCGAGAACCCAACTGCGGCCGGGCGACCATTGAGCGCTCGAGCCGTCGGATTGGTCGTACCGGTCCTGCAGCTGCACCGACGCCGTTGACGCGCGCGCCGCCAGCACGACGCGCGTTGCCGGCGCGATTCCCCACGCGAGACCGGCTCCGAGTGCCGGGGCCCACGGCGTTCGCACCGTGATCCCGTTCGCATCATCCACGAGGACACTGCTGTAGGCAACGCCGATCTCGACGCGTCCGCTCCACGCCGTCGTTCGCGCCCGCTGAGTGGCCGGCACCGCGTAGATCGTGTCGTGGACGCGAGGCTCACGCCGGATGCGCATCATCTCTCGCGCCAGGATAGCGGAGTCTGTCGTGGCCGAACTGTCGGCACGGGATCGCGCGGTCGAATCCGTTCGGCTGCTGTCGGGTCGCTGAGCGTCCGCATTCATCGCCCCGCCGAAGAGCAGGATGCCGGCGGCGACGAGGTGAAGACGCACGATCATTTTCGCGAACGCGAGCGAACGTCCAACAGACCAAACGGGGGGATCACGGTAGGCGGACAACGTACAAACGCGCCCCCGCGGTGGTGATCGCGCCGCCACCGGGTGCGGTGATACGGACCACCGTCGCCGGGGTCGAGGGAGCGCTCGTCACGCGGAAATAGTCGCCCGACGCCGAGGGAACGGCGGTACCGACCGGCACCGCCGGAAGCAGATCCGTGATCAACAGCGGATAGCTGCCGGAATTGATCGGCGGCAACGCGCTCCGGAAGTTCCAGCTCAGATACGTGTAGCGCGGCAGGAGGCCCGGGACACCGATGTCGCTCACGGCGTTGGCGAGCAGCCATCCCGCCACCAGGGTGTCGAAGGGCATCCCGGCGCGGGCGGTGAGGTTGCTGACGCCCGTGTCGGGACCGGCGACCAGGCGGCGGGTGAAAGACGGCACATCCGCCGATCCGAACTGATCCGTCGTCCAGCGAAGCAGCGACCACGCGGCGCCGCGAACGGAGAGGTCCACGTCGGCGTGCTTGCTCGTGGCGCCGGAGGTGTCCGGCCGCTCCATCCAGGTCGACAGCCGAAGGAGGTTCTGGACGAAGAACGCGTTGAAGTTGGCGAAATTGTTGGCACGATCCGCGATCTCGTCGATCCCGAGCTTCTGCATGTCGCCGTAGCCGTCCTCGGCGCGACCGACCACCTCCTCGGCGAAGTGAGAGAGCGCCTCGTTCAGCCAATCCGCCTCGTCGTCGGCGCCCGTTCCGCGCAAGCGCACCGCGAGATTGATCATGTGCTGGAACTCGTGAGCGATCGTCCCGCGCGTGAGCTGCCGGACGAGGTTCACCGACCGCGGATCGCTGAACACCCCGGTCGGGTCCGGCGCGAGCAGGTAGAATATCTCCGCCCCATTGCTCTGGTTGCACGAGCGACGGGGGAACAGGTCGCCGCCGAAGAAGAAGCCTCCGATGAATCCCTTCGATCCCTTGGCGGTCTCGGAGTTCACCCGCGGGGTGTAGAGAATGAGAACGCGACCGTTCAGATCGAGATCGCCCGGAGAGCCGAAATGGAGCGTATCCGTGGCGTAGATGATCCGGTCGAATTCGTTGGCGATGTCGGTGAACTCGGTCGTCGAGAATCCGGCGGAGGGGGCGGCGGTATCCTGGACGATGATCGCATGCTCGCTCACCGCCTTCACGACCGCGGAGATCGTGAAGAACTTGGTGCACGCGCTGGTGGTGTCGGGGACGCGGAAGGAGAGAGTATCGCCAAGCACCGGCGCTGTCGCGACCACCACGTTCGCGCTCGCTCGTGGCGCCGCCGAGCGTGCCCGCTGGGCCTCGCGCGCTTGCCAGAACGCCCGCCCGTCGGCGAGATCCAGGCGGTGCTCTTCCGCGCGCAGCCGCGCCTCCATCCGGTCACGATACCCCCACTCCGGGGGCGCGACGGTCATCGCGGCGGATCTGGCGCGTTGCGTAACCGCGTCCTCCAAATCGCCGACCCTCTGGGGGGTGAACCCCGACGTCTGCTGGATGGTGAAATTCCAGAAGACGTCGGGCACCGGGTTCGCGTTTGCGGCCACGAAAAGATAGTTGGTCGCGGTAGTGGCGGCGGCGATCTGCGCGCAGCCCACCTGAGCCGGATTGGACAGCAGACGTACGCCCCCCACGGGCAGGTCGAGCGACAGCGCAGAGCCAGCCACGCACGCGCCATTCTGGCTGTTCTTCGGAGCCGCCGGATCGCCATTCGAGCAGGCGGCCAGCGCCACCAGAGCGGCCGCGATGATTCTTCTCGTCATCCCACCTCCAGCGGGGGCTACTCCGGTCGCGCGCGGAAAGTTCCCGAATGCGAATAGCGCGCCATGAGCGATTACCGGGGTGGCGCCTTCTTCTTCTCCTTCGTGGCGCCCTCGTGCTCGATGCTCACGATCTTGCCATTCAGGGCGTCGACGTTGACCTCCTCGATTCCTTCCTTGCCCGCGATCTTGAGCTCGAAGGAATAGATGAGCTTTCCTCCCTCGTTCTCCAGCTCCAGCGCCCGCACCTCTCCGCGTGGGATCCGCGCCTGTGCGATAGCACGCGCGGAATCCTCCGGGATCCTGGCCTGCACGGCCAGTCTGGACGGGACGTCGCGCTTGTAGCCCGCCGCCGGAGCGGACGACGACTCTACCCCGGTCGGCGCGAGCTCGAGCAGCGCGAAGCTTCCCGGCACCATGGTGGGACGCGGCCGCGGCACCTCCAGCATGGCGGGAGGCGGCGGGTTGAACTGGGCAAAGGGAAGATAGACGTGATGGCTGCGCTCGTCGACCGCCATCGTCCGGGCCCGGGGTGCCGTCGCCGCGGTGCCGACGACCGTGAATCGGTCAGGGGCATCCTCGCGTACCACCGTCAGCGTGCCGTCTCCGTTCGAGGCGAAGGCGAGCTGCAGCGCGGGATCGAAGGCATTCGCGTCGACCCCCGATCCGATCGGTAGGGTGGTGATCACCGTTCCCTTGTCGGCGTCCATCACTGCCATCAGCTTGTTGCTGCAGCCGATGAAGAGCCGTCGGTGGGCGCGATCCATGGCCATGCCCGACGGCTCCTCGCAGGGTGTGAGCGGCCACGGCGCGCCGGCGGTGAGGGCCCTGGTGTCCAGCTGGACGACCGCGCTCCTGTCCTCGAGGTTCACCCAGAGGTGGCCCAGTCCGTCCACCTGCGCGAATTCCGGCCGTCCTCCCAGCGCGATGGTGCCGACGACGGTCCCGCTCTGAGCGTCGATCGCGGTCGCGTTGGCGCTCCCGCCGTTGAAGGTGAAGACCCTCTTGGTCGCGGGGTCGTAGGCGATCGCATCGGGATTTCGCCCGGTGACCTTCACCACCCCGATCACGGCGAGAGTCTTCGCGTCGAAGATCGTGACCGAGGAGTCTCGCCCATTGCTGGTGAAGCCCCGACCCAGCTCCGGCGCGATCGCGATCCCGTGCACTCCGAGCGTGTTCGGGATGCTGCCGATGATCGTGCCGGCGTCCACGTCGATCACCTCGACGCGTGTCGAATGGGAGAGGTAGAGTCGCCTCGCCACCGGATCCACCATCAGATAGTCCCAGCCGCCTTCGCCCGGAACGGCGATACGCCGAACCAGCTGGTAGCCCGCTCCCCCGGGCGCTGTGGCGGTTGCGGGTTGGCCGGCGAGGGCGAGGGGTGACGTCGCGGCGGCCAGAAGGGCGGCGCCACGGAGGAGGAAAGCGAGTCGGAACACGGGGAAGCTCCGGAGGTGATCGTGGATGGGAGGTGTGCGATGACTTACGCGAGTCGGCCGCGGAGCGTTGCGAGGCGCTACCGGGTCACACGTAGCTGCGCAACCGCTCGAGCATGCGCCGATCGGTCGCTTCCGCGTCATCGAGCTTCGGCGTCTCGATCACCTTCGGGATGCGGGCAAAGCGCTCGTCGCGCATGATGCGCCGAAAGGGCTCCTCGCCCAGCGACCCCTCGGCAATCAGCTCGTGCCGGTCCCGACGTGAGGCAAAGGGCGTCTTGGAATCGTTGAGGTGCATCATCCGGAGTCGTCCCAGCCCGATGAAATCGTCGAAGCGGGACCACACTCCGTCGTAGTCGCGCACCAGATCATAGCCTGCGGAGTACACGTGGCAGGTGTCCAGGCACACCCCCACCCGCCGGCGCAGCTTCGCAGGTAGCGCCTCGATGAGCGCGCCCAGCTCCTCGAAGCTGGCTCCGAGTACGGTGCCGCTGCCGGCCGTGGTCTCGAGCAGGAGCATCGTCCTTCCCGGGACCGCTTCGAGGCCCGCCGCGATGCCATCGGCGTTACGCGCCATTCCGCTCGCGCGGTCGTCGATGTAGTTGCCCGGATGCGTGACGAGAAAGTGCAAGCCGAGCGATCTGCAGCGGGTCAGCTCGCAGATGAACGACTCCAGTGATCGCTGCCTCAGCGTCTCGTCGGGCGACGCGAGGTTGATGAGGTAGCTGTCATGGGCGCTCATCGCGCGCAGCTTCGTGATCTTGACCGCCGCCCGGAATTGGCGCCGCTCGGGGGTCGCGCAGCTCCGCTCGGCCCATCGCTGCGCCTGCTTGGTGAAAATCTGCATCGCGGTCGCCGCGATCGCGTGCGCACGCGCGGGAGCGTTGGCCGTTCCGCCGGCAGTCGAAACGTGCGCGCCGACGAGGTCGAGCGGGGCGTGCTGGTCCGCGGACACGGATCAGCGCGTTCCTCGCAGCCACGCGAGAGGGTCGACGGCACGCCCCTGCGGCCGGATCTCGAAGTGCAGATGGGAGGGCAGGTCGGGGTCGGCGCCGCCGACGTACCCGATCACCTGCCCCTTCGCCACCGCCGCCCCCTTCTGTACCGCGGTTCGGCTCAGCGATCCGTAGACCGAGTAGTCGCCTCCACCGTGCTGCACGATGACCGTGAGGCCGTAGGTGCCGAACGCCTCGTTCACGACCACCCGCCCGCTCGTCACCGCGCGCACGGCGGTGCCTTCAGCCGCGCCGATCCCGATGCCATTCCACCGCGTCGTGGTGTTGTTCGGGTTCACCACGCGGCCGAAGTTGTAGAGGATCGTTCCCTCCACCGGCCAGTCCAGCCTGCCGAGGTCGCTGGTCCGAAGGGTGCTCGCCGCGCCGGCGGAGTTCGGACGGATCGCGCTCTCGCGTCGTCGCGCGACTTCCAGCGACGCCAGTACATCTCCCAGCCGCTTCTCGTCACGTGCGATCAGCCTGAGACGTGCCTCCGTCTCCCGGGCACGCCTCTTCGCGCTCACGAGGTTGTGCTCGCGCTGCTGCGCGAGCAGGAGCAATCGCCGCTCCTCGGCCGCCTTCTCGGCGCGATTCTCCTCGATGTCGCTCTGGAAACGGACGAGATTGCCGCGTTGCCGGCCGATCTGGTTGCGCAGGTCCGTGACTCGCTCCACGAGGATCCGGTCGCGCAGGGCGAGCATGTGAAGGTACTTGTAGCGGGACACCAGGGCGCCGAACGTCTCGGCGGAGAGGAGGGCCTCCACCGAATAGAGCGGGCCGCGCTTGTAGATGTCCACGAGCCGGCGCTGGAGGATCGCGCGTTTCACGGTGAGCTCGTCCTCGGCCCGCACCATGTCTCCCGTCGTCTTGCCGACCTCGGCGGTGATGGACAGCAGCTGGACGTCGAGCGATTTCACCAGCCGGGCCGTGACGTCGGCCTGGCGGTCGAGGTTGGAGACCTCCTCCGACAGATCGTGCACCGAGCCGCGGAGCTGGTACATGCGCGTCTCCAGCGACTGCCGCTCGCGCTTGATGCGCTCCAGCTCGGCGCGTTGCTCCCGGAGGCGGCTCTCGGCCCCCCCGCCGGCCGGCTGCGCGCTAACGACGCTGGCACAGAAGAACAGTGAGACCACCAGCGCGAGGCCGTGCGAGCCGCTCAGACCCGGCGTAGATGCCTCCCCACCGAGAGCGTGCTCCCGAGCAGGCCGATCAGTCCGCCGAAGGCGAGACCGGCGAGCGTGATGTCACTGCCGAAGAAGCGCGTCTGGATCAGGTAGCGGTCGATGAGCCCGTGCGCGAGGTAGGTCAGAGCCAGCGCGACCGCGCCGCCGATCACTCCCTTGGCGAGCCCTTCGATGAGGAAGGGGCGCCGGATGAAGCCGTCGGTCGCACCGACGAGCCGCATGATCGAGATCTCTTTCGCGCGGGCGAGCACCGCCAGGCGAATTGTGGCGCCGATGATGATCACCGCGACCGCGGCGAACGCGATGCCCAGAACGACTCCCGCCGCGGTCGCGATGTTCCGGATGCCATAGAGCTTCTGCACCCATTCCTCGCCGTAGCGGACATCGTCCACGAAGGGATACGTCTCGATCCGCGCCGCGACCGCGCGGACGGTGGCGGGATCGCGCATGCCATCCTTGAGCCGGACCTCGATCGAGGCCGGGAGAAAGGAGCCATCGAAGACATCTCTGAACTCGCCGAGCTCCTTGCGCGCCCGGGCCAACGCCTGATCCGGCGTCACCGACTCGGCGCGCTGAACCTCGGGAAAAGCCCCGATGTCCCCCAGCGCGGCGGCGACCGTTTCGGGGGTGGTGCCGTCGGCGAGATAGGCGCGAATCTCGACGCGCTCCTCGACCTGCTGGAGCGCCCCGCTGACGTTCAGCGCCACCAGGCCGAAGAGACCGAAGGCAAAGAGGCTGAACGCGATCGTCATGATCGTGAGAACACTGAGGAGCGGGGCGCGCCGGAAATCCAGCAGGGCCTCGCGCAGCGTGAGACGCATCAGTTGGAGGCGATCGGGGACGACCTGGGGGAGAGGACGGCGGGCGAATCGGCCTCGGCCGAATCGAAGGCGATCTGCCCGCGATTGATCTCGATCACGCGGTACGAGGATCTCCTGATCAGCTCGAGGTTGTGGGTGGCCATGAGCACGGCCGTCCCGGCGGCGTTGATCTCGCGCAGGAGCTGAAAGACACCGCGTGTCGCGCGGTCGTCGAGATTGCCGGTTGGCTCGTCAGCGATCAGAACGAACGGGTCGTTCACCAGCGCGCGAGCGATGGCGACGCGCTGCTGTTCCCCCCCGGAGAGCTCCCGTGGATAGGCGGTTCCCTTGGATGCGAGCCCCACCTGCGACAGCACGCGGTTCACCTTGCCGGGAATGTTCGCGCGCGGGACGCCCGTCACCTCGAGCGCGAACGCGATGTTCTCCTCGGCCGTGCGGTTCTCGAGCAGCCGGAAATCCTGGAAGATGATTCCGAGCTTGCGGCGCAGCAGGGCCACCTCCTTGTGGCGCATGGAGCCGGATGTCATGCCGCTCACGCGCACCTCGCCATCCGTCGGCAGCTCATCCATGTAGACGAGCCGCAGGATGGTGGACTTGCCGGCACCGCTGGGACCGGTGAGGAATGCGAACTCCCCCTTGGCGAGGCGGAAGCTGACATCCTTGACCGCGTAACCCGTGCGGACGTACTCCTTGCTCACGTGCGCGAATCGGATCACGAGCGGCCCCCGTCGCCCGGCAGCACCAGGTCACCGGGGTGCACCACGTCGCCGTCGGCGTCGAGCAGACGCCAGCTGCTCTGCGCGGTGACGGTGTCGAAGACCGCCTTCAGCAAGCCGATGATCACCGGTCCGAGGAGGATGCCGACGATCCCGAAGGTGTAGACACCGGTGACCAGCCCCACGAACATCCAGTAGAAATCCAGCACACGCGATTTCTCGGCGGCGATCTTGGGGCGCACGTACATCGAGATGAACATCGTATTGAAGAAGAAGCCCACGAGGATCATCGTGATCGCCGCGGTCCAGGAATCGCGGAAGATCACGAGCCAGACGGCGACCGGAAGATAGACGCTCCACGAGCCGACGATGGGGAAGAAGCCAATGATGAACGACAGGATCGCCAGCACGACCGCGAGCGGCACGTCGAACGCGAGGTTCATGACGAGGATGACGATCGATTTGATGGTCTGGGTCACCAGCGTGGCGTAGATGGCGCCGTACAGCACTCCCTGCACGTTGCTCTTGAGAGCAGCCATCAGCTCGGCGTAGCGTGCCGGGATCTTGTCCCGGACGTAGTGGCCGATGTTCTCCGAGTCGGTGAGCACGTACGCGGTGGTAAAGAAGAAGACCGCCAGCGCCACGGAGAATTGGACCATCGCGGCCTTGAAGGCCTGCGCGAAGCGCCCGCCGTACTGCGAGGCCGCGAGAACGTAGCCCTGCACCTCGCTTGCCGTCTCGTCGGGGTCGATGAAGGGAAGCCGACGGAGCGCGCGCTGGATCCGCCCGACGATCTCCGCCTGGTGTGTCTCGAGGTGGTGCGCCGCGTGCCGCAGCTCGACGTAGCTGTAGATCGCGACGAGGATCACTGGGATGATCACCACCATGATCGAGATCGTTGCCGCCGCCACCGGCGACCGTACTCCCGCCAGCAACCGGCGGTACAGAGGACGGATGTAGACCGCCACGATCGCCGCCACGATGCCCGCGATCACCACCGTCCGGACCATCCAGAGAAAGAGCAGCAGAACGACGGCGAACAATGTGGAGGTGAGGATCATCCGCCGGAATTCCGGGAGCGTCAGATCTGCCACGCGCGAGCTCGTCCGGCGCTCGACGCGCCGTCGATCGGACGAGGTCAGGTCCCTGGGGTCGGCCATCAGCGAACGGCTTGAGCGATGTCGGCGATCAGATCCTCGGCATCCTCGATGCCGATGCTGAGGCGAAGGAACCCATCCGGGATACCGATGGCGGCGCGCTCGTCCGCGGTGAGATGCGTATGCGAGCTGTAGCGCGGCTCCGACACCAGACTGTCCACGCCGCCCAGGCTGGGCGCGTGCGCGATGATTTTGAGCCGCCGGAGAAACTCCTCGGTCGCGCGCGCGCCACCGGCGAGCTCGATCGCCATCATGCCGCCGAAGCCGTCGAGAGTGGCCCGGGCGATCTCATGATCGGGGTGCGAGGGAAGTCCGGGATAGTGCACCCCCGAGATCTCCGGCTGGGCCTGACACCACTCCGCGATCCGCTGTGCGTTGCGGTTCTGGCGCTGGATCCGCACATCGAGCGTCTTGAGGCCGCGCTCCAGCAGCCAGCAGGCCAGGGGGTCGGGCGCCTGACCCCACACCATCGCCTTCTGTCGCACCTCCTCGATGTAGGGCAACGTGCCCGCCACGACTCCGGCCAGCACGTCGTGGTGTCCGTTGAGGTACTTCGTCGCCGAATGAATGACGACGTCCGCCCCGTGCTCCAGGGGCCGATAGTTGATCGGGCTGGCGAACGTCGAATCGACGACGAGTGCGATCCCGGACCCTTTGGTCAGGAATGTCACCGGCTTCAGGTCGAGAACCCGACAGGTCGGGTTGACGGGCGTCTCGAAGAAGATCGCGCGGGTGTTCTTGCGCACGCGTCGTCGCCACCCGCGCTGTTCCAGCGGGTTCACGAAGGTCACCGCGATGCCCATGGCCTCGAACTCCTGCGTGAACAGGCGGTGGGTACCGCCGTAGATCCACGAGCTGGCGAGCATGTGATCGCCCGGGCGCAGCAGGGCGAGCATTGCGCAGGCCGTCGCGCCCATGCCGCTCGCCAGAACGATCGCGGCCTCGGCGCGCTCAAGGAGCGCCAGCCGGCGCTGCACGTGCTCGGCATTGGGAGTGTTCCCGTAGCGGGGATAGCGCAGTCCCTCCGCCGTACCCGTCTCTTGGACGAAATTCACCGACTGATAGATCGGATTCACGATCGGCCGGCCGACCTCGAGCCGGTCGCCGCCGTGGAGGAGGATCGTCGGCAGACCAGGGCGACGCTCGGGCTGCGCTGGGGTCATGACCTGTGCTCCGTCACGCCAGATCGCTCCGGCGACGAGTGTCTGTGTCCACCTTGGTCACGTGCACGATCTCCGAGGGAGACGCTCCTACCACGTCCCGGAGCACGACCGCGCCGCGGGGCAGGGAATCATCGATCTCGAGCGCCGCCAGCTGCTGGCGGCGGGGGGTCCTGACCCACACCAGCTCGCCGTCGGTCAGCATCCGGAGGGCGGCGTCGTCCGATCGCATCGAGATCAGTGGTCCGCGCTCCGGGTCACGCACGCGCGTCGCGACGAGGCGCACGACCTGGAGGGGGGGATTGTACTGCTCGCCCGGTGGGATCGGGCGGCCGCCCGGAGTCATGTCGCGGCGCCCACGGCCAGAAACTCATCCTCGAGCTGCATGGCCACTCGATGTTTGCAGAGCGCCTCCAGCAGCGCCTGCGCGTCGGGAGCCTGCAGGCCGAGCGCACGGGCGACTTCGCGGGCGCCCGCCCGCCCGAAGCCGCTCAGCGTCTGCCACGTCTGGCGCAGGTCATCGGCGATGTTCCCCACGAGAACCGGCGATCCGTCGGCGAGCTGGGCGACGATCGCCAGGCGGTGGCGTTGCAGTACCGCCTCGATGGCGTCGAGATGCGAGTCATCCAGTCCGCGGAAGACGAACCAGGCCTCCCGGGGGGGAGTACCCCGGCTTTCGGCGGCGGCCCCAGTGTAGCGCAGGAGCAGCTTGGCGACGATCTCATCGGCGCAGGAGAAATCCAACAGGCCCACGTGCGAGAAGTCGATGATGGTCAGCGTGCGGTCCCCCACTTCCTCCAACTGCTGCTCGATCCCCGTGCGGACGGCCGCGCCGGTCGGGCGCGTCACCAGGTCGGAGTACAGATCGCAGACGGTGCGGCGGAGCACCGTGCTCAGGTCGATGTGGTTGATCACCGAGCGGCCGGGGCGGAGGATTCCGGTATCGTAATCTGCATCTGCGCCCCGGGGAATGATGGAAGATGCTCCCCCAGGGGGACGTCCTCATCCCAGCTCGGCACGATCGCGATGCGCGCCGTGCCACTCCGCACCGAGAGCTTGCCATCCCAGCGCCCAATGTAGCGCCTGACTCCGGCCAGTCCCTGGCCGCGGCCCGGATCCCGGAAGCGACTGACGCCGCGCACGACAGCCTCCTCCAGCGCCATCGCGTCGTCCCACCGGTCGCTCGGGCGCCGGCCTCCCTGCGCGCTCTCCAGCGATTGGCGAAAGCCGACGCCTGCGTCGCAGACGGCAATGACCACGACGCGGCGACCTCCCAGCCGCTTGTTCCACCGATACGTCTGAACCGCCACCCATCCGCCCCGTCCCGCGTGCTCCACGATGTTCTGACAGGCCTCCGAGAGCGTCATCGCGAATCCCATCGTGGCCCGGGCGTCGAGGTTGAGCTCCTTCACCAGGATCGCCTGGGACTTCTGCTGGATGCGCGTGACCACCTCGTGCACATCCTCGCTCTTGGACACGGACGTGATCTCCAGAAGCACGTCCGATTCGCCGGTGCCGCGCGATCGGGGGATGCTTCCGTGCAGGTCGTAGAGCTCCTCGGCGTGCTTGAAGAACGAGGTCCGCGCCCAGTACGACGCCGTCTCGTCACCCTCCGGCGCGTACAGCGCGGGACGCTCGGCGCGGGTCTGCGCCAGCGTCAGCACCGCGGTGAGGCCGTAGGGTGATGCCCAGCGACAGTGTCTGGCATCCAGCAACACCTTTTCGTCTGGAGCGACCGGCTGGAGCTGCTCCAGGATCGTTTCGAAGGACTGCTCGTCGAGAGACGGTGGGACATTGATGACGGTTGTCATCGAGCGATCAGCTCTCCCCGCAGATGTCGGGCGAGCCCCGTTGCTCCCCGATGCTCGACGTTCCGCGCCGCCGCCTCGTGCGCCGCGCGCATCGCGTCGCCTAAGGTAGCACCACCGAGCAGTCGGGAGAAATAGGTTGCGCCCCAAACGTCGCCGCATCCCGTCGGGTCGCCGTCGATCGCCCCGCGAGGTGCCGGGATCCGCTCGGTCCGGATGGCTCCGATCGCTCCGCCGAGAGTCGCTGAGCTTTCTCTATCCACCAGCCGGTCGAAGCCGGGGGCGGCGAAGTATGCCGCACCGCGACTTCCCAGAGTGACCGCCAGACAGCGGACGCCGTTCGCCAGCGCGGTGGCGGCGAGAGCCAGCGGATCGGGCGCCATCATGGTCATCTCGTCCTCGTTCACCTGCAAGAGATCGAAGCACCGGCACCACTCGGCGACGTTCGGCAGCGGCTGAAGCGACCGCCAGCCGCTGGGCTGCACCGCCCACACCATCATGTGCAAGTCGCAGTAGATCGGCCCCCGAAAATGCTGCCGCAGCAGCTGGGCCGTCTCGAGATCCAGCTCCCAGCCGCTCATGAAGTTGATGTAGAGTGCGTCCAGATCGCCGAGTAGCGGTTTGAGGCCAAGCCAGCTCCATCCCGGGAGACCGCCGGTGACCCGCTCGCAGCGGCGCTCGGCGGTCTCGTATCGTAGCTCCACGCGGTTGTTCGGTTGCGCGACCTCGATCAGCGCGGCATCCCGCGCCCAGTGCTGGAGCTCGGTGGTGAAGTGCCGGGCCCGCTCGGCGAGGTCGAATCCCACCTTCATCAGAGGGACGATCTCCCAGTCCTCCGGGAGCGCGGCGTCGAGGGCGCTCAGTGCGTAGGTGATACCGCCCCATTCCTCGACGGGCGCATCGCGCGGGTCGCGGCCGTGGATGGTATCCCAGACAAAGGTGCCGATGACGCCGAGGCGCTTTCGTCGCTTTCCTCCATCGCTCACTACACTCCCCCCATTTTCTGCTGCTTGAAGGTGGCCACCGCGCCGACCACCCCGGCGGTGCCGGGAAGAGAGCCCGGTACGATGCGACAGGCGGTCACCGCCGGCCGGAACGCACGACGCCTCACCTCCGCGCGCAGCGGCTCGAAGAGCCGGTCGCCCGCTCTCGTGACGCCGCCGGCAATGACAACGACATCCGGGTTGAGCGTGTTGAGGAGGTTGGCCACTCCGGTGCCGAGGAAGCGCGCCGTGTCACGCACGATCTCGAGTGCCAGTGCGTCGCCCCGGTTGGCGGCATCGTACACGTCGGCGGCGGTGAGGCGCTCCAGATGGCCGTCCACCAGCTTGCGCAGCACCGAGATCTCATCGCGCTCCAGCGCCTCGCGCGCGCGCAGCGCGATCGCGGGACCGGAGGCATACGCCTCGAGGCAGCCGTAGTTCCCGCATCGACAGTAGCGACCCGCAGCCTCGATCGTGGTGTGCCCGATCTCGCCCGCGACGTCCGAGGAGCCATGGTAGAGCGCGCCGTCGAGCACGATACCCCCTCCGATCCCGGTTCCGATCGTGACGCCGATCACGTTGCGTCCGCCCTGCGCCGCTCCGCGCCACCACTCGCCAAGGGTCGCGCAGTTGGCGTCGTTGTCGAGCGTCACGGGCAGCTTCACCCGATCAGCGATGACATCGCGAAGCGGGAAGTCGTGCCAGCCGAGATTGGGGGCGACGACGACCACACCGCGCTCCCGGTCCAGCGGCCCGGGGGCGCCCATGCCTACACCCACGAAGTCGGCCGGCGCGGCTCCCTCCGACGCGCTGACGTCGCGCATCACCTGCTCGATCATCGACACGATGCGGTCCACCACCCCCTCGGCGCCTCCCTCGGCCTGGGTCGGGTGGTCGCGCACCGCGAGCGTCCGGCTGCCATCCGACGGCATCACGCCGACGACGATGTTGGTGCCGCCGACATCCACTCCCACGATGTAGCGCTGGCCCTTTGAGGCTGGCATAACTAACCCAGGATCGAAGTGAGGTGTGCCTCGACGCGATCGACGTCGAGCTCCCGCATGCACCGCCAGTGCCCGAGCGGGCAAGTTGGCGGTCCATGATGATGGCACGGACGGCACGCGAGCGCCTCCACGCCGATGGCGGACGAGCGCGGGGCGAGCGGACCGAAGCCGAAATCTGGAACCGTGGGCCCGAAGATCGCCACCGTCGGTGTTCCCATCGCCGACGCCAGGTGCTCGGGTGACGAATCGTTGGTCACGAGCGCCCGCGCACGGCCGATCAATTCGGCCGATGCGAGCAGCGATAGCCGGCCGCACGCATCGATCACCCGCTCCGCTCCCGCCGAGGCGACGATGGCCTGCGCAGCGCCGTCGTCGTCCGCCCCTCCGACAACCACGATCCCCCAGCGCGACGGGACGCGGGCCGCCAGCTCGGCGTAATAGGGCCAGCGCTTCGTTCCCCAGATCGATCCCGGCGCCAGTGCGACAAAGGGCGTGCGGCCACGCTCCCCGAGCAGCGCGTCGACCGCCGCGCGCTCGGCCGCGCCGGGGTAGAGCCTCGGTCGGAGGGCGCCCGCGGGGGGCTCGATGTCCGCGTCCATCGGGGCCGCCAGGCGCCAGAGCCGCTCGGCGTGGTGACGGTCGTCGCGCCGTAGAACCCGCGTCGTGTAGAGAAGGCGACCGGCCGAGGTCGAGAAGCCGATCCGCTCCCGATAGCCCGCGATCGCAGCCAGCGCTGCGCTGCGGAGCGACCCCTGGGCGAGATAGGCCGCTCTGGATCCCGTGCGCGGTCGGCTGCCGATCCGTCGCGCGAGGCGCAGCAGCCCGCCCGCACCGGCGTCGCGGCCGCGCTTGTCGTAGACAATGAGCTCCCTGATGTCGGGATTGTTCGCGAGAAGGGGGGCGGACGCGGGGGTGACGACCACATCCACCGGTCCGCGCCGGGCGAGCTCGGCGATGAGGGGCGTGGTGAGAACGGTGTCGCCCAGAAAGCTCGTCTGCACGATGAGCGACTCCCGCGGCATTCCTAATCGACCTGGAGCACCGCCAGAAAGGCTTCCTGGGGGATCTCGACGGAGCCCACCTGCTTCATGCGCTTCTTTCCTTCTTTTTGCTTCTCGAGGAGCTTGCGCTTGCGGGTGATGTCGCCGCCGTAGCACTTGGCGAGCACATTCTTGCGCAGTGCCTTGACCGTGGTTCGCGCGATCACCTTCGTGCCGATCGCCGCCTGGATGACCACCTCGAACAGCTGGCGCGGGATCAGCTCCTTCAGCTTGTCCGCCACCTTCCGGCCCCAGTCGTACGCCTTGTCGCGGTGGATGATCACCGAGAACGCGTCGATCGCATCACCGTTGATCAGCATGTCCAGCTTCACCAGCGGACTCTCACGGTATCCCAGAACGTCGTAGTCCAGGCTCGCATAGCCGCGGCTGATCGTCTTGAGCTTGTCGTAGAAGTCGAGGATGATCTCGCCAAGCGGAAACTCGAAGTCGAACTCGACCCGCGCCGCGTCTACGTAGTGCATGTTCACGTAAACGCCGCGCCGATCCGTTCCGAGGGTCATGATCGGGCCGATGTACTCGGCCGGCGCGATGATCTTCGCCTTGACGAACGGCTCCTCGATGTGGTCGATCGTCGATCCGTGCGGCATCAGCGACGGATTCTCCAGCAGCATCATCGTGCCGTCCTGCTTGTACACGTGGTACTCGACGCTGGGCACGGTCGTGACCAGATCGAGATTGAACTCGCGCTCGAGCCGCTCCTGCACGATCTCCATGTGGAGGAGTCCGAGGAATCCGCAGCGGAATCCGAAGCCGAGTGCCGTGGATGTCTCGGGCTCGTACTTGAGCGAGGCGTCGTTGAGCTGGAGCTTCTCCAGCGCATCGCGGAGCTCAGGGTACTGATCGGTGTCCGTCGGATAGACTCCGGCGAAAACCATCGAATGGATGTCCTTGTATCCGGGCAGCGCCTCGACGGCATGTCGCTCGGCATCGAACACGGTGTCGCCGACCCTCGTCTCCTGCACGCGGCGAACATTGGCGACGATGTAGCCGACCTCGCCCGGTCCGAGCTCCTCTGATTTCACCTGGCGGAGCTGGTTGTAGCCGACCTCGTTCACATCGTAAATGTCCTGGCTCGCCCCGAAGGTGATCTTCATGCCGGGGCGCACGACGCCGTCCACGACCCTCACGCTCGGAATCGCGCCGCGGTAGCGATCATACATCGAATCGAAGATGAGCGCGCGGAGCGGACCCTCGGGATCACCCTCCGGCGCGCGCACGCGAGCAATGACGGCCTCCAGCAGGTCGGGGATGCCAATTCCCTCCTTGGCGCTGACCAGGAGGATGTCCGCCTCGGGGGTGCCGAGCAGCTCGTGCAGCTCTCGCCGCCGGCGCTCCGGCTCGGCCGCCGGCAGGTCGATCTTGTTCACGACCGGGATGATCTCGAGCCCGGCATCGAGCGCGAGAAAGAGATTGGACAGCGTCTGCGCCTGAACGCCCTGCGAGGCATCGACGACGAGGATGGCGCCCTCGCAGGCGGCGAGCGATCGGGAGACCTCGTAGGTGAAATCGACGTGCCCGGGCGTATCGATCAGATTGAGCTCGAACGAGCTTCCGTCCCGGGCCTGGTACATCATCCGCACGGCGTTCAGCTTGATCGTGATCCCGCGCTCGCGCTCGAGGTCCAGCGTGTCGAGTACCTGGGCCTTCATCTCGCGCTTCTCAATCGTGCCGGTGGCCTCGATCAGCCGGTCGGCGAGCGTCGACTTGCCGTGATCGATGTGCGCGACGATGCAGAAATTGCGGATGTGATCGAGCTTCACGGTCTCTCGTGGAGGGAATGGCGGGGAGCCCGCAATATAGCCGTGGCGCGAAGGCCGACAAAGCGAGATCCCGGTTGCCGGCGCGCGAAAAATTGATTCTCCTCATTCCCGACTCTACCTTCCTTCGGCTCATGGAGACCGCCACCGGCGCGCGCGCCGACCTGCTCGACCCCGCCACTATCGCCGCGCTTGGCCGCATCGAGCTGGTGGCGCGCTGGGTCGTGGACGGTTTCCTCACCGGGCTGCACCGCTCCCCCCGCAAAGGCTTCTCGGTGGAGTTCGCCGAGTACCGCCCGTACCAGCCGGGCGACGAGCTGCGTCTCGTGGACTGGAAGATCGCCGCGCGTACCGACCGGTGGGTGGTCAAGCAATTCGAGGAGGAGACCAACCTCCGCACCACGCTGGTGCTCGACGTCAGCCGCTCGATGGCGTGGAGCGGCGCACCGACGAGGCTCACCAAGCTCGCCTACGCCGAGCGCCTCACCGCCGCGATCGCGCTCCTCTTTCTCCGACAGCGCGACGCGGTGGGACTGATCCGCTTCGACGACGCGATCCGGACGGCGCTTCCTCCGCGCAGCCGCACCGGACACTGGAAGCGCATCGTCGCGGCGCTCGACGATCCCGGAGCCGGCCGCGCCTCCCGCGCGCCGGACGCGCTCGCTCAGGCGGGACGCCTCATCCCGCGCCGGGGCATGGTGACGCTCATCTCGGATCTGCTCATGAACCCGGACGACGTGGTGCGAAAGGCCCGCGCGCTCCGACGGGCCGGCCATCAGGTGACGGTGCTGCACATCATGGATCCGGCCGAGCGCGACCTGCCTCTCACCGGCGACGCCATCTTCGTCGACCCCGAGAGCGATCTCGAGGTGCCAGCGACGGTCGCCGATGTTCGCGGAGCCTACCGAGCAACGGTGGACGCGGCGGTGAGCGAATGGCGCACGCAGCTCGCGGGGGTCGGAGCGGCGTACGAGGTCATTCTCACCGATACGCCGTTCGGCGTGCCTCTCCGGCGCGCATTCGCGATTCGCCAGCGGCTGCCGTGATCGCCTTTCTCTCCCCGCTCTACCTGATGGCTGCCGTTGCCGCAGCCATCCCCCTGCTCATCCACTTGCTGCGCCGGCGCATCGGCGTCCGGCTCGAGTTCCCCGCCGTACGCTATCTGGAGCGCGCCGAGAAGGAGCACAGCCGGAGGCTTCGGCTTCGCAACCTCCTTCTCATGCTTCTCCGCGTAGCCGCGGTGCTGCTGGTCGCGCTGGCTGCGGCCCGTCCGGTCACGCGCGTGGCGGGTGGCGGCCACGCTCCGACGGCCCTGGCCATCGTGCTCGACAACTCCCTCAGCTCCTCGGCCGTCAGCGGCGGCCACGCGGTGCTCGACGAGCTCAAAGCACGCGCCCGAGCCGTGGCGCGCCGCGCATCCTCCGACGACCGTCTCTGGCTCGTAACCGCCGACGGGGTCGTGCGCGGAGGAGCGCGTGGCGGAGTGCTGGAGGCGATCGATCGGGCGGAGCCGCTCGCCGGCGCGGGTAATCCCGGTCGGGCCGTGGAGCGCGCTGCCTCGCTCGTTCACGGCGCCGCGCTGCCCGAGCGCGAGATCGCCGTGATCACCGACGGCCAGGCGACGACCTGGCCGCGCGCGATTTCCGTGTCCGCCGCGCGACTCTTCCTCTATCGCAGCGGCCGCCCCCCTCCGCTCAATCACGCCGTCGTGGAAGCCCAGGGTGCCCCGCTGCGGTGGACGCCCCGCGGCGCTATCCGTGCGCGCGTGCTGACCCCGGACTCGGCGACCTATCGTCTCACGCTCCAGGGTCGCACGCTCGCGCGGGGGACCGTCGTGGCGAGCGAGGAGATCATGGTGCGCGCCGCGCCGTCGGAGCGAGGCTGGACCGCCGGGACGGTGGAGCTCGAGCCCGACGAGCTGCGGGGAGACGATGTGCGGCACTTCGCGCTCTGGATCGGGCCGGCCCCGGCGGTGGGGCCTCATCCCGCGCTCGGCCTGTTCGCGAAGAGCGCGGTGGATGCGCTCGTTCAGGCTGGGCGCGTGACGATCGGCAGCGAGATCGCGATCGTGCCCGCCGACGAGCTCACGAGCTTGCCAGCGCTCATTGTCGCGCCGTCGAGCCCGGTGCGCGTCGGCGTCGCGAACCGCGCCCTCCAGCGCCTCGCCGTCCCCTGGCAGCTCGGCGCACTTCGGAGCGGAGCCACGACCGTTCAGGGAGAGCGACTGGCCGGCGTCTCGGTCGCGCAGCGATATGCTCTGCACCCGCGAGGGGCCGACGCGGTGGATACTCTCGCGCGCGTTGCCGGCGAGCCGTGGATCGTGGCCGGCCCGCGATACCTGCTCATTGGCTCATCCCTCACCCCCGATGCGACCGATCTGCCGGTGCGGGCCGCGTTCGTGCCCTGGCTCGATGATGTGATCTCGCAGCGTCTCTCTGCCGCCGGGGGGCGCGTCGTGAGCGCGGCCCCGGGAGATCCCGTGCCGCGGCCCCGCAGCGTCGACGCGCTCGAGCCCCCGGTGGGCCCCGCTCTGCCGCTGGTCGGGGATACGATCGCCGCGCCCGAGCGGCCCGGCGTGTACTTCTTTCTCCGGGGCGGCGCGCGCGTCGGGGCCCTGGTCGTGAATCCGGAGCCTCGGGAATCGGTGCTCGATCGCCTCGATCTGGTGGCGCTTCGCGACCGCTTCCCGGGCGCGCGCGCGACCGTCACGAGCGACAGCTCCGCGTGGGGAAGCGCCGGCTTCGCCAGCCCGCCGCGCCGGACCATCGTCGCGCCGCTGGTAGTGCTGCTGCTTGCGACCCTTCTTCTCGAGTCCGAAGTGGCCGGCGCGGGCCGGCGCAGGACCGCGTAGTGGCCCTTCCTCGCCTGCTCGAGACGATCGAGACGCTCCCCCCTTTCACTCGTCTGGCGAACACGCTTCCCGCGCTCGGGGAGCGGCGAACTCTCGGCGGTCTGGCCGGCTCGTCCGACGCCGTGCTCTGCGCCGCACTCGCGCGGCGGATCGGATCGACCCGCGCGATGGTGGTCGTCACCGACTCCCTTCCCGAGGCCGAGCGCTGGCTCGCGGATCTCGGCACCCTCATCGAGGGAGAGGCGGCCGCTCTCTATCCGCCGCGGGAAGGATTTGGGGAGGTCGAGCCCCATCTCGAGGTGGCCGGCGAGCGCGTCGAGACGTTGGAGCGCGTCGGGCGCGGCGCCGTGCGTCTGCTCGTGACCACGGCGCGCGCCGTGCTCGAGCGCACGCGACTCCCGGCAACGCTCCGCGCGGCCCGCCTTGAATTACGCGGGGGAGAGACGCGGCGGCTCGAGGATCTCACCACCCACCTCGAGTCCGTCGGCTTCGAGCGCGTTCCGGTCGTGGAGGACGTCGCCCAGTACAGCGTGCGCGGCGGAATCGTGGACATCTACAGCTTCGGGATGGCCCACCCCGTCCGCGTCGAGTTCTGGGGGGACGAGATCACCTCGCTGCGCCACTTCGACATCGTGACCCAGCGCTCCACCCGCGAAGCGGAGCTCGCGCTCATCCTGCCGGTCGACGGGCGCCGGGGCGATGCCGCCGAGCAGGACACGCGCGGCACGCTCGCCGAGCTCTTTCCTCCCGACACCATCCTGCTGCTCCCCGAAGGGGTCCACATCGACGCCGAGATGGAGCGCACCTGGGAGGAAGCCGAGCATCACATCGAGGTGGCGCATCGCCGCGGCGAGGCGGTCATCGCACGCGCCGAGCTCTACCAGACCCCGCGCGAGGCGCTCGCGGCACTCTCGGCATTCGGGACGCTCGTCCTGCTTCCGGCTGCCGATGCCGAGATCGTCTTTCCCATCCTGCCACCCGAGGCGATCGACCGCGATATCAAGCGGCTCCGCAGGGTGGTGGACGACGTCATGCCGACGGTCATCCTCTGCGACAACACCGGGCAATGCGAGCGTCTGGACGAGCTCCTCAACGCCGACGCGATGTCACCCTCGCCGGCAGCGCTCACCGTCGGCGCGCTGAATCGCGGGTTCGTCATTCCTCCGGCAGGGCACCAGATCGGTCTGCGTGTCCTCACCGACCACGAGATCTTCCGTCGGGAACGACGTATCCGGCGGCAGCGCCGCTACGCTACCGGCGCGCCTCTCGAGACCGTGACTGCGCTCAAGCCGGGCGACTACGTGGTGCACCTGGAGCACGGTATCGGCATCTATCGCGGCATGGAGCACATGTTCGTGCGCGATGCCACGGTAGAGGTGGCGGTCATCGAGTACGAGGGCGGCGACCGTCTCAACGTGCCGCTCTATCGCATCGACCAGATCGAGCGCTACCGGTCCGCCGGCGCGAGCCCCGAGGAGAGCACGCCTCCGCGACTGCACAAGCTGGGTGGCCGACGGTGGGCGCAGCAGCGCGATCGGACGCGGGCCGCGCTGCAGGAGATGACGCTCGAGCTGCTCGATCTGTATGCGAGGCGCCGCATGGCGACGAAGGAGCCCGCTCTGCCGGATACCACCTGGCAGCGGCAGCTCGAGTCCTCCTTTCTCTTCGAGGACACTCCCGACCAGCGCAAGGCCACCGACGACGTCAAGCGGGACATGGAAACTGCCCGACCCATGGATCGGCTGCTCGTCGGCGACGTCGGCTACGGCAAGACGGAGATCGCTGTCCGGGCGGCGTTCAAGACGGTGCAATCGGGGCGACAAGTCGCGGTGCTCGTTCCCACGACTATCCTGGCCGAGCAGCACGGCCGGACGTTCAGCGACCGGCTCGCGGATTTTCCGGTTCGCGTCGTCACGTTGAGTCGCTTTCAGACCGGAAAGGAGCAGCTGGCCGTACTCGCGTCGATCGCAACGCGGCAGGTGGACATCGTCATCGGCACTCACCGCCTGCTGAGTGAGGATGTGCGATTCGCGGATCTCGGCCTGATCGTGGTGGATGAGGAGCACCGCTTCGGCGTGAAGCACAAGGAGAGGTTGAAGCGCATGCGGATGGAGACGGACGTGCTCACGCTCACCGCCACCCCGATCCCGCGAACGCTGCACCTGTCGCTGGCCGGCCTCCGGGACATGACCCTGATTCAGACAGCGCCGCGCGACCGATCTCCGGTGCTCACCTTCATCGAGCCGTGGGACGACGCGTTGATCGAGGAGGGAATCGCCCGCGAGCTCGATCGGGGAGGCCAGGTGTTCTTCGTCCACAACCGGATCGAGACGATCGTTGGCGTGGCGGACCATGTCCAGCGCATCGCGCCTCGGGCGACGATCGGCGTGGCTCACGGGCAGATGCGCGAGCGCGACCTCGAGGAAGTCATGCGCCGTTTCGTCGCCGGTGAGATCGATGTGCTGGTCTCGACGATGATCGTCGAGTCGGGACTCGACGTGCCGAACGCGAACACGATGTTCGTGAACAGGGCCGACCATCTCGGGCTTGCGCAGCTATACCAGCTGCGCGGTCGGGTCGGCCGCTCCCACCGGCGCGCCTACTGCTACCTGCTGGTGCCGGATGCCGTCGATCCGGATGCCGAGCGCCGGCTCGAGGTGCTGGAGCACCATACCGAGCTGGGTGCGGGATATCGCGTGGCGCTCAAGGATCTCGAGCTTCGCGGCGCGGGCAATCTTCTCGGTCCGGAACAGTCCGGCTTCGTGCAGGCGGTTGGCTTCGATCTCTATCTGCGCATGCTCGACGAGACAGTGAGCCGGCTGATGAGGGGAGACGGCGCACCGAAATTCGTTCCGGCCGACATATCAATGGACCTGCCCGCCTACCTGCCGGATGACTACATCCCGATCCAGGAGGCGAAGCTGGACGTGTACCGCCGGTTGACCCGGCTCACCGAGCCGGACGAGATCGAAGCCCTTCGCTCCGAGCTGCGGGATCGCTTCGGCCCCCTTCCGCCGGCGGCGGATGCCTTCATCGTCTCCGCGCTCCTCCGGGTAATCGGAGGGCGGCTCGGCGCGGAAGGCATCCTGGTGCGCGGAGCGGAAGCCCGTATTACCTTTCGGGACACCGCGGTGCCCCGCCTCAAGGGTCTCACCGCCGCCTTCCACGAAGTCCAGTTCCAGGCGGAGGTGCGTCGGACGCACCCGCTCTCGCTCCGGTTGACTCGTCTGGGCGGCTCATCGCTGCTGGACGGCCTGGTGCGGGCGCTGCGAAGTCTGCTTGTCTGACCGCCATCCCGCTCTTCCTTTCACGGAGTTCGTTTCCGCATATGAACCGCAGAATAATCGCTTTCGTGGGCGCGTTCGGGCTGCTCGCCGCCTGCGAGGGCTTCAAGGAAGCCATGACGGCCCACGTCGACATCGTCGCACGCGCCGCCACCCAAGAGCTCTCCGTGGACCGCCTGTCCGAGATGCTGGGCGCCATGCAGGTGCCGCTGAAGCCGGAGATCGCCAAAGCGGTCGCCGAGCTCTGGGTGAACTATCAGCTCGCCGCCGAGGCCGCCGCCCGAAACGACTCGCTCAAGGACCCGAAGGCGATCGATGCTGCGATGTGGCCGATGTTCGCGCAGATGCGGGCGAGCAAGTGGCACGACATCGTCTCCAAGACGTGGAAGGGACCGGATACCGCCGGCATCGAGAACCGGTATAGCCAGGGTGAGATGCTCGCGGCGCGCCACATCCTCTGGGTGACGCAAGGCCTGACCCAGGCCAAGAAGGACTCGATGCACAAGGTCGCCGAGTCGGTGCAGAAGCAGGCGACGGGTGCCAACTTCACCGAACTCGCGAACAAGTACACCATGGAGCCGGGTGCCAACAAGCGCGGCGGGGATCTGGGTGTGTTCCCCAAAGGGAACATGGTGCCCGAGTTCCAGAAGGCGCTCCAGGCGCTCAAGCCGGGCGAGGTCTCCCCGGTGACCGAGACGCAGTTCGGCTACCACATCATCTACCGCCCGAAGTTCGCCGAGGTGAAGGACCAGTTCGCCGAGCGGATGATGGCGAGCGGCTCGAACGCGGCCGAGAGCACGTACATGGCCAGGGTGACGCAGAGCGGTGACATCAAATTCAAGAGCGGCGCGGCCGCGACGATCAAGAGCGTCGCGAAGGATCTGGACGTGCATCACGATGACAAGACGGTGATCGCGACCTCCAAAGCAGGCGATTTCACGGCCGGCCGGCTCGCACAGTGGATCGAGATCATGCCCCGTCGCCAGCAGGTGGTCCAGGCGCTCCCCACCGCTCCTGACAGCGACGCGATCAGCTTCGCCCGTAACTTCCTCACCAACGAGCTGGTGCTGCACCAGGCGGACAGCGCGAAAGTGACTCTCGCCGACTCGGAGAAGGTCGAGATCCGGAAGCGCTTCACGCAGGTGGTGAGCCAGGTGTGGCAGGGTCTCGGAGTGGCCCCCACCGCGCTGCGTGACAGCGCCAAGAGCGAGAAGGAGCGCGAGCGCGTCGCCGGCGGACAGGTGGACCGATACATGGACAAGCTGCTCGCGAACCAGGCGCAGTACGTGGACATCCCGGCGCCGGTTCAGACGGTGCTGCGCGAGAAGTTCGACTGGAAGCTCAATACCGCCGGACTGGACCGCGCGGTGCAGCGCGCCGCGCAGATCCGCAACAAGGCGGATTCGGTGCGGGCTTCGCAGCGTCCGCAGTCGCAGGTGCCGATGCCGCAGATGCAGATTCAGCCCGGCGGAGCACATCCGTCGGCTCCCGCCCCGCAACCGGTCAAGCCGCCGGTCGGTGCGCCACCGGCCACCAAGCCCTGAGCGCCGTAGCCGCCGGCGGACCGGGTCACCTCGTCGCGGGTAGGACGGTCATGCGATCCGTCATGGCGCTGCTCTGGGCGGGCTCCTTCGGGACGCTCCTGGCGCAGCAACCGGCCGTTCCGGCCGCGAGGTCCGGCATCCCGGTCGATCGGGTAGTGGCTGTGGTCGGCTCACAGCCGATCCTCTGGAGTAACGTGCTCGAGTACATGAACGACCTCCAGGCGCGTGGCCAGCCGATTCCGGCCGACTCGGCTGCGCGTGCGGCCATGGAGCGGGATATCCTCAACCAGTTGATCGACGTCGAGCTGATGGTCCAGCGTGCGCAGCGAGAGAAGATCGAGGTGGGGGACGCGGAACTCACTCCCGGTGTGGATCGACGCATCAAGGAGGTGCGCGCCAAATTTCCGACCGACGCCGGCTATCGGGAGGCGCTGAAGCAGGATGGCTTCGGCTCGCCGGAGGAATACCGCGGCTGGATGCTCGAGCAGTCGCGGCGCGAGGCACTGCAGCAGCAGTTGGTGCAGAAGGTTCGCGCCGAGGGCAAGCTCTCCCCTGCGGTCGTGCCCGACAGCGAGATCACGCGCTTCTTCAATGCCAACAAGGGGACGATCGGCCACCTTCCGGCCACGATCGCCTTTCGACAGATCATCGTCACGCCCAAGGCGTCGAAGGCCGCCCGCGCGGTCGCTCGGGCGAGAGCTGATTCGGTGCTGGCCGACCTGAGAAAGGGAGCCGACTTCGAGAAGATCGCCAAGCGAGAGTCCATGGATGCCACCAAAGATCAGGGCGGCGATCTCGGCTGGCGCCGGCGCGGGGACCTCCTGCCGGAGTTCGAGCGTGTCGCGTTCGCCCTTCCGCCGGACCAGCTCAGCCCGGTGGTGGAGACCCAGTACGGCTACCACATCATCCGGGTGGATCGCGTGCAGCCGGCCGAGATCAAGGTGCGGCACATTCTCATCCGACCGCTCGTAGACTCGGCCGACGTGGCCCGCGCGAAGCTGGAGGCCGATAGCGTGGCGGCCGCTCTCCGCGCCGGCGCGACGCTGGACTCGCTCTACGCCAAGCATCACGACCCGATCGAGGAGAAGGGGATCGCGGCCGGTTTTCCGGTGGACAGCCTGCCAGCGAGCTACAGGTCGGCCATTGCTGGGGCGAAGAAGGGAGACATCGTCGCCCCCTTTCCGATCGACGACCCATCGCGCCATGCGCAGAAGTTCGTCGTCCTCCAGATCACCGACCGCTCCGAGGAGCGAGAGGCGTCGGTGAAGGAGCTGCGCGACCAGATTCGCCAGCGGTTGGCCCAGGAGCGCGGCTTCCGACGCTTCATCGACGGTCTGAAGAGGGAGACCTACGTCTCCATTCGCCTGTAGGCAGTGCGTGTCGATCTCGCCCTGAAGCGGCTGCTGCTCGTGCGCAGCAGAACGGAAGCCAAGGAGGCGTGCGAGGTGGGTGCCATCTCCATCAATGGAAAGCCCGCCAAGGCATCGACCGAGCTGAGCACCGGCGACCGGTTGCGTGTGGACTATGCACAGCGCATCCTCGAGGTCGAGTTGATCGCGGAGATCGGTAAGAGCGTGAGCCGGGAGAAGGCGAGGAGCCTCTATCGCGTGCTGCGCGACGACCGGAGCGCCCCGTGAGGCCCCTTCTCGCGGTCACGCTCGGCGATCCACGCGGCGTCGGGCCCGAGATCGTCGCCCGGGCGCTCGAGCACGAGAGGGTGCGCGATGCCTGCGAGCTCCGACTGGTGGGTCCGTCGGGAACGCCGGTATCGGTGCACGACTCGGTGGGAAGCTGGAAGCGCGGCGGGTCGGCGGCGGATGCGGGGCGGCTCAGCGGCCGAGCCATCGAGCGCGCGGTGGCGCTCGCACTCGAGGGCGAGGTGCAGGGGATCGTCACCGCACCGATCGACAAGCGCGCGCTGCTCGATGGAGGCTACGATCAGCCGGGTCACACCGAGATGCTCGCATCGCTCACCGGCTCCGAGGTGGCGATGATGCTGGCATCGAGTCGCCTGCGCGTGGTCTTGGCGACGACCCACATCGCTCTGCGCGAGGTGGCCGACGCGGTGACGTCGCGGGCGATCATCCGCACGGCCGCGGTGGCTCGCACCGGTCTCATCGATTGGTACGGGATCGCGGCGCCGCGGATCGCGCTGTGCGCCCTGAACCCGCATGCCGGAGATGGCGGGCGCTTCGGCCGCGAGGACGACGACATCCTCGGTCCGGCCGCTCGACTGGCGGGTCTGTCCGGACCCTATCCGGCGGACACAGTCTTTGTGCGTGCCCTTCATGGTGAGTTCGACGCGGTCATCGCGCCGTACCACGACGTGGGCATGACCGCGATCAAGGTCGCCTCCTTCGGGAGCGCCGTGAATGTCACTCTCGGACTGCCTTTTCCCAGAACGTCGCCGGATCACGGCACCGCGGTGGACATCGCTGGCCGCGGCGTCGCCGATCCTGCGAGCTTCATTCTGGCGCTTCTCGAGTGTGCCCGCATCGCCGGCCGCCTGTCACCCACTCCTTCGCTCCCGCGCTCATGAAACGCTCTCTCGTCGTTCCCGCTGGCGTCCTGGCTCTCGTCGCGGCGTGCGCGCGGGGGCCGGCGCCCAACGACGCGCCGGCGTCGGTCGCTGCCGCGGCCCCCGCGCGCTCCCGGACTCCGCCCGGATGCAGCCGCATTCCCGGACCCTACCCGGCGATGCAGTTCGGACCGCCGGCGTCGCAGAATCCGCCGCAGCTGCCGGTCGTGGTAGCCCGCGACAGCGCCGTCATCGCGTCGATGATCCGCGAGGGAATCGGCGCGTCGCATGTCGCCGCGGACCTGCAGCACCTCACCGATGTCATCGGACCGCGGCTCACCGGCACCGCGGAGCTCAGGCGAGCGAACGACTGGACACAGAGCAAGTTCCGCGAGTATGGCATGGACAGCACCTGGCAGGAAGGATGGGGATTCGGGTGCGCCTGGACGCGCGGGCCCATGTCCATCCGGATGATCGCACCCCAGTCTCGGTGGCTGATCGGCGAATCGTGGGCCTGGTCGCCCGGCACGGACGGCGTCGCGCGCGGCCCGGTCGTGTTCGTCGACGCGAAGACGCGCGATGATTTCGCGCAGCGATTTGCGGGAAAGTTGCGGGGCGCGTGGGTGATGACGAGCCCGGCTTTCCCGATCATCAATCCCGATGGCCCGAAGCCCAACGCCGTGGATTCTGTTGGCCGTCTCAAGAGCATCCAGGCGTTATTCGCCCAGCCCCAGAACGAGGCCGAGCGGGACTTTCGCCAGCGGCGGACGGAGCTTCTCCACGGCGAGGGGATCGCTGGCCTGGTGCTCGACGCGTCGAAGGAGGAGGCGCTGCTCAACATGAGCGGCTCGCCGCGCGCCGTGAGCCCCGTGCCACAGATCGTGGTGCCGCACGAGACATTCACGCAGTTCCAGCGTCTCGCGGCGGCGGGGCAGCCGGCGATCGTCGAGGTGAGCATCTCGAACGAGTTCTCGGCGGCACCCGTCACGGCGTACAACACGATCGCCGAGCTCCGCGGCAGCGAGCGACCCGACGAGGTGGTGCTGCTCGGGGCTCATCTGGATTCGTGGGATCTGGGCACCGGAACCACCGACAACGGCACGGGCTCGATCGCGGTACTCGAGGCGGCGCGAATCCTCAGGGCGAGCGGCGCCCGGCCGCGTCGAACGATCCGCTTCGCTCTGTTCAGCGGCGAGGAAGAAGGATTGTTCGGCTCGCAGGAGTACGCCAAGGCCCACGCCGGCGAACTGCCGAAGTTCCAGGCGGTGACCGTTCTGGACAACGGCACCGGGCGGGTCACGGGAATGGCGCTACAGGGGCGCGATGAGCTGTCCGACCTCTGGACGAGCCTCTTCTCGCCGCTCTCGGCGCTGGGAGGCTTCGTCGTGCGCCGCGGAAACAAGGGTGGCACCGACCATCTGTCCTTTCTGCCTTACGGCGTCCCCGGATTCAATTTCGATCAGGAGTCGCGCGGCTACGACCACACCCACCACTCCCAGGTGGACACCTTCGATCACGCCGTGATCGAGGACATCCAGCAGGCGGCGACGGTCATGGCCGCGACCGCGTACGAGCTGGCGAATCTGAAGGAGCTGCTGCCGAGGAACGAGAAGCGGGAGTCGAAGCCCTAGCCGCGGCGGCCGCCGGCTTCTCCGCATGCACACTCACTCGCACTCCGACGGCGGCCACGTTCATGGCCCCGGGCACCGGCACGCGCACGGACACGGTGTGAACGCCGTCCGGCGCTTGTGGATCGCGCTCGCGATCACGGTCGCGATTCTCGGGGCGGAGCTGGTGGGTGGGCTGCTCTCCAACTCGCTGGCGTTACTGGCCGATGCGGGCCATGTCCTGACGGACGCCGCGGCGCTCGCGCTCTCGCTGTTCGTGGCCTGGTTCAGCGCGCGCCCGGTGACCGACCGCCGGAGCTACGGCTATCTGCGGTGGGAGATCCTCGCCGCCTTCCTGAACGGCGCGACTCTTCTTCTGATCTCCACGTGGATCATCTGGGAGGCGATCGTTCGGCTGCAGCATCCGCAGCCCGTCCAGGGAGGGCTCATGCTCGCGTTCTCCGCCGCCGGACTGGCCGCGAACATCGGAGCGGCCTGGGTGCTGCATCCGGCGAGCGCGGGGAGTCTCAACATGCGGGGGGCGTACCTCCACGTGCTCGGCGACCTCCTGGGAACCGCTGCGACTCTCGTCGCCGCCCTGCTCATCCGCTTTACGGGGTGGCTGACCGCGGACCCGGTCGCATCCATTGCCGTGACGCTGTTGATCGTCGTTGGGGCATGGCGTCTGGTGCGCGAATCCGTGGATATTCTGCTGGAGAGCACCCCGGGTCACATCTCCGCGACGTCGGTGCGTGAGCAGCTGGAGGCCATCCCCGGCATCGAGTCCGTCCACGACCTGCACATCTGGAGCGTCGCCTCGGGGCTCGTGGCCATGAGCGCGCACGCGATCTGCCGCGAGTCGGAGCGCCATCAGCACGTTCTGGAGCACGTCCACGACGCGATGCAGCTCTTCGGCATCCACCACGTGACGATCCAGCTCGAGCGCAAGGAGATGTACGAGCGGGAGGTCCATCTGCACGCGTGACCGGGAGCACCGCCGGGGCGTCTATTTACGATGCCAGCGCAGCCGCCTTTTCCGTCGTGACTCTCCCGTTTTCGCTCTCCGGCCGCGACTACCGCATCGCCAAGCAGCGGTGTCAGCTGGTGCTGCGGCTCGAGACCGGTGCTCCCTTCAGCGGAGCGATCTTCGTCCACCCCTCGAGCCACCGGCCAACGGGATTCGAGGAGCCGATCGACGTGCTCAACGGGAGCGAGCCATTCTTCCCGATGGAGCTCGAGGACGGCGAGGTGATCTTGCTCGCCAAGGACCGGGTCGTGGAGATCTGGGGCTTGGAAGAGCCCGACGACGACGAGCTGCGGCGCGCGAGCGCCCGCTCGGCTACCCTCGAGATCACAATGTCGGACGGCGTGGTGCACACCGGGACCGTGACGCTCGAGATGCCGGCAGAGCGGCCGCGCATCGTGGATTTTCTCAACAATCTTCGCGACCGCTTCCTGTGCCTGCATTCGGCCGACGGGATACGGTTGATCAACCGGTCGTTGATCGATCGCGTGCGGCCCCAGGACTGACATGCCTCAACTCGATCGCTTTCTGTCCTTGCTGTCCGGCAAGGTCGGTCACTCGCTTGTCCTCGCGGCGGATGCGCCGGCGCTGCTCGACGAAGGTGGCACGCCGCGAGCGCTCACCAAGCCTCTTGCTGGTCCCCAGCTACTCATGCTGGTGCGGGAGATTGCGCCGGCCGACGCGATGCAGCGCATCGAGGTTGGTCACGAGGCGACTTTCACCTACCGGGCGGGGGATGCTGTCGGCTACAGCGCGCATGTCGCGTTCCCGTCGGGCAAGTTTCGGATGAAGGTCACCGCACCCCCTCCGACTGTGGCGGGAGCGAGCCCGGCGAATGGCGAAGCGGCCAAGCCCGTGAGTGCGGACGCGCCGCGGGCGCGGAGCGCGGCCGACGATGGCGCGCTCGAGGCGATCGAGAATCTGCTCCGCTCGCTGATCGCGCGCGGCGCTTCCGATCTGCATCTCCGCGTTGGCGAGCCTCCGATCATCCGGGTGGACGGAGAGATGCGGCGCGACGCTGAGGCCGCTCGGATCACCAACGATCGGCTCGAGGCGATGCTGATGGCGATCATGCTGCCGCGCGACAAGCATCGATACGCCGAGACCAACGATGCCGACTTTGCCTTCGAGATCCCGGGCGTAGCACGCTTCCGGTGCAACGCGCTCCGGGAGCGCCTGGGCGCGGCGGCCGTCTTCCGCGCGATTCCCTCCCGGATCATCCCGGCCGACGAGATGGGGCTGTCGCCCGAGGTCCAGCGCCTCTGCCAGCTCACGAAGGGTCTGGTGCTCGTCACCGGGGCCACCGGATCGGGGAAATCGACCACCCTCAGCTCCATGATCGATCTGGTCAACCGCACGCGTCAGGATCACATCGTCACGATCGAGGATCCGATCGAGTTCGTCCACGAGAACAAGGGGTGCATCATCACCCAGCGCCATGTCGGCGTCCACACCCAGTCGTTCAAGACCGCCCTCCGGGCCGCCCTGCGCGAGGATCCCGACATTGTGCTCGTGGGTGAGCTTCGCGATCTCGAGACCATGGCGATCGCGATCGAGACCGCGGAGACGGGGCACCTGGTGTTCGGCACGATGCATACGACGACGGCGTCTGGCACGGTGGGCCGGATTATCGACCAGTTTCCCGCGGATCAGCAGGAGCAAGTGCGGGTCGGCCTGTCGGATTCCCTCAAGGGAGTGATCTCGCAGGTGCTCTGCAAAAAGATCGGCGGCGGGCGGGTAGCCGCGCGGGAGGTGCTCCTCTCGATCCCCTCGCTCTCCAATCTCATCCGCGAAGGGAAGACCTTCCAGATCCCGTCGATCATGCAGACGTCACGCAAGATCGGCATGGTAACGATGAACGACGCCCTAATGGAGGTCGTCGAGTCACGACTGGTCGAGCCCCGGGAAGCGTACCTCAAAGCCACCGATAAGACGCTGTTCGCGAACATGCTGAAGCAGCGCGGACTCGACACCAGCTTCTCCGAGGGGGCCGACAACACGCCTGTCCCGCACCCCAAAATGCCAGCAGCGGGAGCGGGCAGAGGAGCTCCGGTGGGCGTGCGATGAGAGCGGGGTTCGGGACAGCCTAGCTGGCCACCCGCAGCTCCGAGCGCACCTCTCGCACGCCCGCCACGGCCCACGCGTCATCGCAGGCCAGACGGAGCTCCCGAGCGGTCGCCAGCTCTCCTGCGAGGATGACCACGCCATCGGCCACGTCGACAGCGATGCGGGCAGCGTCCACCCAGCGGTCGAAGGACAGCGCCTCGCGTACGTCGTTGCGCAGATCGTCGTCTGGTCGCCGGAGGGTGCGGATCCGCTCCGCGTGCGGATGCGGGGGCTGCGAAGCATCCTCGGGCCGCGTCTCCTCCCGCTCGCGATCCGGATCGCCGACGCCGTCGTCTGGTGCGGCCTCCGGGCTCGCGTCGCCGCGGGGCCGCTCGTAGTCGGTTCGCTCGCTATACCCGTACCCGCCGAACACCTCACCCCCCCTCATGTAATCGTGTCCATATCCGCGTCCGGTCGGGTACTGCGAGTGCTTCGGCTCGTCGCGCTGCTCCATGCATCCTCCTGGTGAACAGGTCCGGAGCGTTGTCTGCCGCAGAGATAATGCCGGGCGTCCGATGGCGGAAGGGTGTGGGCCAGGCGATATCCGGGCCCGCGTGTGGTTATATTTCCAGGCTATGCAGATCCGAAACATTGCCATCATCGCCCACGTCGACCATGGGAAGACGACGCTCGTGGACAAGATGCTCCGCCAGGCCGGAGCGTTCCGCGAGAATCAGATCGTCCAGGAGCGCGTGATGGACTCGAATCCGCTCGAGCGCGAGCGCGGCATCACGATCCTCGCCAAGAATACGTCGGTGCGGTGGCACGGCGTGAAGCTCAACATCGTGGATACCCCCGGACACTCCGACTTCGGCGGCGAGGTCGAGCGCATCCTGCGTATGGTGAACGGCGTGCTGCTGGTGGTGGACGCCTTCGACGGTCCGATGCCGCAGACGCGTTTCGTGCTCCGGAAGGCGCTCGCTCTCGGGCGGACGCCCATCATCGTCATCAACAAGATCGATCGGCCCGGCGCCGACCCGATGCGCGTGCACGATGAGGTGCTCGACCTCCTGATCGAGCTGGAGGCGACGGAGGAGCAGCTCGATTCGCCGGTCGTCTATGCTTCGGCCCGCCAGGGCATTGCGACGATGGACATGGAAACGCCCGGCACCGATCTCACGCCGCTCTTCGCCGCCATCGTGCAGCACGTCCCGCCGCCCGCCGGCGACGAGGCCGGACCCTTCCAGATGCTGATCTCGACGATCGATCACTCGCCCTACCTGGGGCGGCTCGGGATTGGACGCATCGAGCGCGGCACCGTCCGGGTCGGCGAGGAGGTGGCGCTGCTGCCGCTCGAAGAGACGCGGCCCATGGAGCGCGCCCGCGTCACCAAGCTGTACGGCTTCGAGGGGCTCGAGCGCGTGGAGCTGATAGAGGCGTCGGCCGGGGAGATCGTCTCCCTGGCCGGACTCGAGGGGGTGGAGATCGGTCTGACCGTGACCGACGTCGACCATCCCGAGCGTCTGGCCGGAATCGCCGTCGAGGAGCCCACGATCTCGGTGGACTTCATGGTGAACAACTCTCCCTTCGCCGGCCGCGACGGGAAGTTCATCACCTCACGGCAGGTACGCGAGCGGCTGTACCGGGAGCTCGAGCGCAACGTCGCGCTGCGCGTCGAGGACACGGAGTCCACCGATACGTGGAAGGTCTCCGGACGGGGTGAGCTTCACCTGTCGATCCTGATGGAGACCATGCGCCGGGAGGGATACGAGTTTCAGGTCTCCCGCCCGCGGGTGATCACGCGGGAGGGAGCCCATGGTGAGCGGCTCGAACCCTACGAGGAGCTCTCGATCGATGTCCCCGAGGAGCATCTGGGTGCGGTAATCGAGAAGCTGGGTCCCCGTCGGGCGGAGATGATCGAGATGAAGAACCCGGGTCAGGGGTTGGTTCGTCTGCTCTATCGCATCCCGGCCCGCGGGCTCTTCGGCTACCGCTCTGAGTTCCTGACCGATACGCGGGGCACCGGGATCATCCATCACCGCTACCTGGAGTACGGCCGGTGGGCGGGGCCCCTGGCCGGCCGGAAGCGCGGGACCCTGGTCTCCATGGAGTCGGGCGCGGCGGTGGCGTTCGGGCTGTTCAATCTCCAGGAGCGCGCGACGCTCTTCGTCAAGCCGGGCGATCCGGTCTACGAGGGGATCATCATCGGCGAGAACTCCCGGCCGGGCGACATGGACGTGAATCCGACCAAAGAGAAGAAGCTCACGAACATGCGCACCACCTCGAGCGAGGAGAACATCCAGCTCGAGCCGCCGCGGGAGTTGACATTGGAAGGCGCTCTGGAGTACATCGAGGAGGACGAATTGATCGAGGTGACCCCCTCGGCCATCCGTCTCCGCAAGCGCATGCTGAGCGCGAACGATCGGAGGAAGATGTCGCGCGAGGCGAAGCGGGAGCGAGAGAAGGCTTCCCTGTAGGTCCCATCGTCACCGGTAAGGAGATCGGGGTTATGTCGGACGAGCTCGAGAGGCGGGTCCCGGCGCAGGCACGGCCGCGCGGTGATGACGACCTCGACGAGACGGAGCTGGACGAGGATGCGGAGGATGACCTGCTCGACGAGGACGAGGATGATCTCGATCTCGACGACGAGGACGACGAGGATGACGATCTCGACGAGGACGAGCTCGACGACCTCGACGACGAGGATGACGAGGATGACGAGGATGACCTGGACTCCGACGACCTCGTGGACCTGGACGACGAGTACGACGATGGCCCGGCCGTGAGGCAGCGTCCCGGACACCCGGGACGGTACGACGATTGAGCTGCTAGATCACGGCCCCTTGGCTCGACGGGAGAAGATCTTCACCAACTTCCCGATCGGGTCGAAGAACTCGTCCACCACTCGCTCCTTGAGCGGGATGATCGCGTTGTCTGTGATGGTGATGTTCTCCGGGCAGACGCCCGTGCAGCACTTCGTGATGTTGCAGTAGCCGATGCCGTTGGCCTTCCTCAGCTCCGGGACGCGGTCGGCGGTATCCAGCGGATGCATCTCGAGGGCGGCGACGTACACCAGGTAGCGCGGACCGATGAACTGCTCGTGGAGATGGTGGTCCCGCAGCACGTGGCAGACGTCCTGGCAGAGAAAGCACTCGATGCATTTCCGGAATTCCTGAACCCGGTCCACATCCGACTGAGCCATCCGCCAGCTTCCGTCGGGAGCATCCGGGGCCCGGGGGGTGAACGGAGCGATGCCCTTCTTGACCCGGAAGTTCCAGCTCACATCGGTGACGAGGTCCCTGACCGCGGGGAAGGCGCGCATCGGCTCGACCGTCACCGGTGCCGTCAGGTCCAATTCGTTCAGGCGAGTCATGCACATCAGACGGGGCTTCCCGTTGATCTCGGCCGAGCAGGATCCGCATTTGCCGGCCTTACAGTTCCAACGCACCGCGAGGTCATTCGCCTGCTCGGCCTGGATGTGATGGATCGCGTCGAGAACGACCATCCCCTCGCTCACCGGCGTCCGGTACTCCACGAAATCGCCGCCCTGCGCGTCGCCCCGCCAGACCCGGAAGGTGGCGGCTGATTCGGTCGCTGAGTCGATCACTTCATCTCCTCGATCACCGCGGCCAGGTCGGAGCGCATTTCCGGGATCGGTTCGCGATGGAGCTGCATCCGTCCCTGGTCGTCGCGGGTGACGATGACGTTGAACCGCTGCTGCGCGGGATCCTTCTCCGGAAAGTCGACGCGAAAATGGCCGCCCCGGCTCTCCGTTCGCTCGAGCGCCGACAGGGTGATCGCCTCCGACACGGTGAGAAGGTTCGGGACGTCGAGCGCGGTGTGCCATCCCGGATTGTATTCCCTGTTGCCGTTCACTCTCACCGCACCGGAGCGCGCGCGCAGAGCCGCCAGCCCGTCGAGCGCGCGCCGCATCTCTGCCTCCGTGCGGACGATGCCCACCAGATCCTGCATCATCTCCTGCAGCGACTCCTGAATCTGGTACGCGCCCTCTCCCGTCGTCCGGCCGAAGGGCGCGAGCGCCTGGCGCGACGCCCGCTCCTCCTGCGCGGGATCGACCGACGCCTGCCCGTGCTCGCTCGCGAAGCGGGCTGCATGCTGCCCGGCGCGCTGCCCGAACACCAGGAGGTCGGACAGGGAGTTTCCCCCCAGCCGGTTCGCTCCGTGCAGGCCGGCGGCGCACTCGCCGCAGGCGAATAGCCCCGGCACCGTGGACATCTGCGTGTCCCCGTCCACCCGGATGCCACCCATGATGTAGTGCGTCGTCGGACCGACCTCCATCGGCGTCGTCGTGATGTCGATGTCGGCGAGCTGCTTGAACTGATGATACATGCTCGGGAGCTTCTTCCGGATGTGCTCGGCCCCGTGTGGCAGCTTCTCCCTGATCCACGCGATGTCGAGGAAGACGCCGCCGTGCGGGCTGCCGCGTCCCTCGCGGACCTCGCGTACGATGCAGCGGGCGACATGGTCGCGAGTCAACAGCTCCGGGGGCCTCCGCGCCTCCTTGTCGCCCTGCGTGTAGCGCCACCCCTCCTCGGGAGAGTCCGCCGTCTGGGCGCGGTAGTTGGCCGGAATGTCATCGAACATGAAGCGGCGCCCCTCACGATTGAGCAGAACGCCTCCTTCGCCACGCACCCCCTCGGTGACGAGAATGCCCCGCACGCTGGGCGGCCACACCATGCCGGTGGGGTGAAACTGCACGAACTCCATGTCCTGGAGGGCCGCTCCCGCCTCGTACGCCAGGGCGTGACCGTCGCCCGTGTACTCCCAGCTGTTGCTCGTGATCCTGTACGCCCGCCCGATCCCTCCGGTGGCGAGCACGACGGACTTCGCGGTGAAGCGGCGGAAGCGTCCCCGCTCCCGATCGTACGCGAATGCGCCGGCGACGCGTCCCCCGTCCAGTAGGAGAGAGAGGACCGTGACTTCCATGTGCACGTCGATCCCGCGATGGATGCCGTGATCCTGGAGCGTGCGGATCATCTCGAGCCCGGTGCGATCGCCGACGTGCGCCAGGCGGGGATATTTGTGGCCGCCGAAATTGCGCTGGAGAATTCGGCCGTCCGGCGTCCGGTCGAACAGGGCGCCCCAGGCTTCCAGCTCGCGCACGCGCTCCGGCGCCTCGCGGGCGTGCAGCTCGGCCATGCGCCAGTTGTTGACGTACTGGCCGCCCCGCATGGTGTCGGCGAAGTGCACGCGCCAACTGTCGCGATCATCCACGTTGCCGAGGGCGGCCGCCACTCCTCCCTCGGCCATCACCGTGTGCGCCTTGCCAAGCAGCGACTTGCACACCAGTCCCACGCGGACGCCCGCTGCCGCCGCCTCGATCGCGGCTCGCAATCCCGCCCCTCCCGCCCCGATCACCAGCACGTCGTGCTCGGTCTCGGTCACCTCCCCCATCAGAGCAGTCTCCAGTCGTGCAGGATCCCCATCGAGCAGAGTCGCACATACAGGTCCGTGAGCGCCACGCCGAACAGACTCATCCACGCCCAGTTCATGTGCCAGCGGTTGAGGCAGCTGGCGCAGTCGTAAGCGCGCTTTCGAATCGGGCGACCGGCAAGCCGGTCGAGATAGCCACCGACGATGTGGCGCAGCGAGTGACAGCCGAGTGTATAGCAGCCGAGCAGGACGACGTTGACCGCGAGAATCAAGGTCCCGACACCGATCCCGAAGCGCGTTCCGCCCGTCGCGGCATCGGGGAACCAGAGCGCGTGCCACACGTCGCTGGCGAGGATCACGAGA
>JALZAQ010000028.1 GCA_030948255.1 Gemmatimonadota bacterium
GCGCGAACGCCTGTCTTGTGCGCTTCTGTCGTGGTGCGGATGAACTGGTCATAGGAAATACCGAGTCGCTTCCACATCGCCTGGAAGGTGCCGGCGATGGAATCGGCGAGCTGTTGCGGAGCGATTCCCCGCTCCGCAGCGGCCTGGGCCACCTTCTGGCCGTGCTCGTCCATGCCCATGAGAAAGTGAACGTCGTCGCCGCGTACGCGGTGGTAGCGGGCGATGACGTCGGCGCCGATCTTCTCGAAGGCGTGACCGAGGTGTGGGTCGCCGTTGGCGTAGTCGATCGCGGTGGTGAGGTAGAACTTTTTCACTACGCCTCGGTGTCCCCGCCGGGAGGCTCGGAGTCACCGGCGGCGCCCGCCGCATTCTCCCCGCTCCTTCCCTCGGGGGCGTCTGGCCGATTGCGCCTCCCGCTCCGCCGTCCACGACGTCGGTGGGGTCGCCGCTCGCGCGACTCCTCGGCATCCCCATCCGGGCGGCCCACCGGAGCGTCGAGCGGGTCGTCGTCCGCGACCGTTCCTTCCTCATCCATGGCCATGATGACCAGGTTCGCGCCGGGATCGGCCGCGACATCCTCCGCGTCGTCGCCATGCCCGTGTCCAGCGTCGAGCTCGCGCCTCAGGTCGGCGAGGGGCACGATGCGCGTTTCTCCCTCGGCCGAGCGCAGCGTCACCCGATCGTTGAAGATGTCGTTCGCCACGACCTTCTCCTCGCCCACCGACGTCACGAGGATCTTCCCCTCCTTGGGGAAGCGCTTCCGGCTCTGCACGTAGAACTCGTGCTCGTAGCGAAGGCAGCACATCAGGCGGCCGCAGGCGCCGGAGATCTGGGACGGGTTGAGCGAGAGTCGCTGATCCTTGGCCACTTGGAGATTGACCGGGCGGAGGTCGGGAAGCCATCCCGCGGAGCAGTAGCGGCGACCGCATCGCCCGATGCCGTCGAGCCGTTTCGCCTCGTCGCGAACGCCGATCTGCTTGAGCTCGATGCGGGTGCGGAATGCCTGCGCCAGGTCGCGGACGAGCCCACGAAAGTCGACACGTCGCTCGGCCGTGAAATAGAAAGTGAGCTTGCGGCGGTCCCATTGCCATTCGGCGTCGGAGATCTTCATCACCAGTCCGTGGGCGCTCACGCGCTCCTTCGCCTTTCGGCGCGCCTCTTCGTCTTTGTCCCGCAGCTCCCCGGCGCGCCGGTCATCCTCACCGGTGGCCGCGCGGATGATCCTGCGCGACGGAGCAGCCGTCCCGGTGCCGTGCGCGCAGCCGAGGCAGCGCGTCGCCGCGCGGTCGCCCAGCGCATGCACCCGGCCGAGATCTTCGCCGCGGTCGGCCTCGACCACCACCGAGCTGTTGAGCGCGGGGGGCGTCTCGCCATCCCAGAGGAAGAACTCCCGACGGTTGCCCTTGAACGAAACTTCGACGAGATGGGTCATCGTCACTCGGCGTACTGCCCCATCCTGAGGAACTTCTCGCGACGGCGGCGGACGAGCTTGTCCGGCTTGTAGCGCCGGAGATCGTCCAGGTTGCGCACCAACGCTTCCCGCACCGACGTGGCAGCCTCGTCGTGGTTGGCGTGCGCTCCGCCCACCGGCTCGGGAATGATCTCGTCGATCACCTCGAGCTCCAGCAGGTCCTGTGCGGTGACCCGGAGGGCGGTGGCCGCGCGCTCCTTCATCTCCGGATTCCGTCCGTCCTTCCAGAGGATCGCGGCGCAGCCCTCCACCGTGATCACGGAATAGACGGCGTTCTCCATCATCAGGACGCGATCAGCCACGCCCAGCGCGAGCGCGCCCCCCGAGCCTCCCTCACCGATGACGGTCGCGATGATCGGGACCTCGAGTCGGCTCATCTCGAAAAGATTCCGGGCAATCGCTTCGGATTGTCCGCGCTCCTCCCCTCCCAGACCCGCCCAGGCCCCGCTGGTGTCGATGAACGTGATCACGGGCACGTGGAACTTCTCGGCGAGATGCATCAACCGCAGCGCCTTCCGGTAGCCCTCGGGGTGTGCCATGCCGAAGTTGCGCTTGAGATTCTCCTTGGTATCGCGTCCCCTCTGCTGGCCGATGACCATCACCGTCTCTTCCTCGAGCCGGGCCCACCCGCCCACGATCGCGGAGTCCTCGCGGAAGTTCCGGTCACCGTGAAGCTCGATGAAATCGGTGAATGCCAGCCGCAGGTAGTCGAGCGTGAACGGCCGCCTGATGTTGCGGGCCACCTGCACACGCTGGTAGGGCGAGAGGTTGCGGTAGACCTCCGTTCGCAGATCGCTCAGCTTCTTCTCGAGCCGCACCGTCTCATCGTCGACGCTGAGCTGCTGCTTGCCGGCGAGCCTCTTCAGCTCCTCGATCTGTTTCTCCAGCTCGGCAATCGGTTTCTCGAAGTCGAGGGCGCCCGGACCCGTCATCCTCAGCTCCCGCGAACCAGCTTGACCCGGTCCGCACCCAGCAGAGCGCGCAGCTCCGCAAGGGCGGCGTTCGTCACGGCGATCCGCAGCGACCGCGAGCGCAATCGCGCCGTGGTCCCCGTGCCATCGCTCCAGCGCAGCTCCAGCGGTGCGGACCCCGCATGGACATCCACCAGCTCGCGTACATCGCGCATGACGTCGGGGGATAGCGCCGCGGCGATCCCGCCCGCCCCCCCCTCTCCCGCGCCCCCCAGCTCCAGTGACACCGCCACGTTTCCGGTGGCCCTCAGCTCAGCGAATGGAGTGACCGACTCCACGATGAACGTCGGATTGTCACCGCCCTGATCGCGCTTGGAGTACCCCCCTTTGAGGAGCACCGGCACATCAGTGCGGATGCGCTCGCCCAACAGAGTCCACGCTTCCGGAAAGACCAGCACCTCGGAAGATCCGGAAAAATCCTCCACTGTCAACCGGGCGAACTCCGATCCGCTTCGCTTGCTCACCTGCCTCTTGACCGCCGTCACGACGACGCCGATCGAGATCGGTCCCTCCAGCCAGCCCGAGAGCTGCGACACGCTGTGGGTCGCGAAGAGCTCACACTCGGTGCGGAAGGGCTCCAGCGGATGACCGGAGATGTAGAAGCCGAGAATTTCCTTCTCCCGGGCGAGCCGCTCCGAGTCGCCCCAGGGCTGGACGTTGGGCAGCTGCGGTGTCCGGTGCGCGTGCTGATCGCCATCCCCGCCGCCGGTCGCCACCGTACCGAAGAGCGACGCCTGGCCGGACGCCCGCTCCTCCTGCTGCAGCGCTGCCTCCTGTAGCGCCGTATCGATCGCGGCCGCGTATTGCGAGCGATGGCCGCCCAGACTCTCCAGGGCGCCCGCGCCAATGAGCGCCTCGAACACCCGCTTGTTGCAGAGCCGGAGATCCACGCGGTGGCAGAGATCGAACAGCGAATCGATCGGCCCTGCTCGTCGCGCCGCCAGAAGGGACTCGATCGCCGAGCGGCCGACGTTCCGAATCGCTCCCAGCCCGAAGCGGATGCGTCTGTCTCCGACCACGGTGAACTTGTACCCCGACTCGTTGACGTCGGGTGCCAGCACCTCGATCCCGAGCTCCCGTGCCTCGTTGATGTACTTAACGACGCTGTCCGTGTCCCCGATCTGCGACGACAGCAGCGCCGCCATGTATTCGGCCGGATGATGGGCCTTCAGATACGCCGTCTGGTAGGAGATGATGGAGTACGCCACCGAGTGCGCTTTCGGAAAGCCGTAGCGGCCGAAGGTCTCGATCTGGCCGGCGATCTCCTCGATCACCCGCCGATCGTGGCCCATCCCCACCGCTTTCTCGATGAATTTCCCCAGCTCCAGCCGGATGAGATCCGGATCCTTCTTCCCCACGGCTTTCCGGAGCACATCCGCTTCGGCGAGCGACACCCCGGCGAGCAGCTGCGGGATTCTCATCACCTGCTCCTGGTAGGTGATCACCCCGTACGTGCTCTCCAGGATCTCCTTGAGCGCCGGCAGCGCGTAGCTTACCGGCTCCTCACCGCGCTTGCGTCGGATGAACACGCGGTGCATCCCCGCATCCAACGGACCGGGACGCATCAGCGCGTTGGACGCGACCAGATCATCGAAGCGATCGCAGCGCATGCTACGTAACATGTCCGTCGCCAGCGGGGACTCGAACTGGAAGACGCCGGCGGTACGCCCGGCCCGGAGCATCCGATAGGTCTCCGGATCGTCGAGCGGCACCGCATCGAGATCCAGCGGCGCTCCCGTCCGCTGCTCGATCATCACCAGCGCGTCGTGCAGCACTGTCAGCGTCGTGAGACCGAGGAAGTCCATCTTCAGCATCCCCGCCTTCTCGAGCGCGTTCATGTCGTACTGCGTCACGACGACCGTGTCGTCATCTCCGCTCGCCCCGCCCGCCGCGCCGCCGGCACCCTTGGACGCCTGTGTGCAGATCGGCACGTACTCATCGAGAGGTCCGGGCGCGATCACGACTCCGGCCGCATGGACGCCGGCATGGCGCGAGAGTCCCTCCAGCGCGATCGCGTAGTCGAGCAGCCGCCGGTACCGGTCCTCGTCGCGATAGAGCTTCTTCACCTCCGCGACCTGGGTGCACGCCTCCTTCACCGTCAGGGAGAAGTTCGGCTGGTTCGGGATCAACTTGGCAAGCTGGTCGGTCTCCGTCGGAGTGAAGCCGAGCACACGGCCCACGTCCTTGATGACGGCCCGGGACTTCATCGTCCCGAAGGTGATGATCTGCCCGACCGACGCGCGACCGTACTTCTGGCGCACGTACTCGATCACCTCTCCCCGGCGCTCGAAGCAGAAATCGACGTCGATGTCCGGCATCGACACCCGCTCGGGATTCAGGAAGCGCTCGAACAGAAGGTCGAAGCGGAGCGGGCAGACGTTCGTGATGCGTAGCGCGTAGGCAACCAGCGAGCCGGCGGAGGAGCCGCGACCCGGGCCGACGGGAATTCCCTTGTCGCGCGCTGCCTTGATGAAGTCGGCGACGATCAGGAAGTAGCCGGCGTAGCCCGTGCTCGTGATCACCGAGAGCTCGTAATCGAGTCGCTCACGCACCTCGGGTGGCAGGGGAGTGCCGTATCTCCCGATCGCGCCCTCCTCGGCCAGGCGCACCAGAAGCTCGTTTTCGGTCGAGACTCCGGTCGGAAGAGGAAAGGACGGGACGTTGTATTTCTTGGAGAATTCGATCGAGGACTCGTCCGCCACGCGCAGTGTGTTCTCGAGCACGTCTGGACGGTCTGGAAATGCCGACGCCATCTCCGGAGCACTCTTGAAGTAGAGGCCGCGATCGTAACGCATCCGATCGGGGTCACTCTGATCCTTGCCGAGGCCAATGCAGAGCAGCACATCGTGGGCGTCGTGGTCGCTGCTCCTCAGAAAGTGGGAGTCGTTCGTCGCGACCACGGGCAGTCCGAGCTCGTCCGCGAGCCGGAAGATTGCGGCGTTGAGCTCGCGCTGTCCCTCGCTCTCGTGCGCCTGGACCTCGAGGTAGTACCGGTCCCGGAAGAGCTCGGCATACCAGCTCGCCGCTTCCCGGGCGGCGTCGACGTTGCCGGAGAGGAGATGAGTTGCGACCTCCCCTGCCATGCAGGCCGAGGACACGACGAGCCCCTCGTGGTACCGGGCCAGCAGCTCGCGGTCCATGCGCGGCTTGGAATAGAAGCCCTCGGTGTAGGCGAGCGATGAGAGCTTCACCAGATTCTTGTAGCCGGTGGCATCTCTGGCCAGAACCACGAGGTGAAAATAGGGCTTGGGTGAGCGACTTAACGCCGCACCCGGCATCCGCGGTCTCGTCCGGTCCCGCCGGTCGCCGGGAGCAACGTACGCCTCCATGCCGATGATCGGCTTGAGATTCGCCTTCTTCGCCTTCTCCTGAAACTCCCACGCCGCGTGGAGGTTGCCGTGATCGGTGATCGCGAGCGCGGGCTGCTCCAGCTCCACCGCGCGGGCGATCAGGTCGTCGATCCGGTTCGCCCCATCGAGCAGGGAATACTCGGAATGGCAGTGAAGATGAACGAAGGACATGACGTCGATCGGAGAGGAATTGCGGCGGTCGGGAGCAGCGGCCGGCGCGAGCGGAAGCGCTCGCCACGCCGGCTGGGGGTTCCGGCCGGGCTCGCCTGCCGGCCTTCAGTGTATTATACCGCGAACGCTCTGACTCGCCTATGGCATGCGAGCGGTGGTGGCATCCGTCGTTGCGCCCGAAACGGGACGACGTCTTGCCGCGTCCTCGACTGGAGGGGCGCGCGAGGGCACGAGGACGGGAGGCGCGTCACGGCGCCGCCTCTATCGGGACAATTCTTCGACGACACGAGGTGTCATGAGAGTCGGACGCATGGGGGGGCTCTGTGCCCTTCTCGCCGGCGCCGCCGGCTGCGGAAGCCACGACGGCGGGCCACCCAGCGAGGTGCTGTCGATCGCCATCCAGGGCGGGGATCAGCAGAGCGGGCCCGCAGGCGGAGTGCTCGCGCAGCCTCTGCAGGTCGTGGTCAAGAACGCGACCGGTACCCCCGTTCAGGGAGTGATCGTCGTCTTCGCGCGCGAGGTCGGCTCACCCACCCAACTCAGCGATTCGCTCGTCACAACTGGCCTCGACGGCATCGCCCGTGTGGACGCTCGCCTTGGCGGCGCGCTCATCGCCTACCGCTTCTCGGCGTTCCTGCGCGGCAAGGCGGACAGCCGCGTGACCTTCACCGAGCAGGCGACCCAGCCGCCGACGCTCGTCGCCGCCTCCCGCAATCCGATCCAGGCCGGCGATACGATCACTCTCACCGGCACCGATTTCAACGCGAGTCCGGTCGGGAACACCGTCTTTTTCGGCGCGGCGCGGGGACGCGTTCTTGCCGGACCCACCGCCACCACGCTCCGCGTGGTGGTGCCGCCGTGCGTGCTTGCGGGATCCGTACCGATCACGGTGCAGGTGGGCTCCGTCACGACCAACCCCGTCACCGTGACCTACCTGGCTCCGCAGCCGGTGCAGCTTGCCGTGAACGAGGCAATCACCCTCGCCGGAACCGAGCTGGGCAACTGTCTCCGTCTTGACGGCGACAGCGCCGACTATCTGGTCATTCCACAGTACGCGACCGCTGTCGGGCCGCGGAACCCCGCCATTCCATTTCTCCTTGGCAACGCGGGCACTGTGCGAACCGTGGCGGCGAGAGCCGGGGTACCAGTGCCCGCTTCGAGCTTCAACTGGATCCAGGCCCGCTTCGACCTCGCGTTGCGCGCTGCCGAGCACGACCTGGCGCCCGCCGCGGCCGCACTGGGGCCCTCTCGCCCCGACGCGCGCCCCGCGCTCGAAGCGCTCGACCTCGGCAGCACGCGCTCCTTTCGCGTGCTCTCCTCCCTCGATCCAGGCTCGTCCTCCTTCGCTTCGGTCACCGGGGTGCTCAGGTTCATCGGCGCGCACATCCTGCTGTACGTGGATCGGCAGTCACCGACGCCCGGCTTCAGCGACGAGCAGCTCCTGGCATTCGGGAAGCTCTTCGACCAAGATCTCTATCCGATTGACGTTCGCACCTTCGGCGCACAATCGGACATCGACAACAACGGCCACCTCATCGTGCTGATGACGCCGATCGTCAACGCGCTGACGCCGGCCGCCTCCTGCGTCACTCAGGGCTTCGTCACCGGATTCTTCTTCGGATTCGACCTCGCCAGCCAGAGCTCCAATTCGAACAAGGGCGAGATCTTCTACACATTCGTGCCCGATCCCGCGGCCGCGCGCAGCTGCGCTCACAGCGTGGCGGATGTCGGGCGGATCGCGCCGGCGACGTTCATCCACGAATTCCAGCACATGATCTCCTACAACCAGCACGTGCTGGTTCGCGGCAGCACCGAGGAGGCGCCCTGGCTGAACGAAGGGCTGAGCCACATCGCGGAGGAGCTTGGCTCCCGCTACTACGAGAACAAGTTCCCGCCGCCGTCGGGCCGTACCAATCCCGAGCAGCTCTTCCCGGACTCGTCGCAACCGTTCATCAATGGCGATCTCTTCAATTCGTACTCCTATTTGTTGAGCCCCGACACCGTATCGTTGACGCTCTTTTCCGCGACCGGATCGCTGCCCGAGCGAGGGGCCGCCTGGCTCTTTCTTCGCTGGCTCGGTGACCAGAGGGACAGCACCATCTACGGCCGCCTCGATCAGAGCAGCAAGACGAGCGTCGAGAACATCGAGAACGCGACCGGGGAAACCTTCACGTCGCTGTTCGGCGACTTCAGCACGGCGCTCTACACCGACAGCTTGCCGGGACGCCCGCGCGGCGACGTCGGGAGCCGGTTGCGCTTCACTTCGCGCAACTTGCGGAAGATGTATCAGAGGCTCTACGACACGAACCTGCGCAACGGCATGCCCAGCGCCCTCGTGCCCCGTCCCTTTCCGATCGCTCCCAAGACCCTTCCGTACAATGGACAGGTGACGGAGCCGATGCTGCCAGGCACGATGGATTTCTTCTTCCTGCAGACCCCCAGGCCCAGCTCCGGTATCGGACTCCGTTTCAGCCGCAGCGATGGTGCTGCGTTCGACGTTCGCCTGAAGGCGCAGGTTGGGATCTTCCGGCTCCCTGCACCGTAGGGCGGAGTCCCACCAGATCGCCGCTATGGCGAATCGGGCGCCTGCGATCGTGCAACGCTGGCGGGGCGGCGCGGGACGCTGGGGCACCTGCCTCTTCTTCGCCGTGGCTGCGCTGCCAGTGGCGCTCACGGCTCAGGGGTCGACCTCCGCGGTCCTTCTCGAGCTGCCCGCCAGCGCCCGCGCGCAGGCGCTCGGAAATGCGTACGTCGCTGCCGCGCGCGATGAGGCGGTGATCTTCTACAATCCCGCCCAGCTCGCCACTCTCTCCGGGAGCTCGGCCGGAGCAGGGGTACAGCGCTATCTGCAGTCCTCCACTCTCGCCACGCTCTCCGCCGCGGTGCGCGCCGGGCCTGGTACCGTCGGTCTGGGAGTGGAGGCGCTCGATTTCGGCAGCGAGGCCGAGGTGGTGCCCGACCCGGCGTCGAATGGCGAGAGCGGTGTTCCGACGGGGGCGCGTGTCTCCGCGGGCGACTACCTGGCGACGCTCGGTTACGCGATCTCCGCGGGGCGCATGCGCATCGGCGCGGCCGGGAAGGTGATCGGGGAGCGACTCGCGGGCGAGTCGGGACACGCTCTCACCGCCGATGTCGGTGCCGCGTTGTCTCTGCCGCACGACATGGAGGTCGCCGCCGCGGCTCAGCAGCTCGGTGGCTCGCTACGACTCCTGGGGTCCTCGTCGCCCTTGCCACGACTCTTCCGCCTCGGCGCCTCCGCTCCGATCGCCGCACGTGGTCCGCTCACCTTCCTCGCGGTTGCAATGATCAACTGGACGCGCGGAGGTGGGGGGGGCGCGGACGAATCGGGAGGCATCGAGGCGGCGTACGCGGCCGGTGGGGAGCGGTCGTACTTTCTTCGCGCGGGGGTGACGTCCCGTTCGTCGGGCGGATCGCTGCTCTCCCCGTTATCGGTGGGCGGCGGGTTGGGAAAGGCGCACCTCCAGCTCGACTACGCGTACCAGGGCTCGGATGGCGCCGGGGGCGTTCACCGTCTCGGCCTGCGCTGGCGGGAGTGACCGGAGCGCCATGACGCGGCGAGCTCTGATCACGTCGTCTGTCCTGTCGAGCTTCGTCGCCGCCCTGTTCCTCTTCGTCGCGATCGTCCCGACGGGGCGATACCTGGCGCGCGCCGGCTGGGAGGAAGCCCGGATCCTCGCGCACCGCCAGCGGATCGACCGCCTGGCCGATGATCCGTCGCTGGATCCGCGCGTCCGGGGCAAGCTGCAGCTCGTGCTCGATGCGCGTCGCTTCGCACGCGATTCGCTGGGAATGCGAACGGGAGAGAGCTACACCACATTCGCCACCGTGCCGCGCGACACCCTCGTGCTCGTGGTGTCGGCGGCGTACCGTGACCGGCTCGAGCGCTATACGTGGTGGTTCCCGATCGTGGGTCGAGTTCCGTACAAGGGGTTCTTCGACTTTGCCGCAGCCCGATCGCTCGTTCGCGACCTGCAGCGAGACGGATTCGACGCATACGCCCGGCCGGCGTCGGCGTTCAGCACCCTCGGATGGTTCAATGATCCGCTCCTCTCCACCAGCCTACGAGCGGACTCCGTGGATCTGGCGGGAACGGTGATCCACGAGCTGACGCACACGACCTTCTATGCGTCGGGACAGGCGGTGTTCAACGAGTCGTTCGCGGAATTCACCGGCGCCCGGGGATCGGCCCGCTTCTTTCGGGCGCGTGGCGACAGCGCGGCGGCGCTGCTGACAGAGCGCCGGTGGGCCGACGAGAAAGTGCTCGCGGACTTCTACCATGCCGTGTATGCCTCGCTCGATTCGGCGTTCCGCGCCCATCCCGAGAGCAGAGCTGCGCGGTTGTCGGCGCGCGACTCGGTGTTCTCCCGCGCCCGCGCCCGCTTCGCCACCTCGGTCTGGCCGCTTCTCTCGACGTCCCATGGACGACCGCCGCCCACCCTCCGGCTGGACAACGCGATCGTGCTCGCGCGGCGGGTGTACGCGACCGACCTCGAGCTGTTCGATGTGCTCCTTCGTGTGGAGGAAGGCGACGTGCGACGCAGCGTGCGTCGGGTCATCGCCCTGGCCTCGGCCCATCCGGGGCATCCATTTCGGGCCGTCGCCGAATGGCTGGAGAGAAGCCGCTCGTCGCTCACCGCGGAAGACGGTGTGTACCTGGAGCAGTGGCTCGCGGCCCATCCCTCGCCCGGCACCCGGGCGCCGTGACCCTATCCTCCGAAGCGTCCCCGCAGCAGTGAGCGCAGGTCGAGCATCACCGCGGCGGTGTCGCTCGCGATCGGGGATTCCGGCGCAGCATAGGCGACTCTCCGCTCCATCTTGTCACGCACGCCGGGGTCGATGAAACGGGACAGCTGATCGACGGAATACTCCGATCCCCAGCGCGAGCTGTAGACGTGGAGCGGATGCGTCACGCACAGATGATTGCGCGCGCGGGTCATCGCGACATACATGAGCCGGCGCTCCTCTTCCGTCTCGTCGTCCGTTCTGAGCGACCGGGCTGCGGGGAACCAGCCATCGACCGCCCAGATGACGAACACGGCATCCCACTCGCGTCCCTTGGCGCTGTGCGCGGTGCTGAGAACGAGGCAATCATCATCCCGGCGAGTCCCACCGGACAGATCCTGTGTCGCCGAGGGAGGCTCGAGGGCGAGCTCGGAGAGAAACACGCCGCGTCCGGGAAACTGTCCGGCGATGATCTCGAGCTGGTCGAGATCGGCGAGCCGAGGATCGGGCTTGTCGTACCGGTCGCGCAGGATGTCGTCGTAGAGCACGCGGATCTCCGCGATCTCCGAGCTCACGGTGCGCGCGCCCAGAGGGTCCGGCGTACAGAGCGCGCTCAGGATCGCGACGAGCTTCGCGTGGGCATCCCGACTGCGCTGCGGCGGAGACCAGTGGGAGAGAGCGGCAGGATTCCAAGCCGCGGCGGCCACGGTCTCGATAGCCGATCGGGCGGTCGCGTCTCCGAATCCGGGAAAGAGCAGCAGCACCCGGTACCAGCTCACCTCATCGCGCGGGTTCTCGGCCAACCGGAGAAAGGCGAGCACGTCCTTCACGTGCGCTGCCTCCAGAAACTTGAGGCCTCCCCATTTCTCGAAGGGAATCTTGCGGTTGGTGAGCTCGATCTCGAGATCGGCCGACATGTAGCCGGCGCGGAAGAGCACCGCGATCTCGTGCAGGGGCGTGCCCGCCTCGTGCAGCTCGAGTACCCGGTCGACCACGAACTGGGTCTGCTCGTGCTCCTCGCGCGCGGCCACCAGCCAGGGACGGTCCCCACCTTTCCGCGTCGTGTGAAGGCGCTTGGAGTAGAGCTGTCGCGCACGGGCGATCAGCGTGTTCGAGACATCCAGGATGGGCTGGGTGGAGCGATAGTTCCGCTCCAGCGTCACCACCGACGCCCCGGGAAACTGGTCCGGGAAATCGAGGATGTTACGGATGGTGGCGCCGCGAAATGAGTAGATGCTCTGTGCATCGTCGCCGACCACGGTGATGTTCCGGTGCGCGCAGCACATTCCGCGTAGGATGCGCGCCTGCAGCAGGTTCGTGTCCTGATACTCATCCACGAGCAAGTGGTCGTAGAGACCGGAGATCCTGGCGCGCAGCTCCGGTGAGCCCTCGAGCATTCCGGCCCAGAAGAGCAGCAGGTCGTCGTAATCCACGAGATTCCGCTCGGACTTCCGGGCGATGTAGTCGGCGAAGATGCGCGTGAAGTCCTCGCGGTAGTCGAGGAACTGCGGGTATTCGTCGCTGAGAATCGCCTCGAGAGGCATCTCGGTGTTGATGTGTCGCGAGTAGACCGAGTGCAGCGTCTCCTTCTTTGGAAAGCGGGTCTTCTTCTGCGCGTAGCCCAGCTTCGCTCGCGCCAGTCCCATCAGGTCCTCGGCGTCGCCCTGATCGAGGATCGTGAAGTCCTTCTCGATGCCGGCCGACGGACCGTATGCGCGAAGGAGGCGATGCGCGGTCGCATGGAAGGTGCCGCCCTGCACCCGGCCGCCGATGCCTCCCACGAGCTGTTCGACGCGGCCGAGCATGTCCTGAGCGGCCCTCCGCGTGAAGGTCAGCAGGAGGATGCGCTCGGCGCGCGCTCCGCGAGCGATCAGGTGCGCCACCCGGTAGACCAGCGTGCGGGTCTTGCCGGTACCCGCTCCCGCGATGATCAGCAGGGGCCCGTCGCCGAACGTCGTCGCCGCCAACTGCTCGGGATTGAGCTCGGCCGACAGATCGCGGGGCGGGGAGGTGGGCGGTGAGGAGGTGCTATCCGACATCAGGCTGGAAATATAGCGCTGCCCGGACTCCCTTCCCGAACGGCCGCGTAGCTACTCCGCACCCATTCCACGTACCATCACAGCACGGGCCGTCGCCGCTGCCCGCCGCCGGCGGAGAAGGAACGCGCCGCCTAGAATCGGCGCGAGGCCAGCGACGGCGAGGAGAACGCCCGGGGCGAGCGACTCTCGCTCGAGAACGGCGCTCTCGGGATGGTCCGGATCGTAGTGGATCGGGATGGCACGACTGCCGGAGCCGGGCGAGAGCGGCCCGGCGCTCGCTGACCGCGAGCGCCCGCTCTCCAGCCGCACCCGCGTTCCGTGATGGATGGCGCCGTCCACACGGTACGAGTAGCGAAGGTGCGGTGGGAGAGAGATCATCTCGCCGGGAACCGCCGGCCATCCTGCGGTCTGACGGTAGCGCGCGAAGCGCTGGCCGCCGAGCGCGACGAAGAGGGAGCCGAAGAGGAGAAGGGATAGTCCGAGCAGCCGCGTGACGAGGGTCTCGTATCGTGCCGCGCGCGAGCTCACGGCGCAGCGCCCTCCGCGCGAATCGCCAGCCGATCCAGGGCGATCGCGCGCGGAAGGAGCGAGAAGACGCCGGCGAATGCCCGGCCCATCACGGCGCCGACGTCGGCGAGCGACGGAGGAGGTGGTCCCAGCTCCCGGACCACCGATGTCATGACGACACCCTGAATGCCGCACGGGACGATCAGATCGAAGTAGGACAGATCGGTCGTGACGTTGAGGGCGAAGCCATGCCAGGTCACCCAGTCACGCGCGTGGACGCCGATCGACGCGATCTTCCGGCCATTGGTCCAGACTCCCGTGAACCCGGGATGCCTCTCGGCGCGAACGCCGAGCTCGTCCAGCCCGCGGATCAGCCCCTCCTCGACGCTGCGGAGATACCAGTGAAGGTCCTTCCTGTGTCTCTTGAGGTCGATGATCGGATAGCCGACGAGCTGTCCCGGACCGTGGAAGGTGACATCGCCGCCCCGCTCCACCTCGAACAGCTCCACACCGTGATCGCGGAGATAGTCGGGTGCCGCCACGACGTGGCCCGACTTCGCCGTGCGACCCAGCGTCACCACCGGCGGATGCTCCACGAGGAGCAGGAGGTCTTCCGGGATCGTCGCGTCGATCCGTGACCGAGCCGCTGATCGCTGCAGCTCCAGAGCATCCCCGTACGGCATGCGACCGAGGTCCACGATCCAGAGCTCGTGGTCGCTCACGCGTGGATCATCCGCCCCATCGAATCGAGCGCCGCCTCGGCGACGGCTTCGGCGAGCGTGGGATGGGCGTGGATCGCCAGATCGATCTCCTCGACCGTGAACTCGTTCTCGCGCGCGACAGCGATCTCGTGCAGCAGCTCGGTGGCGTGTGCCCCGATGATGTGGGCGCCGAGGATCTCGCCGTACTTGCCATCGCGGATGATCTTGACGAAGCCCTCGGTCTCACCCGAGGTCCGGGCTCGTCCATTGTTGGAGAAGAGAAACTTGCCGACCTTGTAGTCGAGCTTCTTCTCCTTGCACTGCTGCTCCGTCAGGCCGATCGATGCCACTTCCGGATGACAGTAGGTGGCGTTCGGGATGTTGCCGTAATTCACCAGGTGCGGATGCGGAGTCCCGGCCAGCAGCTCGGCGAGGACCATCCCTTCACGGGACCCCTTGTGCGCGAGCATCGGCGGTCCGGCGACATCGCCGATGGCGTAGATCCCCCTCGCGCTCGTCTCCATTCGCTCGTTGATCTTCACGAAACCCCGATCCGTGAGTTCCACGCCGGCTTCCTTCAATCCGAGATCGTCCACGACCGGCGCCCGTCCCGCGGCGACGAGCACGACATCCACCACGAGCTGCTGCGCCTTCCCGTTCGCCTCGATGGTGAGCGAGACATTGTCCTTGCCGACCTTCGCGCCCTGGATGCGCGCACCGATGACAATGTCGATCTTCCGCTTCTTGAAGCTCTTCGCGAGCTCGGTCGAGATCTCCGCGTCCTCGAGCGGCAGGATCGTCGGGAGAACTTCGACCAGCGTGACCTGCGTACCAAAGGCGTTGAAGACATCGGCGAACTCGCATCCCACCGCCCCCGCTCCGATCACGGCCATGGTCTTGGGCGCCTTCTGGAGAACGAGCGCCTCGTCGGAGGAGATCACCGTCGTCTTGTTCAGCTCGAGGCCGATCTGTGGCAGTCCGCGGACGCGGGAGCCGGTGGCGATCACGACCGCCCTGGTCGCGTCGTGCTTCTCCTCCTTGCCGTCGACCTTCACCGCGACCGTCTTCGCGCCGGTGATCCTTGCCGTCCCCTTGATGTAGGTGATCTTGTTCTTCTTCATCAGGAACTCCACTCCCTTGACGTTCTGCTCGCTGACGGCACGAGAGCGCTTCATCGCGGCTCCGTAGTCGAAGCTGACGGTGCCGACATTGACGCCGAAGTCCTTGGCGTGCCGCACCCGATTCGCCAGCGACGCGGCCTCGAGCAGAGCCTTCGCCGGGATGCATCCCCAGACGACGCACGTACCGCCAAGCTTCTCGCGCTCGATCACCGCGACGGCCAGCCCGAGCTGTGCTGCGCGGATCGCCCCCACATAACCGGCTGGCCCGCCGCCGATGAAGATCACGTCGAAAGTCATGGAGTGTCTGTCAGGTGGAGTGTGGGGGTGGGAGTGGGGGTGGGGGGCTGTCAGTACACCAGCATCAACGGATTCTCGACCATTCTTCTCAGCGTCTGGAGGAACCGTGCGCCGGTGGCGCCGTCGATGACGCGATGGTCGCAGCTCAGGGTGATCCGCATCCGCTTCCGCGGCACGACAGCTCCGTTCTCGACCACCGCCTTCTCCTCGATGGCGCCGACGGCCAGGATCGCCGACTCCGGAGGATTGATGATGGCGGTGAACTGATCGATGCCCAGCATCCCGAGGTTGGAGATCGAGAAGGTGGAGCCGGTGTACTCTTCCGGCTTGAGCTTGCGCCCCCTGGCGCGGGCCGCGAGATCACGCGCCTCCGCCGAGATCGCCCTCAGTCCCTTCTGGTCGGCGTCGAAGATGACGGGGGTGATCAACCCCTCCTCGATCGCGACCGCCATCCCGATGTGAACGCGGTTGAACTGTCTGATGCGATCGCCGAGCCAGTGCGCGTTCACCTCCGGGTGTTGCGTCAACGCGCTCGCCACGGCTTTGAGCAGGATGTCGTTGACGGACAGCTTAAACTCATCGCCCATCCCGGCCATGGCGCTGCGCATCTCGGACACCCGCCCCATGTCCAGCTCGACCGTCAGGTAGAAGGTGGGGATCGGCCCGAGCGACTCGCTGAGGCGCTTCGCGATGGTCTTGCGGATCTGGGAGAGCGGCACGTCCTGGAAGTCTCCCTCTCGCGGTGCCCGAGCCGGCGCCGAGACGGGCGCTCCAGCGCGAGCCATCTCCACGGGAGCGGCCACCGTTCCACCGGTCGCTGCGGCCGCTTCGACATCGCGCTTGATGATGCGCCCGCCGGGTCCCGAGCCGTGCACGTTGCCGAGATCCACCCCTCGCTCGGACGCCATTCGACGAGCGACCGGGGAGGAGCGCTGGCGCTCCTCCCCGTTTCCGGCGTGCGCCGCCTGTTCCGTCGCCGGTTGCGGCCGGGGCGGCGGCTGGCGCTTCGGAGCCGCATTTCCGATTCGGGCAGGCGATTTCTCCTGCGGCGGCGCAGAGGCCTCGCCCTGCGATTGACCGGCGGCCTCGGGGAGTGGCGTCGCGCCCGCGCTCTTCTGCCCTGGGGCGATCACGTCTGCCCTCGGTTTGGCCCCGGCCGCCGGTGCGCCCGCTCCCCCGCCCGCGACGAGGGCAGTGATGTCCTCCGAGGGATCGCCGATCACGGCCAGCAGCGTGCCGACCGCGGCGGTGTCGCCCTCCGTCGCGACGCGCTTGCGCAGCACGCCGTCGCCGCGCGCCACGAGCTCCATCACCGCCTTGTCCGTCTCCACTTCGGCGAGCACGTCGCCCTTCGCGATCGCGTCGCCTTCCTGCTTGAGCCATTTGACGAGACGCCCCTCTTCCATCGTCGGGGAGAGCGCTTCCATCGTGACTTTCGTTGCCATGCGGATCCGCGTGCTGAGTGTATGGCGATCAGGTGTGTGACGCCGGAGCTCTCCTCCTCCGCGCGTCACTCCAGGTACATCACCTTCTTCACGGCCGCGATGGTCTTCGCGGCATCCGGCTTGGCCGCCTTCTCGAGGCTCTTGGCGTAGGGCATGGGCACGTCCGCCTGATGGATGCGCAGGACCGGCGCATCCAGATCGTCGAAGCAGTCGCGCTGGATCACGTCCACGATCTGCGCCCCCATCCCACAGACCTCCCACCCCTCCTCCACCACCACCGCGCGGTTGGTCTTGCGCACGGATGAGGCGATCGCCGCGACATCCATCGGGCGCACCGTGCGCAGGTCCACCACCTCGACCCGGATGCCATCCTTGGCGAGCTGATCGGCGGCCTGGAGCGCGACCAGCACCATCTTGCCGTAGGTGATGATCGAGCAGTGGTCTCCCTCCCTCTTGACCTCGGCCTCGCCGATCGGAATCACGTAGTCGGCCTCCGGCACTTCGCCCTTGGTGTTGTAGAGCATCTCCCCCTCGAGCACGATCACCGGGTTGTCGTCGCGGATCGCGCTCTTGAGCAGGCCCTTCGCATCGTAGGGCGTGCCGGGCGTGACGACCTTGAGGCCGGGGATGTGGGCGAGCCAGCTCTCCCACGCCTGCGAGTGCTGCGCCGAGAGCTGGAGCGCCGCGCCGTTCGGCCCGCGGAAGACCATCGGCATGTTGAACTGGCCGCCGGACATGTAGAGCATCTTGGCCGCGGCGTTCACCACCTGGTCGAGCGCGAGGAGGGCGAAGTTCCACGTCATGAACTCGATGATCGGGCGCAGCCCCACCATCGCGGCGCCGACGCCCACCCCCGCGAAGCCGAGCTCGGTGATCGGAGTGTCCACCACGCGCATCTCGCCGAATTCCTGAAGCAGTCCCTTCGAGACCTTGTACGCGCCCTGATAGACGCCGACCTCCTCGCCCATGATGAAGACGCGGTCGTCGCGCTGCATTTCTTCTCGCAGCGCCTGATTCAGCGCGTCGCGGTACGTGAGGATGGGCATCGTGCGCGGTTCGGGGTCAGTGATGTGCGCGGTACCGATACGGCATTCAGCTCCCGGCCGTCTCGGTGTCGCTGGTCGTGTCCACGAGGACATCCTCGTACAGCGCCTCCGGCGGCAGCTCGGGAGAGCTGTCGGCGAAGTTCCAGGCGTCCTCGACGACCGCCTTCAGCTCCTGATCGAGCGTCTGGAGATCGGTCTGCCCGAGCTCGCCGGCTTTCTCCATCTGCTGCCTCAGCACCATGATCGGGTCGCGCTTCATGTACTCCTCCAGCTCTTCCTTCGTCCGGTACGTCCCGCTCGCCGCGTCGGACATCGAGTGGCCCATGAAGCGGTAGGTGCGCATCTCGAGGAGAGTCGGCACCGACTCGCTCCGTGCTCGCTGCACGGCGCGCGTGACCGCCTCGCGCACGACCAGCACATCCTGCCCGTCCACGACCTCGTTCGGCATGTCGTACGAGCACGCGCGCTCGGCGATGTCATTGATCGCGGACGCGCGCTCGAGCGCGGTGCCCATTCCGTACCGGTTGTTCTCGATCACATAGATCACCGGCAGCTTCCACAGGGCCGCCATGTTCAGCGCCTCGTGAAATGCGCCGTTGTTCACCGCGGCCTCGCCGAAGAAGCAGAGGCACACCTGATCCCCACCGCGATACTTGATTGCGAACGCGACGCCGGTCGCGAGGGGAAGGTGTCCACCGACGATGCCGTGTCCGCCGAGAAAGTTGAGCTCCCGGTCGAACAGGTGCATGGAGCCACCCTTGCCCCTCGAGCATCCGTCCGCGCGCCCGAAGAGCTCGGCCATGATGGCGCGCGCGGGGATCCCGCGAGCCAGAGCCTGGCCATGGTCGCGATAGCTGGTCACGACATAATCGTCCGGGCGAAGAACGGAGATCGCTCCGGTGCCGACCGCCTCCTGACCGATGTACAGGTGACAGAAGCCTCCGATCTTGCCGAGCGCGTACGCCTCCGCGCAGCGCTCCTCGAAGCGCCGCTGCAGCAGCATCGTGCGAAGAAGCTCCCGGCGGAGCGACGCGTCCGATGGGAGCTGGGGATCGCTCTTCTCTCTGGCCGTAGCCGCTGATGTTTTCATGTCGGTGACACGCCCGCGGCCTGTACCTGCTCCCAGGCGTGATAGCTCGATCTCACCAGCGGTCCGCTCTCGACGTGACGATAGCCCATTGCCATTCCCACGTCGCGTAGCTCGCGGAACTCGTCCGGCGCGTAATAGCGATCGAGCGGGAGATGCTCGGCGGACGGACGGAGATATTGCCCGAGCGTCAGGATGTCCACGTCGACCTCGCGCAGCTCCCGCATCGTCTCGACCACTTCCTCGACGGTCTCTCCCATGCCGAGAATCATTCCGGTCTTCGTCGGAATCTCGGGCGCGATGCGTTTCGCCAGGCGAAAGATCTCGAGCACCCGCTGGTACCTGCCGCCGGGCCGGCAGCGCTTGTACAATCTCGGCACGGTCTCGGTGTTGTGGTTGTAGATGTCCGGCCGCGCATCGAGAACGGTCCGGATGCTCTCCTCGTTGCCCTGGAAATCGGGAACCAGCACCTCCACCGAGCAGGCGGGAAGGCGCTCCTTGATCTGTCGGATCGTCTCGGCGAAGACCCATGCGCCGAAATCAGGCAGGTCGTCGCGGTCCACGGATGTGATGACGGCATGCTGAAGCCCCATCTCTCCGATCGCCTGCGCCACCCGGGCCGGCTCCGCGATGTCGTATTTCGGCGGACGCCCGTGCGCCACGGCGCAATACGCGCAATTTCGGGTGCAGACGTCGCCCAGAACCATGAACGTCGCGGTGCCGTGCTCCCAGCACTCGCCGACGTTGGGGCAGTGCGCTTCCTCGCAGACGGTGTGCAGATCGAGGTCGCGCATGAGATGCTTGAGGCGGGCGTAATTGACTCCACCTGGCGCCCTGACCTTGAGCCAGGGCGGCTTTCGCTCGGGCAGGGGTTGAACCCGGTGCAACCCCATGATCTGGTGAAGCGTCTCGGCCATGTGACTCGACGGCTGGCTAGCCAACGGTGAGAAATGCCTGGCACCCGGCCGGCACCAAGTGCTTATCCGCCAAAGCTATCCAGCGAATTCGCGCGGGGATAGCGCACAATAACCACATCTTTGGGCAAAAGACAGTTATGCCACCTCCCCGAAGCGATCCACCCGAAAGGGCGTGAGATCGAACGGCGCCGGCTCCCGGCTCACGAGAGCGGCGATGCACGAGCCGGTGAGCGGCGCGAGCAAAACCCCCTGTCGGGAGTGCCCACAGGCGTAGATCAGTCGAGGCTCTGCCGGATCGGGGCCGATGATCGGCTGACCATCCGGCGTCATCGGCCGCAATCCGCTCCACTGACGGACGACCGGGCCCGAGAGGGCGGACGAGATCTCCCGTGCGGCATCGGTGAGGATCGCTCGACCTTCGGGGGTCAGAGAGCAATCGAACCCCACGTGCTCCACCGTGGCGCCCACCAGGGTCTCGTGTTCACGCGGCACGAGATACGCGCGCGGTCCGTAGGTGACGTGTCGCACGGGTGCCCCGGAGAGCGAGACCATCTGACCGCGCACGGGCTCCACCGGCAGCTTGCGGGGCACGTCGCCGAGCAGGCCGGTCCATGCTCCCGCTGCCAGAACCAGCCAGTCCGCCTCCAGTGTGGTTCCGTCGTCGAGGACTACACCGATGTGCGACTGATCCGTTGCAACGCGCGCCGCGCGGCCGTGCACGCGCGTCACGGCCGGATCTTTCTCGAGCAGTCGCTCCAGCGCGGCGATGAGGGCGACGTTGTCCACCGCGCCGTCGCGCGGATAGTGCGTGGCTCCCGAGGCGTGAGACAGCGCAGGCTCCGCCACCGACAGCTCGGCCGCGTTCAGCCAGAGTCTGTCGTGACCGACGGCGTGCTGCTGCTGGACTTCTGCGGCACTGTCGCTCAGCGCGACCTGGAGAATTCCGCCGCGCGCCTGCGCGATCGACACACCGCTCCGGTCGGACAGGCGCTGCAGGTACTCGGGATAGTGGTCGCGGGCCGCGACGGCGAAGCGCTGCGCGGCACCGGCCGCCGGCTCGAGACTGGGAGCCAGCATCCCGGCGGCCGCCGGCGACGCCTCTCCGGCGCGGCGCTCGCCGATCAGAAGCACACGAAGCGATCGCTCGGAGAGGGCGGCGGCCGAGGCCAGGCCGACGAGCCCGCCTCCGAGCACGATCACGTCCGGCAAGGCGGTGCGGTGGGGCAATGGCTGAAACATCGGCTGCCGGCGGCGCGTACGAAGGACAACCGCGAGGAGATCACCATCATGTTCCGCACGATCCTGTCCATCGGCGCACTGGCCCTGCTGGGAATTTTCGCGCTCCAATTCGTCTTCGGCGTGTTCGGCTTTCTTGTCGGGCTGATGCTGGGTCTTCTGGGACTCGCGATCAAGATCGCGATCATTGGCTTCGTCATCTATCTCGTCATCCGCATCGTCAGTCCCGATACGGCTCGCCGCATGCGGGAGCGATTCTCCGGCTCCGGTATGTGAGCGCGGGTCCTCTCCGTGCGAGACGCGCTCCGGGAATCACTTTCCGGGGCGCTTCCTTTTTTTCGGACGCTCTGCGGGCCGCGCCTCGACTCGCTCCACCACAGCCCAGGCGAGCATCGGCACCATGAGCTCGTGGTGGCCCGTGATCGAGAAGCCCTGGCCGCTCCCGAGGGTCGGGCGCTCGACCACGTTCATGCGCGGGCGATAGTGGCGGATCATGTCCATGTCGCAGGCGGTGAATCCGGTTGGCTGACCCGCGTGCAGGTTGCGGGCGATCGTCAGCGCCTTGAGAAAGACCTCCGGCAGCACGACGGCGCTCCCGAGATTGAGCACCACGCCTCCATCATGGAGAGTCGGCAGGCTTCCGGCGAGGCGCCGGAAATCGCGGTGGCTGGTGTCGCCGATCGCGGCCCCATCGGCTGCCGGGTGCTGATGGATGATCTCGGCGCCGAGGGCCGCGTGCACGGTGAGCGGCACTCCGAGACGTGACGCGCCGAGCAGGAGTGACAGCTCGGGATGAGCCAGGGGTCCGCTCTGAGCGAGCGCCAGTGCCAGCGTCTCACCCATTCCCATGCGCTCGCGCATCCCGCGCGTGAAGGCCTCGTTCATGCCTCGGCCCGTCTCCTCGGCCATCCCGAACGTGCCATCACGCAGGCCGGAGGCGACATCCTCGGAGGTTCCTCCCCATCGCGCGACCTCGTAGTCGTGGATGGCCGCCGAGCCGTTCATCGCGAGATGGGTGATGATGCCGCGCTGCATCAGGTCGAGGAGAATCGGCGCGAGCCCGGTTTTCACGATGTGGCCGCCGACCATGACCACCACGCCGCGCCGGCCAGCGGCGGTCGCAATCGCATCGGCCACGCGCAGGAAGTCGCGCGCGACCAGCACGTCCGGGAGCGAGCGCAGAAAGGCGCCGAAGGACCGCTCTGCCGCCGCGGGCGGAGGCGAGGCGAACTCCTCGGCGCCGACCTTGTTGGGTCGCCGCGCGATCGGGACGGTGCGGACGGCGGACAGGTCCGCCTCGGTCGCTACTGGGCGGCGGCCGTGTCGGCGCGAGTCTTGAACGATGTCAGATAGAGGTTGAGGGACCCGAAGGACAGCTTCGACTTCATCTGCACCATCATGCGACGGTCGTCGTCCGTGATCCAGATGCGCGCCTCCCCGTTCTCGGAGAACGCGCCTCCCGACTTAATGATCGGTTGCAGCACGAAGGTGTCGAACGTGCCGGCCGGAACTTGTATCCGTGCCTTGCCGATCACCTTGATGATCACCGGGTTCTTCTCCGGCTTGAAGTAGCGATGGAACTCGTACGTCTTGCCGACCTCGAGCGGGATGGTGCGGACGAAGTACACCAGCGAGCCCTCGTCCAGCGGATCGGCGACGCTCGGCTCTTCCGTGTCGAACTTTCCGTTCGAGACGAAGACCGAGCGGTCGGGAAACATGTCCCACACCGACTGGCGTCTGTAGCCACCCTCGCGGATGTTCTGCGCGAAGCGGATCGAGGCGAAGCGCGCGGAGTCGATCCAGCTCTCCTGGCGGTCGTCCACGCGGAAAAAGAACGTCCCGCCCTTGACGGTGAACAGCGTATGGTAGGTGCGATAGCCGCGGATGTCTTCCATCCCCAGCACCTGCATGCTGCCTCGCCCGACGCGCAGGATGCCGAAGGCGACCTCGTACGACAGTTGCTCGCCCACCACGAATGGGTACGGCGTCTGTCCTGCAGCGGGAAGGCCGTGCCCGAGCGGAACTGCGGGCATCCGTCCCAGAGCGGCGACGAGGGCGAGAATGTTGACGATGGGAGGAATCACGAGGGGCTCACCGGAGCGAGGCCGCGCGCGGCGCGGCCGTAGCGAAACAGCTGCATCGCCCCGGAGAGAGGCCGCACCCGCGAGTCGCGCGGCCGCAGATCGTAACGCGGATCGAGGGTGACCGTCTCGATCCGGCGTGCGAACGGCGCCAGCTTGCTCAACAGCTCGACGTTCGCGGCCCACCCATCGGACCGGAGAAAGGGAGCGTCTCCGGTCGCCTTCAGCAGCTCACGCAGGACGGTGATCCGGTACAACCGGAAGCTGCCGAGCGGGTCACTGACGCCGCCGACACGGACGAACTGGCGAATCACCCACGGCGCCACGCGGCGGAGCTGCCGCACCGGGAGCGGCGCGCCGGTCGGCAGCGCCGACTGCTCGGCGACGACGATGTCGGCGCCTCCCTCGAAGCGCTTCACCAGCTCGGGAATGTGATCCGGCTGATCTGTGAAGTCTCCCTGCATGACGATCATCGCGTCGCGCCGAGGATAGCGCGTTCGCCGAGCCGCGCTGCGCGCCAGTGACTCCAGCGCGGCGGCGTATCCCCTGCGCGGCTCGTTCCGAATGAGCGTCAGGGGCATCACCTCGGTGTATGGCTGGAGAGTGGCCCAGGTGGAGTCGGAGCTTCCATCATCGAGCACCGTGACCTCGTACTCGCGCGGGTGCTCCGCGAACACTTTGCGGATGCGCCAGAGGAGCAGGCCGATGGTGGGGGCTTCATCGTACGCCGGTATGCAGATGTGTAGCATCGTCCCTATGATACGCCTGAGAGAGGCGGGTCGTTCCTACGGATTGTGCGTTGCGTCACGATCGCTGACCATTCGTGCACGAAAGCTGATCAGCACCGAGGATAATGGCAACGCGCCCCTGCGGGCCCCTGGGCGGGGCTCCCGGGCAATGGGATGGCGCCTTGTGGCCCGGCGCGGGTATGAGCGTCAGAAGAGAAGAGGAGGCACGGCCGATGATTCTCGCGAACGTCCGGATGTCGTTGGGACGTGATGATGCGCAGCTCGCGCTCCAGCTCGTGGGGCGCGAATCCGCTGCCGAGATGGAGCGCGCCCAGGATCTGCTGCGAGACCAGGGGCTGGACGCGCTCCTCGATGACCCGCGACTGATCGCCGCCGTGCTGGAGGCACCGCTCGGTGGCCGGGCGTCGCCATCGCTCTTCTTCTACGTCGTCGTGCGCCATGCTCTGCGGGGCGTCGGTGAGAACGATCGCATCCTCGCGGACTACGTCGCGGCGATCCTGTTGCACTTCGGATTTCGCGATCGGGCGTCTCGCGTGTCCGAAGTCGACGACGAGAAGTACGATACCCTCGCGGGGTTGCTGTCGGATGTCGAAGGGCCGGATCCGCGACGCGATTTCCTGGTCCGCGCGCACCTCGGCAACTACGCCCTCTGGATGAGCGGACTCTACCCCGATCTGATCGAGAATCGTCGCTGGCGTCGCGGCGGTCCGGACCTCGGCTATTACGAGGATCTGGGACGGCGCGGGTTCCAGCTGGCCGCCGATCACCGTCTCGCCCGCGAGCACGGTCTGGCCCCGCTCTACTCCGATGCCGCCGATCGCTTTCCGCAGCTTCGCATCGCGCTCAACCGGCTGAGCGATCAGCTCCTCTTCCCGAACCACAATTCCCCCGACCGGCTGATGCGGCAGGTTCAGGACGAGAGCCGCTGGCGCCGTATTTCCTGATGGGCTGCGGGCTCACGCCCGCGCGCCTCGGCTCGCTCCACCAGCGCGGCGAACAACGACCGATCCCAACTCTCGTCGGTGCTCATCAGCTCTTCGGGATGCCACTGGACACCGACCGCCCACCAGCCCCGCTCGCTCCACTCGACCCCTTCGATGACCCCATCCGGCGCGCGTGCGCTGATGCGGAGCCCGTCGCCCACGCGATCCAGTGCCTGATGGTGTGAGGAGTTCACCGTCAAATGCTCGGTGCCCAACGCCGCCCCGAGCAGGGAGCCCGCCTCCACCTGAACGGCGTGGACCCGCGCTTCACGGTGCGCGCTCTGGTCATGGTCGAGGCTCTCCGGACGCTGGGCGGAAATGTCCTGGACCAGCGATCCACCGAGCGCGACGTTGAGGAGCTGGATGCCGCGGCAGATGGCGAGCGTCGGCCGACCAGATTCGCGAGCGGCCTCGACCAGGGCGATCTCGGTGGCGTCCCTCTGTGAGTTGATCGGACCGAGCGCGGGATGGGGGGGCTCATCATAAAGTGACGGGTCGATGTCCTCCCCTCCCGTCAGCACGAGGCCATCGAGCCCGCGCAGAACGACCGACGCCGTGGACACCGCCTCGAGCGGAGGAATGACCACGGGAATCGCGCCCGCCCTCTCCACGGCTCGTGTGTAGGCGGCATTCACACGCACGCGCAGCCGGCCCCGGAGGAGCTCCGTGCTGGCGGTGACGCCGATGAGGGCAGAGCGAGGCATGGGCTGGGTGCGAGGACGGTCGGCTCCGCGCTTGCGCGCGGCGGTGAGCGCTCTGTATCCTAAGCCGTTGCCGCATCGTTTCGCGAGGGAGTAACGTGCCTACCTATCAGTACCACTGCCGGGCGTGCAGCCATTCGTTCGAGCTGCGCGAGAGCATCGCCTCCACCCCCGGCCTCTCCCCCTGCCCGAAGTGCGGCTCGCTCGACACCGAGCGCGTGGTCAGCGGCTTCTACGCCCGGACGCCGCGCAAGTCGTGAGCGGGCTGCTTCGCCTCGCTCGCCGCCCGCCACCAGCATGTTCGAGCAGCTGAGACAATCCATCCGGGACGCCATGGCACGCTCGGTTTCGCCAGCCGAAGGGAGAGCGGTGCTCGCTCTCATGCGCGATGCGCTGGTGGATGCGAGGGTTAGTCTGGGCAAGCTCCGCGAAGGCGTCGATGCGACGCGCGCGCGTCTCGAGGGTGAGCGATCCGAGCTCGACACCGTGCGACGGCGGGGCACGCTTGCCTCGGGAATCGGCGACCAGGAGACGGTCGCGGTGGCGGCGCGCTTCGAGCAGCGGCATGCCGAGCGCGTCGTCATCCTCGAGCGCAAGCTCGCGGCGCAACAGGAAGAGCTGGCGATGGCTGAGCGCGAGGTGGAGGAGATGACGCTCGAGCTGAAGAACGCCTCCGTCGCCGGCGCTCCGTCCGGCTCTCCCCGTGCGCCCGATCTGCCGGAGTCGAACCCCGAGTCAGCGGACGGCCTCCGTCGCACCGTCGAGCGGGTGGCCCGGGAGGCCGACGCCCAGCGTCAGCTCGAGGAGCTGAAGAGGCGGATGGGGAAGTGAGCCGCTCGCCCGGGCACCGCTTCAGGCCCTCACGGTCGACGTCAGCCTCTTGAGGAGCGGAACGAAGAGCAGCATCACGGCCGCGGCGGTGATGCTGGCAACGAGGAAGATCATGTAGAAGCCGTGGTTGGTGGCGCTGACGGTTTGCATCCAGCCGGCGATGCCGGTCCGAGCGGCACCCGGAGCCTGTCCCGGGGTGGGGCTGAACGCCGCCAGAGTGCCGCCGATCTTGTTGGCCGCCGCGTTGGCGAGGAACCACACTCCCATCAGCAGCGAGGCGAAGCGCAGCGGAGCGACTTTCGTCACGTACGAGAGGCCGACCGGCGAGAGGCAGAGCTCCCCCCACGTATGCAGCAGATAGGCTCCGAGCAGCCATCCCGGACCCACCAATGCACCGCCGTCGGCGCGACTCCCGCCGACCACCATGAAGACGAATCCCAATCCGAGCAGAAAGAGCCCCAGCGCCATCTTGAGCGCGGTCGACGGCTCCCTCCCGCGCCGCGCCAGAAAGCTCCAGAGCCAGGCGAAGGCGGGAGCGAAGACGAGAATGTAGAACGGATTGACGGCCTGGAACCAGCTCGAAGGGCGGTCGGCACCCAGGATGTGCATGTCGGTGTTCTTGTCGGCGAACAGGTTCATCGAGCTTCCGGCCTGCTCGTACGCCGCCCAGAAGAAAATCACGAAGAAGACCACGATGAAGATTGCGATCACGCGGCGCCGCTCCTCGCCGTGCGAGCCGAGCACCGTGATCGCGAGAGCGGCGCCGATCGTGAGCCCCATGACCAGTCCGAGCACCCCGCCCCCGAACCACCCCAGGACACCGCCGATGAGCCCGCCCGCGATGCCGTTTCTCAGCGTCTCCGCGTCGGCGCTCGCGACCGGCGCGGACGCGCCCGACTCGGGGGCAGCGTGCGCTACCGTCCCCCTGATCCCGATGCCTGGCAGATACCGATCGCGAAAGAAAACGTACACGATGAGGCCCAGCACCATGCCCACGCCGGCGGCAGCAAAACCATAGTGCCATCCGAGACCCGATGTCTGCGCCAGGTAGCCGCAGACCATCGGACCGAGAAAGGCGCCGGTGTTGATCCCTATGTAGAAGATCGTGAAGCCGGCGTCCCGGCGTGAATCCCCCACCCGGTATATCTGCCCGACCATCGTCGAGACGTTGGGCTTGAAGAAGCCGGTGCCGATGATGATGAGCGCCAACCCCAAGTAGAACATCGTCATACCCGGGAAGGCGAGCGAGAAGTGGCCAGCGGCGATGATGACGCCGCCGATCACGAGCGAGCGGCGCGTCCCGATGAAGCGGTCCGCGAGATAGCCGCCGATGAGCGGCGTGAGAAACACCAGCATGGTGTATGTGCCGTACAAATTCGCCGCGCGCGCGGTATCCCATTTCAGCGCGTTGACGAGATAGAGGATCAGGATGCCGCGCATGCCGTAATACGAGAATCGCTCCCACATCTCTGTGATGAAGAGGAGCCCTAGCCCTCTCGGATGGCCGAACAGCGCCCGGTCCTCGAGGGCGGACGGCCTATCGGTGGCGGTCGCGGCGATGGCGGCGGACAATCGGGCCTCTGGTCTCAGGGTAATCGGGGCACTCGGAGCTGCTGCCTCAGGACTTCTCGAGAATCGCGGGAAGATACCGCTCGGGCGCGGCCGTGGCGCCGGCTGCCTGCTGCTCCGCCCAGTCCACCGTCGTCGGTGGCTGCTTGATGCACGCCACCAGGTGACCGGGCGCCTTCTCCTCGAGCGGCGGCACGATGCGGGCACACGCTGCGTCCTTCCGGGGATGATGGCATCGCGGATGGAACGGGCAGCCGCTCGGCGGATTGGCTGGGGAGGGAACATCGCCCGAGAGGATGATGCGCTGCCGCCGTGTTCGCGGGTCCGGCACGGGAACGGCCGAGAGCAGCGCCTGGGTGTACGGCATCAGCGGCTCCCGATACAGATCGTCCGCCCGCGCCAGCTCGACGATCCGCCCCAGGTACATCACGGCCACCCGATCGGCCACGTGCTCCACCACCGAGAGGTCGTGCGCGATGAAGAGGTACGCCAGGCCGTGGGTCCGCTGCAGATCGCGCAGCAGGTTGATCACCTGTGCCTGCACCGAGACGTCCAGCGCCGAGACGGGCTCGTCGCAGACGATGAATCGCGGATTCAGGGCGAGGGCGCGGGCGATGCCGATCCGCTGGCGCTGGCCACCGGAGAACTCGTGCGGGTAGCGCGACTCATATTCCGGCCGGAGCCCAACCTCTTCGAGCAGATGTCGCACGCGCTGGCGCGCTGCCTCCCCCTCGGCCAGTCGATGGATCGTCAGCCCTTCGCGCACGATCGCCCCGACGGTCATGCGCGGGTTGAGGGAGGCGAACGGGTCCTGAAAGACGATCTGCATCTGCCGGCGAAGCGCGCGCAGCGTGCGCGTGTCCATCGCGAGCACATCCTGTCCGTCGAATCGTACCTCGCCCGCGGTGGGCTCGATCAACCGCAGAATGGCGCGACCGGCTGTGGTCTTGCCGCACCCCGATTCTCCCACCAGTCCGAGCGTCTCGCCGCTCGCAATGTCGAAGGAGATCCCGTCCACCGCCCGCACGGCTCCGGCAGCGCGGGAGAAGAGCCCGCGCCGCACCGGGAAGTGCTTGGTCAGCTTCCGCACCTCGAGCAGGGGACGTGGCGGCGACGCTGCCTCGCGCCCCGACGCGTCCGCACGCTCGCCCGGTCCGACCGCGAACGCCGTCATCCCCCGGCTCCCTGCTCCATCACCATGGGTGCGTGGCGATGACGTCGGCGCTCCGGCTCGTCCGCGAGATGGCAGCGCGAGATGTGCCCCCCGGCGATCTGATACAGCGGGGGGTGCTCGGTCGTGCAACGCTCCCAGGCGTAGGAGCACCGATCGCGGAAGCGGCACCCGGTGGGCCACTCCGTGGGTGACGGAACCGTACCGGGTATCACCGCCAGCCGATCGCGCCGCCGACCGACCCGCGGCATGGCTTCCAGCAGTCCCTCGGTGTACGGATGATGAGCCGCGAAAAACAGCTCGCCCACCGCGGCTTCCTCCACCACCTCGCCCGCGTACATCACGATGACCCGGGATACTCGTTCGGCGACCACGCCCAGGTCGTGCGTGATCAGAAGCATCGACATGCCGGCCTTGGCCTGCAGCTCGGCGAGGAGCTCCAGGATCTGCGCCTGGATCGTGACATCGAGGGCCGTCGTCGGCTCGTCTGCGATCAAGAGTGCGGGGCTCATCATCAGCGCCATCGCGATCATGACCCTCTGGCGCATTCCCCCCGACAGCTGATGAGGATATTCGTGCGCACGCTCCGCGGGAGCGGCGATTCCGGTGAGGGCGAGCATCTCCACGGCGCGAGCCCAGGCGTCACGACGGCTCGCCCGGTCGTGCACCCGGGCCACCTCCGCGATCTGGTCGCCGACGGTGAAGACGGGGTTGAGCGCCGTCATCGGCTCCTGGAAGATCATTGCGATCCGGTTCCCACGGATCTCGCGCATCCGCGCCTCATCGAGCGTCACGAGATCCTGTCCCCCGAACTCGATGCGGCTCCCCGCCTCGATCCGCCCGGGTCGCGCGATCAGCCGCAGGATCGAGAGCGACGTCACCGATTTGCCACAACCGGATTCACCGACCACCCCCACCGTCTCGTTCGTCGCGACCGTGAATGACACATCGTCGACAGCCCGCGCCACTCCGGCGGACGTGTGGAACGAGGTGCGGAGATGGGAGACGGCGAGCAGTGGTGTGGTCATCGACGGGGAAGCTGCCGCGGGTCGAGCGCATCGCGCAAGCCGTCGCCCAGCGTGTTGAACGACAGCGCGGTGAGAACGATCGCCAGTCCGGGGAAGACGGATACCCACCAGAGTGCGCTCAGCTGCGAGCTTCCCTCGCCGATCATCGTCCCCCAGCTTGGATCGGGCGGCTGCACGCCCATGCCGAGAAAGGAGAGGCCGGCCTCGAGGATGAGCACGTTCCCGATGCCCAGCGCCGCCGCCACGATCGCCGGAGAGATTGCGTTGGGGAGGACGTGCCGCCAGAGGATGCGGCCATTGCCCGCGCCGAGCGCCCGAGCGGCCAGCACCATCTCGCGCTCTCGCGCCGAAAGCACCTCGGCTCGCACCAGGCGACTGACGTCAAACCACCCGGTGGCGCCGAGCAGGATCACCAGCTCCGGTATGGTGAGCGCTCCCCAGAGGGAGAGGATCGCGAGGAGCAGGAGCACCCGCGGAATCGCGAGCGCGGTGTCCACCAGCCGCATCATCACCGAGTCCACGACGCCCCCATAGTAGCCGGCGATCGCGCCCCAGCAGGTGCCGACCGTGGCCGCAAGCAGGATGGCCAGGAGCGCGATCCCGAGAGAGATCCGCGCCCCGACAAGCATTCGGCTGAAGACATCGCGGCTCGCCCGATCGGTGCCGAAGAGATGAAGCCAGGACGGCGATCGCCCGCGCAACAGCTCCGGCTCGAGAAGATCGTTCGGGGGAAAGGGAGCCAGCCACGCCGACAGCAGCGTCGCGAGAGCGAGCGCGGTGAGAAACGCGATCGCGATCCGGCTCGCCCGGTCCTCGCGGAGTCGCTCGATAACCGCTCGCCAGGGCGAGAGTGCCTTGCCGCCTTCCACCGGGGGTGCCGGGCGGAGGGCCGTCAGCGCGGCCAGGAGCGCGATCGCGCTCCAGAGCGTGATCCGGAGCGGAGCGGAGCCGCTCATTCCAGACGCACGCGCGGATCCGCGGCAGCGTGGAGGAGATCCGCGATCAGACTTCCCACCGCGACGAGCGACGCTCCGAGCACGGCCGCAGCGACCACCAACGGATAGTCCCTCGCCTCGATGCCGCGAGCGGCGAGGAGTCCCATCCCGGGCCAGGAGAAGATCTTCTCGATAAAGACCGCCCCGCCGAGCAGAGCCGGCAGCGCCAGCCCGAGCAGAGTGATGACTGGGAGCAGAGCGTTGCGGAGGATGTGATGTCGCGCGATGCGCGCTTCGTGCACCCCCTTGGCCCGGGCAGTGCGCACGAAGTCGGACGATCCGGCCTCGAGCAGCGCAGACCGCTGATAGCGCGCGATGCCCGCCGCCGTGAAGAGCGTCATCGTCAGGACGGGAAGGACGAGATGAATCAGTCGGTCGCCCACCCGCGCTCCCACGCCGAGGTAGTCGTGCATGTCAGACACGACACCCCCGGCGGGAAGGATCGGAATGCGGAGGGCGAAGAGCAGCAGAATCATGAGGCCGAGCCAGAAGTCCGGCATGGAGTAGAAAGCCAGCGAGATCAGGCCGAGCAACCGGTCGGCGAGCGAGCCCTGACGCCTCGCCTGGGCGATGCCCAGAGCGATGCCCACCAAGAAGCTGGCGCTGAGGGCGGTGAGCATGAGGAGCAGCGTGTTGGGCAGGGCGTCCGCCAACGCATCTGCCACCGGGCGGTGCTGCGAATACGAGTATCCCAGGTGCCCGCGCGCGACGTTGCCGAGGTAGCGCAGGTACTGCTCGGGCAGTGGTCGGTCCAGCCCCTGCTCGGCCCTCATGGCGCGGACGACCGAGGGCGGCACATTGGGGTTGTCCGCCATGACGCTGTAAGGGTCGCCCGGAGCGATTCGGAGCAGAACGAAGCTCAGAGTCGCGACGAGCAGCACGATCGCGCCCGCCTGCATGACGCGGCGGGCGAGATACCGCCCCATCGGCCCTATGGCTCCACGATGCGGGTGCCCATGCGGTCGCGCGGAATGCGCTCCCCCTCGGCGATCCACCACTCGGGAAGGCGGGCCCACCAGGAATCCGCCCGCATGCTGACCGGATGCACCCGCGTCGCGATGCCGGCGACATTGCGGGGCTCGTAGACCCAGATCGCGGGTGCGTCGTCGTTGATCACGTCGTATGCCTTCCGATAGAGTGCCTTCGCCGTCGATGGATCGGATGTGGCCGCGGCGCTGTCCACGAGCGCGTCGAACATTGGACTTTCGTACCCGCCGAAATTCGAGCTCTCCTTGTCGCGTGCCGACGCTACGCTCCACCCCTGCCGCACCGTGGACGGAACGGGATCCGCGTGCCAGCCGATGAGAGCGGCGTCGAAGTGGCGCGCCCGCAGCCGCTCGCCGAACAGATTGCTCTCGAGAGGCTCGATCTGCAGCTGTACGCCGGCCGCCCTGAGCATCGCCTGGAGCGGCACCGCCATGGCCATGCGCGTGGTGCTGGTGCTGCCCACGATGGCAGAGATGCGAAGCGGCACTCCGTGACGCCGGCGGATCCCGCCCGGCTGCTGGCGACGCCAGCCAAGAGAATCGAGCAGCCGGTTTGCCCCCGCCGTGTCGTACGGGATCTGCCTGACCACGCTGTCCGCGATGCCCTGCCAGCGTGAGCAGGGGCAGAGGGCGACCGTCCCCAGCGTGTCGAGGACGGCTCGCGCGAGCTGGGCGCGGTTCACCGCCATCGTGAGCGCACGCCGGAGCGCGCGATCGCCGAGCACCGGGTGCGGGCGGGCCGGATCGCTCTGGTCGTGCAGGTTGAAGGCGATGAAGGAATAATCCAGCGACGGGTAGGGAAGGGGCCGAACGCGCGGCTGTCCGGCGAGCCGTGGGAGCTGCGGCGGAGGGATGTACTCGACGAAGTCGGCCTCACCCGCGAGAAGCTTCGTGAGCTCGGTCGTGGGATCTGGCACGACGCTCCAGATAACGCGGTCGAGATGCGCTCTGCCCCGATAATTGGCCGTGTCGGCCACGATCTCGACTCGTTGTCCCGCCACCCATCGAGCGAAGCGGAAGCGCCCGCTGCCGATCGGCGTCCGGGTGGCCGGTGCCGTCTTGAGCGCGCCGCCCGCGACTCCGGTGAAGGAGTGCTCCGGCATGATCCTCAGCTGGTAGGTGGCGTCGAAGAACTGCTCGGGGGTGCGGCGCTTGAAGTAGAAGATGGCGGTCAGCGAGTCGCGGGCCCGCACGGAGTCGATGTTTCCCAATAGGGATGCGACGGGGGAGCCGACGGCGGGATCGACGTGCACGCCGTACGTGAACACGACGTCCCGGGCTCTCACCGGCTTGCCGTCATGCCATCGCGCGCGCGGATTCAAGTGAAACGAGAGGGAGAGTGAGTCGGGGGCCCATCTCCACGAATCCGCAAGCACCGGCACGAAGCCACGGTCGCCGAGTGTATTGATGGAATCGCCGAGGTCGGCGAGCCGATCGAAGAGCTGGTCGACGACCTGGTATCCGAGCCCGCTGTTGGTCAGCGCGGGGTTCAGGAAGTCGGGCTCGCCGGCGCTGGCAATGACGAGCGTTCCTCCGTAGGGCGTGCGGCCGCCGCCCGCGCCGGCAGTCCGCGGCGGACCTCCGTTGCCTGTATCGCTCCCGCCGCACGCGACGACGAACGCGACCAGCAGAAGCCTGTGGAGCCGAAGCGTCATGGACAATCAGGGGAGAGGCGGGTGAGCCGGCATGTGTGCCTGTGTCCTCGGGTGAGTGTTACGCGACGACGGTCAGTGCCGCCAGGTCCATCGCTCATCGCTGTAACGCTCGAGCGCAGAGCGCGAGTCGGCCTCGAGCTCGGGATCGCCGGCAAGCGGCAGCGCCTCCGTTCCCTCGAGTCGCTGGAGCGCGTCCCGCAGCGCGTCGCCGACCTCCGCGAGCGAAGGTGCACGTCCCAAGGAATCCCACAGCGTTGCGGCCGGAGCAGTCGCCTCGGTGCGCTCGCGAAGCAGAGTGGACGCCAGCCATTGATCGTCGTTCACGAGAATCGAACCGTGTTGGAGCAACGCCCGACCCCGCCTCACCTGCGCGCTCCCGACCAGCTTCCGCCCTCCCACCTCGATCTCCCCGACCACCGGAGTCTGGAAGCACGGCGCGATGCCTGGCGCGGGCGCCGGCACGCGTGGTGCGTGCGCCTCTGCCGGCACCCCGAGCGCGCGCAGGGCGGCGAGCAGCAGGCGATTGATCCGTCCGTACGAATCGCCCAGACCGCCCATCTCCTCGAACGGCGCCGTCACGCTGTAGGTGATCTCGCGGCAATGCAGCACCGCGCGGCCACCCGTCAAGCGTCGAACGAAGGCGATTCCCAGCGCCTGTGCGCTCTCCACGTCGTAGCGTCCGGCGGCCGGCTGGTGACGGCCCAGCGACAGCGTTGGCCGGGACCACGCGTACACGCGGAGTACTCCTTCCCCGACGCGCTCGGCGCGAGCGAGCAGCGCGTCATCCAGCGCCATGTTGTCGGGGCCGGGAAGGGGCGCGGAGAGCAGGTAGCGCCAACGCATTGAGGGAAAGAGTACGTCTCCGGCGGGGCGCGCGGCAAGTCGGGAGTGAGCCACGGGCTGGCTGACATTTCATGCCGGCAACAGAGGATAGCCTTGACGCGTTGAAGGTGTAGTTTTCAGCGCGCCCGCGAGGCGTACCCTGCTCCTCCGACACAGCGGCGCGCTGCGCGTCCCCGAGGTACCGCATGACGACCATTGCCACTCCGCACCCCTCGCTCGGGTACCGGGACAGCTTCGTCTCCCGACACATCGGACCGAGCGACGCCGACCAGCGAGCGATGCTCGAGCTTCTGGGCTACGACAGTCTCGACGCGATGGTGGCGGCGACCATTCCGGCTCGCATCCGCATGGATCATCCGCTGGCCCTGCCGGCGGGCGTCACGGAGCGCGAGGTGCTGGAGGAGTTTCGCCAGCTCGCCGCACGCAACCGCCTCGCCCGTACCTACATCGGCATGGGCTACTCCGATTGCTTCACGCCGCCGGTGATCCAGCGCAACATTTTCGAGAATCCCGGCTGGTACACGGCCTACACACCCTACCAGGCCGAGATCGCCCAGGGGCGGCTCGAGGCGCTACTGACATTTCAGACGATGGTCTCCGACCTCACCGGCCTCGACATCGCGAATGCGTCGCTGCTCGACGAGGGGACGGCCGCCGCCGAAGCGATGGTTCTCTGCCATGCACAGCGAGGGAAGGGCGGGAAGGAGGCTTTCTTCGTCTCGAGCGACTGCCACCCTCAGACGATCGCCATCGTCCGCACGCGCGCGCGGGCGCGCGGGATCACGGTCGTGATCGGCGATCATCGCGCCGTGAAATTCGGGGCGGAGGTATTCGGCGTGCTGGTCCAGTATCCCGCGACCGACGGCAGCATCCATGACTACCGCGAGCTGTCGGAGCGCGCGCACGCCGCCGGCGCGCTCGTCGTTGCAGCGACCGATCTGCTTGCCCTCACGCTGCTCACTCCGCCGGCCGAGTGGGGCGCGGACGTGGCGGTCGGCAACTCGCAGCGATTCGGCGTGCCGCTCGGCTATGGCGGCCCCCACGCGGCGTTCTTCGCGACCCGCGACGAGTTCAAGCGCTTCATGCCCGGACGCATCATCGGTGTGTCGCGCGACGCCGACGGGAGACCGGCGCTCCGCATGGCGCTCCAGACTCGCGAGCAGCACATCCGCCGGGAAAAGGCCACCAGCAACGTCTGCACGGCGCAGGTGCTGCTGGCCGTCATGGCGGGGATGTACGCCGTCTGGCACGGCCCGGAGGGGCTCAGCCGCATCGCCCGCGGGGTACGCGGACTGGCGGTGGCCCTGGCAGAGGGGCTGCGCGCGCTCGGCGTCGCGACCGGCGAGGAGGAGTTCTTCGACACCGTGCGAGCCGAGGTCGGAGAGACCAGGGCGACGGCGATCCTCGCCGCCGCGGAGCGAAGGGCCATCAACCTGCGTCATCTCTCGCCTGGCACGATCACGATCTCCCTCGATGAGACGACGACGGCTCGAGACGTCGCGGAGCTACTCGGGCTGTTCGATGGCGGTGCGACATCGCCGCTCACGGCCGAACGATTGGCGGACGTGGGGGACGTGGGGGACGTGGGGGACGGGGACGCCCGCTACGACGAGCGGTTCGCGCGCACCAGCCCGTTCCTCACCCATCCGGTGTTCAACACGCACCACTCGGAGACCGAGATGCTCCGCTACCTCAGGCATCTCGAGTCGAAGGACCTGTCGCTCACGCACTCGATGATCCCCCTCGGGTCGTGCACGATGAAGTTGAATGCGACCGCCGAGATGATGCCGGTGACCTTTCCGGGCTTCTCGCGGCTTCACCCCTTTGCGCCGGTGGCGCAGACCGAAGGGTATCAGGAGCTCTTCAAGCAGCTCGAGAGCGCGCTCGCCGAGATCACCGGTTTCGCCGGCATCTCGCTCCAGCCGAATGCCGGCTCGCAGGGCGAGTACGCGGGACTGCTGGTGATTCGCCGGTATCACGAGTCGCGCGGGCAGGGGCACCGGGCGGTCTGCCTCATCCCGCAGTCTGCGCACGGCACCAACCCGGCGAGCGCGGTGATGGCGGGGATGAAGGTTCTGGTCGTGCGCACTGATGAGAGCGGCAACATCGACCTCGATGATCTCCGCGCCAAGGCGAAGGAGCATCGCGACGATCTATCGGCGTTGATGATGACGTATCCGTCCACGCACGGCGTGTTCGAGGAATCCGTGCGCGAGGTGTGCGAGATCATCCACGCCGCCGGCGGGCAGGTGTACATGGATGGCGCCAACATGAACGCGATGGTCGGCCTCGTGCGGCCCGGCGATATCGGGGCGGACGTGTGCCACCTCAACCTGCACAAGACGTTCTGCATTCCCCACGGCGGCGGCGGTCCCGGGATGGGGCCGATCGGCGTGGCGTCGCACCTCGTCCCCTTCCTCCCGGGTCATCCGGTCGTCCCGGTCGGTGGGCCGCAGGGTGAGGACACCGTGAGCGCTGCCCCATGGGGGAGCGCCAGCATCCTCCCGATCTCGCTCGCATATGTCAAGATGATGGGAGGTGCCGGCCTCACTCTGGCGACGAAGGTCGCGATCCTCAATGCCAACTACGTCGCGCATCGGCTCAAGGATCATTATCCGGTGCTCTACACGGGCGCAGACGGGCGTGTGGCGCACGAGTGCATCATCGATCCCCGCTCGCTCAGGCAGAGCGCGGGCGTGGAGGTCGAGGACATCGCGAAGCGACTGATGGATTACGGTTTCCACGCTCCGACCGTGAGTTTTCCGGTTGCCGGAACCCTCATGATCGAGCCGACCGAGAGCGAGTCGAGGGCCGAGCTGGACCGATTCTGCGATGCGCTGATCTCCATTCGCGAAGAGGTCCGTGAGATCGAGCTCGGCGTCGCGGATCGCCAGGACAACGTGCTCAAGCACGCCCCGCATACGCTGCAACGCGTGACCGCCGACGAATGGACTCACGCGTACGGTCGGGAGAAGGCGGCCTACCCGGCTCCCTGGACCCGCGCGGCGAAATTCTGGCCGAGCGTCGCCCGCGTCGAGAGCGCCTACGGCGACCGCAACCTCATCTGCTCGTGCCCACCGACGGACGCCTATGCGGGGTGAGCCGTGGGCTCGTCACTCCCCCACGTGCTTCGTGTACTTCTCCGCGGTCATCAGACCCTCGACCTCCTTCGGATCGCTGGCCTTGAGCGTGATCATCCAGCCCTCGCCGTAGGGGTCACTGTTGACGAGTGCGGGCTCCTTGTCGAGGCGGTCGTTCACCGAGACGATCTCGCCGGCGAGGGGGCAGAAGAGCTCCGAGACCGCCTTCACCGCCTCGATCGTCCCGAAGACATCCATCTTCCCGAATCGGTCGCCGACCTTGGGGAGCTCGACGTAGACCACGTCGCCCAGCTCACCCTGCGCGTAGTCGGTGATGCCGATTTGGACGACGACGCCCGCGGTCTTCCGGACGTACTCGTGCTCTTCCGTGTAGCGGAGGTCGCCCGGGATCTTCGACATGCACCGAACCGGTTACGGGTTGAGGGCGCAAAGTCTACCGGGGGCCCGGAAGAGTGTCAAGGAAATGCGCGCTCGGCGTCGTGGGGCGCGTGCTCGGCTGCATCGCGCTCGAGAGCGGCCCAGACGTGATTCACCTGCCGCACCAGATCGGACTGGGACCCGCCGTTGTCGATCACATAATCGGCGCGTGCGCGCTTGAGCTCGGCCGGCATCTGCGCGGCGATCATGGTCATCGCCTCCGACTGCGGCATTCCCCGATCACGAACCAGCCGCTCGAGGCGATTGGGCCGGGGAGCATCCACGAGGACGATCTTGTCGAAATCATCCACCAGGCGGCGCTCGAAGAGGAGTGGGATGTCGCAGACCACGATCTGATCGCCGCGCTGGCGTGCCTCGGCGATCCCCTTGTCGCGGAGAAGAGCAACCTGGGGATGCACGATCGCGTTCAGCGCCTCGAGCTCTACCGGATTCTCGAAGACGAGCTGGCGGAGCGCGGCTCGGTTGATGGATCCGCTGTCATCGAGGATCTCGCCGCCCCAGCGCGCGACGATCGCGCGATACGCCGGCGTCCCCCCTTCCACCGCCTGACGGGCCAGGATATCGGCGTCGATGATGGTCGCTCCCCGCTCCGCCAAAAGGAGTGCGACGGAGGACTTCCCGCTTGCGATGTTGCCCGTGAGTCCGATGAGGAGCATGCGGGGCAAGGTAAGGGGGTGCGTCCGCGGAGTGCAACAAAAAGCGATGCCGGTGAACGACTCCGAGGGGGCTGGAAAACGGAAGTTTCCGGTCAACAATCCGGAATCCGGGAGGGCTACAGCAGGTCGACCTGGTCCTCGTCCCGTTTCGGCACCTGGTGGCAGTGCCGGCAGCGCGCCTCGTACGTTTCCTGGCCGCCCACCATGATCGTCGGTGAGTCGTAGCGGGCGGGGGTCCCGCCGATGAGCCGCTGGTTGCGCGTCGCGGGGCCCCCGCAGACGACGCAGATCGCCTGGAGCTTCTCCACCATGTCGGCCACCGCCATGAGGCCCGGCATGGGACCGAAGGGCTCGCCGCGGAAATCCGTGTCGGTTCCGGCCAGGATCACGCGCACCCCCGATGCCGCGAGAGCGGTCGCCACGTCGATGATTCCGTTGTCGAGAAACTGTGCCTCATCCACCGCGACCACATCGACGACGGCGTCGATCTGCTGCGAGATCTGGAGAGCGGAGTCCACGGGCAGCGCTTCGACGGTGCGGCCATCATGGCTGGCGACGGTGAATACTCCGTGGTAGCGATCATCCAGATGGGACTTGAAGACCTGAATCGTCTTGCGGGCGATGATGGCGCGGCGCACCCGGCGGATCAGCTCCTCACTCTTGCCGCTGAACATGACGCCGGAAATCACCTCGATCGATCCGTTGCGTGCGACGAGGTGCACCGTCACCCATCCCGGCGCGGCGGCCGTTCGCGCTGGCCCGGGCGCGGGCG
>JALZAQ010000077.1 GCA_030948255.1 Gemmatimonadota bacterium
TCGGGCACGTCTTCGGGATGCTGCCCATCGCGACGTCCTACGCCGTCCGCATCAACGTGCTGGCGGCGATCGCCAGCGCGGGCGCCGCCACGATGTGGTTTCTGATCACCGAGCGCGTGCTCGTCGGCTGGCTCGCGGATCGTTGGCAGCGCATCGCCGGCGGGGCGGTCGCAGCGCTGATCGGCGCGACCGCCTTCACGGTCTGGAACCAGTCCGTGGTGAACGAGAAAGTCTACACGGTCTCACTGTTCGGGCTGGCGGTGATCTCATGGCTGACCGTGCGATGGTCCGACGACCCCGACGGACCGGTCGCCGATCGCATCCTCGTGCTCGTGGCCTATCTCCTCGGGCTCGGCTACTCGAACCACATGATGGGCTTTCTCGCCGGACCGGCCGTCGCGGTCGCCGTCCTCGTCCGCCGGCCCGCCACCATCCTCCGGTGGAAGCTGCTGCTCGTCTGCGCGATCGCGCTCGCGGCCGGAATCACTCCCTTTCTCTTCGAGCCGCTCCGGGCCGCCCACTTTCCCGCCATCAACGAGGGAGAGCCGACCACGCGCGAGAGCTTTCTCTACAACTTCAACCGGGGGCAGTACGGGAAGCCTTCGGTCTTCGACCGGCAGGCTCCGTTCGCGGGCCAGCTCGGGATGTGGTGGCTGTACTTTCGCTGGCAGTGGCTGCGCGACATGCAGGAGAGCTCACCCTGGCTGCAGCAGCTTCTCGCTGCCTTCTTCTTCGTGCTGGGCCTCTTCGGAGGCTACGTGCACTGGAAGCGAGATCGCCGCTCCTTCTGGTACGTGGCCACCTTCATGTTCACTCTCACGCTGCTGCTCATCTGGTATCTCAACTTCCGGTACGGGCACTCGCAGTGCCTCGCGATGCCCAACACACCCGACACCCAGTGCGAGGTGCGCGACCGCGACTACTTCTTCATCGTCAGCTTCTCGATGTGGGGCGTGTGGGCGGCGCTCGGCCTCGTCTTCCTCTGGGAGTCGGTAGCGGCGCTCTTCGGGGCGGACAAAGTGACCGTCGATCGGGAGACCGTCGAGCTGCCGCGGCGGCGAAGCTGGATGCTCGCGACGCCGGTGCTGGCGCTGGCGTTCGTGCCGTTGATCGGAAACTGGCATGCAGCGTCACGCGCCCATCAGACCGACACGCGAGACTTTGCCCACGACCTCCTCGACTCCGTCGAGCCGTACGGCGTGCTGATCACGGTCGGGGATAACGACACCTTTCCGCTCTGGTATGCTCAGGAGGTGGAAGGCATCCGCAAAGATGTGCTCGTCGCCAACACCTCGTTGCTCAACACGGACTGGTACACCCGCCAGCTCATCCGCCGGCCGGTCTACGACTACGACGCGGCGACGGGACCCGCGGTCTATCGCGGCCGGGCGTGGCGGAAACCGACGGGTCCGCCGCTCAAGCTGACCATGGCTGAGGCGGACTCGCTGCCGCAGCAATATCCCATCGGACAGCCGTCCCGCTTTCAGAAGGGGGAGCTGATCGCGACAATCCGCCCCCAGATTCTCCAGCGTGCCGACCTTCTGGTTCTGCGGATGATCAGCGATGCATTCCCGGAGAGGTCCATCTACTTCAGCCGGACGGCGGCGAGCTACCCGCAAGAGACCTTCGGACTCGACCAGTATCTCCTTCAACAGGGGTTGGCGCGCAAGCTTCTGACGGCGACGCCGAAGGAGTCGAGAGACACGCTCTACCTGCCCGGGGAGGGATGGATCGACGCGCGGAGAACGGTCGCGCTCTGGGAGAGCGACTTCATGGCGCCGCGCTCGATCATTCGACGCGGTGATTGGGTGGACAAGGCATCCGTGGGCATTCCGTATCTGTACATCGGGCTCGGCGCCCTGGTTGCCGAGATCGAGACCCGGAGCGGCGATTCGGCGCAGGCGACGCGCGCACTCGCGGCGGCCCAGAAGATCGGGAAGGCCACCGGACTGGAGGGACTCTTTCAGTCCGCCTCTCCGCCCCCGCTCGCCGTGCCGGTCGAGCAGAGTTCCCGCCGCATTCCGCTTGGCGAAGGGCCACGGGCAAAACGCCCCTGACGCACGTCTGGCCGCATCACGGGGTCGCGCGCCACGCGTCGACGAGAGCGCGCGTGCGAGCGATGTAGCTGTTTCCGTATTCCACCGACGGCTCGATCTCCGTGCCCTCATGCCATTCGTTCCACGTCGAGATGGTGACGCAATCGGCGCCGCTGGCTGTTTTCCAGAGCCGCTCGTAGAGGGCACCGCCGGCGCGATCGATGCGCATGCCCGGTGTGTTCACGTTGCGGTCGTCGTAGCCGGGGACGACGCTCGCGCAGTACATCTTCCCGCGCTGGTGGAAGGCGTCGCGCTGCGCGGGCATGGAGGCGACGTACCCGCTCACGTCGCCCGCCGGGTTGTAGCTCTCCACGCCGTCCACGATCGCGCTCTTCAGCGGGTCCATGTTATCCGCGACCGAGAAAAGCCCGAGCCCCTGCAGCGCGCTCGCCAGCTCGGACGGACGAAGCTGATTGGTGACTCGACCGTAGATGAAGAGTGTTGGCCGTCGATCGATCCGCAGCCATGCCGGACTGGTCATGTGGCGCGAGAGAAGGTAGCGCAGATCGTCGCGCATCTGCGCCCCGCTCCGAGCCGACTCGTAGAGCACGGTGATGGAGAAGCGCTGTCTTTCCGCTTCCCGCAACAGGATCGCCAGCGCCTCATCCTCGAAGCCATGCGCGCCCCACCAGGAGGAGATGAACCCATCGATTCCGGCGGAGCGGGCGAGGGCGATCTGCCTGGCGATCGTGGTCGAGTCCTTCGAGTCGTACCATCCTCCCTGGGGCGTGTCCGTCGTGCCGTGATGAGGCAGCGCGGGATTCCAGTGCACCCAGGCACGCGAGGGCCCATCCGGCGTCCCGTACCACGGATAGAAGTGCGCGAGAACGAGGCGCGGGTGCGGCGCCGACCGCGGCGCGGGCGGCGGCGGCGCGTCCGGATCGGCGTCCACAACCGGTATCGGCGCTGCACAGGCTGTGAGAGCGAGCTGAAGCAGAAAGGCGACTGGGAACGCCCGGCGACCGCAGAGCGCCGTCAACTATGTGTTCTCGTTTGTATAGTGGTTGCCGTCGAGCGCGAGCGCCGACTCAAGGCACGGCCGGCGCTTCGATGTGACGCTTCACCCAGTCCACCCACAGCCGAGCGCGTTCGCGCGCGTTGACCGGGTCCGCGGATGCATGCGTCCGCCCCTGGAAACCGACGAACTCGGTCTCGACGCCGTTGTCCTTCATCGCGTGATAGAGCGCGAACGCCTGGGTCGGTGGAACGCGGAAATCCTCCATGTTCGTCATCACGAGCGTCGGCGTCCTGATTCGCGTGGCGTAGGTGATGGGCGATTGCTCGCGATACGCGTTCAGGCGCCCCTCCGTCCAGGGCGAGCCGCCGAACGCGTATCGGATCGTCACGCTGCCGTCGGCGAAGTTGTACATGTCCTCCCAGCTCGTCACCGGTGCTCCCGCCATCGCGGCGCGCCATTCGTTCGGGTAATTGCCGATCAGCCAGCTGGTCATGAATCCACCGTAAGACCATCCGGTCACCGCGGTGCGCGTCCCGTCCACGTACGGCCGGCTTCGCAGCATCGCCACTCCGGCCATCACGTCACGTCCGGGGCCGGCGCCGGCGTCGTTGACGATTGCCACCTGATACGCATTGCCCAGGTTGTCGCTGCCCCGATAATTGGGCTGGAGGACAATCCATCCCTCGGCCGCCATGAGCTGCGCCAGCGAGTTGAAGGAGAGCTTCGACGACGCCTGCGGCCCACCGTGGATCAGAAGCACGAGCGGATACTTCCTGTCGGGAGAGAAGCCCGGCGGATACGCCACCACTCCATCCGCCTCGAAGCTGTCCGTCTTCCAGGTGACGTGCTCCAGCTTCCCCCACGCCACATCGCGTGACCACGCGTTGAAGTCGGTGAGCTTTCTGGGCTTCGCTCCCGGCGAGTCCATCACGTAGAGCTCCGACGGGCGATCCGGCGCCGTCGCGGTGAAGGCGATCGTGCCGCTCTTGCTCGCGACCGCGATGTCGTATCCGAACGCCCCATTGATCACGAGATCGCCGAGCTCGAGGCGCCTGGCCGCTCCATCGATCGGCTGGATCCACGCTCCGACGCTCGCCCGGTCATTCCCGACGACGAGAAGCGAGCGACCGTCGGGCATCCACTGCGCGCCGAAGAGGTTGCGGTCGATCGCGTGCGTGAGGCTCCTCGGCGTGCCGCCTCCGGCCGCCACGATCCAGACCTCGTTCTCGTAGGTGAGATCACCTCGCCCCTCGCGCGGATACCAGTACGCGACCGTCTGCCCGTCAGGAGAGAAGACCGGATTGTTCTCGAAGCGCCGAGCGCTGGTGAGCGGCCGCGTCGCGCCGGTGGCGACATCGAGCAGCATCACATGCACGGAATCCAGCTTCCCGCTCTGCGGAGCGACGACCTGCGCGAATGCGATCGTCTTGCCGTCCCGGGACCAGCTGAGCGAGGAGGGCGGGCTACCGGGAGGGAGCACGAACTCGAGCGTCCACGCGCCAGTGGTCAGGCGACGCGTGGAACGATCAGCCGTGTTCACCAGCCAGATGTGCTGCGGTGCCACGCCGTGGCGCAGGAAGAGATCCTGGTCGCCGATGTGGAAGGTAGTGAGATGCCGCGTCTCACCCTCGCGCTTCTCCGCCGAGTCGGCGGACGCGAACGCGATCGCGCCACCGTCGGGGCGCCAGCTGAAGTGCTCGATGCCGTTCGCGTGCGACGTGAGCCGGCGGGGCTCCCCTCCGGTCATCGGCAAGAGCCAGATCTGCATGTGGTCCGCTGAATCGGGTGCCAGAAAGGCGAGGGTGCGTCCGTCGGGCGAGAACAGCGGCGAGCCCACCTGCTTTCGCTCGAACGTGAGCTGGCTCGCGGCACCGCTGGCCACGTCCACGGCGTAGAGGGCCGCCTCGTACTTGTCGGTCTCGAAATTCGCCCTCGACACCGTGACGACCGCCGTCCGGCCATCCGGTGCTAGCTCCACCCCGCTGACCCCCGCGAGACGACGGAAGTGGTCGAGGGTGAAGCGCTGCTGCGCCCCCAGCGCAGATGCGCCGAGCGACAGCATGACGAGAACCCCGATGGTCGAGCGCGGCGAGCTCATCGCTGTGGCTCCGTTGTCTGTGATCCTTCCTCACCGGACGGGACAGATGTGGCGATCGACCGCAGGGCTCGCAAGTGAGAGCGCCTCGGTGGTCTACCCGGTCGCGCGTGACCCGTGGCGGTCGACGCGGGCACGACGTTGGCGTGGCGCCGGAACGCGTCGGGTGCGAATCTTATCCGGTCGTCTGGCCGCAGAACAGGACGGCACCTGGGCAGGTGGCAGAGCGGTTGAATGCGCCGGTCTTGAAAACCGGTGGACCTTCACGGGTCTCGTGGGTTCGAATCCCACCCTGCCCGCTCGATGGACGTGGTCCCCGGTCGCGCGCTGTCTATCGAGCCACGAAGTAATACGTCGTGGCTCCGCCGTGATACACGTTGGCCATGAAGCTCGCGTGATCGCCTTCGAGGGTGTATCCCATGTCATCCGTCTCCGCGCTCACTACCCGGCCGAACGCCGCCTCGAGCGGGAACGACAGGGGCGCCACGCTGACGAGAGTTGCGGGATCCGGATTCCGAGACGTCGCCGTCGCCAACCAGACGTCGGCGCAGCTTCCGGCAGGGATGGTGGCCGTTGGTCCCAGCGGCAGACGGCCCCCGGTCACGCCCCCCGTTGCGGTAATGGTGAACACGTAGCTGCCGGCGGGCCCGACCGTGCACAGATTCACTCGTCCGCCGATCACGGTACGCTGCACCAGGCCTCTCGGGATCGTCGTCGCCGGAGGGGCGGTCGAGTTCCGGCAGGCATACGCTCCACCGATAACCACGACACTTATCGCGCAGAGAGTAGCGTGCGCCAGGCGACGGGACATGTAGCCTCAGTCAGTCTTGCCGAAGGCAGGGTGCAGAACGAGCGGCCGGACGCCGCGCCGACACACAAGTTCCATGCCCCTTCCCGTCAGCTTTTTCCCGCAGCGGATCCCTCCCTGCCGGGCTGCACGCGCTGTCCTTGTCGTCGTGCAAGAAACTTTGTTGCGCGAGGTCAACAGCGCTGGCACGGCGGTCGCTTCGGGGGACAAAGTTGCCGGCTGGGCCGACCCGTCTGAGCCAGTGGCTCCCGCGTTTCTTCGCCGCCGCTGGTCTTTGCGCTCATCGCCACCTATCATCTTCCCCTTTCACGCCACGCCCGCCTCGCCGTGCGATACCTGACGCCCCCGCAGTGCCGCGAGTGGTGCAAGCGCCATGGTGTGGACCTCGACGCTCATGGTCGGCCATCTCCGCCAGAGGGCGTGCACATATTGCGTGTGCAGACCCACGCCGCCGCCCCGCGCCAGAGGTGGCTCGCGGAGTTCCTGTGCAAGCCTCTCCCAGCCACGTCCTATCTGCTTCTCTGGGTCACGGAGAGCGCAGCGCCCGCTTCGCCTTCACACGCGGCGCGAGCGCCGGAGCTGCTTGACAACAGCGGCTCGCCGCGCTCCCTGGAGGCGGCTCCTGGCCATTTGGCCGAGCCGAGCGAGCTGCCGGCGCTCGAAAAGCTCGTCTTGCTCGGACTGCGCGCGGGGTGGGGGATGTCGCTCGTCGCACCCTTCTCGGCGAGCGCGGTCTTCGTCACGAACGGGTGGGCGGAGCTGCGGCTCGAGGCGGAGGAGCAGCTGGCGGCACTCTCGCAGGAGCTCGCACGCGCGGGGGGCTGACGAGCCGCTGACTATTCAGGCGGCTCTCGCCCTGCCACTGGTCTACTTCTCGGGCCTACTCTCGAGCTGCCCTCGGCGCGGGGCAGCGGCCTTCCAGAATCAGCCGGTACCCGCTATGCGCAGCAGGTCGCTGACGGGCAGGTCGAACCAGGTCGAGGGGTAGTTCCACAGCCGTCGGCAGGCACCATCGCTTTCGAGGATGAGGCAGTTGTCTCCGCGCGATCCGGGCACCCGGCCTGCCGGCATCTCGTGTACTCTCCATCCCACGCCGGACGCGTCCACGAACTCCCGCACTTCACCCGACGCAACCTCGGGTCGCTGATGATTCATGCAACTTCCCTTTCCGAGACAACCGACACCAATGCAAATTGACGGCCGTAGGCGCCGAGAAACGCAAGAGGACCGTTGGGGGCCGCCGGCAGGGTTCTGGGGGTCGCTTCGACCCTGAGGCTGCACGCGTCCGGTCCGAGGCCCGACGCCGGCTCCCGGGGGGGGCGTCTCGATGGGCGATCGCCGCCCTATTGACGAGGACTGTACCGGAATGCATGTTTCATTCGAGAACGGGGCGCTTTGTGGCCTGGCCAGCAGACTCGATAGGATTAGGGCACACAGCACCTTACAACTCCGTCAGGGCTCGAGGGTATCTCCATGACTCCGCACATGCTCTATCGCAAGCCGACGCTCGAGCGGTTCGGTACGATGCGCGAGCTGACCCAGATGCTCGTGCAGGTCGTGCAGCATTGCGATCCCGTGTGCTCCGGCCACGACCGACTTCCGATCTGCAGCGGACGGTAGTTGCCGCGTAAGTCCCGCTCGGGCGGGACTGAAAAAATATCAGATGGCGGGAAGGCCCGATGCAATCGGCTTCTTCCCGCTTTTTTTGTTCGCTGTGCGGAGTTCCGAAGGGCCCCCCGGCAGGATATACTAGGTCTTCCTTCGTCGCACCGCGCGATCTGTCTCGCGGCGTTGGCGGTCGTCAGTGGACGCTGGCGCAGTCGGAATTCGAGGAGTGGTGGCCGAGAGGCTGAAGGCGACGGTTTGCTAAACCGTTATAGGGCTTTAAAACTCTATCGAGGGTTCGAATCCCTCCCACTCCGTCGCAGGTCCGCCCCTGGCGGGCCTGTTTTTCTTTGGGCGGCGGGCCGATCACCCACGCTCGCATCGACTCACCTGCATCTCTTCGCATGAGCACGTTGCCCGAAACCCGGCCCGTCGTTCCCCACGCACCGCGTGTGCGCTTCGCTCCGTCGCCGACCGGCTATCTGCACGTTGGCGGCGCTCGCACCGCGCTGTTCAACTGGCTCGTCGCGCGGAAGTACGGCGGCGTCTGTCTGCTCCGCATCGAGGATACGGACAAGGCCCGAAGCACCGACGAGAGCACGCGCGCGATCTTCGATGGCCTCCGATGGCTCGGGCTGGACTGGGGTGAAGAGGTAGTCTATCAGGGGCTCGGCCTGACCCGCCACCAGCGCGATGCCCTCCTCCTGCTCGAGCGCGGAGCCGCGTATCGCTGTTTCTGCACGCCGGGGGAGCTCGACGAGCGCCGCCGCGCCGCGGGAGCTCTGAAGGAAGCATTCAAGTATGATCGTCGCTGCGACCTTCTTCCGCCGGCCGAGCGAGAGCGGCGCCTGGCCGCCGGGATGCCGTTCGTCACTCGCTTCCGCGTACCGGCGGGAGAGACGGAGTGGACGGATCTGGTTCACGACCGCATTGCCTTTCCCAACGGCGACATCGAGGATTTCGTCATCCTTCGCTCCGATGGGACGCCGATCTACAACATGGCGGTGGTGTCGGACGACATTCACATGCGCATCTCGCTGGTGATGCGCGGTGACGACCACATCTCGAACACGCCGAAGCAGATCCTGATCTACCGAGCGCTTGGCGCCGAGCCACCGCTTTTCGCTCACGTTCCGATGATTCACGGGCTCGACGGCAAGAAGCTCAGCAAGCGCCATGGCGCCACCGCCGTGGCGGACTACCAGCAGGAAGGAATACTGCCCCAGGCGATGGGTAATTTCCTCGCGCTACTGGGCTGGTCACCCGGACACGACATCGAGGTGATGAGCCTCGCCGAGATGATCGAGCGCTTCGACGTCGGGGGTCTCCAGAAGAAGGCCGCGATCTTCGATCCGAAGAAGCTGGAGTGGATGAATGGCCAGCATCTGAGCCGCACTCCGGCCGCCGAGCTGGAGCCGCTGGTGACCCCTGAACTGCTCTCGGCCGGGATGACCACCGGCGCGGAGCTGGCATCGCGACACGATTGGTATCTCGATCTGCTCGATCTGCTCAAGGTCCGCGCCCGCACCGTCCACGACATCGTTCGCCAAGCCGCTCCGTACTTCCGGGACCGGATCGAGTACGATGTCGAGGCCGCGTCGAAACAATGGAAGGACCGCCGCGCAACGACCGAGCTTCTCAGCGCTATCGAGGCACGCCTGTCCACGGTGGACCCGTGGCGGGCCGATGCGCTGGAGGAGGCGCTCCGCGCCCTCGCCGAAGCGCGTGGGGTGCCGGGGGGGAAGCTCTTTCAGCCCCTCCGGCTGGCGCTGACCGGAATGACGGTGAGCCCGGGTATCTTCGAGGTGCTCGTCGCCATGGGGCGGGCTCGGACCCTCGCGCGGCTCGAGCAAGCAATGGGATGGCTCGCGGCACCAACTGATGGTTGACCGGGTTCGGCGCCGCGCCCTATCTTGGACTCAGAGGTTTTCGGCCAGGGAGACACTCCGAGCCCTCAGCTCCCGCGTCCTGCAGTCGAGGCCCCAATGCCCGAGCCCCTGAACGAGATCGAGCGCAAGGTCTATTACTACCTCCTCGATTTCCTGACCGAGAACACCTATCAGCCGAGTGTGCGCGAGATAGGTCGGACCTTCCAGATCAAGTCGACCAAGACCGTCTCCGAGATCCTGCAGTCGCTCGCCGACAAGGGATACATCGAGCGCGACCCGTCGCGATCGCGGGGAGTTCGACTCCTCGGGTTCGGCGCGTCGCGCCAGACGCAGCCCGTGCCCTACTACGGCAGGATCGCGGCTGGCCAGCCGGCTCTCCTTCCCGAGCATCGCCAGGGCTTCATCACCATGGACCGCCGCTTCATCCCGCAGGAGGACGTGTTCTTCCTCAAGATCAAGGGAGATTCAATGATCGGGCGCGGGATATTCGAGGGCGACTATGTGATGGTTCAACCACGGCACGAGGCCCGCGACGGAGACATCATCGCGGCACGGCTGGGCGACGAGGCGACGGTGAAGACGTTCGCGCACGAGGAGGGGCGCGTGGTGCTCAAGCCCGCCAATCCAGCGGTAGAGGAGATCCCCGTCGCGGCAGGGGACGACTTCGCCGTGCTTGGCACCGTCTGCGGGGTCTTCCGGCCTTTTCAGGAGATGCCGGCATCGCCGGACCTGCCTCTGCACTAGCGATCGTGATCCGAAAACGCGAGACGCGACTCAGGGCACGACTTCGGGATGCTCTCTCCGCTCGTGCTCCCTCTCTTTCCGCTCCCGGATCCGCTTCACCGCCTCGCGAAACTCGTCCTCATTCAGCGTGCGGGCGGCCTGCTCGACAATGAGCGCACTGTTCCGATCGTACTGACGCTGGCGATCCTGCTGGATCGGATTCCCCTGATACTTGCCCAGCGGGAGGAGCGCGAGGAGCGCGGTGGGGATCTTCGCGTCGCCGATGTAGATGTTGTTCGCGTCCATCCCGTACTTCTTGTCGCCACGCTTCACCGTCCAGTCATGGGGGTCACGCTGGGCGACGGACAGGAGTGAGTCTGCGTGGGCGCGCACGCGCGCCGTGAGGCTCGAGTCCAGACGCTCGGCGTCCGTTTTCGGCGCGGCGACGTAGCCTCCCGCGTTCCAGAGCCGCGGATCACTGAACGACGGAACGATCCCCCGAACGGCGCCTCCCTGTCCCACCACCGGACCCGCCCCTTCGCGTGGCTCCGCCACCGCCGGAGCGACGGGCAGGATCCCGCTGGGGATCTCAGTCGGCGGAATGACCGGGGCCTCGGGCATCCGACGCGGTGAGGGCGGGCGATCGTCGCCACCGCTCCGCCCCGGTGAGTCCTGCGCACGACTGGGTACCGAGACGAAGCTGATTCGCTCGACCGGGAGGACCTCTCCCTTTCGGCGCTCGAGCAGGTCGCGGAAGGGAAAGGGGAGTCCGAGCACGCGCACGAGCGCCGCACCCAGCACGAGGTGGGCCGCGACGGAGATGAGAAGGGGAACGAACCGTCCGCGCGCGCGCGCCGGCTCCGTCATGCGACTCCGGCACCGAAAGAGGCGAGCACGCGGCCCGCGCGACGGGCCGCCTCCGCGAGCCGCTCGGCGGACGTGATGAAGCTGATCCGGAAAAAACCTTCTCCTCCCTCACCGAACGCCGATCCCGGCATGACCACGACTGCCTCCTCGGTGAGAAGACGCTCCGCGAACGCCGCACTGGGCAGCCCCTCGGGGAGCGGGATCCAGAGATACATCGTGGCGCGTGGCACGTCGCAAGCGAACCCCGCACCCCGGAATGCGGAGACCGCAGCATCCCGACGCTGCCGGAACTTCTCCACGTTTCCGGGGAGCCACTCCTCCCAGCTCTCGATCGCGGCGACTGCGGCGGCCTGCACGGCCAGAAAAGGGCCCGTATCGACGAATGACTTCACCTTCGCCAGCGTACCCGCGATCACCGGGCTTGCCACGGCCCAGCCGCACCGCCAGCCCGTCATGTTGTAGGTCTTGGACAGCGAGTGGAACTCGATCGCTACATCTCGCGCCCCATCGATCTCGAAGATGCTGGGTGGTCGGTACCCGTCGAACGCCAGCTCCGAATAGGCGTTGTCATACACCAGCAGGATGTCGAGTTCCCTGCAGCGCTGCACGACGCGCCTGAGATATTCGGGCGACGCCGTTGCGGCCGTCGGATTGTTCGGGTAATTGAGATAGAGGAGCTTCGTGCGCCGCAGCACATCCATCGGCACCTCGTCGAGCTCCAGGAGGAAGTTGGTGCGCGGACGCAGCGCGCTCACGTACGGCGTTCCGAGCGAGAGAAGTGTCCCGCCCAGATACGCCAGATAACCCGGCTCGGGGATGATCGCGACATCGCCCGGGTTGAGGTAGCCGAGCGCGAGATGCGAGATCCCCTCCTTGGATCCGATGAGCGGGACGACCTCACGCAGCGGGTCCACCGACACTCCGAATCGGCGCTGCATCCACCCGGAGACGCTGTCGCGAAACGCCGGCAGGCCGAGGCCGAAGCCGTAGCGACTCATCGACGGAATCCGGGCCGCGCGCTCCAGCGCCTCGATCGCCTTCGGAGGCGCGGCGAGATCGGCGTCTCCCGCTCCGAGGTCGATGATATCCATGCCCAAGGCCGCGAGCTCACGCTTCCTCTGCGGGATCGCAGCGAGCGGATATTCGGGAAGACTGGTGAAGCGCGTCGAAGGGTGTGGCACTACGAGTCGGCGATGACAGGGTTCCGGATACTGGCGTGTCCGACGATCTCGATCTCGACCTCGTCGCCGGGGGCGAGAACGCCTACCCCGGCCGGGGTTCCGGTGGCGACGAGATCGCCCGGCTCGAGCGTCATGACTCCGGAGATATACGCCAGGAGCGCCGGAATGCTGAACACCATGTCCGACGCGGCACCGCGCTGCCGCTCCACACCGTTGAGCCGCGTGATCACGACCAGCCCCTCCAGCGGGCCTCGGAGCGGCACCGGCTCGCTGGCCGGACAGAAGCTATCGAACCCCTTGGCGCGGGTCCACTGTCCATCGCTGCGCTGGAGATCCCGCGCCGTGACGTCGTTCACCGCCACCACACCGGCAATGGCGCTTCGAGCCTCGCGTTCCGACGCATTCCGGAGAGGAGAACCGACGAGGATCCCGATCTCGCCTTCGTACTCCACCTGCCGCGAGATCCGGGGAAGCACGATCGCCTCTCCACTCCTGATCAGACTCGAAGGCGGCTTGAGAAAGATGAGAGGCTCCGCCGGCACATCGTTCCCGAGCTCCTTCGCATGCTCGCGATAATTTCGGCCAGCACAGACGACCTTGCCCGGGCGCGTCACGATGGATGCGCGACGTAGAAGCGCTTCAGCTCCGGAAGCATCCGCTCCCAGCTCCCCTGCAACCGCCGCGCAGGCGGAAGGGCATCGATCAGCTCCCGGCCGTACGGCTTGGTGCTGGCGCGTGGATCGCAGATCACCACCACGCCGCGGTCGGTGCCGCTCCGGATGAGCCTACCAAAGCCCTGCTTCAGTCGCAGCGCCGCGTGCGGCAGCATGAATTCGGTGAACGCGTCGCCTCCATTTTCGAGGATGGCCTCGCAGTGCGCCGCGGTCAGCGGGTCGCTCGGCACACGAAAAGGGATCCGGGCGAGGACCAGTGCGCGGAGCGCCTGGCCCGCGACGTCCACCCCCTCCCAGAACGAGGAGGTCCCGACGAGAATGGCGCGACCGGAATCGCGAAATCGACGGAGCAGCCCGTCGCGCGAGTCCTCCCCATGCACGAGCAAAGGCCACAGCCGCTCCGAGGCGCGAGCGCGAAGCTCTCCCGCCGCGGCGCGAACATCGCGATGGCTCGTGAACAGCAGAAAGAGTCCGCCGTCCGACAGATCCGCCAACTCCAGCGCGACGCGGATCACCATGCGCAAGTGGCCAGGCGCATCGACGTTTGGTGCGGGGACATCGGTTGGCAGAGCGAGAATGGCCTGCCGCTCGAATCGGAAGGGCGACGGGAAGATGCCCTCGGTGGGATCGAGCAGCGGGTCATCGAGACCGAGTCGGTTCTTGAGAAAGTCGAAGTCTCCGTTGGCCGCGAGGGTCGCGCTCGTGATCACGCCCGTCTCGAGTCTCTTGAACAGATCCTCACGCAGAATCGGCGCGACATCCAGCGGCACGGACGTCGCCGCGACATTGTGATCCGCGCCGCGCAGCTCGATCCAGCGCACGCTCGGCGCCGCGTCGGGCGACGGGCGCAGCGCGCACAGCAGGGCGTCACCCATTCCCTCGAGCCGTCTCGCGACCCCCCGCATCTCGGAGAGCAGGGGCGCGGTGTTCTCTCGCCGTGCGC
>JALZAQ010000078.1 GCA_030948255.1 Gemmatimonadota bacterium
GCCCCCCGCAGTCCATCCCAGCGTGCAACCGGTCAGCTCCAGGTGCGCGTGATCGTCAGGAGCCGCCACTCCTCTCCGACCCGGTGAAAGATGTAGGCCGCGCCACCGGCGCCCTTCGGAAGCTCTCTCACGCCCTTGTTCTCCGCCGGCCGGTTGACGCCGACCACCGCGAAGTCGCGCCAGACCACGACCGCCCGCAGGCGGATGTAGTTGAAGATCGCTTCGGTCGCGCTCCGGTTGGCGGCGTAGAAGTCGTCGCGCCCCTTATGGAGTCCCGCCTCTCCCACCAGCAGCCTGATCGTCGTCCCCCCCCCCTTGACCGGGGGCATCGAGAGGCCGGTGACCTCGGGAAGCACGATCGTGACGGAGTCGTAGGGCACGTACGACTCGCACTTCTTCGTGGCGGGATTGAGGAATTCTCCCGACAGCCCGGTGGCGATGGCGTTGCGCGGAGCCTCGCCAGACCGCGTGTCCCAACGCGGCCGGATCGATGCCGCCTCCCAGCCCACAACGGTGCGGATCAGCGCCCGCGCACGCCGGGTGTCGAGCGAGCTGTCGACACCGCGCGCGATGATGATCCGCTCCAGCGCCTCGATGTCGTCCAGCACCTTCTCGCCGGTGCGGTTGGCCGTGTCGCGAGCGAAGACACGAAGGGAGCCGGGATTGCACGCCGCCTGGTCGAAGTCATTCCACTCGGCGGCGGCGATGATCCGATCGCGGAGCTTCATCGCCCGCTCGCGGTAGCGGGCCTCCTCTGCCGGGCTGGATCCCGGCTCCAGTGGGCTCCGCTTCCCAGCAGACGACGTGGTGGATGATGCCGCACGGCGCGGATGAGCGGCCGCCTGCGCCGACAGCGCGCCGGACCAGAAGGGGAGCAGCATGGCCAACGCAGCGGGCCGCAGCATCGCGGTTCGCACGGGATACCTCCGGTTCGATCGGGCGTGAGGGGAGAGCGAGGGGGAAAGCTACATCGCCGCCCGGGCACCGGGGAGCCACGCCGGCCCATCGCGGCTCACGTACGGGTCCCCCGCTTCACGTCGAAGATCGCGCTCCGGTGGCAGCGGGGACAGATGAGCCACTGTCGTGAGCGCGCGTAACCCAGCCCGAAGGATCCCCCGCCGATCGGCCGGCTGCTCATCCGGACCGCGCAGCGCGGACAGAGGGGCAACTCACCCCGCGCCATGGCCTCGCGCAGAGTGAGCTGCTCGGCCTGCTCGTACTGCGCCTGCTCTGCGCCCTCATCCATCGTCGATCGGAAAGGATGGCGGTGTCGCCCCCGTCGGCGCGGTGGCCGGCGGAGACGGAATCTCGGCGGGCGGACCGGCGGCTCCGGCGATCCGCAGTCGCTCGACAGTGCGCTTGAATCGCGACAGCTCGAGCTTGAAGTGCGCCATCACGAACGCTCGGCCGATCGTCGACCAGCCGAGATCGAGCAGCGCCGAGCCGGCATCGACCTGATACAGCCGCCGCACGATCGTCTCGGCCGCATCCGGCACGATGCTCCATCGTTCCCTCCCACTCCAGGGCCCTCGAAAGGAATGAACGAGCTCCCGGTCGCTGGCCGCCTCCACCAGATAGTCGAAGCTCAGGCCGGCCGGCAGGAGCAGCCGGAAGCGCTCGCCCGGCGCCAGCCGCGCTCCCGCCGTGAGCGGGGTGACCGTGATCCCCGGTGCGACCCAGTCCTGCATGCGCGCCACGTCGGTCAGCACGCGCATCACCTGCGGCGCCGCGGCCTGTACCGCGAGCAGCTCCTCGACCGTGATCATACCGCGGACAGCTTCTGTCGAAGCGCGTCCGGAATCGGGATCGTCCGCTTCGTGTCGTAGTCGTACATCACCTGCACGGTGCGTCCCTCGGCGACGATGCGGTCATCCGGACGCGACCGGATGGTGTACGACCAGACCCACGCCCTGGTGCGGAGCTCGCTCGTCACGATCTCGATGTCCAGCGCATCCCCGATCATCGCCTCGCTCACGTAGCGCACGCTGGCCTCGGCGAGGATGAAGGGGAAATCGGCATCTCCGCCCACGACATCGAGCCAGGCCGCCGAGCGCGCCATCTCGAAGTAGGTGAGAAAGACCGCGTTGTTGACGTGGCCTTTGGTGTCGTAGTCCGGATAGCGGGTCGCGATCGGGAGGCGCACTAGAGGTCGCTCACCCGGACCACGACCTTCCCGAACTGCGCTTCGTCGCGCAGCCTCTCGAACGCGGCGCGGCCGTCGTCGAGACCGAACACCGAGTCCACCGGGGGGAGGAGATTGCCGCCGCGCAGCGCCTGCGTGATCGCGTCCATCTCGCGGTCGTTGCCCATGGTCGAGCCCATCAGCGACCACTGGTTCCAGAACATCCGCCGCACGTCCGTCTCGACCAGTGGGCCGCTGGTCGCGCCGCAGGTCACGAGGCGGCCACGCTTGCCGAGGCAGAGCAGCGACTGCTTCCAGGTCGCGTGGCCGACGTTATCGATGACGACGTCCACGCCCCGTTTTCCGGTGCGCGCGCGGATCTCCTTGGCCACGTCCTGAGTGTCATGGTTGAGCGTCTCGTCGGCGCCCAGCGCCCGGGCGCGCGCCAGCTTGTCGTCGCTGCTCGATGTGACCCACACCCGCGCTCCGCGCAGCTTCGCGATCTGGAGCGCGGCCAGCGCCACGCCGCCTCCGATCCCCCAGATGAGCACCTCCTCTCCCTCCTGCACCATGGCGCGTGTGACGACCATCCGCCACGCGGTGAGCGTCGCGAGGGTGAACGCCGCCGCCTGCTCCCAGGAAATATCGTCCCCGATCACACGCAGATTCGCGGCCGGCAGCACGATCTCCTCGGCCATCGTGCCGGGCAGATGCTCGCCGAGCAGACGGTAGCGGACGCAGAGCGAGTGCTCCCCCATCAGGCAGTAGTCGCAGGTGCGATCGCTGATGCCCGGGTTGATGATCACCCGGTCGCCGACCGAGAGTCCCTCCACCAGCGATCCGACCTCGGCGACGACGCCCACCGCGTCTCCGCCCATGATCCAGGGAGGCGAGATCGTGACGCCCGGCAGCCCCTCGACCACGAACAGATCCAGATGATTGAGCGCTGCCGCACGAACGTGCACCCGCACATCCGAGGAATCGCGCAGCACAGGATTGGGGAGATCGCTCCGCGCCTCGATCTGCTCGAGGCCGCCGTGAGCGGAGATCGTCAGTGCTCGCACGGTCGGATGGGATGGTTATATTCAGGGAAACTGAATCCTACGCGCGCCGCGGGCCGCCAGCAATCAGAGAGAACATGATCTCCATCAAGGTGCCTCCGCTGGGCGAGTCGATCGTCGAGGCGACGGTCGCGCGCTGGCGGAAGAGCGAGGGGGAGGCGGTCGGCGCCGGCGAGACCATTGTCGAGCTCGAGACCGACAAGATCACGGTGGAGGTTCCGGCGTTGAAGGCCGGCGTGCTCACGAAGCATCTCAAGGCCGAGGGCGACGTCGTGAAGGTGGACGAGGCGCTCGGCGAGCTCGACGACAGCGCGACGGCTCCCGCGCCCACGGCCGCGGCCGCCCCGACGCCGGCGCGCGACCCGGGGCCATCAGCGAGCGCCACCGCACCAGCGCCAACGCCAGCACCGAAGACGTCACCCGCGGTTCGCCGCATCGCCGCCGAGCAGCACATCGACCCGGCGAGCGTTCCCGGCTCGGGACGCGGCGGTCGGGTGACCAAGGCAGACATGGTGGCGGCCACCGCGCAGCCCGCAACCGCACCGTCCGCACCCGCGCCATCCGCTCCAGCGCCGGCGCGTTCCGACGGCGCCCGGGAGACACGCGAGAAGATGACGACGCGCCGACGCCGCATCGCCGAGCACCTTCTCGAATCCCAGCACGCCACCGCCCACCTGACGACCTTCAACGAGGTCGACATGTCGGCCGTGATGGCGCTTCGCGAGCGGCTGCGCGAACGGGTGGAGAAGGAGCACGGAGTGAAGCTCACCTTCATGCCCTTCTTCGTCAAAGCCGCGACGATGGCGCTGCAGTCCTTCCCGGTCGTGAACGCCCAGATCGATGGCGACTCCATCGTCTACCGGAGCTACGTCAACATCGGCGTCGCGGTCGCGTCCGATCAGGGGCTGGTAGTTCCGGTGGTCAAGGACACCGATCGGAAGGGAATGCTGGACGTGAGCCGCGAGATCTCGGCGGTGGCGAAGCGCGCGCGCGACGGGAAGCTGACCATGGACGACCTCACCGGTGGCACGTTTACCGTCACCAACGGCGGCGTCTTCGGCTCTCTCGTCTCCACTCCGATCCTGAACTACCCCCAGGTCGGCATCCTCGGTCTCCACAAGATCCAGGACCGCCCGATCGCCGTCGATGGCAGGGTGGAGATCCGCCCCATGATGTACATCGCCCTCTCGTACGATCACCGGATCGTCGATGGTCAGCAGGCGGTGCTCTTTCTCGTCCGGATCAAGGAGCTGATGGAAGATCCGGGGGCAATGCTTGTCGCGTAAGGCGCTGCCAGCTCCGCGTCATCGATGACGGATCCAGCCATCCCCACCGATCTCCTCGTCCTCGGCGGCGGCCCCGGCGGGTACGTCGCGGCGATCCGTGGCGCGCAGCTCGGGCTGAGCACGGTGTGCGTCGAGAAGGATCCCACTCTCGGGGGAACGTGCGTGAATGTCGGTTGCATCCCGTCGAAGGCGCTCCTGCAGTCGTCGGAGCACTTCGAGTTCGCGCGGACGGGCGCCGCCGAGCATGGTCTGCGGATCGGCAGTGTCGAGCTGGACCTGGCGGCCATGATGGGGCGCAAGAACAAGGTGGTGGGACAGAACACCAAGGGTATCGAGTTTCTGTTCAAGAAGAACAAGATCACCTGGGCGAAGGGAACCGGGTCGCTCCGCGCTGGCAACATCGTGGAGGTCACGGCGGGGGACGGATCGGTCGCGCGCTTCGCCGCGACCAACGTCATCATCGCCACCGGCTCGCAGCCGATCGAGCTTCCCTTTCTCCCGTTCGACGAGCAGCGCGTGCTCTCGAACGTGGGGGCGCTGACGATTCCCGAGGTGCCGGCCCACCTCCTCGTCATCGGCGGCGGCGTGATTGGACTCGAGCTCGGCTCGGTATGGCGCCGACTGGGTGCGCGGGTGACGATCGTCGAGCTGATGCCCACGATCCTTCCGGGAAACGACGCCGACATCATCAAGGAAGCCACGCGGGTATTCACCAAGCAGGGGCTGGTGCTCCGCACCGGAACCAGGGTCGTGGGCGCGACGCGCGGTGAGAACGGCGTGAGCGTGGAGATCGACACGGATGGCGCACGTGAGACGCTGGACGCCGACTGCGTGCTCGTCTCGATCGGCCGTCGCCCGTCGCTCACCGGTGTCGATGCGTCGGCGCTCGGACTCTCGATCGGCCGCCGCGGCGAGATCGTCGTGGATGACCAGATGCGGACCAACCTGCCCGGCGTCTATGCGATCGGCGACGTGGTGGGCGGAGCGCTGCTCGCCCACAAGGCGGAGGAAGAGGGCGTTGTCGCCGCGGAGGTGATCGCTGGCCATCCCGCTCGGATGGATTATCGTTCGATGCCGGCCGTCGTCTACAGCTGGCCGGAGATCGCGACCGTCGGTCTCACCGAGGAGCAGGCGCGCGACGGCGGCCGCGAGATCCGCGTCGGCAAGTTTCCCTTCAGCGCCAACGGCCGCGCGCGGACGATGGGCGAGAGCACGGGCTTCGTGAAGTTCATCGCGGACGCCGCCACCGACGCGCTGCTCGGCGCGCATTTGATCGGCCCGAACGTCTCGGAGCTGGTCGCCGAGGTCGTCCTCGCATTCGAGTTCGACGGCTCGGCAGAGGATGTCGGCATCACCGTGCATGCCCATCCGACGTTGTCCGAGACAGTGAAAGAAGCGGCGCTCGCCGTGCTCGGACGGTCGATCCACATCTGATCGCGCGACGAGCCGTGACCGTCCCTCCGCCCGTTCCGCATTCCGATCTCGAGCAGCAGCGCGAGCGCATTGTCACCGCGCTCAGCGCTCACTTCGGGCAGGACCACCTTGTCGTCGAGGAGCTGGAGCGACGGCTCGAGCTGGTCTACCGGGCGCGAACCGGCGGCGAGCTGGACCAGCTCGTCGCCGACCTCCCGGTACTCCAGAGCGACGAGAGGACGCAGGCGGCGCTCACCGTGCCGGACGGATGGCCGGATCACGGCACAGTGCTGGCGGTCATGAGCGAGGCGAAGCGGTGGGGTGTGTGGCAGCCGCCGCAACGCATTGCCGCCGTCGCGGTGATGGGAAACGTGGAGCTCGACTTTCGCGATGCGCAGCTGCTGCCAGGCGTCACGACCGTGGACGTGCTTGCCATCATGGGCAACGTCACCGTCCGTGTCGCGCCCGGCGTGGGAGTCGAGAGTACCGGCATCGGGCTCATGGGCGTCTTCGAGCAGCGGCACGAAGCGCCCGCCAGCGGCTCACCGACGCTCCGTCTCGCCGGCTTCGCCCTGATGAGCAATGTCGAGGTCGTCGTGAAGCGCACGGGCAAGGCGGATGACGGCGGCCCCCGCCGTCTCCGGCGTCGCGACAGCTGAGCATAGCGCGGAGATCCGCGGTCACGGGGGCGGGGATCCCGACGCGGAGAAAAGCAGTGTCGTCGTCGCGTACCCATCGGCGTCCAGTCCGGCTCGCGGAAAGCGCACGCGCAGAGTTCGCCAGCCGTGCGACTTACCGGCGCCTTCCAGCGTCGCGTCCACCCCCGCCGGAGCCGTGAGCGCCGCTCCATCCGGTCCGCGCACTTTCAACTCGTACGACCGGCCGCCGCGTCCCTGAAGCAGGAGCGCGTAACGGCGTCCGACCATCCGCTCGCTCACCACGCGGAGCGCGCTCGACCGATCGCCGATCGCGGGCGCCGCACGCGGCGGCAGCACGCTCCATCCGCGGCGGTAGCGGATCGTGAATGTCCTCTCCGGCTGATCGAGCAGCCCCGAGACGGCGATGTGGACATCGCCAGCCGTCACCCGCGACGACCCGGAGGCTGTCGAGTCGGCCGTGCTCCCGAGCGGCAGACCGGGAGCGAAGGTGAAGGCGATCGGCGTGCCACCGGATGTCTCGCGCCGCACCGTCACCGCGATCTCTCCCTCTCCGCTCCGCACGCTCAGGCCGAGCCGCTCGGCGCCGACAGGAATCCGCTCCACGCGCACGCTGTCCCAGTCGGGCGGGAGATGCGGCGCGAAGGTGACGCTTCTGGCCGGCGCATCCACCTCGAGTCCGAGCATGCCGCGGATCAGCGGCACGAGCACCATCGAGGTCGCGAAGAACTGCTGCGGCACCGCCGTGTCGAGAGGCTTGTACAGCCGTCCCGAAATCACCTCCGGATTGTTGCCGCGCGATTCGTCGAACGCGGTCCGCGCGATCGCGTCGAGGGCGAACCGGCCGGCGGAGATGTTGTGATAGCGATACTGACCCAGCGCGACGAAGCCGGTGACGAAGGGCCAGACCCCGCCATTGTTGTAGTGCAGAGGGTCGAACAGGGAGCTGGTCGCGGAGAGGGGCCGAGCCCCCCAGTCCGTCATGATGCTCGCCGTCGCCAGCCGCTCGGCCATCGCGGCCCCATGCTCCGGGTCGAGCACATCGAACGCCATCGCCGTCGCCGGCCACGCCGTGAGATTCTCGTTCACCTTGCCGCCCTCGAGAATCGCGAACGCGTACTGCCGGAGTCCGGGCAGCCAGAGCTTCCGCTCGAGCGTGGCGGTTGCCCTCGCGCGGATTCCCCGCGCCTCGGCGGCGAGCGCCGGCTCGTTCATCGCCTCCGCCATACGCGCGAAGCGGTCGAGCGATGCGATCCAGACTCCACTCATGTAGACGTCGGACAGGATTCCGATCTGCAGATCGCCCACCTCGAGCGCGCCCGCGCCCGCGCGGGGGTTCTCCATCAGACCGTCCCCATCCCCGTCGGTAGCGCGCGACCACTCGTACGCCTTCTTCAGCTTCGGCCAGAGCTCGCGCACGAGCGCGGTGTCCGCCGACTGCCGCCAGTATTCGCCGAAGGCGAGCACCCAGAAGGGAGTGGTGTCGCCGTGATAGAAGGCGTACGGGTAGGCGCCGAACCAGTCGATGTGGCCGGCACCCTGCGAGATCTCGTGGGTGATCTTGCCGTCCGCGCGCTGATATTTCGCGAAGAAGCGAAAGGCGCCGTCGCGCACGAGCGCGAGCTGGCCGGTTCCTGTCATCGCGAACGAATTGATCGAGGCGTCGCCGCCGAAGAACCATCCGAAACCCGGGCGATCGCTCGCTCCTCCGGAGAGCCCATACCCCGCCACCAGCCCGCAGCCCAGGTCGGGATTGCAGACCATCGCCTCATCGAGCCCCACCTTGGCCCACTCGACGGCGCGATCCAGGAGGGAATCCGGCGAATGCAGCGAGAGCAACGCCGTACGGAGCGAGTCCGCGTGCGCCACTCGTCGCTCCCACTCCCGCTGCGCTCCCCCCGGGGCGATGAGCGCCCGGTAGATGGCGAGCACCGAGTCGCGCGGCATCTCCCCGCCAGCGAGCACGATCGGGATGAAGGCCACGTGCGCGTCGATCCCCTTCCCCGGCGGCTCGCCGAGAACCGGCGGCACGTAACGCTCCCCGCTCCCACCCACGCCGATCACCAGCTGCGGAGGGGCGGCGGTGAGCTGGTGCGCAGGGACGTCCGACGCCTGGATCACCGCCGGCGATCCGAGGAAGGCGTTCACCTTACGCCGGCTCTCCGAGAAGAGAAACGCCTTCGCATCCTGGTTCCACACCAGGTACTGGCCCCCGAGCGACGCCGGCCAGGCGTAGTGGATGTCCGGCGTGAACGACGCGATGATCTCCATCGGCCGGAGCGCATCGACTTCGAGAAGCATCACGACCGCTGGGAGATCGAGCGGGACGAAGACGTGCTGGCGGACGGTGAAGGTCTCGTAGGCGTAGGTGATCGTCACCCCTTCGGGCCGCGTCTCGACCGAGCGGGCGACCTCGCGCCCCGCGATCGGGGCCGTGTACTTGGGCACTCGGAAGGAAAGCGAGAAGTCGTGCAGCCACTTGATCGGCCAGCTCCAGAGCTCGAATCTGCCGTCCTCGGTGCCCATCGCGATGCTTCGTCGCCCGACCGCCGAGAGATAGACCCCGGGGCGCGCATCGCCTGACAGCCCGATCGGGGAGTGGCCGAGGTCGAAGGGAGCGATGACTCCGGTGGCCATCGGTGGGGCGGCAGCAGCGACTGGTTGCTGGGCGACGATGGGCCCACCGCTCAAGGCGAGCGCCAACATCGAGAGGGCGAATCTGGCAGGGCGGAGGGGCACCGGAATCCCGGGAAAATGGGGGCGGGAGCGGTCGAATGTGACCCGTGCGCCGGCAGCTGTCGAGACGGGCCGGTCGCTGGCGAGCGATTTGCCTTGGTGGAAGAACATGTCGGTCTCGCGAATCTTTCTGCTACCGTGACGAGTAGGCGTGCGTCCGCCATCCCCCAGGGGGCTGGCGATGCCGAGCTGACGGTGGGCGGCCATACGGTGACGCTGACCAACCTCGGAAAGCTCTTCTGGCCCGCACTCGGGATCACCAAGCGGGACCTGCTCCAGTACTACGCGGACGTCTCCCCCTTCCTGCTTCCTCATCTGACGGACCGCGCGATGGTGATGAAGCGCTACCCGAATGGCGCCGCCGGTAAGTGCTTCTTCATGAAGAGAGCGCCGTCGCCTCGTCCGGCATGGATCCGCACCTGCCCGATCGAGCACGCCTCGGGCAGCGTCATCGACTTCCCGATGATCCAGGAGCTGGCGTCGCTGCTCTGGGTGGTCAACCTCGGATGCATCGACTTGAACCAGTGGTACGCGCGCTGCGACGACGTGGACCGGCCGGATTACGTCCACTTCGATCTGGACCCCGTGCCCGGTGCCAGCTTCGACCGGGTGCGCGAGGTCGCGCTGCTCGTGCGAGAGGCGCTGGTCGCCCTGGGCATGTCGCCGCTCGTGAAGACGACCGGCTCGAAGGGTATGCACATCTACCTCCCGATCGTTCGCGGCCCGACGCAGAAACAGGTCTGGAGCTTTGCAAAGGAGTTCGCGCGCGTGATGGAGCAACGAACGCCGCGGCTGGTGACGGCCGAGTACCGCATCGCGAAGAGACCCAAGGGTCGCGTCCTGGTGGATTACAACCAGAACGCGTGGGGACGCACTCTCGCATCGATCTACTCGGTGCGCCCCACGGCTCGAGCATCGGTGTCGACGCCGGTGAGCTGGCAGGAGGTGGAAAAGGGAATCCGCATCGATGACTTTCGGCTCGACAACGTCGCCGAGCGAGCCAGGGCCCTCGGCGATCTGTGGAAGCCGCTTCTCGCGAAGAAAGGCCGCTTCCGCCTCGAGGCTCTACTGTGACGCTGCCCCTGCCGAGATCGTACGCACCGATGGAAGCGAAGCTCGTGGACGTCCTGCCTGAAGGGAAGCAGTGGCAGTACGAGCCCAAATGGGATGGCTTTCGCTGCCTGGCTTATCGCGACGGCAAGACCGTCGATCTGCGCTCGAAGTCGGGTCAGCCCCTGGGTCGATACTTTCCTGACGTCGTCGAGGCGCTGCTGGCGCTGGGAGCGCAGCACTTCGTGCTCGACGGAGAGATCGTCGTACCGATGGAGGGATCCCTCTCGTTCGACGAGCTCCTCCTGCGCATCCATCCGGCAGCGAGCAGAGTGCAGAAGCTCTCTCGCGAGCGACCGGCGCTGTACATCGTCTTCGATCTGCTGGTGGATCCGTCCGGCCGATCGCTCGTCGATCGGACCCTCGAGGAGCGTCGCCACTCGCTCGGTGCATTCGCCACCCGCTGGCTCGGTAAAGGAGGGGCGGTTCGACTCTCTCCTGCGACGACGTCGCTCGCGACCGTGCGAAAGTGGTTTCGGTCGATCGGGAACGGACTCGACGGCATCATCGCGAAGCGACTGGATCTGCCGTATCGGAGCGGCGACCGGACGGGGATGCAGAAGATCAAGCAGATCCGGAGCGCCGATTGCGTGGTGGGTGGCTTCCGCTACGCCTCGGCGGCAAAGGTGCTGGGGTCCCTCCTTCTCGGCCTCTACGACGACGACGGCCTGCTCCACCACGTCGGCTTCACGTCGAGCTTCAAGACCGCCGAGCGGAAAGCGCTGCTCGCCCGTGTCGAGCCACTGGTGAAGACGCCCGGCTTTACCGGGCGCGCGCCCGGGGGTCCGAGCCGCTGGAGCACGAAGCGGAGCGAGGAGTGGCAGCCCCTCGCCCCATCGCTGGTGGTGGAAGTGCAGTATGACCACTTCACGGGCGGGCGCTTCCGGCACGGCACGAAGCTGTTGCGCTGGCGACCCGACAAGGCTCCCCGGCAGTGCACCATCGATCAGGTGGAGAGCGAGGGACGGTCCTCGCTTCAGCTCCTGACCCGCAGCGCCCAGCGCCGGGCCGCCGCGTCCCGGCTCGCGAAGTGAGCGGACTGCCGGCCCAGCGACCGTGAATTCAGTCGCTCGGCGGCTTGCCCATCTGAAGTGAGTCGTGTGCCGCCCCGGTGCGACCGCGCCGCGCGGAATCCGCGCCGGGAGGCCGGCGATGCCGTGCCGTCTGCGATCGGCCGGTGTCGCTGCTCGACATCGTGCGCGTCATCCCGCCGGTAGCGCTGGCTCGCGTGGTGCCGGCGCCCGTCCCGGTGCCCGTCGTGCCGGCCGCTCCCGCGCTCCCCGTTGCGCCAGCCGATGTCTGCTTCTTGGCCGCGCTGCAACGCATCGCGGCGCGGGTGCGGGGTCCGAGAAGACCGTCAACCGGACCCGGATCGCACCCTTCGCTCGCCAGCTCCCGCTGCCGCTCGCGGAGCTGGTCTCGGTTCGACCCCATGCCCTCAGCTCCCTTTCCCGCGATCCGATGCGGCGCGCCATCGCTCCGCATGGTGTGGTTCTCCCGGCCTGACTCGATCTGGAGCGGTTTCGCGCCCGCCGCCCGATGTGCGCTGTCCCGCCGCACCGTGTCCTGCTGTGACCTCGCCGCGCTCGGGGAGGCTGCGACTGACAGCACGCCCCCCACCAGCATCGCCATCCGCATTCGTGTCATCCGTCACCTCCAGCCCGAGGTTGCCCGCTTCGTCAGCCCGAGAGAAATGGGTGCAACGACCAGACCAGATGAAAAAAGGCCGGCCCCGCGTGGGGGCCGGCCTGGTGCTGCTGACTGTTCTCGAAGGCTCAGCGGGAGCGCATTGCACCCAGCATGAGTCCGAGCGCGACCAGCCCGGCGCCGGCGAGCATCGCGGTCATGGGGCTGACCTCGAACGGCTTCCGCCACCACGGTGCGAGCAGCTCCGGGGTGGTCTCCGGAAGCGCCGCCATGATCTGCTCCTGGACATAGAGGGGAGCCTTCATCTGGCGGATGGTATCGGCCTCGCGGTCGATCCGTCGCCAGAACTCCACCTCGCGCACCAGGTTTCCCTTGAGCACTGCGCTCTCGGGCAGCTCGCCGTCGAGCCAGGCGTGCACGGCCTCCGCTGTTCGACCCTTGCCGAGAGGCACTTCGCGGTCGGATAGCATCGGAATCGAGATCGGCATCTCGGTGGACTTGCTGCTTCGACGGGGGGCATCCTGCCCCTCGCTCGGCCGTTCGCGCGGATCCATGTTGTTCAACATTAGGAGTATTTCTCCTCGAGCAGAGTCTGGAGCGCTTCGCGTGCGCGGTGCACGCGCATCTTCAGTGCGCCTACCGTGGTTCCCAGCAAATCCGCCATCTCTTCATACGACCGACCTTCGACGTGCTTCATCACGAACGCTTCCCGGAGCGACGGCGCGAGCGCGGCCAGCGCGCGGTCCAGATCAGTGCGTAGCTCCGTTCGATCCAGATCCTCGTCGGGCGTCGCGAGCACCGAGGGCTGGTCATCCTCCTCGTAGCTCAGATGCGTCCGGCGAATGTTCTTCAGCCAGTCCTTGCAGCCGTTCGCCACGATCCGGAAGATCCAGGCATCGAAGCGGCCGTGCACCTCGGCCAAGTGCTGATAGGCCTTGATGAAGGACGCCTGCAGGATGTCTTCGGCGACATCCGGGCTCCCCGTCATTCCCAGGGCGTGACGATACAGGGGGTCGCTATACCGCCCAATCAGCGACCCGAAGGCATTGCGCTCCCCGGCCAGAACACGCGCGATGACCTCGTGGTCAGCGGCGAGCTGGTCCACTTGCTGCGGCGAAACCGTCGTTTTCACGGCGCTAGTGTAACCCGTTTTCCGCGGACTGGACAGTGCCGCGGGGGCCACGAGCGGACGAAGTACGGTCGCCATACCGGAGAGACGAGGCAGTCAAACGGGGGTCACAAGCGTTCGCTAATGTGGGCGGATCCCGCACCGTCACTGGCGTCGCACGTGGTACAGCAGCTCCTCCACCCGGTCGCCGCGATAGCTCCGCCCGATTCGATCGCTGTCCGCGCGGTAGCGACGATACGGAATGCGCAGCTCTCTGACCCGTCCCCCGCCGGCGGCAGCCTTCAATCTCGCGCGCAGATCCTCCGCCGGCAGCAGCCCTTCGCTGTTGTAGCTCACCAAAATATCGCGCGCCGTGGTAGCCTCGAGAAGCTCCTCGAGCGCCGGCCCGACCTGCCGCGGCGAACACCAGGCGCTCTGCTGCGATCGCTCGGCCAGCAGTCCGGTCTTTCCGCTGAGGACGATCGGCTCACCGAACCAGCCCCGCGCGATGATCTCCGGAACGTGATAGTAGCCGGCGTACTGCCTCGCATTGTAGGGCGGGTCGATGTAGAGCCTG
>JALZAQ010000029.1 GCA_030948255.1 Gemmatimonadota bacterium
CCCCCCCCCCCCCTCGCATCACAGCCCCGCTCTCCACCATGCCCCGATCCCCGAACGCGATCCGACTGGCACTCGCCGGTTCGATGGCTCTCCTGGCCTGTCTCGCGGTGCTCGTCGTGACCGAGCCGCCCGAGCCGGGGCTCGATCCGGATGCGATCTCCTATCTGAGTGGCGCCGAGTCGATCGTGCGCGACCATCGCGTGTTCGTCATGACCGATGGGTGGCGAAGCGCGGACAGCGTCCACTCGCTCCAGCACTTCCCTCCCGGATTCCCGGCCGCGATCGCGATTCCGCGATCGCTCGGGATGCCCCCGGTCCAGGCCGCCCGCCTCATCGTTGCGCTGTCGGCGCTCGTCGGCGTCTTCACCCTCTCCTGGCTGATGGCAACGGTGAGCGGGAGCATGGGTGCACTCCTCCTGCCGCTCATGCTGATCGTCACGCCGGCGGTGGCCTTCATCTACCAGTCGGTGCTGAGCGAGCCGCTCTTTCTTGCGCTCGTGTCTCTGACACTCCTCTGCCTCGTCCGCATACCGAGCCAGCCGCTGCTTGCCGGACTCCTCGCGTCGTGCGTCGCGCTCACGCGCTACTCCGGAGTGGGTGTCCCGGCCGCGGTCGTGCTGTGGATGCTCGTCGACGGCGCACCGACGCGGCAGGATCGACTGCGCAACGCGGTGAAGTCGGCACTGCCGCCGCTCATCGCGATCGGCTGGTGGACCATTCGCAACGCTCGTCGCAGCGGGCCGGGATCGCTCCTCTGGTTCCACGGCGGCGAGCACCTGGACGAGAGTCTGCGCGAGGGCGCCAGGAACATCGGGGGATGGCTCGCCCCGTCCCTCGACGGAGCGTGGGTACCGATCACCGCCGCTGCAGTGACCGTTCTCGTGATCCTGCTGGCCCGCGCCACGGCGCCACGTCTCGCGCCCGATCGTTGGCGCGACCTGGCGACCTGGCGTCCCGAGCTTCGGCTCATCGCCGCGTCGATGCTGCTGGCGGCGGTCTACGCGGGGGTAGTCGCTCTATCCCGAATTCTCGTCTATTCCAGCATCCCGTTCGACGATCGCATGCTCGCGCCCCTCGAGCTGCTGCTGGAGATTCCGGTCGCGGTGGCGCTTGTGGCCTGGTGGCGCGGCGCCCGCTGGCGCGCTCGAGCGCCCGCGGCGGTCGTCGTAGCTGCCTGGCTGGCGGCGTCCGGGTGGAGCACCGCGGACGCGGTGTCGTACGCGCTGGAAGACGGACTCGACTACGCTCACGCTCGATGGCGTACATCCGAGCTGGTGGAGTGGGTGCGGGCCAACGGCGACGCCCACCCGCTCTTCTCGAATTATCCGGCCGCGCTCTACTTCCACGCCGGCCGCATGGCGCGGCTGTTGCCGCAGCACGTCGAGCTCGACACCGTCCGTGCGTTCGCCGACACGCTGGCCCAGCGGCACGGGCTCATCATCAGCTTCGACTATGATTCGAGCGTGTGGGTGGTGTCGCCGAAGCCTCTGCTGAGCGCCCTCCCGATCCGGCGAGTGACGCGAGTGAAGGACGGGGAGGTGTGGGAGCCGGTCGCACGCTAGCATCGCGGCGCACACGAGCGATTCCTCCTTTCCTCGGGCCGGTCGGCGTCATAAGCTCAAGGATGGCCGCCGCCCCTATCCTCGCCGAGTGCGCCCGTCTGGCGGCGGGCGGGGGAACGGGCGCGCTCGCCTCCGTCGCGCGGCGCCGCGGGTCTCTCCCGATGAGCGGCACGGCGAAGATGCTGGTGACCACCTCGGGAGGAGGAGCGCGAGTCGGCACTGTCGGTGGCGGCTGTCTCGAGGCGGAGATCATCGAGCGCGCGATCGACGTGGCGGAGTGCCGCCGGCCCTGCATCTCCGAGCATACCCTCAACGCGGAGGCAGCCGGAGACTACGGGCTGACGTGCGGAGGGACCGCGATGATGCTCATCGAGCCCGTGTACGGCGATTCGTCGCTGGTTGCGATCTACGACGCGTGCACGGCGCTGATGTCTCGGGGATCACGCGCTGTGATGGCGACGAGTTACGACTGGTCCGCCGGAATCGCCAAGCTGCTTCTCGGAGAGGCGACCACCGTCGGCACGGCCGCCCCGGAGCTGGTCGCGGCCGCGCTCGCCTACGATCCCCTCGCCGAGCTTCCCGAGCTGCGGGAGGGAGTGCTGATCGAGGCAGTGGCCGGCTCTCCGCGCCTGGTGGTGTTCGGCGGAGGACACGTCGGCGCCCGGGTAGCCGAAGCAGCGGCGTTTGCGGGATGGCGCGTCACGGTCGCCGACGACCGCCCGGAGTTCGCCGACGCGACACGGCTCCCGTTCGCGGAGAGCGCGGTCGTGTGCGAGTATCACGCTCTGCCCGAATCACTGGCGATCGACGCTGCCACCTATGTCGTCGTGGCCACCCGAGGGCACCAGCACGATGCCCTGGTGGTGGAGCAGATCGCCCGGCTCGACACGCGTTATCTGGGCATGCTCGGCAGCCGTCGCAAGGTGGCGCTCACCTGGCGGCTTCTCGAGATGGCGGGCGTACCCCGGGAGCGGCTGCAGAGAGTCCGCGCACCGGTGGGACTGTCCATCGGCGCCGATACTCCCGAGGAGATCGCGATCAGCGTGGTGGCCGAGATGGTGGCGGTGCGGCGCGCCGGCTCCCGGAGGCGGGGAGGCGTGGACGGTCCGGCCGGAGAGGAGGAAGGGGTCCGGCCTGGCATCTCGCCATCCGAGACGAGATGAACGATAGTTTCGTCGGACGTTCAGAGCTTCGGGAGCGACATCATGGATCGTGAATCGGTGCTGCAGTCGCTCGAAGAGCGGAGAGTGGTCCAGCTCAGCTATCGCAATGGTGGCGCCCGGACGGTCCAGCCTCATGCGATCGTGCGGAAGCCGGATGGATCCGAAGTGCTCGAGGCGTATCAGCTGAACGGCGACTCCGAGAGCGGAACCGATCACGGCTGGAAGAATTTCGAGTTGTCGAGCATCGATTCCCTGGAGCTGCTTCCCGAGCGATTCGACCCCCGTCGCGACTTCGGGGTGGTGAGTGGAGAAGCGGGTCAGGTAGTCGCACAGGTGCAGGGGGAGAGCGGGGAGCCGAAGACCGAATCCGGTCGCGGACTGCCTCCCGCTTAGCCCGGAATCTCCCGATGAATTGAAAAATGGTCGTTCCGATCCACGCAGGTTTTCAGGATATGGCCAGGAGCCGCACGCGGGCCAGAAGCGTGGTCCGGGACGGGGTGTTGGACAACCTCGGCGCGAGCCGGCTGTCAACGCTGAATCGCCGGTTCGAAGGGGTGAACAGCACGACCAGATTCGCGGCGAGTATGGCAAGGTAGATCCATGGACCCTCCGGCGTACCGCCCTGCGCGATCAGCAAGTTCACCGCCTGGAGCACTCCGAGCAGTGCCCCGGCTCTGGTCAAGGCGCCCAGCACCAGCGACGCGCCGATTGCGACCTCCGTGACTCCAAGGAGCCAGCCAAAAAGATGGAAGTGCGGCACGATCACGTTTTGCAGGAGCGCTCGATAGAGATCGAGCGTTGGATACTGGATGCTCTGCTGGAAGGCGAACATGAGGCCTCGCGGGTCGTGCAGGCCAAAGTCTGGTGGGAGCTTCCAGTGCTGCTCGTACAGCCAGTACGACCCGACCGCGATGCGGGCCGCGGCGAACGCCGCGGCGTACCGCACGGGGCGACGCTCCAGCCCACCCAGCGCCTGCTCGTGACGCTGCCGGTCAGTCATCTCTCTCCTCGGTTCCCGGCGAGTCGTGCGGGATACACTAGCGCTGGGGCTTGTACCACCGGATCATGGTCTCACCCGGCACACCGAGACGGTAGAGGAGAGTCATGAGCAAGATCCTGGCGGTCGTCGTGAACCATCCGTTCATCCGGTGCCGCCGGGCGGAGGTGACGACCTCGTCATCGAGCAGCGCCAGCCGCCCGTGACGTCGCAGGCGTGGGACGATCTCCAAGTCCTCCATCACGCTCCAATCCTTGAAGCCGCCTGAGCGCGCGAACACCTCGCGGCGGACGAACATCGCCTGGTCGCCAAAAAACGTGTTCAGAAGCGAAGACCGAAGGTTCACATTGTAGGCCGCCAACGCCGCCAGCCGTCCCGGATGATCGAAGCGCAGGCGAAACGCGCCGCCAATCACGTCCTCCTCCTGCAGCGCCCGCGCGATGGCTGCCGCGGCTCCCATGGGAAGCATCGTGTCGGCGTGCAGGAAGAGGAGCACGTCCCCGGTGGCGATAGTCGCGGCACGATTGAGCGCCGCGCCGCGCGTCATGGGCAGAGCGAGCACCTTGGCGTACGGTCGCGCACGCGCGGCCGTGTTGTCGGCGCTGCACCCGTCGGCCACGATCAGCTCGTGCGGAGTCAGCGCCACGACGGCACGGTGAAGCGTCTCCGCGATCACCGCTTCTTCGTTGAAGGTAGGTACGATGACCGACAGTTTCACGACAATCTCAGAGGACTGGGGCAGCGTGATTGACTCCAGGTGCGCCAGGGTGCACCATCGCCCACTATCCCATCCGACACCGGCACGGCCCGCGCCGGCAGGAGAGTGCTCATGAATGCGCAGGTCGCCACGACCGCCGCCAGTGCCGTCGCGCGAAATGTGCTCGCGCCGGCAGCCGCCGACAACGACAAGCAGGGGCGGTTTTCGACCGAGGCCATCGAGGCGCTCGGCCGGGCGGGATTGCTCGGCCTGATGCTGCCCGCTGACGTTGGCGGAGCGTCGCTGGGGCCGCGCGCCTGTGCCGACGTCATCGCGACGCTCGCGGAGGTCGACGCCTCGGTTGCGATGGTGTTCCTCATGCACACAGTCGCGTCGGTGACGATCGCCGCTGCGCCGCGGACCTCGGCACTCGAGATCGTGTTGACGGCGATGGCGAGCGGCCGCCACCTGTCGACGCTCGCCTTCAGCGAAGCGGGATCGCGCAGCCACTTCTGGGCGCCGGTTTCCCGAGCCGAGAGCCTCAACGGCAGCGGCGCCCGGCTCGCGGCGCGCAAGTCATTCGTGACGAGCGCCGGTCATGCCCAGAGTTATGTCACGTCAGCGCTGTCACCGAACGGTGCGAGCCTGACCGATTCGACGCTCTATCTCGTGCTGGCGGGATCCACCGGGTTGACGGTGGCGGGCGCGTGGGACGGCCTCGGTCTGCGCGCCAATGCGTCCTCGCCGATGGTCCTCGACGGCTGTATCGTGCCGGCCGACAGGCGTCTGACGGCAGACGGGGGCGGCTTTCAGGCGATGCTCGATATCATCCTGCCGCTCTTCAATCTAGGGCAGGCGGCTGTCTCGCTCGGTCTCTGCCGCGCCGCCGTGGCGGCGACGATCGCGCACCTCAAGGCCGCGAAATTCGAACATTTGGGTTCGGCGTCGCTCGGCGAAGCGCTCCCGACCCTGCGCGCGCAGCTCGCCACGATGCAGATCGAGACAGACGGTCTCGCGGCCCGCCTCGACGATACGGTCGGTCACCTGGAGCGCCCGGGGGAATTGACGATGCTCCGGGTGCTCGAGGTCAAAGCGGCCGCCGGCGAGACCGCGATCGAGGTGACGTCGCTCGCGATGCGCACGTGCGGCGGCGCGGCGTTCTCGCGTCACACCGGTATTGAGCGGTTTTTCCGCGACGCGCAGGCGGGTGCGGTCATGGCACCGACCACCGACGTGTTGCGCGAATTCATCGGTAAGGCGCTGCTAGGCTTGCCGTTGTTCTGAATGGCATCGCGGGGCTTCGCCGCCCTGCGCAACGTAGGACGAGGAGCAGAGCGTGTCCCTTCGAACCATCTGGCTGGGAGCCGTGGCGTACGACCCGAAAGTCGTTCCTATCTGGGAGGGCATGCGCCGGTATTTTCGCGACGAGGCGCGGCTCGACGTCGAAGTCGTCCTGTTTCAGAGCTACGAGGCGCAGGTACAGACGCTCCTCGCCGTGGGCGGCGACCCGGGTCCGCGGATCGACATCGCGTGGAACACGAATTTGGCGTTCCTGCAGGCGCGCGAATGGAGCGCGAAGGCGTGCCGGCCCCTGGCTATGCGCGACACCGATCTTGGCTGGACCACCCGGATCATCGCGCCGTCGGGCGGTGGGGTGGCGTCGATCAACGACCTCCGAGGGCGCACGCTCGCCCTGGGCAGTCGCGACAGTGGCCACGCCGCGATCCTGCCGGTCCACTTCCTTGCGCATCAGGGTCTGGAGGAGGGGCGCGACTACCGGACGCTGCGGATCGATACCGACGTCGGCAAGCACGGCGACACCGGCACGAGCGAAGTCGAGGTGCTCCGGGCCGTGCTCGACGGGAGAGCCGATGCAGGCGCCGTCGGGAGCCCGTTCTGGTCGGGCGTGCAGGACCAGAAGATCGTCCCTGCAGGCGCGCTGTCCGTCGTGTGGTCGTCGCCTCCCTATTCCCACTGCATGTTCACGGCTCGCGTCGATCTCGAGCCGGAGATCGAGGTGCGGTTCACCGAGGCGCTTCTGCACATGAGCATCGACAATCCGGTCCACAGGCCCATTCTGGAGGCCGAAGGGTTGCGACAGTGGATTCCCGCCGACCTCGGCGGATACGGAGCGCTCGAGGAAGCGTGTCGCTCACAAGGCTTCTTCGGGCATCCGGCCCTTCAGTCAGATTAGGCGCAGTGGAACACGGCGGCGAGGCGATCGCCGTGCGCGCGCTCGCGGCCCAGGTGCCGCCGCACTTCCTCGAATGCGCCGGCCAGCGGAAAGATGTCGCGCGTGACGAGCAGATCGGTGTCGTCGGCACCGACTGGGTGCCAGTAGACGCCATCGGCGGTGATCGTGATCTCCGGCACCAGGTCGGCGCGTGACAACGCGACGCCGCTCGCCGCGGCGCCTCTCAGCGCGACACGCCGGACGACGCGATCCTCCGGCGCGACCTTCCTGGCATCGAGAAACGCCCTGAATCGCTCCTCGTCCGCGTCGGTCGCCACCGTGGCCGCCAGACGGACGCGAAAGCCCTCGGCCCGCGCCAGGTCGATGCCTTCGACGGCACGCCGCCAAGCGCCGGTGCCGCGATGCGCATCGTGCAGAGCGGGATCGGGACTGTCGAGGCTGATCTGCAGCGTCACGCCGGCGCGCGGCAAGCGCTCGAGCGCCGCACGTCGCGGTCCTCGAAAGAGCATGCCGTTGGTGAGCAGCGTGACCGGCGCCGCTTCGACCAGCGCGATGACGATGTCGTCGATGTCATCAAGCAGGAACGGCTCGCCGCCTGTCACGAAGAGCTCACGCACGCCGAGCGGCGGCACCTCGCGCGCGATACGGCGAACGCGATCGAGGCCGAGCTCGCGCCGCCGCGCCGTCGGCGATGAGCGCACGCAGCAGTAGTCGCACTGGAGATTGCACTGAAAGTTGACGTACAGCCACAAGCGTTCGCCGAGCGGCCGCGCTTGGGCCTCGCCCGTGACCGCGGCACCGTGCCGGATCACCCAGCGCGTGCCGTCGTCACCGATCGTGCGTGCGACAATCGCGTGTCCGGTGAGGCGCGACCACGCGTCGAGATCGGCATCAAGGGCGCCCGGGTCGCGACCTGTGAGAGCGATCAGATCGCCAGCCGTCGTGCGTCCGAGAGCGGCTAGCAGATCCAGCAGCAGTCCCGATCCAAAGGTACGATCACCGGCGTCCAGCTCGACGCGCGCAGCGAGTGGTGTGTGTGCCATCGGCAGTGGATTCCGGTTATCGTACTGTTGGCAGCTCCCACGGTCTCCGGCGCCGGAAAGGGCAGAGCGATGATCGAATTGAACTCATCCCAGCGCGAAGACAAGTCCGGCGGTCACGACTGCGTGCTGGCGATCATGGCCAAGGCACCGCGTGCCGGTCACGTCAAGACACGCCTCGCCTCGGTGTTTCCTTCCGCAGTGGTCGTGCAACTGTACCGCTCGCTCATCGAGGATACCATCGCGCTCGCCCGCACGGTCGGGGTCAGCATCGTGGTTGTTTGTCCTGCCGGCGACGCCGATGAGATCACGGCGTGGCTGCCGTCAGACGTTCGCGTCGCGCCGCAGCGCGGGCTGGGGCTCGCCGACGGTCTGGCGTCAGCGTTCGAGCTTCTCTGCGAGCCGCCGCGCCGCGTCGTCGCCTTCAATGGCGACAGTCCGCATCTCCCGCCCGCCGTGCTCGAGTCTGCCTTCGCTGCGCTCGCGGATCACGATCTGGTGCTCGGACCGTGCGACGACGGCGGATTCTACCTCGTGGGTGCCACCCGGACGCATGCCGGGCTGTTCGATCCGGACGTGATGGGAACGGGATCCGCGCTCGACGGGCTCATCGCGCAGACGCGGCGACTCGGCCTGTCATCAGCCGTCACTTCGGAGCACTACGACGTGGATGCGCCCGCGGATCTCGCCCGCCTCGCCCGTGAGCTGCTGGGGCGCCCGGAGCGCGCGCCCAGAACTGCCGCGCTGCTGGCGCAATGGCCGCCCGCGCCCTTCCCTGTGCCTGCGTAATCGCGCGTGGTCCGACTACCGGCGGCGACCTCCGCTGAGCAGCTGGAGCATGAACAGGAACATGTTCAGGAGCGACAGATACAGGCTGATCGTCGCCGGCACATAGTCCTCTGGCCCGAACAGATTCCGGATCGTCCACGTGCGATAGACCGTGAGGCCGCTGAAGACGAGCAGTCCGACGGCGGCGATCCAGAGGTCGGCGCTCCCGCTCCCGAAGAATGCGTTGAGGAGCATCGTGCCGAGCAGAACGAAGAGTCCCACGCCAAAGAAGCTGCCCCAGGCGCTGAAGTCGCGCTTGCTGTAGAAGGCGTAGGCGGTGAGAGTCCCGAACGTCCCGAGTGTGAGGGCGCCGGCCTGGGTCAGCACTCCGGGTTGCATCTGCTCGTACATCAGCAGGAAGGGCGTCAGCCATACCCCCTCCGCGACCGTGAACAGCCCGAAGAAGCCGATGTTGGCGGGAAAGGCGCGTCCGACCGACAGCGCGGCATAGAGCGGCGCGATCACGCCGAGGAAGGTCAGGAAGGGATGCGCGGCCACCAGCTGCACGAGGGCCGGCTGCGTCCGGGCGAAGGCCACGCTCGCCATCGTCACCAGGATCCCAGCGAAGAGCAGGGAGTAGGCCCGCCGGACGAGCGTGGCGCGCTCGGCACCGGTGCGGACGACGGTGGTGGTGGCAACGGTGGAAGAAACACCCATCAGAAGCTCCGTCGATGAGGGGTCGAGTAAATATAGCGGCGCGTCGTTCCTGGCACACCCCGCTGGCGGCCCCTCCTGCGCGATCAGCCCCGCTTGCGCAGCTCCACGTTCCCGTTCACCGTGGTCAGCTCCAGCCGGGAGCCGCCTTTCCCGATCACTCCCCGGAAGTTGTGGCCCACGATACCGCCCTGGTCGGTGCCAAGGGGATAATCGGCCCGCAACTCGCCGTTGAGGGTCGAGAGGTGAACGTCGGCGTCGATGCTGGCCGGCAGCTCGGCGCGCGCGCTGCCGTTCACCGTGTGGAGGACGAGCGCGCCGGCGCTGGCGAGGGAGTCAATGCGAACGGCCACGTCGCCGTTCACGGCCGTGGCCTTCACCGTGCCAGAGTGTGACCACACATCCACGGTGCCGCTCACGGACGAGGCGGTGACGTCGGTCGTCGCACCGCGAACCGTGACGCTTCCGATCACCGTTCCCGCGATCACGCGCACGCCCGGCGGTACGCGCAGGGTGAAGTCCACCGTGATCTTGTCGTTGTGTGAACGGCGGAAGATGCTGAAGCCATTCCGCGGGCCGTCGACGTTGCGGCAGCCGTCGCTCCGCCGCCAGCTGGCGCACACGGTCACGTCGTTCCCCTGGGCCACCATGTCCACGTGGACGCTGCGGATGTCACCGCGTCCGTGCTTCACCGCCTGGATCTCGACCTGGCCGGTCGTCGAGGCTTCGATGTTCACCTGACCGAGCACCCCACGCACTCGGAGCTCGCTTCCCGGCGGCATCGCCCGGCTCCAGTTGAGCGTCTCCGTCTCGGCTCGGTTGAAGCGGGTGCAGGCGGAGTGCACTGTGACCAGGGCGACCAGAGCGATGATGTAGCGCGACATGGGATGTCTCCTCGAGGACCGATGGACGGCTCCCGAGGAAGGGGCCGGCTCGGTGCAGAGCGTCCGTACGCGCCGGGGACTACCGCAGTTTCCTCAGCTCGGCGTTCCCGTTCACCGTGCGCAGGTGAAGGCGGCGGCCTCCTTTGCCGATGGTGGCGGCGATCTCGCGCGGAGACATCCGGCCGCTCACCTGCATCGGCCAGTCGCTGGACAGATTCCCGTTGACCGTTCTGAAATCCACCTCGGCGTCGAGCGGCTCCGGCAGGCTCACATCGACGGATCCATTGACGGTCGTGAAGTCCATATCGCCCTGCCCCAGGCCGGCGAGTCTGGCTCTCACGTTGCCGTTCACCGAGGTCGCATTCACGGGCCCGGTCGCCGTCACGACGTTCACGCTTCCGTTCACGGATCCGGCCCGCACCGCAGCGGTCGCATCGCGCACATCCACGCTGCCGTTGACGGTGTAAGCGCCGATCTGCACGCCCTTCGGAAGCTGGACGAGAAAGTGGACCGACACGTGGCTCTCGCGGTTGCCATGATCGCCACGCCGATGGTCGCTGCCATCCTCGCTGCAGACGTCGTCGAACCAGAGGGCGCAGACCGTTACTCCCTGCGTGCTCTCGACGACGCTGAAATGAACCTCGCTCGGATCGCCGCGTCGCCAGCTCTTCTCCGCCCTCACGTGCACCTGCGCATCGGCGCTGGCGGTGACGTCTACCGAGCCGTTCAGGTTCCGGACGCGAAACAGCTGTCCGGCATCCAGCTTTTTCGACCACGACCACGTCGTGTCGTTGCGACCGAGCTCCGGCTGGGCGTGGAGCGCGGCGGAGAACAGGGCGACGGCAGCGGTCGCCGAGAACAGGGAGCGCATCATCTACCTCTCGGGGTTGGGGCGGCGAGCGTCACCGCAGTCGATGTCGATGTCGCCGCTGAACGTCTCGGCCGCGATCCGCGCGCTGCCGTCGCCGATCTTGAACTCGAATCTCCGCGGCTGGCCGCCGGCGTGCTGACCAGGCTGGAGCGTGACCGGAAAACAGCTCTCGAAGGAGCCGCTGTACGTCTCTCCGCGCACGGTCGCGCCGGTGCCGCGCGGCAGGGTGAGCCGCACGCTCCCGGAGTGGGTGCGAAAGTCGTAGCGCCCTGCCGGGTCAATGGTCCCATCGTACTCGATGTCCGCACTCACCGTGGCCATGCGCACTGTCCTGGCGCGTGCTCCATCTACCCGCAGCTCCCCGCTCACGGTCTCGACGTCCACATCGCCCTTCACCTCGCGTACCTCGACATCGCCGCTCACACTCTCGGCTTGCACATCACCCTCGATGTGGCGGACCTTGACCGCGCCGGAGATGCTGCCCGCGCTCACCTTTCTGATGCCATCGATGATCTCGACGTCTCCGCTGGTGGTGCGGGCCTCCACCTCGCCTCGCACCCCCCGGCTCGAAAGGTTCGCGGAGACGCCGCGCATCAGGACTCTCGTTCCGGCCGGGACGCTGACGTCGAAGCGAGCTTCCGATGAGCGGCTGCGCGGATGGAGGTCCACGGAGACGTGGGCCGGGCTCGCCTCGAAGCGGATGCTCCCGCCATCGCTGGTGGCGTGGAGCTGAACTTCACCGCGATCCCAGCCGGTGACGCGGATGTCGCCCGAAATGAGCGTCAGGTCCACGGTGCCCGTGCGCCCGAAGGCGACGGTTGTGTCCAGCTTCTGCGGGCCCTCGCGCTCGTCCCGGTCGCGCTCCCGATCGCGATCGCGGTCGCGATGCCGGTCGCGCTGGCCGAGCAGCACGCCGGGAATCGCCATGAGCAGGGCGCCGACCAGGAGGCTGCGTTCAAGGATGTGTCCGCGCATGATGTCGTCCTCTAGGAGCGGGCGGGCATGAGCACGGCCGTCCGCAGCAGCTCGAGCTTCTTGTCGAGCGTATGGTTGAGCTGGTCGCGGAGGAAACGGCTCGCGGGATCGCGGAGGATCGCCGCGCGGCTCTGGGCGATGGCCCGGTCGATGATCCGGAGATTGCCCTCCACCACCGCTACCGTGACGGGATCCAGCTCGCTCCGCCGCTCGCCGATGATGCGGCGAAGGCGGGCGATCTCCCGGTCGTACACCTGGGACGCGGGCTCGTGAGCCTCCCGCGTCCCGCGCCCCTTCGCGGCGGCGAGCGCCGCGCGTCGGGATCCCGGCTCCGCTGGCTCTCTCGAAACGGAATCGCGTACACGGGCGTCCGGCGGCGTGGTCGCGCCGGTAGTTGGCGGCATCTGCGCCGCAGCAGGCGCACTGACTGGTGCGGAGACGGCGACGGGAGCGCTCGCGAGCTGCCGAACGATCACCTGCTTCGTGACGCTGTACGTGATACCGACCGCGAGCATCACCAGGGCTGCGGCCGCGGCGATCCACGAGATCCGCGGCCGACTGGCCGACTCGCGGCGCTCCGGAGCGTCGGACATGGAGAGCACCGGAGTCTCGATGCGCGATTGGATCGCCGACCAGAGATCCCGCGACGGCGCCAGATCCGGAAGGGTGGCAGCCGCGCGCGAGATCGAGACGAGATCGCCGAGGAGCGCGGCGCAGCGGGCGCAGCCCGCGACGTGCGCATCCACGGCATTCTTCTCCCTGTCGTCGAGCGTGCCCTCGAGATAGTCGGACAGGCGCTGCTCGACATCTCCACAGCTCGTCATTGCGTTCGTCATCGGGTCAGTGCCTCTCGAAGCAGGAGTCGGGCGCGATGGAGCTGCGCCTTGCTTCCTCCCGCAGTGATGCCGAGGGTCTCGGCGATCTCCTCATGCTTGAATCCTTCGACGTCGTGCAGGACGAAAATTCGTCGTGCACCCGGGGGCAGCTTCGCGATGGCCGCCTCCAGATCCATCCGGTCGAGGTAGAGCGGCGCCGGCACGCCGTGCGAGCTCAGTCCCGCTTCCTCGCCCTCCTCCTCCACTGCCATGCGCGATCGCTCGCGCCCTTCGGTCTTCCGCTCGTTCAGCACCACGTTCACCGCGAGCCGGTGCAGCCAGGTCGAGAAGGCGCTCTCACCGCGAAAGAGAGGCAACTTTTCCCAGCATCGCACGAACACGTCCTGCGTCAGCTCCTCGGCACGGGTCCGGTGCCCGGTCATCCGCATGCAGATCGAGAAGACGCGGTTGAGATGCGCGTGGTACACCCGCTCGAATGCCCGGCGATCTCCCAACGCGGCACGCGCCACATCGGTTGTCGGGTCGTCCATGCTTACCTGGGCCGCCCGGGGCGCAGCTGCCAGCATTCGTGGTGCATCCTTGTCCGGTCGCACGATCAGATGGTGCCACGGCCGGAAAGGTTTGAATCGCTGCGCAGATTCCCGACGTCGAGCTCGAGCCGTTCCAGAAGGGCGGGAAGCTCCCGGATGTCCGAGAGCAGCCAATCGGGTGAGGCCCGCTCGAGCTCCGAGCGCAAGAAAGGTCCCCAGAGCGCGCCGATCGTCAGCACGCCCGCCGCCTTGCCAGAGGCCACGTCGTGCGGTGAGTCGCCCACGAATACCGCCTCGCCGGCGCTCCGTCCCAGCTGTCGGAGGGCGAGCAGAACAGGCTCCGGGTCGGGCTTGTGGCGGGTGCAGTGATCGCAGCCGACGACGACATCCATCGTGCCCTCGAGCCCGCTGAAAGAGAGAGCGCGCAGAGCGAGTGCGCTGGCCTTACTCGTGACAAGTGCCGTCGGATGGCCGCGGGCACGGAACAGGGCGAGGGTCTCCCGCACGCCCGGATATTCCCGCATCAGGCGATCGTGGTGCTCGTGTTGGTAGGAGCGATAGCTCTCCGCCATCGCGCTGGCAACCGCGTCCGTGGGTGCGATCCCGCGCAGCTGAGTGAGCAGCGGTGTGCCGATGCCGGCGACCCACTCCTTGTCCGGCGGCAGTCGGTCGAGATGAGCGCGACAGGCGTGTCGAAAGGAGGCGAGGATCAGTTCGATCGAGTCGACGAGCGTGCCGTCGAGGTCGAAGAGGAGGGCGCAAGCCCCGCGATCGGCGCGCTCTGGCTGGGTCATGCGCGAAGCTAATGCCGCCCTCGGACGAATGTCACCCGCGTCACCGGGCGGGCGAGATCCGCGCTCCTCCCTCTCAGGGCCTCACGACGCCGCGGCGCGCTGCGGCAGAAGCTGGAGGATCGCGTCGAACTCGAACGGCTTGGAGAGGTACGGGCGGCCCGTGCCGCGCAGGAAGCGCTGGAGATCCGCGCTGACGATGTCGCCCGTCAGGAACACCACCTTCTGGGTCAGCTCGGGTGACTCGGCTCGCCACTGATCGAACACATGGTGACCGGAGATGTCGGGCATCCGCATGTCGAGCAGGATCACGTCGAACGGCTCGGCCGCCGCGCGCTCCATCGCCTCGCGTCCGCTCCCGACCGTGACGACGCTGTGCCCCGTCTTGCGGAAGAACTTGCTCAGAGCGGTGCGGAGCGGAAGCTCATCGTCGGCCACCAGTACCCGGAGCCCCGCTCGCGGCTTGGCGGCGGCGGCCGCGGACGCCGGCGCACCAGCCTCTATCGGCTCGACGCGCGGCAGCTCGATGCAGAAGCGGCAGCCGGCGTTTGGAACGTTCTCCGCCCAAATCCGACCGCCGTGCTCGCTGATGATTCCGAGGGAGATGGACAGGCCGAGTCCCGTTCCCTGGCCCACCGGCTTGGTCGTGTAGAACGGATTGAAGATCCGCTCGAGCGATTCTGGCGGAATGCCGGGGCCTGTGTCCTCGATCTCGATGCGCACCACCTCGCGCAAGGTCCGGCTCCGCACCGTGAGACGATGGTGGGGTCGCTCGACGTCGACCATCGCCTGCTCGGCGTTGGTGACGAGGTTGAGAATCACCTGCTGCAGCTGATAGACGTCCACCATCGTGTGCGGCGGCTCGTCCTGGAAGTCGCGGTGCAGGCGGATTCCCCGCACGTTGAGCTCGTACGCGCGCAGCTCGAGCGTGTCCTCGAGCACCTTGTTGATGTCGGCGTGACTCTTTTCCGATTTGTGCTGGCGGGCGAAGGTGAGGAGGTTGTGCACGATCCTCGCTGCCCGCCGCGCCTCACCGATGATCACCTCGGCGGAGTGCCGCTCCTCATCCGCGAGCCCGCTGTCCACGAGCAGGAGCTGGGCAAAGGCGGCGATGCTGGCTAGCGGGTTGTTCAGCTCGTGCGCAACGCCGCTCACGAGCTGGCCGATGGCCGCCATCTTCTCGGACTGGATGAGCTGCTGCTGGAGCTGCTTCTCCTCCGTGGCGTCGCGGATGAGGCAGAGCACTTCCTTGCTTCGCTGCGGGCAGGAGTACGTCACGGTGATGAAGCGCCGTCCGCCGTCCTTGCGGATCAGCATGGTCTCGAACTGACCGACGGAGCCCGCGAGCGCGCGCTTGAACTCGAGGACGGCGCGCGGAAGCTCGGTCAGCGGGAGCAAGGGCCCGAAGAACCGGCCGATCAGGTCGTCGCGGCGGTAGCCCGAGATGACCTCGCCGGCGTCATTCACGGTGGTGAAGCGGCCGAGTGAGTCGAACGTCATGATGGCGTCGCTCGCGCCCTCGAAGAGGTGGCGGTATCGGGCCTCGGAGCGGGCGAGGTCGTCGTGCGCCCGCCGCTCCTCGGTGACGTCGCGGAGTGCCAGCACGGTGCCGAGGGCGGTCTCGCTCAACCTGAGGGCGCCGAAGGTGACCACCACCAGCCGCTCGTCGCCCTTCTTCCCCACCAGCCGGGCCTCGCAGCGTTGCGCGGCACCCTCGCGCGCCAGGCGCTGGAGCGATCGGATGCGGTCGCGATCAGCCCGCGCGAAGAGGCTGAGCAACGGCTTGCCGGTCACCTGCTCGGGAAGGCGGGCGACCAGCTCGGCGGCCGCGGAGTTCGCGCAGAAGACCTGGTCTTCCGCATCCACGGCGAGCATCGGATCGACGACGCTCGACACCATCGCCAGCGCCAGCTGCTCCGGCTGCAGCGCCGGAGCATTGGCCGGACCCGGGCTCGGGCCGGTGGCGGGCCCGCCGAACCCGAACAGGCGAATCATCGTGCTGGCCGTGGCCGGCCGTGACCGAGGACCCCGCTCATGGCATCGCGCCTACCGCGCGCCATTGCTCCGGGCGCGGCGTTCGAAGAACTGCTCGAGCGACAGAGGGTCGCTCTCCTTGATCTGGCAGGCAAAGGTCGCGGCAAAGAGGCGCAGCGTTTCCTCCGCGCGTGAGGCCACGATGTCGCGCAGGGAGTTCGCCGTCTCGCTGCGATTGAGCGCGATCCGCGACACCTCGAGATGCTTCTCCTCGGCGGTGCGTGCGCCGTTCTGGGCGCCGTCCAGCTTCGAGTGCTCGAGCCACCACCGCATCGTCGCGGGACCCCCGTTGAGCTCCGAATTGCTGTGGATACCGGGGATGATGGTCGTCGACACGACATTGTAGATCGCCATCTCGACCGCGCACTGGCTGGCGAAGTGCTCCCAGTAGTCGATGTCGTCGTACGAGGCCGTCATCCAGAGATGGTGGTAGAGCGCGAGCACCGGTTCGGGAAAGGGCGCGTCGGGAAACACTCCCGGGGCGTAGTGGGTGGGGTCGTCGGTCAGCTCCTGCAGCACCATCCGGGTCATCCGCTCGAGCTCCACCGGCGAGAAGCGCGAGAGGTAGTCCACGAGCGTCCAGTAGATCGACTCGTGGTCCACCCCGAAGACGTCGAGCTTCGTCCGCCACATCTGATTGTGCGCCTGCTCCTCCTCGAGCTGCTCGGCGAGTGCCTTCACGAAGCCGCTGTGCAGCACGTGGTCCACCTTGGAGATGCTGCGGATGAGCGCCCGGTTGAACCCGATGACGCAGGGGTACATGTGAGCCAGAAAGGTCACATATCGGCGCTTGTCGAGGCGGCGCGTGCGAAAGAGCGTCGCAAACTCGCAGCCGTTCATCTGCGCGGCGTAGCGACGCGCCAGCTCGGCGACCAGGTCGCCGATGCGCTGTCGTGAGTCGTATTGCGGCAGCGAGTGAATCGGCCGCACGGTGAGCGTCATGGCGGCGCGTGTGCAGGTGGAGACGGGGGGGCCCCGGGGACGGTGTTCCTATCCTCAAGGCAGACGGCCAGGCGACGATGGAGGTAACAGATGATTCGGGGGTCAGAGCGCGATGCCCGAGGTCAGGCTCAGCGCTCCTCGGCGACCAGGAGGAGCAGGGCGGCGACGGTAGGGGAAGCTGCCTCCTCAGCTTGATCGCCGGGTGGGGCGTGGAGCTGGCCGAAGGCGGTCAGGGCGCGGAGCCAGGCCTCATCCGGAATGCGAGTCGTGGCCAGCTCATCGAGCACCCGCTCCGCGCCGATGCCGAAGGGTGCAGTCGCGATGCGACGCCCTTGCTGCACCATCGCCGCGATGCCCGCTCTCCGATGGAAGGGTGCGTGGGAGGCGATCCGTGCCAGTCGGCGGATAGCCTCCCGGCGACCCGGTGCGGCGATCGAATGTGAGCGGCCGGACGCCACCGCGCCGTCTCGCTGCGCAGCCCACGCTCGAAGGCGATTAAGGGCCCGATCGATAGCGGTCGCGGGGATCTCTACTTCGGCGCCGTCCGCGACCTCGATCACGTCGAGAAGCATCTGGGAGCTGTCACCGACCGCCTCGTCCAACGCTCCGATGAGAACGGCGCCGTCACGCCCGATCACCAGAGCCAGGAAGCCCGAGCGCGCGCTTCGTACTCCGGCCACGAGCATCCCGACGCGCGATGGGCGATCCTCTCCCTCGCTGGAGCGCCACGCCCCGATGACTCGGCGAAGCCTCTCGCGCTTCTGCGCCTCGCCTTCGCCGGGGAGTGTGCCCCGATCAATCGCCGGGGGCAGGATCGAGCCGAGCGAGCCAACCACCCGGCTGGCGGCCGCGAGCTTCTCGCGAAGTCGCCGCTCCACCCCAAGAAGGAGCTCCACGCTGGCCGGTGGCGCGAGGGCATACACGGCGACGCGCGGATGCTCGGATCCCATCCGCCGCGCGCGCCCAACGCGCTGCTCGAGTCGGGCGGGGGTCCAGGGGAGGTCCAGGTGAACGACCACGGACGCATCCTGCAGATTGACCCCCTCACTCAGGAGATCGGTCGCGAGCAGCAGGTCGATACTCTCGGCTCTCGGGGCGGGGCAGGCGCCCGAACCAATCGGGGCGAAGCGGCGAATCGCGTCGCGGCGCGTCAGAGTGCCCCCAGCCACCAGGGCGCCGTCGCCGTCGAGGGCCGCAACGCCCGGGTCGGATCGCATCTGCCCGTAGATCGCGCTCAGGGTGTCGGACGAATGAGTGAACGCGACGATCTTTTCGCCCGGATGGCGCTCGCGCACGTCTCTCAGCGAGCGGGCGCGCAGCCCATCCATTCGGGGCGCGTCCGCAGTGACGCGGGGGAGAATCGATCGCAGCGCCTTCTCCTGATTTCGCACGGTCTCGAGCAGCTCGCGAGACGCGCGGGTCGGCGATGAGACGAGCTCCGGAAAGGCAAGCTGGAGCGCGTCATCGGCGTGGCTCCAGGCCGTCAGCTCCAGGCGGGAAGGATGACGGCCCGCCTCCAGTGCAGCTCCGAGTGACAGGGCACGGGCGAGCCGGCGGCGCAGAGCCGCAGCCAGGGCTCCGTGACTCGACGCCCACTGCCGCACCAACGACCACACCAGCAGCGCTCCCGCTACTCCACCATCGCTCGGTGGGAGAGGCGAGGGCAGCGCGAGCAGCTCCTCCAGCAGCGGCGCGTCATTGCCCACGGGAAGCCATCGCAGTTCCTGGGTTGTGGGGATGGATGTCCATCCCGAGACATCGCCCCGCTCGCGGCGAATCACATGGTGGGCGAGCCCGGCGTCATCCAGCGTCCACGCGCGGGCGCCGAGAAAGAGCGCGAGGAGCGCGGCCAGGTCGCGGGGGGAGTTGTGGATCGGGGTGGCGGAGAGGAGCAGCACGCGAGAGTGTGAGGCGAGCTCCGCGATGGCCCGGTAACGTCGCGTGGCCGGAGTCCGCGCGTGGTGGGCTTCGTCGAGCACGACGAGCTCCGCGGGGGGCGGGAGCCGCCCGCGGCTGAGTGATTCGTATGACGTGACGGGTGCAGTGATGCCGGCGCGCTCCAGAGCGTCGCTCCACATCGACCTGAGCGCGGCCGGCGCCAGCACGGCGGCGGAGCGTGCCTCCGCCATGAGCGCCGCGGCCACGAACGTCTTTCCGAGCCCAACCTCGTCGGCGAGCAGAGCACCTCCTTCCCGGGCGAGTGCTCCGCGCAGGCGGGCAATCGCATCGCGCTGGTGGGGCTGCAGCCGTATCTCGCGGAGCAGCTCGGGAGCGCGGTCGTCGTCCTTCAGCACTCGCGCGATGACGGCGCGAAGCGTCGACGGCCGAACGATCATCGAGCGCTCCAGGCGAGGAGCGGCGCCATGTCGGACGGGCGCACGCGATAGGCCCGACAGGCGGCGCCAGAGAGCGCCGCATCCGCAGGCCGGTCGCCGTCCAACGCGGCCCGGGCGAGCGGCGCCAGCTGCTCGCGTGCCCGCGACCAGTCCGCGGGAAGCGGCAGCAGTGACACCGTCCACCCCAGATACCGGTGGTATCCGCCTCGGGCGGGCTCCGCGATCAGCGACAGCCAGGCCGCGGCAAGGGGGGAGTTGAGCAGGGAAGCGAACGCGTACGCATCATCCGGGGTCTCGCAGGCGAGCACGTAACAGCTGTTGAGCGGGACGGTCGGATCGTCCTCGTTCAGCACACAGGCGCGCGGCCGCGTGCCGAAGTCGGCCCAGACGACGCGCGTGCGAGTGCAGCTCGCGCTCGCAACGCGAAAGAGCGACCACCAGGGCAGTCCACCACGGATGTCACTGCGGGCCGAAAGCCGGTGGCGCCAGGGCGCGAGCCATCGGGCCGCCGCAGTAGGCAGGCGCTCGAGTGCGCGCCCATCACGGTCGTGCGTCCAGAGCAGCCTCTCTCCGCAGGGAAGCGCTCTCCACGCCCGAGCCTGCTCCCCTCGGAGCAGCGGTCGGAGCATCTCCGGCTCGATTGCGGCGACCCTGTCATCTCCCGGACAGTCAGCGCCGCTTGCGACCACGAACGCGTCATTGCAGCCGCATTTGACGCCGAGGAGGGGGCGACCGAGTGGGCCGTCGGAGAGCGGAACGCCCGCCCGCCGCAGTCGATCGAACGCCGCTCGCACCGGGGGTGGGGCGGTGATCCACGGGCTCGCGTGGTCTGAGTCCAGTCCGAGTGCGTCGGCGGTGGACGACCACGAGAGGGATGATGACCGTCGGTGGAGCGTCACCGCGACAACCCCGGTCGGCTCCGCCTCTCCGGCCGAGCGGCGACGCGCCACGAGGAGCGACGGATAGACTGCAGCCTCGAACGAGGGTGGGGCATCCGTCCAGTCGTCGAGCGCGATCAGGGTGAGATCGCGTCGCACGAGTCGCCGCACTCCCCCGCCGGCGAGCGAGCGCCAGAGCTTGGCGGGGAGGAGAAGCGCGAGCGTTCCGCCGGCGCGGGTGAGCGCCGACGCCCGCTCGACGAAGAGCGCCGAGAGATCGATCTGGGCCGCAAACCCGCTCGAGGCGTGGGCTCCCTTCGCGCCCCTCTGCCACGCCGCCTGGGCGAAGACCTCGAAGCGCGCGCGCAGCGTGTGGCGTCGCGACGCTGAGATGCGGTGAAGTCGGACCCAGGGAGGATTGCCGAGCACCAAGTCGAATCCGCCGGCTGAAGCCGCGTCGGGGAAGTGAGTCGGGAAGGCGAACGGGAGAGCGCCCCCGCGACGAAGGCGATCGAGCACGCCGCGGAGCTCTCGCTGGCGCGCGCGAAGCGCAGCGAGCCGCTGCCGGATGATCGGGGTGGGCCGTTCGCGCGCACCGAAGAGGTCGGGTGAGCGGAGGGCGGCCAGCAGGTCGCGCCTTCGGGCTGCGCACAGCGTCGACGCATCCTCGGTGTGACGAAGCACCAGCGTCCGCTCCGCCCGGTCCAGCGCCCGCTCGAGAGTGCGTTTGCGCGTGCCCGTCGCCGCCGCATATCGCTGCCGCAATCGCGTGATCTCGGCGCTACCCCGCCTGGGAGCTCCCTCCGAGAAGGAGTCACCTTCCAGTGAATCACCCACACGCACGTGCCGGTCGAGATTGGGCAGGGGAGTCACTGCGTGCGGGCTCGTCTCCCCGCTGTCGATCACCACCGAGAGCCAGAGACGTAGCTCGCAGAGCCAGACGGCGGTGGCGTTGACATCCACGCCAAAAATCGAGCGGGTGAGCAGCTCTCGGCGGATGTCGGCGATCGGTCTCTCGTCCCCGCTCCTCTGGAGAAGGGACGCGATCGTTTCCATCGAGTGAACGAGAAAGGCGCCGGAGCCGCACGCGGGATCGAGGAGCCGCAGCGTGCGAGCGCGGCGGCGCAGCGCGCCGCTCTGCTCTGGCGGGAGGATCGCGCCGTCGAGGACGCCGCACACGGAGCTCTCATCGATGGCGCCACCCGCCAGCGCCGCGGAGAGCGCGGAGCGGGTGACCCGCTCCACCAGCGCGTGCGGTGTATAGAAGCTGCCGCTCGCTCGGCGCTCGCGCGACGCCATGAGCGACTCGAAGGCCTTGCCGAGCATCTCCGGGTCGATCGATGCCTCGGACCAGGAGAGGGTTTCTTCCCGGGCCGTGAAGCGGTAACGCGTGAGCAGGTCACCGAAGAGCGCGCCGAGCCCCTCATCGGCGAGCTGCAGCGGGCGTCGCCGGCGCTCCACCGGTGTGCGGGCGAACAATCCGCCGTTGAGGAATGGGATCTGACCGAAGGCCCGCGCCACCCTGGCGCGGCGCGGCATCGGCGTGTTGAGCGTACCGAACAGGAGCGGTTCCAGCACTCGTTTGTGGTAGCCGCCGCCGCGCTCCATGCACCGCTCGAAGCCGTGCGCCAGGAAGGCGCGGTCGCCATCCAGCCATCCCTTGCATTCGAGAAAAGAAAGAAAGAGCAGCCGCGAGACGTGAAGCAGTGCGATCTCCGCCCGTTCCTCCGCGGATGCACGACCCTCGGCGGTTCGAGCGATCTCCGCAACGACGCGCTCGAGAGTGCGGTAGAAGCGACGGGTGAGCGCGTCGCGACCGAGCACGTCCAGCCAGCGGGCGTGAGCGAGCACATCGCTCGTCCCGGAGATGGCAGCGAGCGCGCACAACGTTTCCGCGTCGGTCGGGAGGACATCGCGCCGGTCCACCAGCAGGGCGCTGACTCGCGGCCGCGCGTCGCCGCTCCAGCTCGCGATGGCAAGCGCGTCACCGTCTTCCTCGATCGCGATCGCCAACCAGAGCAGCTGCGGAGCACGCGCTGCGAGTCGACGCGCGAGAAGAGCTATGCGATCCCGTAGTGCCGTATCCCCGGGCCAGCGGAGAAGGAGCGCTCGGAGCGTCCCTTCGCCCACGGCGATGTGAGCACCGCCGGCGCCCTCGATCCCGAGCGCTGCCACCGAGTGCTCGTCGAGTGGAAGCGGGTCGCCCCGAAATCCGAGCAATCGCGCGATGGCCGTCAACCCTTCCAGCTGACCAGCCTGCGCGAGGAGTCCAGCGGCGAAGGGGAGAGTCGGCACACCGCGACTCTACACATCGGCCCGTGAGCGCCGACATCGCCTCGTCGCCCGCGGAGCCCAAAGGCTGCGCGAGGGGGTCCATGCGAACAAATGAAAACCCCGGCATCCGTGGCAGGATGTCGGGGTTTTCAACTCGGAGGTGGAAGGCTCCAGGCTTCCGTTCTGTTAGTACGTGCAACCCGCCAAAAGGTTTCTTGGCCTCATCCCGCGCGGTACTCCCTCCCTTTCCACACCACCCGCCGCCCTCTCAACGTCGACCGCACGACGATGTAGAGGAGCACCGTCGCGCCGAGCGGGAAGAAGACCACGTACCAGAGTGGCAGCTCGAGAAAGAAGAGATACAGAGGGACCAGCCAGACGAGCATGGCGGCCGTGCAGAGCGCCGCCCAGAGCAGCAGACAGCCCGACGCACCGGTCAGCGGGCCCACGAGGAGCACCAGCACCGGCACGATCGTCATCACGAGCGGCAGCGGCAGCAGGAGCGGCATGGCCGTTCGTCCCAGAGCACCGAGGGGCGCCGCATCGAGCGTCCCCGCATACACGTTCTTCATCCAGCCCTGCACAATGTCTCGCAGCGACGTGTACATGCGCGTGGAGAGCTGGCGCTGCGCCAGCACCAGCTGCAGCACCCGCCCCCTCCGGAAGGCGAGCTGCGCCAGGGCGAGGTCCTCCGCCACCTTCTGACGGACGGCGCCATGGCCGCCGATCTCATCGTAGGCCGCGCGGCCAAAAAGCATACACTGTCCGTTCGCGATCTTGTCGGTGGCGCGAGGGGAATCGTTCACCACCTCGGTGCCGCCGTAGCGCACCGCGAGCAGCGAGAAGACCTGCGGCTGCACCACCCGCTCCCAGAAGGAGCCCAGCTCCTGGCGGCCGGCGAGCGACAGCAGATCGGCTCCGCGCCGATGCATCGCGTTCACGGAGCGCGTCAGGAGGTCGGGTTCGTGCCAGGTGTCGGCATCGGCGAAGCAGAGGATGCTCCCTCGCGCAACGGACGCTCCCTGCCGGCATGCCCACTGCTTGCCGAACCAGTCCGGAGGGAACGGGCCGGCCTCGATCAGGCGCAGCCGCGGGTCATGCCCGGCCATCTCCCGGACGATGCGCGCGGTGTCGTCTTCCGAGCGGTCGTCCACGACGATCAGCTCCATCGCCGGGTACTTCGTCCCGAGAATCGAGCGAACGCACCGCCCGATGGTTCCTGCCTCGTTGCGCGCCGGCACGATCACCGACACGAGCGGCGCATCTGCTGGCGGCACGGGAGACTCGTCGTCGAGCGAGCGCGAGCGCCGCCCGCGCACGAGAGCGCCGACCGCGATCACCCACCAGGGAAGCGCGCCGATGAGCGGCCCGAGCGTCACGTCCGGAGTGGCTCTCCGCTGTCCACCCTCTCGACGCCGCCACTCCGCCCCACGATGACGGCCGCCGTCATGCTCCCGGTCACGTTCACCGTCGTCCGGAACATGTCGGGGATCGTGTCGATGCCGAGCAGGATGCCGACCCCCTCGATCGGGATGCCGGCGGCCTGCATCACCGGCACCATCGCGATGATGGATCCGCCGGGGATGCCAGGGATGCTGAAGCTGGTGAGCACAACTGTGAGGATGACCGTCGCGAGCTGAGCCGCGCCGAGCGACACGCCGTAGAGACGAGCGGTGAAGAGGACGCCGATGGTGAGGCCCACCCCGGCGCCGGCGCGAAACACGGAGGCAGCGAGCGGGAGAAAGAAAGTAGTGATCGCGACCGGCAATCCGAGCCGCGACGACGCGCCCTCGATCATCGCGGGGAGAGCGGCCATCGAGGAGCGCGAGCTGAACGCCACCGCCTGGGCGGCGCCGATCCCGCGCGCGAAGCGAGCGAGCCCCACGCGGCCGAGGAGAACCGCCGCGGGATAGAGAACCAGCATTGCGAACAGCGCCGAGGTCAGCGAGACGATCACCACGTAGGCGGCGATGGCACCGGCAGCCCGGAGCCCGAGCTTCGTCGCGAGAGCGAGGGAGAGCGCAAAGACCCCGATCGGCGCCAGCGCGAGCACCCACCGTACGAGCATCAGCATCGCGGCCATCACCCCATCGAACAGACCCACCACTCGCTCGCGCCGCTCGAGTGGAAGCCGCAGCAGAGCGAGTCCGAAGGCGATCGAGAAGATGATGAGCGGCAGCATGGCCCCGTCGGCGGCGGCCTTCACCGGATTGGACGGGACCAGCTCGACCAGCCACTGGGCGAAGCCCGGCGGCGCAACCGGCACCGTCCCGAGGCTGCCCGCGCGGAGGGCCGTCGCCGCTGCCGGATCGATGAGCCGCTCCATGAGAGGCGCGCCGACGATCACGGCGAGAAGCGACGCGGCGAGCAGGATGCTCACGAACAGGAGCAGCGCCCGCCCGCCGATGCGCCCCAGGGTGCTCGCGTCCGGAGCGCGCGCCACGCCCACGATGAGGCTCGAGACAACCAGCGGGACGACGGTCATCCGGATGGCGTTGATCCAGAGCGTCCCGATCGGCTCGACGAACGCCGGTATGCGCTGCACAAGAACGGATGCGCTCGAGGCGATGGCGAGCCCGGCGAGAAGGCCGGCCACAAGCCCCACGAGCACGCGAGCGGTCAGCGACACGGCGCAAAGCTACGAGAGTTGACCGGCTCGCGCGACTCTCCTACGTTGCGCGCACTCCGGCCCTCGGGAGAACGTGTCGACCCCATCCTCGCGCTGGCCCCCGCTGCTCCCGCCCGGCGCGCGCGTCGCGCTCCTGTCGCCAGCCGGCCCTCTGCGCGGCGAGGAGCAGCTCGCGTGCGCGATGGACAACGCCCGCTCCCTCGGATGGGAGCCCGTTCCCGGTGAGCACGTGCTGGCGCGACGAGGCTATCTCGCCGGCGACGATGCGCTGCGCGCTGCCGATCTGGACCGGGCCCTCCGCGACCCGCGCGTCGACGGCATCTGGTGCACCCGCGGCGGCTACGGCTCCATGCGCCTTCTCGACGGGATCGACTACGGCCTGCTCCGCGCTCGGCCGCGCGCCATTCTGGGGTACTCCGACATCACCGCGCTCCACATGGCGGTGCGCGCACGAGCCGGGATCGTCACCTTCCACGCCCCGACGGCGCGTGGCGAGCTCTCGCCCTTCTCGCGCGAATCGCTCCGCCGCGCCGTCGTCACCGGCGAGAACCCATGCGGCATCGCCGAGCAGGCGCGCGTGCTCCGTCACGGCCGGGCCCGGGGTCCGATCGTCGGCGGGAATCTCGCGCTCGTCGCTGCCATGACCGGTACGCCCTATGCGCTCGACCTGGAGGGAACGATTCTCCTCATCGAGGACGTCGGAGAGCCCCTCTACCGGATCGACCGCATGCTGCGCCAGCTCCAGTTGAGCGGGGCACTGTCGCGCGCCGCTGCGCTCGGAATCGGTTCGTTCAGCGCCAGAGGCGATGATCCGGACGATCGCGACGAGGCGCTCGAGACGCTGCTCGTCGAGACGGCTGTGGCTGTCAATGGACCCGTCATCGCCGGCATCCCGCTCGGCCACATCCCCGACCAGTGGACGATCCCCCTCGGTGCGATCGGGGAGCTCGACAGCGAGAGTCGGAGCCTGACGATCGAGCCGTCCCCCCAGCGATCCTCCATCGCCTGATCCCGGAGAACCATGAACGACAAGAGCTACGAGGAGATGGTGGCAGACGCGAAGACGCGCATCCGCGAGGTGCGTCCCGCCGACGTGATCGAGATGCGGCAGCGCAACGAGCAGGTGGTTCTGGTGGATTGCCGCGAGCCGAACGAATGGAATCTCTTCCACATCGCTGGCGCGATGCACGTTCCGCTCGGTGGGCTGCGCGATTCCATCGCCGAGCTGGTGGCCGTCGATTGCGATGTGATCGTGTACTGCGCCCGGGGCAATCGCTCGGCGCTGGCTGCGGATGCGATGCAGGCCATCGGGTACACGAACGTGCGCTCCATGGCCGAGGGGATTCGCGGATGGGTCAATGCCGGCGGTGAAGTCGAGCAGTGAGGGCGGGGGTACGGCGCTCGACGCGATCGCTTCCCGCCTCGCCGGCCGTGCGGCCGTGCGGCTCGAGGTCGAGGAGCCCGCGCGCCGCGCCGCTGTCGCGCTCATCCTCCGCGATACCCAGCGGGGCGATCTCGAGCTGCTGCTGATCAAGCGCGCGCTGTACGAGGGGGACCCCTGGAGCGGACACATCGCGCTCCCGGGGGGTCGGAGCGAGCCCGGCGATGCCTCGCTCGAGCAGACGGCGATCCGCGAGACGCGCGAGGAGATCGGCATCGACCTGGCCACCACGGGCCGCATGCTCGGAGCGCTCGACGACCTGCAACCCCGCACGCCGGTGCTTCCCCCGATCGTGATCACTCCGTTCGTCGCCAGCGTGGTGGGCCATCCTGCACTGTCGCTGAGCTCCGAGGTCGCGGAAGCATTCTGGGTCCCGGTGGTCCTGTTGCAGGATCCTGCCGTCAGTCGGGAGGTCTGGATCCGGCTCTCCGGGGGCGACCGCCAGGTTCCGAGCTTCCAGCTGAGCGAACACATCGTGTGGGGGCTGACGGAGCGAATCCTCAGGCAATTCCTAGAGCTCGTCGGAAGACTCGCGGTATGAGGTTGGGCCTCCACGTGCCGGGTTGCGCTCCGAGACGAGCAGCGCCATATTAGGCTGAACGAACTTTTATTATAGTCCCATAGAATTTAATATCATGGCCCTCCCGCTGTCGCCGCGTCGCCCCCTACCGCCACCTGACGCGGGATGGCGCCGTGCTCGCGCCACTCCGAGCCTGGTCGATGTCTACCGGTCGGTGCCAGTCACCGGAGCTACCTGGTTCCGGAAAATGCTCGCCTTTACCGGCCCCGGCTATCTGGTTGCAGTCGGGTACATGGACCCCGGCAACTGGGCCACCGATCTCGCGGGCGGATCGGCGTTCGGCTACCGGCTGCTCAGCGTCGTTCTCCTGGCGAACTTCATGGCGGTGCTCCTCCAGGGGCTCGCGTCCAAGCTCGGCATCGTCACCGGTCGCGATTTGGCCCAAGCGTGCCGCGATCACTACTCCCGCCCGGTGTCGATCTTTCTCTGGGTGATCTGTGAGCTCGCCATCGCGGCCTGCGATCTGGCGGAGGTGATCGGCTCGGCAATCGCGCTCAATCTCCTCTTCCACATCCCGCTGTCGTGGGGGGTGGTGATCACCACCCTCGACGTGCTGCTGGTGCTCTTTCTCCAGCACAAGGGATTCCGGGTGCTCGAGGCGCTGGTGATCGCGCTCGTGGCGACCGTCGGGCTCTGCTTCCTCTTCGAGCTGGTGATCTCCCGGCCGGAGTGGGGCGGCGTGCTGGCGGGGTTCGTGCCCCGCGCGGAGATCCTGCGCCGCAGCGACATGCTGTACATCTCCATGGGCATCCTCGGCGCGACCGTGATGCCGCACAATCTCTACCTGCACTCCTCGATCGTGCAGACGCGCAGGTACGACGAGCACGCCGAGGGGAAGAAGGAGGCGGTGCGGTTCGCATTCATCGACTCCACCATCGCCCTCACGTTCGCGCTCTTCATCAATGCCGCGATCCTGATCGTGGCCGCGGCGACCTTCCATCGCAGCGGCCACACCGGCGTGGCCGAGATCCAGGACGCCTACAAGCTGCTGACTCCGCTGCTCGGCGTGGGCGGGGCAAGCGTCGTCTTCGCCCTCGCGCTCCTCGCTTCGGGGCAGAACTCGACGCTCACCGGGACGCTCGCGGGACAGATCGTGATGGAGGGCTTTCTCGACATCCGTCTGCGCCCCTGGATCCGGCGGCTCATCACGAGGCTGATCGCGGTCATCCCGGCCGCGATCGTCGCCATCCTCTACGGCGCGGCCGGCACGGCGCGACTCCTCGTGCTCAGCCAGGTGATTCTGAGCATGCAGCTCATTTTCGCGGTCGTGCCCCTCGTGCGCTTCACCTCGGATCGCGCTAAGATGGGCGCATTGGTGAACGCGCGGTGGTTGAGTCTCCTGGCATGGGCGGTGGCGGTGCTCATCGGCCTGCTCAACTCGTGGCTGCTGCTGCAAACCTTTCGGGGATGGCTGAGCTGACCATGTACCGTCGCATCCTCGTTCCACTCGAGCACTCACACTACGACGAGGCGATCCTGGAGCACGTGCAGAGGCTGGCCCGCCTCTGTGGCTCCTCGCTGCGGATCATCCACGTCGCCGATGGGTGGGTCGCGCGCAACATCCACGAGCTCGACCTGCGCGAATCGGAGGAGATGCGGAAGGACCGGGAGTATCTGGAGCAGGTCGCCGCCGATCTCGAGGCCGAGGGGTTCGAGGTGGAGGCCATCCTGGCGACGGGTGACCCGCCCCACGAGATCGCCGACGCGGCCGCGCGCGAGCAGTGCGACCTGATCGCCATGTCCACGCACGGCCACCGCTTCTTCGGCGATCTGTTCTATGGGAGCGTCGCCGACGGAGTGCGACACCGCTGCACGGTGCCGGTGCTGCTCGTGCGGGGCGAAGGCGGGCACCACCCCGACAGCCAGCCTCATCCCCCCCCGCCGCCGCTGCACCCGTTGCCGTGACCGCGCGTTCGGGAGAGAGCTACACCGCTCCGGTCGAAGACTACCTCAAGGCGATCTACGAGATCGAGCGCGCCTCCGGTGCGGCCGCGACCACCGACATCGCGGAACGGCTCGCGATCGCCCCTCCATCGGTGAGCGGCATGGTGCGGCGTCTCGCCGATCAGGGACTGCTCGAGCACGAGCGGTATCGGGGGGTGCGGCTCACGAGCGAGGGCCGGCGCATCGCGCTCCGCACACTTCGCCGGCATCGGGTGATCGAATGCTATCTCTCCCGCGCACTGGGCTATCCGTGGGATCGGGTGCACGAGGAAGCCGAGCGCCTCGAGCACGCCTCCTCCGATGAGCTGATCGACCGGATGGCCACCGCCATTGGTGACCCGACGGTCGATCCTCACGGTGCTCCCATTCCGACGCGCGAGGGAGAGATCGAGGAGCGGAGGTTGACGTCTCTCTCGGAGCTCGAGCCGCTGACGCTTGCCCACGTCGTGCGCGTGAGTGATGACGACGACGCGTCGCGCCTGCGCTACCTGGGCGAGCTGGGGCTGGTGCCCGGCGCGGCGGTGGTGATCACCGGTCGGGCGCCTTTCGACGGGCCGATGGTGCTCAGCGTGGATGGGGTCGAGCGGCTGATGGGACCCTCTCTGGCGGCGATGGTGCTGGTGGAACGTGCCGGCCGGGACATCCCGGGATGATGTCGTCTTTCGGGAACCAACCCCGCCCTGCATTCCCGGAACGTCTCTTGCCTCGGCAGACCACGCACCCAACAGTGACCCGAGGTGAGCCGTGGCCGTGATGGATCCGGATGCCAAGATCACCGAGCTGGTGCGCCGCCTCACCGACGACTCGAAGAAGCTGGTCGGCGACGAGATCCGGCTCTCCAAGCTCGAGATGAAGGACAACATTCGCGGTGCCACGAAGGGCGCCATTCAGCTCGGGCTCGCCTTTGGAATCGGGCTCCTCACCATGGTGTCCCTGACGATTTTTCTCGTGACCGCTATCGGGAGTGCGGCGCGCGGCCACATATGGGTTGGAGCGATCGTCACCGGCATGCTGGAGCTCGGGGTGGGCGGCTGGCTGATGATGCGCGGGTTGAGTCGGATCAGCTCCCCGTCGTATAGCCTCGGTGAGAGCCGCGCCGAGCTGCAGCGCACCAAGGAGTGGCTGCGGCATCCCACCACCTAGTCATCGCGCCGCTCCTGGCTGGCGCGCGCGATGCGCGCAAGCCGCTCTGTCCACACGTGCTCCTCGATGCTCGGGATGCCGGCCTCCGGCGCTGCGTGCGACGACGCCTCGATCGCGGCACGCGCGTCCGGGTCGAGCGCGATCCACGCCGCGAGCGCAGGCCAGAGCGAGGCGAGAGGCCGCTCCAGCGCCCGCAGCAGAGCGCCCAGGCCATGCTCGCGCGCGCCGTGCGCCTCGGTTCCGAGGGGTCCAGCGGCCGCCCACCCCAGGGCGACTCCGCCGGCGACGATCCGATCCAGCTCTCGCGGCGTGACGGCGCCGCGGGCGAGCAACTCGAGCGCCTCGCGTAGCAACGCCGCGGTGAGGCGGTTCGCCACCAGCCCCGCGGGCTCTCCCCTCACCACGACTGGCTCCCGCCGGAGCGCGCGCATGACCTCGATGGCGCGATCGAGCGTCGCAGGGCTGGTGTCCTCTCCTCCGCTCAGCTCCACCACCGGTACCGCGTACACCGGGTGCAACGGGTGCACTACCAGCAGGCGCGCCGCCCCGGCGAGACCCCTCGCGAGCGCGCTGGTGGTGAAGGACGACGTGCTCGACGCGATCACGGCGTCGTCTCCGGCATGAGCTGCGATCTCCCGGAGCACCCCGCGCTTGAGGTCGAGTATCTCGGGTACGGATTCCTGCACCCACCCCGCCCCGCTCAGCGCGTCGCGCACGGAGCCCGCGACTGTGATGGGAGACGCGGGTCCCCGGTGCTCGGGTAGCCTGCGCGCTAAAGCGATCGCGCGGTCGATTCGCTCGGCGGCCCGGATGTCGGGATCGACCACCCGTACCTCCACGCCGTTCAGAGCGAACAGCGCCGCCCAGCCACTCCCGATCTCGCCCACGCCCACCACCACAGCCAGGTCAGGGAGGGCAGTCCGCTTTCCGGCGCTCACGGGGCGTCGGACTGAAGCGGATTGTCGCTCAGCCAGCGGCGAGCGTCTGCCGCTCCGCTCTGCACTACGCCGTCATCGACCCAGCGGGAGAAGAGAAGCCGGGAGATCAACGCCAGGACGTCCGGGGCGTTCACGCTCACCGCCACACGCAGCGGCGTGTGGCCGGTCGCGCCTGTCGTCAGAGCTCCCTGCCGATCGTCGTCGCCGAGCCCCACTCCGACGCGCATCGTCTCCCATCCGGCGAGCCGGTCATCGGCCACCAGTGCGATTGCCAGGGCATCGTTCACCACGGCCCCGTCGAACTGCTCCCAGTCGCGGTGGAAGCCGGCATAAAAGCGGAGCGCGTCGTACCAGAACCGGGCATCCGCATCCGACACGGCTGCGCGGCCGAGCTGCCGGATGGCCGAGCCCGGTATGGCGACCTGGCGGGTCACGTCAAGAGGAACGAGCCGCACGTCGAGTGCGGCGCGCAGCACGCGGTCCACGGCTTCGGGGTCGGACCACCAGTTGAACTCGCTCCAGCGCGTCATCGTGCCCCGCACCGCGAGCGCGCCACCCATCACGAACACCGGACCCAAGCGCGAGGGGAGCGTCGCGTCGCGCTCCAGGGCATTCGCGAGGTTGGTGAGTGGCCCCAGGCAGCAGAGGGTGAGGGCGTGGTGCCGGTGGCTCTCGTCGACGATGTGTTGGGCGGCGTGGTCGGGTTCGGCGACAGCCGCAGCCGCGGGTGTCACGAATCCGAGTCCCTCCTCGCCGTGCGTCTCCCGTGCGGGCCGGGGTGCACGGATGAGAGGCCGCGCCGATCCGGCGACAACCGGCGCGCGCAGGCCGCAGCGGCGGGCGACCTCGCGCGCATTGCGCGTCGCTCGCGCCGTGTCCACGTTGCCGTGTACCGTCGTGATTGCGACGACGTCGAGCGCGGGGAGGCACGCGGCCAGGGCGATCGCGACGGCGTCGTCGATCCCCGTGTCCGTGTCGATCACAAGAGGACGAGGCATGATGCACCAGTGTACGCGGAGAAGCTCGGATGCGGAACGGCAGCGCCTCGCTCGCCGTTTGCCCTCGTGCTAAGCTCGCTCTTCTTGCTCCTCCTCGCCCTCCAGGCGCCCGGCGCGTTGCGTGAGACGACGCGCGATATCGCGATCGACCAGCGGCTGGCAGAGGATGCCCATCTTCGCATCGGGGATCGCGTCGTCCTGTCGGCGAATCCCGCTGTGACGGGCAGCCCGGCCGGCGGGGACAGCGTGAGGATCGGCGCGATCGTCCGCCGTCGCGCCGACCCGAGCGAGATCGCGCGCAGCGAGTACCGCGTGCGCCTCCATCTCGACCAGCTCCAGTCGCTGCTCGGCTACGGCGACCGCGTGGACCGCTTCGCGGTCGCGACACACGACAGCATCGCGACCGCTCGCGCCCTGCGCGAGATCAACGATGCGGCGTTCGGCTTTCACGCCTATCGGTCGCGCGACATCGCCGTCGAGACCTCGCAGACCTTTCGGGTCGTGAGTCGCTTTCATCGGGCGATCGGAGTCATCACGATCGTGGCGAGCGCGATCTTTCTTCTCTGCATCCTGCTGCTCAAGGTGGAGGAGCGCCGGCGCGACGTCGCGGCGCTGCGTCTGATCGGAATCTCGCGCTCCACCATCATGCGCTCGGTCGTGATCGAGGCAGGCTTCGTCGCGGTGCTCGGAAGTCTGGCCGGCGCAGGGCTCGGCTGGATCTCGTCCGCCCTTGTGAATGCCCACTACCAGGCGGTGTACCGCACCCCCCTCCGCTTCTCGATCGTGACCGCGGAGATCGTCGGCTTCGCGATGCTGCTCTCGCTCGTGCTCGGGCTCGCCGCCGGAGCACTCGCGGCCCGGCGTCTGGTACGCACTCCTCCGCTCACCCTTCTCGGTCGCTGATGCGCGTGACGCTCGCGCTGGCGGCGCTCCGGCGCCACCGCTCGCGCACGGTCCTCGCTCTGTGCGGCGTCGCCATCGCCGCCGCGATGCTGCTCGACATGGTGATGCTCTCGACCGGACTCCGGGAGTCCTTTCGCCAGCTGCTGCTTAGTCGCGGCTTTCAGCTCAGGCTAGCCCCGCGCGGCACCCTCCCATTCGACACCGAATCCACCATTCCCGGAGCCCGCGCGATCACCGACAGCCTGCGTCAGCTCGCCGATGTCGTGGCTGTGAGCCCAGTGCTGGGAGCGACCGTCCATGTGCCCCTCCACTCTGCCGTGCGGGGGCGCGAGAGCGTGGCCTCCTTCGCGCTCGGCGTGCTTCCGGCCGTTCAGGGAGACTACGAGCTGGTGGGTGGACGGGATGCGCTCCGTCCGGATGCGCTGGTGGCCAACGACGACTTCCTGGCGGCCACGGCTGCCCGCGTGGGGGACACGCTCCACCTCGCCGTCGGCTACAACCCCGCCCTGCGCACGGTCGCGGGGGATCGGCGCTTCGTCATCGCCGGACGGGCGCGCTTTCTCTATCTCTCCGCCGGCCAACCGGCGGTGGCGCTGCCGCTCGGTACCCTGCAGCGGATGACCGGGACAGCGCTCGACGATCGCGTGTCGCTCTTCATGGTGAGAACGCGCGAGGGCGCCGACGTCGCCCTGGCGCAGCGATGGATCCGGCGGCACATCCCGGCCGTCGATGCGATCTCGACCGCCGACGCGCTGTCGCGGGTGGACGAGCGGCTGAGCTACTTCCGCCAGCTCTCACTCATCCTCGGCGCCGTCAGCCTTCTGGTGGGCTTTCTGCTCGTGACGACGCTTATGACGGTGTCGGTGAATGAGCGGGTCGGCGAGATCGCGACTCTCCGCGCGATCGGCGTGTCCCGCACTCACGTCGTGCACCAGATTCTTCTCGAGGGAACCGCGATCAGCGTCGGCGGGAGTGCCCTCGGCCTGGCGCTGGGTCTGATCACGGCCCGCTATCTCAATCGGATCCTCTCGCACTTTCCCGGCCTTCCGCGGGCGATCGACTTCTTTCTCTTCCAGCCCCGAGCGGCGTGGATGGCGCTCGGACTTCTGGTCGCCGCCGGCATCGGCGCCGGCCTCTACCCGTCGTGGCGCGCCGCCTCCCTGCCGATCGCCCGGACTCTGCGCGAGGAGGCCGTGGCGTGACATCCGCGCTCACTGCACGCGATGTACAGCGTGACTACCTGCTCGAAGGGGAGGCGGTGCACGCCGTGCGCGGGGTGTCGCTGGAGATCCAGGCCGGCGAGCACCTGGCGATCACCGGTCCGTCGGGGTGTGGAAAGTCCACGCTTCTCAATCTGCTCGGCGCCATCGACCGTCCGAGCTCCGGCACCATCGCCATCCGCGGTCGCGATGTGGCTCGAATGGGCGATCGCGAGATCACCCGCTTTCGCCTGGAGAACATCGGCTTCGTCTTCCAACGATTCTACCTGGTGCCTATCCTGACGGCGGAGGAGAACGTGGAGCTCCCCATGGCCGAAGCTGGGATCCCGAAAACCGAGCGGCGGAAGCGTGCCGCCGAGCTGCTGGCGTATGTCGATCTGGCTCATCGCCGGCGACACCGCCCGACGCAGCTCTCCGGTGGCGAGCAGCAGCGGGTGGCAATCGCGCGAGCTCTGGCGAACCGGCCATCTCTCATCCTCGCTGACGAGCCGACGGGCGAGCTGGATGCCCGCACCGGCGCGGAGATCATCTCCCTCTTCGAGCGGCTGAACTCCGATGGCACCACGGTAGTGGTCGTGACGCACGACGAGGAGCTCGCCCGAGCGGCCCGTCGCGTCGTTCACATGCGCGATGGGCTGATCGTGAGTGACGAGGTGGCGAATGATGGACTCTGAGATCGAGGTCCGCCTGCGCGACCTGCGCCACGGCGGGCCGGCATGCACCGAGACGCGCCGGTGGCCTCTGGCAACGCTGGTCGCCTACCTGTTCGACGGACGCGAGTGTCCGGAGGTGCGCTCGCTGCTGGCACGTGGAAGCGGAGTCGCGCACGGCACCCAGGTGAGCTGGAGTCCGGTGCGGATCGCCGAGCGGGAGCTCACGGAGATCGAGAGCGACTTTCCACAGGGAGCGCCAATCGGCGCTCTGCGGCCCGAGCAGGTGCTTGCGGTAGAGCTCCACGTGCCGGCGCTGCGTCCCGTGCTGACGGTGCCCCTTCGCATCGACGATCATCCGCTCATCCGTCGCGCCGCCGAGCGGGCCGCGCACGCGCGCTTCGACTACGGTCCATGGGCCGACGTGTACGTGGCCACCCTCGCGTCCCACGAGGCGGCCGAGCTGCTCGAGGACCCCGCGCGCCGGCTCAGCGACGCGGGCAGTGCCGAGCTCGCGGCGCGGGTGATCGGAGAGGACGATGCGGCCCTCCACTTCCACGTGCCTCGGCCGGACGCCCCGATACCCTGGCGCGCTCGGGACTGAGCAGTGATCACCCGACTGGCGCTGCGCAGCCTCGCCCACCGTCCCTGGCGGTCGGCGATGTTGCTCGGCGGCTACGCTCTCGGCGTCGGGGTCATGATCGTGCTTCTCGCGATCGGCGAGGCGCTGCTCACCCAGGCGCGCGACGAGCGGCTGGTCGGCGGCGGCGCGATCACCGTCCTGCCGGAGGGGCTCGACGTCGAGGTGATGAAGACGGGCGGGGTCGGCGGTCTCTACTTCTCCATCGACCGAGCTCGCTTCATCTATCGCCAGCTACTGGCCGCGCCACGGCTCGCCCCGCACGTGTCGGCCGTCGCTCCGCAGATCGACGGCAAGCTGCTCTACCTGCGCACCGCAGCGGGCGTCGAGCTTCCGGTGCGCGCGACCGGCGAAATCCCTTCGCGAACGAGCGGCGTCGGCGCGTCGGCGCCGGTCGCGGCTGGCCAGTGGCGGGACGACGACGCGGACCGCCGCTGGATGAGCCCCACGCCGCTCGAGCTGTACGGGGACATCGACCACTTTCACCGGCCTCCCGCCGGACTCGCCCATCGCGACAGCTGGGCGGAATGGCATTACGTGAACGTGCTCTCGAAGAGCCGGCGGCAGTGGCTCTTCATCTCGTACATCGTGGCCGGCGACGTGCCCGATGGGCGCTGGGGCGGTCAGCTCGTGGTCACGGTGCGGGAGCAGGGGGGCCGGACGAGACGATTCTCGGCCGGGGCGGGCTCGTCACAGGTGCGCTTCTCCGCCGCCAACGCCGACGTGCGCATCGGCGACGCGAGCATCTCGCTGCTGGACGACGGTCGCTACGCACTCCGCGGGCGTGCCCGGGAGGAGGGAGGTCGCGCAACCCTCGTGCTCAATCTCCTCCTCACCCCCGATCGGCGAGCCTACTTCCCCGGCTCGAGCATCGCGGACTGCGTGACAGAGGGCGCGGATGTCGATGGTGGCTGCAGCTTCAGCTCCGGATACGCCGTGGCGGCCCTGCGCGCCGAGGCGACGGGCACCGTGTGCGTGAACGGCGAGTGCTCACGCTACGAGCTCGCTCAGGCGTATCACGATCACAACTGGGGGGTGTGGCGGGGCGTCGTGTGGGAGTGGGGCGAGGCCCGCGCCGGCTCGTACACGCTGCTCTATGGGCGGGTGCAGCCGCCCGATGTGCCCGCCTCCGATGCCGCGCCGCTCCTCCTCTTCCTGGTGGACTCGCTGGGATTCCGGGCGCTCTTTCGACCGAAGAGCATCGCGTACGTCGATGCTCGCACGATCGACGTCGACCATCGCGCCGTGCGGGTTCCGGCAACGGCGCTTCTCACCGACGCTCGAGGTGATGACACCATCCGCGTGGAGCTCTCGATCGAGGATGCCATCGGCACCGACACGCGGCGCCAGCTGCTCGAGCGCGGCGACGCGAGCGCGGCCCGGCGACTGGTGACACCCTTCTTCATCCAGATGAAGGGGCGGGCGAGAGTGTCCGGTCGAGTCGGAGGGTCGCCGATCCAGGGGGAGGGGACGGGGTTCTTCGAGACGTATCGGTGAGAAATGTGTGGCCGCCGGAGGTGGGATGCCGTCTGCCGGGGGCAAGCACCGACCGCTCCAACGAAGGGAGAATTGCCTGCGTAGTCCCGTGAAAGCGCGACCCTCGCGCTCCTCGGGACTCCGGAGGTCGGGAGTCCTTCGTGCCTCTCGTGCTCCGGTGCCAGGATCAGGTGTTAGTCGATGAACCGATGCGGGTCGCGCTCGGCGCGCTGATCGCCAACAAATTGCGCTCGCTGCTCACCATGCTGGGCATCGTCATCGGGGTCGGCGCGGTGATCGCAATGCTTGCGTTGGGAAATGGAGCGCAGGAATCTGTGAAGAGCCGCATCAGCGCCCTCGGGACGACGATGCTGTCGATCAACGCCCAGCGGGTGCAGCAGGCAGGCGTCCGCACTCAGGACATTCGGCCTATGACGATGGCGGATGTCCGGGAGATCGAGGAGCGGGCGACGCGGATCACGCTGATCCAGCCCCAGCAGGACTCCCGTTTCCAGGTGCAGTTCGGCAACCGGAACACCAACACCCAGGTGACCGGCACGTCGGCGAACTACCTGGAGGTCCGCAAGTACCGTGTGGCCGCTGGAAGGATGTTTCGTGATGCCGACGACCACGCCAAGCAGCGGGTGGCGGTCCTGGGGAGCGCCATTCTCCCGCAGTTGGGAGTCGATAACCCCGACGGGATCATCGGCGAGGCGATCCGAATACGCGGCATCCAGTTCGAGGTCGTGGGCGTTCTCGCGCCCAAGGGAACGACCGGCGGCTTCGCCGATCCGGACGACCAGGTCCTGATCCCTCTGCAGACGGGGCGCTTCCGTGTCTTCGGGCGCGAGCGACTCAACGACATCAACGTGCTCGCGCGCACCGAGGCGGACATACCAGATGCGATGACGGAGCTGCAGAGGATCATGCGTCATGCGCACCGTCTTCGCGAGGGACAGCAGAACGATTTTCAGATTCGCGCCCAGACCGATTTCCTCAACACCCTCGGCGAAACGACGCAGACATTCTCCTATCTCCTGGCGGGGATAGCGGCAGTGAGTCTCCTCGTTGGCGGCATAGGCATCATGAACATCATGCTTGTCTCGGTGACGGAGCGCACCCGCGAGATCGGAATTCGCAAGGCGCTCGGAGCGACGCGTCTCGACATTCTCCTGCAGTTTCTCATCGAGGCTGTCGTCCTCTGTCTGCTGGGCGGCGCGCTGGGCGTGGGGGTGGGCGTTGGCGGCGCGGAGGCCATGAGCCGGATTCTCGAGTGGAACACCAGCGTCGTGCCCGCCTCGGTGCTGCTCGCCTTTCTGTTCGCGGCAGCGGTCGGCATTGTCTTCGGCGTCTGGCCGGCCCGCCGTGCCTCCCGACTGGATCCGATCGCGGCGCTCCGGTACGAGTGAGTCACGGAAAGGAGGCGGGGGG